>JBKDKQ010000014.1:0-110999 GCA_046344875.1 Labrys sp. (in: a-proteobacteria) | reverse complement strand
GCCCCGAAACGGACCTCCCCCTCCAGGTCTCCGTCCCCGAGCGTCGAGATGATCTCATCATTCAGCCGCATCAACCGGCGGGCTTGAGGTAACAGCGCGGCACCCTCTGTGGTGAGGCCGACCCCCTTGCCACCGCGATCCAGCAAGGGGGATCGCAGTTGATCCTCAAGCCGGCGGATCTGCAGACTGACCGCGGGCTGGGTCCGGCCGAGCAAGGCCGCGGTGCGGGTAAAGCTGCCGGTTTCGACGACCGTTACGAAAGCCCGCAGCAGATCGATGTCCAGATTGACCAGCCGATCGGCCATTGCATTAGCATCCGTTATAGCCAGCATCACACCAATAAACTGGATGCCGGGGCCGGTCGAGGTCATTCGGACCGACCCTCATCGGCCCGGTTGACCCATGCCCGACTTTTCCTCCGCCCTGGCGCTTCTGACGTCGCCGGCCATTCTGTTCTTCTTCATCGGGGCAGCGGCGGCGTTCGCGCGCTCGGACCTCACCATTCCCGAGCCGGTCGCCAAGGCCTTGTCGCTCTATCTGATGTTCTGCATCGGCTTCAAAGGCGGGGTAGAGGCCCGTGCCGCCGGACTGAACGGGGATTTCATCGCAGCGGGTGTCATCGGTGTTGCGCTCAGCGCCCTGATGCCGCTGGTCGCCTTCATCATCCTGAAGCGCACATCCCGACTGGATCGTTCGACCCTGTGCGCCCTGGCGGCCACCTACGGATCCGTTTCCGTGGTGACCTTTGCCGCCGGCCAGCAGCATCTCGAGGCCGTGGGCCTGCCGGCGGGCGGCTATATGGCGGCTGTGCTCGCCCTGATGGAGACCCCTGCCATCCTGACGGCCCTGCTGCTGCTCAATGGCGCCGGTCGGGGCGAGCCCGGACGCCGGCGTACCATTCTGAAGGAGGTCTTCGTCGGTGCTGCCCTGGTCATGTTGCTGGGCAGCTTCCTGGTCGGTCTGGTTTCCGGCAACGCCGGTATGGCCAAGCTCGAGCTTTTTGTGGGGCCGTTGTTCCAGGGAGCGCTGTGCTTCTTCCTGCTCGACATCGGCCTGATCGCCGCGCGCCGGCTCATGGAGGGTGGCCGCAAACTGTCGCCCGGCGTCATCGCTTTCGCCCTGGGATTTCCGCTGCTCTCGGCCGCCGTGGCGCTGGGGCTTGCCCGGCTCGCCGGACTGGACGTCGGCAATGCCGCGCTTCTGACCATACTCGCGGGTTCGGCCTCCTATATCGCGGTGCCCGCTGCCATGCGGCTGGCGGCACCTGAGGCGGACACCGGCGTGTTTGTGACGGCGTCCCTGGCGATCACCTTCCCATTCAACCTCACCGTTGGCATCGCCCTCTACACCGCGGCTGCAGCCTGGCTCTGGGCGTGACACAGCCCGCTGTTCCCGACGGTGATGGGTAAGATCGGGGCGCAGAGATCCCCGCGTTCCGGGATCAGCGGCAACCGGCCGCCGAATAACGTACGGCTGTTTTCATGTTGAAATCGACCTGAGAGATGCTTTCCCGGATTTGTGGTTGCTATCTATACTTAAAAACGTAAATGTTAACATGTATCGATATGAAGCAGATTAATCGATTGTCGATTTAACTGTTTTCGGCAACAGCTCGAAAATCATGATCTTGTAAATCTCCCGCCTGTTCCAGCAGGCGAGGGGCCCGGGTGATGCAAAGAGCTTTTGTGGCGGCGTTGTTTTCCGTCGCTCTCGCCGCCCCGGCGTCGGCCCTGGGTCAGACGGTGTTCCCGTCGACCAATCCCAATGCGGCGGAATGGGCGCTGATCCGGTTGACGCCCGCCCTCGTGAACAGCGCCAAGGGCGGAGCCGGTGTCATTGTCGGTGTCTACGACGGGCGGGCCGATTGCCGGTTTGCGGACCTTGCCGGTCGCTGCAGCAACCTGCTCTTCAGCAACGGCATCTATTCGTCCTTCAGCAGCCATGGAACGCACACGTCCGGAACGATCGCCGGCGCCCGATTTGGCATGGCTACCGGCTCCTCGATCCTGAACTATGCGGTGTTTGACAACCGGGGCTATATCGCCGGCGGCAACGGCCTGATCAGTGCCTGGACCGACGCGGCCAACCGCAAGGCCAGTATCGCCAGCATGAGCTTTGGCTGCGCCCGCATGGCCCTGTGCCTGAGCGCCTCGGAAATCCGGACGATGGCCAGCACCCCGCTCTCGGGCATGCTCTTCGTCAAGGCCGCGGGCAACGACGGCGCCACCTTCGGCAATGAGATGATCCCCGTGGCCGCCGCAGAGGCAAGGACCGCGCTGTCCCGTTTGCTTCTGGTCGGCAGCGTGAATCTGGCGGGAACAATCTCGACCTTTTCCAATCGTCCCGGCGAGGGCTGCCTTCTGGCCGGCGGTGCCACCGCCTGTGCCGAGAACATGAAGTGGAAACACCGTTTCCTCGTTGCGCCCGGCGAGATGATCTACGCAAACCTGCCCGGCAACAGCTACGGCTTTATGTCCGGAACCAGCATGGCGACCCCGATCGTGGCGGGTGCGGCGGCGCTGCTGGAAGGGCGGTGGCCGGCCCTGAAGGCCAGACCTGCCACAGTTGCCGACATTCTGTTGAACTCGGCCACGGACATCGGGGCAAGGGGGGTCGACCCCGTTTATGGCCGGGGGCTGCTGAACGTCGAAAGGGCGTTCCAGAACGCGGGAACCACGGCCATCATTGCGCCGAACGGCCAGACAGTCGTGGTGTCCGGGGCGTCGCTGACCGTTGCCCCGGTCATGGGACAAGCGGCCGGTTCGCTGTCCGATGTGACGGCGTTTGACGCCTACGGTCGTGACTACGCCCTCAACGAGGTCAGCAATTTCTCGGTCCGGGCGGCCGCGCGGGATCCGGGAACGGTCAGCGCTTCGGCGATCGACATGGGCGGGCAGGGCGGCTGGGCTCCGAACTTCTTCGCGGGGCCCTCGACGCCGGTCGCCTACGTCGGCTTCGGGCCTCGTGCCGCGGCCGGAACCGGGCGGTTTGCGATGGACCGGACCCTTCGCGCGGGCATGGACGCGCCCATGGGCGGCGCGGTCGTGGCCCTGCGCCTCACCGGCGCCACCGAGACCCGCTCGGACTTCGCCTCGGACCCGGGGCTCAGGCCCCTGAGCTTCTTTGCCTCTTCGGATCTGCTCGGCCGCTCGGCGCTGACCGGTGTGAGCCTGCCGATGAACAGTGGTGGCCGGCTGGTGGTCTTCGGCGCGACTTCGCTCGGCGCCAGCCCCGGCATCAGCGAGGACGACGGCCATCGACTGGTCGTCCGGCCGGGCGCGACGGACTTCGAGCAACGCATGGAGCTGGACCGTTCCCCCATGCGGCATTCCACGGTCGGCCTGGGCTACTGGGCCCGACCCGACAGCCGCACGATTGTCGGCATCAGCCTGACAAGCATGGTCCAGCGCCATGGCTTCTATGATCTTGCGTCCGATCTATCGAGCTTCGATGCGCCGTTCGTGCTGAACAGTGTCGGCCTGGCCGCCAGTCGCACCTTTGGTGCCTGGGAGGTCTATGGCGCTGCCGAGACCACCGCGATCGGTGCGCCGGAGTCGCGCGGGCCGATCGGTTTCTCGGACAGCGTCCTTGTCTCGGGCGAGATCGGTGCCCGCGTCTCCCGGACCGGCCCGGGCAAGGCCGCGCTGCGGGAAAGCCTCGCCATGGCGCTGCGCGCCGCGCCCCAGGCCGTTTCCGGTCACCTGGACCTGAACTACAGGGCGCCGACCGCAGACGGGCTCGAAACCGAAATCGTTTCCCGCCGGTCCTCGCTGGCCGAGGTTACGGGCCGTCCGGTCCTCATCGAAGCCAGCTATACGCTCGAGGACGGCCAGACCTGGTCTACCCGCCTGCGCGGCGGCGCGGACCTGACCGGCGACGGCGAATACCACCTGGCCGCAGAAGCCCGCCTGACCTTCTGAGCCGGACCGGTGCCTGCGCGGGTCGCGTCGCGCCGGTATTTTCAGGGGAAGAATGGCGCGCCCGGAACGATTCGAACGTCCGACCCTCAGATTCGTAGTCTGATGCTCTATCCAGCTGAGCTACGGGCGCATTGCGGGCGGCGGATCACCGCCGCGCGACTGCGGGGTGTCTAGTCCGTGGCATGGCCGATTGCAAGCGCCTTTTTGGCCGGCGCCCCAAGGGCATCTTGGCTTCCTTCGAGCGGGGCGGTTCCGGCGTTTCTGGTGTCCAATACCGTGCGGGTCGATAATCGCGACCTTTCGGCATGGTTTGCGGAGTCTTGCCAGCGCAGAGTAGAGTTGCCGTAAATCATCACGTTTTTTCGTGATTTCTCGCTAAATCTGCGTTTTCGAAGGCTCGTTAGGTGTTGATTCAAGTTTTGTTGAAGATCGATTCACGCTTTTGCTTAAACGGCGATTCAAATCTCGGCGGCAGTCTCGGCCTCAGCGAAGGCGATCGACCTTCGGGGGGAACGGCGGCGGACCGCAAGGCTTCGTCGCCACAGGCGAACAAAGGGATCGTGTCATGGCTCGCTTCGATTTTCCTGGTCTTGAAACCGCACCGATGGCCGGCGCTGAGCGCAGCGACGAGCTTTTCTTCCAGCTTGGTCTTCGCCACTCGGCGGGCGATGAGGCCAACCTGATCGAGGCCCACAAGTGGTTCAACCTCGCGGCCAGCCGCGGCCATCGCGAAGCGGCGGTCCGCCGCGGCGAACTGGCAGCGGAAATGTCCGCGATCCAGATCGCGGAAGCGCAGCGCGCCGCCCGCGCCTTCCTCGCGATGCACTGAGGCCGCCTTTCAGAAGGCTGCCTCGAGCAGAGCGAGGAAATCCGCCGCCGTCGCCTTGCGCGGGTTCGTCGGCGTCGAATGATCGGCGAGCGCGCCCGCTGCGATCGCCTCGAACACGTCACGCGTCAGACCCATGGCGGAGAGGCTGGTGGGCAGGCCGAGCGACCTGTTGAGGCGCTCGATGAAGCCCGCGACATCTGCCTGCGCATCAAGGCCCATGGCGCGGCGCAGCGCCTTGAATTTCTCCTCTGCCGCCGGCTCGTTGAACCGCAGCACGGCCGGCAGCAACACCGCGTTCAGCGTGCCATGGTGCAGGGACGGGCTCTTGAGCCCGCCGAGCGCGTGCGACAGCGAATGCACCGCACCGAGCCCTTTCTGGAAGGTCAGGCCGCCCTCGAGCGCCGCCATCATCATCTCCCGCCGCGCCGTCATGTCGGCACCGTTCGCGACCGCGATGGGCAGCCACGTCACCGCGCGCGACAGGCCGTCGAGGGCGATCGCCTCGGCCGGTGGGTTGTCGCGGGGCGACAGATACGTCTCGATGCAATGGGTGAGGGCGTCCATGCCGGTCGCGGCCGTGAGAAGCGGTGGCAGGCCGCGCGTCAGGTCAGGGTCGCAGACTGCCCGCCGCGGGATCAGATGCGGGGAGATGAAGCCGAGCTTGCGTCCGTCCTCCAGCGTGATCAACGCGGCGCGGCCGACCTCGCTTCCCGTCCCGGCCGTCGTCGGCACGGCGATCACGGGCGCGACGCGCGCGGTGATCTTCGGCAGGCCCCCGAGGATCGCGGCATAGGTTTCGAGGGGACCCGGATGGGTCGCGAGGAGCGCCACGGCCTTGGCCAGATCGATCGGCGAGCCGCCACCGATCGCGACGACACCGTCGCAGTCCCCGGCGCGGTACACGTCGAGCGCCGCGAGTGCCGCGGCTTCCGTCGGGTTCGTCGGCACGGCATCGAAGAGAGGCGCCCGTGCGAGGCGGGGCGACACCGCCCGCACGCGATCGACGAGGCCGGCTGCCGAGACGCCGGCATCGGCCACCAGCATCGGGCGCTCGATGGCGAGGTCGACGAGGTCCTGACCGATTTCAGCGATGGCGCCGGCATCGAAGCGGATGGTCGTGAGGTAGGTGATGAGGGCCATCGGCGGTCTCGGCGGGGTTAGGGACGTCGACCGCCAGCATAGCGCCGCGGGCCGTGAGCGATAGCGGCTCGATGCGACGGACGCGGTGTGTTTCGCGGGCCGCGCGCTTTCGAAGCGCCTGCGCCTGCGGTAGAACCGGGCCATGAACAAGCCGCTCTCCGTCGTTCGCCGCTCCTCCGTCTGCCCGCATGACTGCCCCTCGACCTGCGCGCTCGAGGTGGAGGTGATCGACGGCACGCGCATCGGCCGCGTCTATGGCGATGAGGGGCAGCGCTATACGGCCGGAGTCATCTGCGCCAAGGTCGCGCGCTATGCCGAACGGGCGAACCATCCCGCCCGTCTCCTCCATCCGCTGCTGCGCACCGGGCCTAAGGGGTCGGGATCCTTCACGCGCATCTCGTGGGACGAGGCGCTCGATCGCACCGCCGAAGCGTTCCGGGCGGCGGAAGAACGGCATGGTCCGGCGACCGTGTGGCCCTACTACTATGCCGGCACGATGGGTCTCGTGATGCGCGACGGCATCAACCGCCTGACCCATGCCAAAAAGTATTCGCGCTTCTTTTCGACGATCTGCACCAACATGGCCTGGGCGGGCTACATCGCCGGAACCGGCCGGCTTACGGGGGCCGATCCCCGCGAGATGGCCCTGTCGGACTGCGTCGTGATCTGGGGGACCAACGCCGTCGCGACGCAGGTCAATGTGATGACGCACGCGACCCGTGCCCGCAAGGACCGCGGTGCGAAGATCGTCGCGGTCGACGTCTACGAGACGGCGACGCTGAAGCAGGCCGATCTCGCGCTGATCGTGCGGCCGGGAACCGACGGCGCGCTCGCCTGCGCCGTCATGCACTGCCTGTTCCGCGACGGTCGTGCCGACCGCGCCTATCTCGCCACCTATGCCGATGATCCGGACGGGCTCGAAGCCCATCTTTCGACCCGCACGCCGGAATGGGCTTCAGCGATCTGCGGTGTGCCGGTCGACCAGATCGAGGCGTTCGCCCGGCTTCTGGGCGAGCGACCGCGCACCTTCTTCCGCCTCGGCTACGGCTTCGCCCGCTCGCGCAACGGGGCGGTGAACATGCATGCGGCGAGCTGCATTCCGGTCGTGCTCGGCGCCTGGCAGCACGAAGGGGGAGGGGCGTTCCACTCCAATTCCGGCATGTATGGCTGGCGCAAATCGCTCATCGAGGGGCTGGATCTCCTTGACCGCTCGGTCCGGGTGCTCGACCAGTCGCGGATCGGGGCGGTTCTTTGCGGCGACGAAGAAGCGCTGCTCGGCGGACCGCCGGTGACCGCGATGCTGATCCAGAACACCAATCCGGTTTCGGTCGCACCGGATCAGACGCGCGTGAAGGCGGGCTTTGAGCGCGAGGATCTGTTCACCGTCGTGCATGAGCAGTTCATGACCGACACGGCGTTGATGGCCGACATCGTGCTGCCGGCGACCATGTTCACCGAGCACGACGACATCTATCAGGGTGGTGGGCATCAATACATCCAGCTGGGGCCGAAGCTCGTCGATCCGCCGGGGGAGTGCCGGTCGAATCACGCCGTGATCAGCGCGCTCGCGACGCGGCTGGGCGCCGAGCATCGCGGCTTCACGATGACGCCGCGGGAGATCATCGACTGGACGCTGCAGGCGTCGAACCGAGGCACGCTCGCCGATCTCGAGGAGCGGCGCTATCTCGATTGCCAGATCCCGTTCGAGACTGCGCATTTCCGCGACGGCTTCAACTGGAAGGACAAGAAGTTCCGCCTCAAGCCCGACTGGGCGAAGGTGCCCTACGTCGCGCCGTCGACCTTCGGGCCGGTCGAGGCCATGCCGGGCTTCCCGGATCACTGGGCGGTGATCGAGGCGGCGGACGAGGCCCATCCGTTCAGGCTCGCGACGAGCCCGGCGCGGAACTTCCTCAACTCGACCTTCACCGAGACGCCCGGATCGGTCACGCGTGAGGGGCGGCCGACGGTGTTCGTGCATCCCCACGACGCGGCAGCCGCCGGCGTCGCCGATGGAGACCGCGTGACGCTGACGAATGCCCGCGGTTCAGTCACTCTTCACGCGAAAGTGTTCGAGGGACTCCAGCGCGGCGTGCTCATCGCGGAGTCGATCTGGCCGAATAGCGCCTATCCAGAGGGAAACGGTATCAATACACTAACTGGTGCCGATCCGGTTGCCCCCTTCGGCGGAGCGGCGTTCCACGACAACAAGGTCTCGATGCGTCGAGCCCCCGTTCCTTGACCATTGATCGCACGTGCCTGAGGAAATCATGCGTCGCACTCTCCTTGCTCTTCTCGTCACGATCGTCAGCGCGTCCGCCGCCATCGCCGCTGCAAACCCCGCTGCCGTGACCGCCGATTCGCCGTCAACGCCGCAACCGGGCGCAAAAATCGACGTTAAGTCGCTCTCGCGAGACCAGATCCGCATGCGGATCCTCGATGCCTGCATGTATCAGCGCGGCAAGGAGGCGGATGAGAGCACGGACATCGCGACGGGCTGCCACTGCTATTCGCGAAAGGTCGTCGCAGCCATGACCGAGGCGGATTTCGAGGCCTACAAGGTGACCCGCCGCTTCGAGGGCGCACTGCGCACCGCGGCCGAGACGGCCTATGAAAGCTGCGTGAAGTAACCGGTTTTTCGACCCTGTCTTCGCAAAATCGAAACCACCCCGCGGTACCGTGGTGTACGTGATATTTCGAGGTTGCGATGCGGCGCGCCGGACTGAGTGCCTTATGTGCGATGGTCGTGGCGCTCCTCGGGGCGCCCGTTCTTGCGTCGGAGCAGGCACGCCTGTCCGTGCTCGGCTTTTCCCGCGACGGGACGTCGTTTGCCTATGAGCAGTTCGGCATTTTGGGGCCGGACGGTTTCCCCTATTCGGACCTGCAGATCCTCGATGCCCAGTCGGGAACGTCGATTGCCGGGGCGCCGTTCCGCACCTCCTTCGCCCAGCGGGCGCGGACGCCGGACGTCGCCCGGTCGGTGACCTACACTGCCGCGCGCCGAACGATCGAGCGGCTGGGGATCGGCGAGCAGGGCACGATTCTCGCGCGCGGATCGGGTGACTACACCGACAAGACTGCCGTCGAGGTGCCCGTCTCGATCGACACGATCGGAGCGGGGACGCTTCGGATCGTCAATGGCGAGAGCGGCGACAAGACCTGCGCCAAGATGAAGATCGAGGCACGCACGCTGACCGTCGATTTCGTCGACGGCGGCGGCACCGTGCTGCGCAGGCTGGTGTCGGAACCCAAAATCCCGCCGGAGCGATTCTGTCCGATGGGCTATGGCCTCGTCGAGTTGCGCATGCTGCCGCGCGAGGGCAAGCCGCCGGTCCTCGCCTTGCTTCTCGGCCGCACCGGTCCCTCGATCGACGGCGTGACGCGCAGTTTTCAGGCGCACGTCATCGATCTCGCCGCCGAACCGATTTCCACTGAGGAGAAGAAGAGCGGTCACTGATCCGGCGCGCTGACGGTGCTTTGCGCCCGCCGCGCCGTCTGATACGACGCGCGCGACCCATGGAGGCGCCCGCGCATGATCACCCGCTACAGCCGCCCGGCGATGACCGCGATCTGGGACGCGCGGACCCGGTTCCGCATCTGGTTCGAGATCGAAGCGCATGCGACCGACGCCCTCGCCGAACTCGGCGTCGTGCCGAAATCGGCTGCCGAGACGATCTGGGCCAAGGGGCGTGACGCCGAGTTCGACGTCGATCGCATCGACGCGATCGAGCGCGAGGTGAAGCACGACGTCATCGCCTTCCTGACCCATGTCAGTGAGATCGTCGGTCCGGAAGCGCGGTTCCTGCATCAGGGCATGACGTCGTCCGACGTGCTCGACACCTGTTTCGCAGTTCAGCTTGCGCGCGCGACCGATATCCTCCTCGCCGATATCGATGCGCTGCTCGCGGCGCTGAAACGGCGGGCGCTGGAGCACAAATACACGCCGACGATCGGGCGCTCGCATGGCATCCACGCCGAGCCGACGACGTTTGGCCTCAAGCTCGCCCAGGCCTATGCCGAGTTCACGCGCAACCGGGCGCGGCTCGTCGCGGCACGGGCCGACATCGCGACC
Organism: Labrys sp. (in: a-proteobacteria); assembly: GCA_046344875.1. Lineage (GTDB taxonomy): Bacteria > Pseudomonadota > Alphaproteobacteria > Rhizobiales > Labraceae > Labrys. Next base: position 101,041 of record JBKDKQ010000014.1, on the reverse strand, counting down.
TGCGCAATCTCGGGTGCGGTCGGAACCTTCGCCAACATCGATCCGCGGGTCGAGGCGCATGTGGCGCGGATGATGGGACTGACGGTCGAGCCGGTTTCGACGCAGGTCATCCCGCGTGATCGCCACGCGATGTTTTTTGCGACGCTCGGCGTCATCGCCTCCTCCATCGAGCGTCTGGCGACCGAGATCCGGCACCTGCAGCGCACCGAGGTCCTCGAAGCGGAGGAGTATTTCTCGCCCGGCCAGAAGGGGTCGTCGGCGATGCCGCACAAGCGCAATCCGGTGCTCACCGAAAACCTTACCGGCCTCGCCCGCATGGTCCGCGCCTTTGCCATGCCGGCCATGGAGAACGTCGCGCTCTGGCATGAGCGCGACATTTCGCATTCCTCGGTCGAGCGCATGATCGGTCCGGATGCGACGGTGACGCTCGACTTCGCGCTGGCACGCCTGACGGGCGTGATCGACAAGCTCGTCGTCTACCCCGAGAACATGCGCAAGAACCTCGATCGTCTCGGCGGTCTGCACAATTCGCAACGCGTCCTGCTCGCCCTGACGCAGGCCGGGGTGAGCCGCGAGGACTCCTATCGGCTCGTCCAGCGCAACGCGATGAAGACCTGGGAGCACGGGGCGGATTTCCTCACCTCGCTGCGCGCCGACGCTGAAGTAACGGCGCGTCTGTCGCACGAGGCGCTGGCCGCCATGTTCGACGAGGGCTACCACTTCAAGCATGTCGACACGATCTTCGACCGCGTGTTTGGCTAGGCCACGACGATGCGGACCTCGGAAGCCGACATTCTGATCGTGCCTGGTCTCGGCAATTCAGGGCCCGATCACTGGCAGACCCGCTGGCAGTCCCGCCTGACGACGGCGCGGCGTCTCGAGGGCGTCGATTTCGACCGTGCCGAGCGGGCGCAATGGATCGCAGCCCTGATCGCCGCGACGAAGGCCGCGACGCGCCCGGTGGTGATCGTCGCTCATTCGATCGGCGTTCTCGCAACCGTTCACGCCGCGCCCGATCTGACCGGCGTCGCCGGTGCCGTGCTGGTCGGGCCGTCGGACTGGGAACGGCCGGACCTCATCCCCGGCGTCGCGCACGACTTCGCGCCGGTGCCGCGTGATCCGCTGCCGTTCCCCTCGCTCCTGATCGCGAGCCGTACCGACCCCTATTGCGACTATGAGAAGGCGGAAGAGTTCGGCTACGCCTGGGGCTCGGTGATCGCTGACGCCGGTGATGCCGGCCACATCAATGTCGCGTCCGGCCATGGCCCGTGGCCAGAGGGTCTGATGCGCTTTGCGGGCTTCCTCACGACACTGAAGGCGTGAAAGCCTGCCTCAGGCGGGTTTTGTGACGAGGATCTTGTCGATGCGGCGGCCGTCGAGATCCATCACCTCGAAGCGCCAGCCGGCTTTCTCGAAGCTCTCGCCGATGCCCGGCAGGTGCTTCATCTCGTCGAGGATGAAGCCGGCCACGGTCTCATAATCCGCATCGCGGGCGACGGGCGCGCCGAGCTGGTCGGCGAACTCGTCCACCGGCATCCAGCCGGCGACGAGATAGGTGCCGTCGTCGCGCCGAACGACGGCGGGTTCGTCGCCGTCCTGATCGACGAAACTGCCGGCGATCGCCTCGAGCAGGTCGCCCGAGGTGATGATGCCTTCGAAATGGCCGTACTCGTCGAAGACAAGCGCCATGTGCAGCGGCGAAGCCCGGATCGCGCCGATCACGTCGATGGCGTCGAGCGAGTCCATCACGACGGGCGCGGCCTGAACCATCTTGCGCAGATCAACCTCGCGGCCGTCGAGAACCGCGTCGAGCACGTCCTTGACCGCGACGACGCCGATGATGGCGTCGTCATTGCCCTCGTGCACCGGCAGGCGCGCGCGGCGCGTGCGACGCAACTGCTTCATGATCAGGGCGTGATCATCGCTCAGATCGACGATCTCGACCTCGCTGCGCGGCGTCATCAGCGCGCGAGCCGCCCGGTCGGACAGGCGCATCACGCCCGAGATCATCGCCTTCTCCTCGCTTTCGAGGACGCCGGCGCTTTCGGCCTCGGCGATGATCGTCTTGACCTCTTCCTCCGTCACGCGCTCGTCGGAGGCGCCGCGCTGGCCGAGCAGGGCGAGGACGGCCTGCCCCGAGGCATCGAGCAACCACACGAGCGGGGAGGCGAGGCGCGACAGGATCACCATGGTGGGCGCAACGGCTGCCGCGATCCGCTCCGGGTCGCGCAGCGCGATCTGCTTGGGGACGAGCTCGCCGATGATCAGCGAGAGATAGGTGATCAGCACGACGACGCCGCCGAAACCGAGCGCCTGCGCGACGCTGGCCGAATAACCGGCTTCCATCAGCGCGTTCGACAGCCGCGCGCCGACGGTCGCTCCCGAGAAGGCACCGGAAAGGACGCCCACCAGCGTGATGCCGACCTGGACGGTCGACAGGAAGCGGCCCGGATTTTCGGACAACCTCAGTGCCACGGCCGCACCACGCCGGCCGCCTTCCGCCAGAACCTTGAGGCGCGCGGGCCGTGACGACACCAGCGCCATTTCCGACATGGCCAGAACGCCGTTCAACACGACGAGTGCGACGATGATCGCGAGTTCGACTATCAAGTCTTTATCCAGATACGCCGGCCTGCTCGGCCGCCGCTTCAGCCCGATCCTCTATCGCAGGGACGGGGCGACGATCCAAGCACGATTTGAGGTGATCCGCCGTCCGTCAGCGCAAGGCGCGACCGATCGCGTGGATCGCCGCCAGCGTGTCTGCGAGCGCCGTGGGGTTGATGAAGTCCGGCAAGCTCGAGAGCTTTGCGACCACGGTCTCGGCCGACGGGTTGATGTGGATGAGTTGCCCGAACACGCCGCGCGCCATGATGGCACCGGTCGCACGGTCCTCGATCCAGAACTGGTTGCGGTAGCTGCCATTCGGCGTCACCGCCGTGTAGGGCGCGCCGAACACCGCGCCGCTCGCCACGCGGGTCTGCGCCACGAAGTCGGCCGGAACGATCTGCCGGCCATTGAAGGCGCCTTCGTTGAGGTAGATGGCGCCAAAGCGCAGATAGTCGCGCAAGGTCGCGTTGAGACCGCCACAGGCGAGCGCGTAACCGGATGGATCCACGGTGAAGCAGGCGTTCTCCTCCGCTCCCATCGGCTGCCAGATCAGTTCCGACACAAGCGGCGCGATGCGCGCGCCGGTCGCACGCTCGATGCAGAAGGCAAGGATGTCGGTCTCGATCGAGCGATAGACGAAACGCTCGCCATGGGGCCGTTCGAGTTCCGTGAGGGTGAGAGCGAGATCGTGCACACAGGCGGGCCATGGTCCGGGTGCTGGCGGTCGTTTCCAGCCGCTGGCGACGTCGAGTTTGCCGACATCGCTGAAGGGGTCCGTGTAGTCCTCGCCGAAGCGCACGCCGCTCGTCATGTCGAGCACGTGGCGCAACGTGGCATCGCGATAGGCGGTCGCCGCGAACTCCGGCAGGATGCTTGCGACGGCTGTGTCGAGCGTGAAGACGGACTGTCCGGCGAGGATGCCGACGAGGGCGCCGGTCACCGATTTCGACATGGATTGAGACAGATGCAGCGAGCGCTGCTGCATGCCGTTGTAGAGCCGCTCGTAAACGATGCGCCCACGGTGCAGCACGACGAAGCCGTCGGTATAGGTGCGGTCGAGCAGGGTAGCGAGTGTGATGGTTTCACCCGACAGGGTCGTGGTCGAGAGATCGTCGAGGTTCTGCGAGACTTCTGTCAGGGGCGAGGCCGGGCCCGGACCACGCCAGATCTCGGTCGTCGGCAGCAGTTCTCGCACATGCTGAAAGGACCATCGATTCCACGGCGCACGATCCCAGCTGTCGAAGGGTACCCGCAGGTGCGGAAGCGGTGGGGAACCCTGCATGATCGGCGGGCGAGGGTCGGAGTTCCGGTAGCTGTTCACTCACGCCTCGTTCGTTTCAACACGATCATCTCGGATCGGGTCGCGGAGGTTGTACTGTGCGGTCACCGTGAACGTAAAGACGCAAAATGCCCACGATGATCGCCGATCCGCAAATCACAGAGGCATCATTTTATTATTATAATCAGTATTCTATAAACATAAATTCAATCAAATTATCAGGTTCGGTCCTGAGGCTGGGCAAGCAGGCTGAGCGCTTCGCTCGAGGGGAGTTTTGCCAGATCCGGACTGACCCAGATGCCGGACTTGGCTTGCCGTGCCGCCTCGAGGGCCGCGTCGAGCTCCGTATCGCCGACCTTGGCCGGCGTCGCCCAACCCTTCTCGACCATGGCCTTGGCGATCCGGACCGTGCCGAGGATGCAGTCGACCGGGGCAGACGCCGTCGATGAGGCGCCCGGATCGAGCGACCGGCATTGCAGACCTTTGTTGACGATGAGCCCGCGCAAAGCCGAGCGGGAGCGCATCCCGCAGTTCCATCGACCGCCGCCACGGCGGGAGCATTCCGCCTCCGGTGGCACGGGCGTGATGTCCGCCAGACGATAGAACCGGTCGCCGATCTGGAAGGTGGCGGCATCGACGACCTTCACGGCCCGCGGCACCTCGACGACGAGCGGGAAAGGGTTCTTCGGCAGGGCATCCGGCAGGCGCGTCAACCCATCAGCCGCGGGGTCGACGGACTTTGCTTCCTTCGTCCATTGCGGCGTCCCCACGGCTTCGGTTGCCGATCCGTCCGTGGCGAGCGGTTTTTCCCAGGGCAGAGGCGCACGCGCGGTCTGCGGTTGTGGTGGCGTCGTGGGTGCGTCGAGCACCAGCGTCGTGACGGTCACGACGAGCGTGGTCACAAGGATCGATCGCCAGGGGTAGGGCGTCCGGGGCATCGACAGCGGTCGTGGTCTCGTGGATCGGCGGACAGAGCGCGCGCTTTCATCACTGCCATACCCGTCGCCGCCTGCAAACCGTCAAAGAGCACAGGGCGTGCCGGCATCGACAGATTGCGTCACTCGGGGCCCCGGAAGCGCATGAAGCGACTGGTGCGGAAGTCGTACACCGCGCCGGTCTCCGTCACATCCGCCGCGCACAGACGGACGACCACCTCCGCCAGGGCCTCGGGTGCCGGCAGGGTCATCGGATCCTCGCCCGGCATGGCGGCGGCTCGCATCTTGGTCCGGGTCGGTCCGGGCGAGAGGAGGTTGACCCGGATGGGTGTCTTGACGGTTTCCGCCGCATAGGTGCGGACCAAAACGTCCAGCGCGGCCTTCGAAACGCCGTAGGGCCCCCAGTAGGCGTTTGCCTTCCATGACGCGCCCGATGTCACGAAGACGGCACGACCGGCGGGCGAAGCCTTGAGAAGCGGATCCATGGAGCGGATCAGGCGCCAATTGGCGGTGACATTGACCGCCATGACTTCGTCCCACGCCTTGGGCTCGATATGGCCGAGCGGGGACAGGGGGCCGAGGATACCGGCATTGCCGACGAGCATGTCGAGGCGCCCATAGCGCTCGTAGAGAGCGGCACCGAGGCGGTCGAGACCGTCGAAGTCCTTCAGATCATGCGGCACGAGCGACGCCGTGCCGCCGTTTGCCTTGATCTCGTCGTCGAGATCCTCGAGCGCGCCGACGGTCCGCGCCACGGCGATCACATGGGCGCCGGTGCGGGCGAGGGCGATGGCGGTCGCACGGCCGATGCCGCGCGACGCTCCGGTCACAAGCGCAATGCGCTGGCTTGACGTGTCGGTCATGGATGAAAGGATCAGCTTGCTTCGGCGAGGAGCGACAATTGCTGCTTGGCGCTCTCACCGATCACGTCGGTGAGGGCGGTCGGGTAGTCACCCGTGAAGCAATGGTCGGTGAATTGTGGACGCATCGGGTCGCGCCGCTCATACCCGCAGGCGCGGTAAACGCCATCGATCGACAGGAAGGCGAGGCTGTCGGCGCCGGTGAAGGCGCGCATCGCCTCGAGATCCATCCGCGCGGCGAGCAGCTTGTCGCGCTCGGGCGTGTCGATGCCGTAATAGTCCGGGTAGCGGATCGGCGGACAGGCAATCCGGAAATGCACCTCGCGCGCGCCCGCATCGCGCATCATGCGCACGATCTTGGCCGAGGTCGTCCCGCGAACGATCGAATCATCGACCAGCACGATGCGCTTGCCCTCGACGACGCCGCGATTGGCGGAGTGCTTCATGCGCACGCCGAGTTCACGGATCGCCTGCGTCGGCTGGATGAAGGTGCGCCCGACATAGTGATTGCGGATGATGCCGAGCTCATAGGGCAGCCCCGCCGCCTGCGCGAAGCCGATCGAGGCGGGAACGCCGGAGTCGGGAACCGGCACGACGACGTCGGCCTCGACCGGGCTCTCCGCCGCGAGTTCGGCACCGAAATTCTTGCGCACCCGGTAGACGTTGCGCCCGTGCACGATCGAATCCGGGCGGGCGAAATACACGTACTCGAAGATGCAGGGGCGCGGCTGCTGGCGTGGGAAGGGTCGGATCGATTCGACGCCGGCCTCGGTGATGACGACGATCTCGCCGTTCTCGATGTCACGAACATGTCGGGCGCCGATGATGTCGAGCGCGCAGGTCTCGGAGGTCAGGATCGGGCAGCCGTCGAGCTCGCCGAGCACCAGCGGCCGGATGCCGAAGGGGTCGCGCGCACCAATGAGCTTCTTGTTGGTGAGCCCGACGAAAGCATAGGCGCCCTCGAGCTGGAACAGGGCGTCGATGAAGCGATCGACAAAGCGCTCGCGCTGGGACCGGGCGACGAGGTGCAGCACCACTTCCGTGTCGGACGTCGACTGGCAGATGGCGCCCTGGTGGACGAGGTCGCGCCGAAGCGTCAGGCCGTTGGTGAGATTGCCGTTATGCGCGATCGCAAAGCCGCCGCTGCCGAGTTCCGCAAAAAGCGGCTGGACGTTGCGCAGAATGGTCTCGCCGGTCGTGGAATAGCGCACATGGCCGACGGCGCTCGCGCCCGGCAGGCGCTCGATCACCTCGCGTTTCGAGAAGGTGTCGCCGACGAGGCCGAGGCGTCGCTCCGAATGGTAGCGCTTGCCGTCAAAGGTGACGATGCCGGCCGCTTCCTGGCCGCGATGCTGGAGCGCATGCAGACCCAGCGCCGTGATGGCGGCGGCATCCGGATGCCCGTAAATGCCGAACACGCCGCACTCCTCGCGCAGCGTGTCGCCATCAAGATCGAACGGATCGTCCACGGCCATCGATGTGCTCCACCTTCGCGTCGGACCCAGCCGGGCAGCGATACACTAGCACTCAAGTGGTCGCGCGGGCCATCAAAGACAAGCCGTTTCCCGTCAATTCGACGATGGCTGAGCCGGGGCGGGGGCCGGCGTGCCTTCGGCGGGCGCCGTACCGTCGCCGGCCGGAGCCGCCTCCTCCTCGCCGCCCGTTGTGTCGGAGGGGAGGAAGTCGGGGTTGCGCAGCCGCTTGATGATGGCGCTTTCCGGATCGTCCGGCAGCATGCTCATGAGCCAGGCGCCGCCGCTGAGCAACATCGGCTTTGCGCGCGACTCGAGGACCCAGGTCGGCTGACCCTTTTCCGGCACCATCCAGGCGAAGAACAGGAAGGCGACCACGGCCAGCAGCGCGCCGCGCGCCGCACCGAAGACGAAGCCGAGCGCCCGGTCGACCGCGCCGATACGGCTGTCGAGGATGATGTCCGAGATGCGGATGGTGATGAAGGAAACGATGATCAGCGTCACGATGAAGACGATGCCGCCCGCGGCGAACTGGGCCGCCATTGCGTTCGAGATGTAGGGGCTGACGAAGGGGATCACGTGCTGATGCAGCAGCAGGGCGGCGGCGGCGGCGACCACCCAGGCTGCGATCGACAGCACCTCTCGGGTGAAGCCGCGCACCATGGCGAGCAGGGCCGAAACGAGCATCACGCCGACGACGATGAGATCGAGCAGGGTTACGGGCATCCGCGACTGGTCCTGTGACAGGCGGGCCGGGCCCGCGCGCGCGACTCCCTATATACGCCTCGGGATTGTCCGTCACGCCCGGAAACGCATGGATCGCGGCTGTCCCGCCCGATCAACCGCGCGTGGCGACGGCGACCCGCACGGTACTGCGGCCCGCGCCCGCCTTCTCGACGCGAACCTGAATCGCGATGCGTTCGATCATCGCGGCGACATGCGAGATCACGCCGACACGCCGTCCCTGGCTCTGCAGGGCCTCCAGCGCATCGATCGCAGTATCGAGGGTCGCGGCGTCGAGCGCGCCGAAGCCCTCGTCGATGAACAGCGTGTCGACGAAGGAGCGCCGCCCTTCGAGCCCCGAGAGCGCAAGGGCGAGGGCGAGCGAGGCGAGGAAGCGTTCGCCGCCGGAGAGCGAGCGCGTGGAGCGCAGTTGGTCACCCATGTCGCGGTCGATGATCAGGAGGCCCAGACTACCCGAATCGGCGCGGCGCAGTCGGTAGCGCGGTGCGAGCGTTGCCAGTTGGGTATTCGCGAGTGCGATCAGCCGGTCGAGCGTCACACCCTGGGCGAAGCGGCGGAAGCGCGCGCCGTCAGCCGAGCCGATCGCATCGTCGACCGCCGCGATCGTGTCGCGGTGCGCCTTGGCGACGTCGATCTCGGGCCGCATCGCCTCAACCCGGTCGCGGGCGAAATCGTCGGCGGCAAGAAGCGCCGATGTCTCACCAATGGTGGCCAGATACTGCTGACGCTCGGCCTCGATGTCCGTGAGCCGGGCGTCGATCGTGCCAAGGTCGCGCGGTGGATGGTCGAGGGATGCTGCCTCCAGCGATTGATAATGGCGTTGCGCCTCGGCCAGAACGGCGCGGGCGGCCAGGAGGTCGGCATCGACGGCTGCGATCGTGGCGTCCATGGCGGCCAGATCGGCCGGCGAGACCGCGAGCAGGCCGTCGATCATGGTGCGGTCGAGTACAAGGGCGGCACAACCTGCCTCGACGGCCTCTGTCTGCCGTTGGGCGCTGGCCTGCGCCTCGGACAGGCTGGCCTTGGCCGCCACGGCCCGTGCCTCGTCCGCGGCGAGCATCTGGTCGAGATCGGCCAGTTCGGCGCGTGAACGATCCGACGCCTGTCTGGCGGTGGCAAGGCGGGCCTGCGCCCGCTCGCGGTGGATCACGGTGGGTTCTCCGTCGAGAAGCGTTGCCCGCTCGGCGATGGCCGAGCGGAGCGCCAGATCGCGGTCCTGATGCTGCTTCTTTGCCACGGCGAGCGCTGCCTCGGCGCGATCCTTCGCCGCCCCGGCCTGCCGCGCGCGATCCTCGACCTCGGCCCGCTGCGCGAGGAGATCCGTACGCTCATCCGCCACCGACTTGAGCGTCTCGAACGCCGTGTCGAGCCGCCGCCGGCAGGTGGCGGCATCCCGCCGGAGATCGGCGATCGACAGGTCGGCTGCGTCGAGCAACGGGTCGAGGGCCCGCTCGATCGTGGCGATGCCTGTTTCGCCTTGGGTGATGGCCTCAGTGCTCCGCGCGATGACGACCGCAGCATCGCTCTCGACCGTGCGCTCGTGAGCGAGCGTGGTGTTGCGCTCGTCACGCTCCTGATCGTGGCGCGTCAGAGTCTCGCGCAGCGCTTCGCGATCCTTCCGCGCGGCCTCGATCGCAGTCTGGCGGGAATCGAGCGCCTCGCGCTGGCGGGCAAGCTCCGCACCGACTGCGGCAAGGGCCGCGTCGCTGGCCTCGATCGCCGGGAGGCCGAGCAACCCGGCGGCTGCGGCATAGGTCATCGCGGCATGATCGGCCTCGGCCTCGTACCGCGCGATGGAGGTGTTGGCGCTCTCGATGCGTCCCTGCATGGCCGCGACGCGTTGGGTCTCTTCAACGAGGGCGGCTTCCGCCGTCGCGATGGTGGCATCGAGCGCGCGACGATCCTCTTTCAGCTTGCGGGCGAGCGCCGTGATCGCGTCGCCATGGCTCATCACCGGATGGGAGGTCGAGCCGCAGACCGGGCAGGGCTCGCCATCGACGAGGAGGCCACGCAAGGTCGCGGCCTCCTGTCGATCGATTGCCTCCGCGAGGTCGTAGCCGGCCTGCTGTGCCTGTCGGGCCGTCCGAAGACCGGCCAGTTCCGTTTCGAGTGCACGAGAGCGGGTTGTCGCGGAATGCCGCGTCGCCTCGGCCGTTTCGAGGTCGAGGCGGGCCTTTGCAAGAGAATCGCGGGCCGTGGCGTGGGCGCTCGCGGCGGTTTGCGCCAAACGATACCCTTCCTCGCGATGCTGGAGGGCTTGCCGCTCTGCCGGCATCGCGTCCTCGGCCAGCGCGCGCAGCGTGTCACCGCGCGCCTCGATCCGACCGAGGAGGGCGGCCCGTTCGGTTGCAGCCGATGTCTCGGCTTCGACAAGCTGGGCGATGCGCACCTTCGCTTCGTCGCGCTCCCTCACGGCGAGACGATGGGTTTCGCGTGCCCTCGCGAGGGCGGTGGCGCTCGTGCGCCAATCCTCGATCTGGCGGCGCAGCGTCGGCCAGACCGGCGCGAAGGGGGTGAGGGCGGAGAGCGCCTCCTCCCTGCGGCGCAGCGCCGCCTCCCGCGTCGTCACGATGTCGAGTGCGGATTGCGCGGCTGTCAACCCTGTCGCGGCCTCGGAGACGGCTCCTTCGGCGTCCGCGAGCGCCCTGGCGGCCGCCTCACGTTCGCGCTCCGCCGTCTGGACGAGCGCGTCCTGGGCCGTTGCGCGCTCCCAGATCGGTTCGAGAGCGGCGACTGCCGTGGCTTCCTGGCCGAGTTCCGCCTCGCGCGCCGTTCGATCGGCCAGGGCATCAGCGCGCCGGCGCGCCACGGTCTCGACTGCGGCCATAGCGGCTTCTGCCGCTGTTGCGCGATCGCTGACCAACTGCCGCGCCGTCGCTTCATCTGCCAGAAGCCGCCGCATCGGCTCGGCGCGGGCGATCAGGGCACGGCGTTCGCGGATCGGCAGTGCGGTGTGAGCGGCGGTTTCCGCGCGATCGACGGCGTCCGTTGCAACCGCTACGCGGTGCGCAGCTTCATCGAGCGCCTGCCGCGTCGCGCGTTCAAGCGTCAGCGCTTCCGTGTCGCGGGCGAGGGTGTCCAAAGCTGTTTGCGTCGTCGTCCTTCGACCTTCGAGGTCGGTCCGCGCGCTTTTGTCCAGGACGACGATCGCGTCGCGCTTCGCTTCAAGCGCCTCAACGCCTCGGTTAGCGGCGTCTGATCGGCGATGGATCTCGATGCTGATCCTGCCATAGATGCCGGTCGACGTGATCTTCTCGAGAATGTCGGCGCGCTGGCTTTCGTCGGCACGCAGAAAGGCGTCGAACTCGCCCTGTGCCAGCAGCGCCGTGCGGCGAAACTGGGCGAAGTCGAGTTCCGTCAACGCCGCCATGGCGGTTTCGACAGGCTTCTTGCCGCTCGCGACCGCCTCCCAGATGCCGTCGACCGTCTGCCTCTGCAGCATCCGCTCGACATCCATGATCGCGCCGGTCGCCTTGCCGTAGGCGCGACGCACCAGCCAGGTTGCTCGGTAGCGCGCACCGTCGTGGGCTATGAAGTCGACTTCCGCGAAACCCTCATGGGCGCCGCGCCGCAAAACCGTGCGCGGATCCTTCGCCTTCATCGCCTTGCCGGCGTGATCGGGCACCGGTTCCTTGCCGCCATCGCCTTCGAGACGCGGGGTGGTGTCATAGAGCGCAAGGCACAAAGCATCGAGCAGCGTCGACTTGCCCGCGCCTGTCTCGCCGGTGATGGCGAACAACCCGGCGCTGCGCAGGGGTTCGGCTTCGAGATCGAGCGCAAAACTCTCCGCGAGGCTCGCGAGGTTCTTGCCGCGGATGGCGAGGATGCGCACGGCTACTGCACCTGCGTGGCGGCGAGCGCGGCTTCGAACACGGCCGTATGGTCCTCCGTCGGTTTCGTGCCGTGTGTGGCCTCGAAGGCCGCCGCGAACAGTTCTGCGGGATGGCGTGTCGCGAGCGGCGCCTGGTCCTCGGCTGTGGCCGACAGGCCGGTTGCCGCACCGTCCGGTCGCTCGACGACATGGCCCACGAAGCGGATCGGAAAGGTCTGGGCGAGCCGGTCGAGTTCGGCCTCGAGGCCCGGGGTCGGGCCATCGAGCCGGATCGCGAGCTGGACGAAGGGGCGCAGGCCCTCGGGTGTCGTCGGATCGAGCGGCAGCGCGCGCAGCGCCTTTTCGACATCGCCGATGGCGAGACTGCCCTGCTCGGGGACTCGCAGGAACGGCGCCGGGCGTGCAATCGGGCGATGGCGCACGGTCGCGCCCGCCTCGTCGAGCGTAACGAGCGTCACGCCATGCGCATAGCCGCGTTCGGTGGCCGAAAGGGGCAGCAGCGAGCCGGAATAGCGGATCGTGTCGCGCCCGATCTTCTGCGGCCGATGGAGATGGCCGAGCGCGACATAGGCGAGGTCGGGCGGGAAAACATCAGCCGGCGCCGCGTGCTGTCCGCCGACGAGGATTGCGCGCTCGGCACCCTCCGATTCGATCGATCCGAGCACATGCAGATGCCCGGTCGCGATGAGGGGCGTATCGCCGATCCGCGACCGCGCGGCGGAGGTCGCCTCCGCATAGAGGCGGCGCACCTCGCGCACCACGCCTGAGCCGGTCTCACCCTCGGCCGTGAGCCCGAGGCCGGGCAGGTCGATCGCGCGCGGGTAGGGGATGGCGAGGCAATGGGCGCGAGTGACACCGCTTGCGTCCCTCAGCGCCACGAGATGGTGATCGACATCGATCTGTCCGTCCCGTCGCCGGATGCTGCCTATCGCGTGGACGCCGAACGCCCGATAGAGCGGTGAGGGCGCCTCGATGCGCTGCGCGAGGTCGTGATTGCCGGCGATGATGATGATCGCAGCCTTCGGCAGCGCGCGGGTGATGGCGGCGATCGTCTCGTAGACGAGCGTCTCGGCCTCCGCCTTCGGGCTTTGCGTATCGAAGACGTCGCCGGCGAGGATCAGCGCGTCGATCTTCTCCTCGATCGCGACGGCCACGAGGTCACGCAGCGCGAGGCGATGCTCCTCGAGGCGGCCATAGCCTGCCAGCGTCTGTCCCACATGCCAGTCGGCGGTGTGCAGAATCGTGAGCATGCATCGTCGGTCTCATGCTGATGGTGCGAAGACAAGGGGCAACGTCGCGCCAGCGCAGGCGGAGGAAGGGCGTCGGGTACTGGTGTGGTGATCGCGGTTTCGTCTTCCGTCGCACTGGCCGCCGGCGATCGGCTTTTGTAGGGTGGCGCGCTTTCCGCAGGATGCCGTTCGATGCCCTATGATCACGTACCGCTGTTTCCGCTCGGTCCGGACGCGACCCCCTATCGCCGCCTCTCGACGGAGGGTGTGCGGGTGGAAAAGCTCGGCGATCGGGAGATTCTGACCGTCGACGGCGAGGCACTGCGTCTTCTGGCCGAGACGGCGATGGTCGACATCAACCACCTGCTGCGCCCGGCCCATCTCGCGCAGCTCCGGGCGATCCTCGACGATCCGGAGGCGACGCCGAACGACAAGTTCGTCGCCTATGACATGTTGAAGAACGCCAACATCGCCGCCGGCGGCGTCCTGCCGATGTGCCAGGACACGGGTACGGCGATCGTCATGGGCAAGAAGGGCCGCTTCGTGTGGACCGACGGCCAGGATGAGGCGGCGCTCGCACAGGGCATTCGCGACGCCTATGAGAAGAAGAACCTACGCTATTCGCAACTCGCGCCCGTCTCCATGTTCGAGGAGAAGAACACCAAGACGAACCTCCCGGCGCAGATCGACATTTCTGCCGAGGGGGAGGACGCCTACAAGTTCCTGTTCATCGCCAAGGGCGGCGGTTCGGCCAACAAGACCTTCCTGGTCCAGGGCACGCCGTCGCTGCTCACCCATGACCGGATGATCGCGTTCCTGAAGGAGAAGATCCTCACGCTGGGAACCGCGGCCTGCCCGCCCTACCATCTCGCCATCGTGATCGGTGGAACCTCGGCCGAACTGACGCTCAAGGCCGTGAAGCTCGCCTCGACCAAGTATCTCGACACGCTGCCGACATCCGGATCCGAGAAGGGCCAGGCCTTCCGGGATCTCGCGATGGAGGCGGAGGTCCACAAGCTGACTCAGGCGATGGGCGTGGGCGCGCAGTTCGGCGGCAAGTATTTCTGCCACGACGTCCGCGTGATCCGCCTGCCGCGCCACGGCGCGAGCCTGCCGATCGGCCTCGGTGTCTCCTGCGCGGCCGACCGCCAGGCTAAGGGCAAGATCACGCGCGATGGTGTCTTCCTCGAGGAACTCGAGCACAACCCCTCGCGGTTCATGCCGGACATCGAGGAAGGGTCGCTCGGCGGCGATGTGGTGCGGATCGATCTCAATCGGCCGATGCCTGAGATCCTCGCCACGCTCAACCGCCATCCGATCCGGACCCGCCTGTCGCTGACCGGACCGATGATCGTGGCGCGCGACCTCGCCCATGCGAAGCTGCGCGAACGGCTGGAGCAGGGGCGGGGCCTGCCTGACTACATCAAGAACCATCCCGTTTATTACGCTGGCCCGGCCAAGACGCCGGAGGGCTATGCGTCGGGCTCGTTCGGCCCGACGACCGCCGGGCGCATGGACAGCTATGTCGACCAGTTCCAGGCCGCCGGCGGATCGATGGTCATGCTCGCGAAGGGCAATCGCTCGCGCGAGGTCCGCGAGGCCTGCGCCAAGCATGGCGGTTTCTATCTCGGCTCGATCGGTGGTCCGGCCGCGCGGCTCGCGCAGGATTGTATCCGCAAGGTCGAGGTTCTGGAGTATCCGGAGCTCGGGATGGAAGCCGTGTGGCGGATCGAGGTCGAGGAGTTCCCGGCCTTCATCGTCATCGACGACAAGGGCAACGACTTCTTCAAGGAGCTCAATCTCGGCTGAGACGCGCGCCCTGCATCTCCCGAGACCGCGGGGTTACCCATGCGTTGGATTCTGGAACGGTTCGAACCCCATCACGCGTCATTGGTCAGTGCGATCAAGGTTGGGCTCGGGGCGGCCGTCGCGATCGGTGTTCTCGAGCTTCTGAGCCTCGCGGCCGACATGCAGCTGCTGATCGCACCGCTCGGTGCGACGGCAGTGCTCGTTTTCGGCGTGCCGGCGAGCCCGCTGGCGCAGCCGATCAACGTGATCGGCGGATATGCGCTGGCTCTCGTCGCGACGACAGCGCTGCTCGCCATCGGTTTTCCGCCGATCGCGGTCGCTGCGATCGGTCTTGGGATCACGCTCACGGCGATGCTGATGCTGCGCGTCACCCACCCACCGGCGGGGGCGATCCCACTTCTCGCGGCGGTCGCCCCAATGAACGTGCCGCATGTGGTGTTGTGCGTCGCGGTCGGCGCCCTGATCCTCGTCGTGGTCGCGGCAATCTTCCATCGCATCCCGCCGCGACAGATCTATCCGCGCCGCGGAACGCCGGCCTGACTCCGTCACTCGGCGTCGATGAAGCCGCCGGACTGGCGCTTCCATAGATCGGCATAGAGACCGTCGCGGGCGATGAGCTCGTCATGGGTGCCGGTCTCGATCACGCGGCCGCGGTCCATGACGACAAGCCGGTCCATGCGCGCGATCGTCGACAGCCGATGGGCGATGGCGATGACGGTCTTGCCGGCCATCAGACCCGCCAGACTGTCCTGGATGGCGGCCTCGACCTCGCTGTCGAGGGCGGAGGTCGCCTCGTCCAGGACAAGGATCGGCGCGTCCTTGAGGATGACGCGGGCGATGGCGATCCGCTGGCGCTGGCCGCCGGAGAGTTTCACGCCGCGCTCGCCGACATGGGCGTCGTAGCCGCGCCGGCCGTGCCAGTCCTCGAGATCGAGAATGAAGGAATGGGCGGAGGCGCGTTCGGCGGCACTGCGGATCTCGTCCTCGCTCGCACTCGGTCGCCCATAGGCGATGTTCTCGCGGATCGAGCGATGAAGGAGAGAGGTGTCCTGCGTCACCACGGCGATCGCCGAGCGCAGGCTCTCCTGATCGACATCGGCGATCGACTGCCCGTCGATCAGGATGCGCCCGACCTCGAGGTCATGAAAACGCAGCAGCAGATTGACGAGCGTGGTCTTGCCCGCGCCGGATCGGCCGACGAGTCCGATCTTCTCGCCGGGGCGAACCGTCAGGTTGAGCCCTTTGATCAGGCCGGCCTCGCGGCCATAGCCGAAGGACACGTCGTCGAAGCGGATCTCGCCTTTCGTCACGACGAGGGGCTTCGCGTCGGGCTTGTCGACGAGCGTCACGGGTCGCGCGATCGTCAGCATGCCCTCCTGCACCGTGCCGATGTTCTCGAACACGCCCGTGACCTGCTGGGCGACCGTGCCCGCGATGGTCGTGATCTGCCAGGTCAGCGGCAGCGCCATGGCGATGGCGCCGACGCTGATCAGCCCGTGCGACCACAGCGCCAAGGCGATCGTCGCCGTCGCCGTCAGCAGCAGCGCGTTCATCGAGGAGAGGATGATCGAGAACAGCGTGATCATCCGCAGCTGTCGACGGAAGATGCTCGTGTGCTTCTCGACCGCCTCCTGTACATAGGCATCCTCCCGCTCGAGCTTCGCGAAGAGTTTCAGCGTCAGGATGTTGGTGTAGCTGTCGACGATGCGGCCGATGATCATCGACCGCGCTTCGGCGATCCGTTTCGAGCGGTCGCGCAGGCGCGGCACGAAGATGCGGAGCAGCGTCGCGTAGCAGACGAACCAGACCATGATCGGCACGGCAAGGCGCCAGTCGACCGTGGCGAGCAGGCCGAGCGCGCTGGCGCCATAGACGCAGATGCCCCACACCGCGTTGATCGACGTGACGACGCTTTCACGCAGCGCATAGCCCGTCTCCATCACGCGGCTGGCGATGCGGCCGGCGAAATCGTTCTGGAAGAAGGGCCAGCTCTGCCGAACGACGTGGCGGTGGCTCTGCCAGCGTATGAGGTTCGTGACGTTTGCGGTGATCGCCTGGTTCGACACCATCGACTGGAACGCGACGGCGAGCGGACGGCCGACGAGCACGACGGCCATCATGGTGACGATCACCGGCCAGCCGTCGACGATCAGCCGGTCCGGCGGCGTCGTCGCGACGAGGTTCACCACACGGCCGATGAAATAGGGGATGGAGGCATCGACGATCGCCACAAGCAGGCCGGCGACGAAGAGGATGGCGAAGAGCCAGCGCGCCTGTCCGGCGAAGTGCCAGTAGAAGGCCGCGAGTCCGGGCGGCGGCGCCTCGACGGGGCGGTCGCGCGTCGGGTCGACAATGTTTTCGAAGACCTGGAACATGCGGGAAGCCTCGCCGAACGCCGTCTAGATAGCGCGCACCCTGACCACGATGCCAGCCAGAGGATCGCGGCTGCGCCACGGCGCGGTGCGGTTTATCGTCCATGCCAGGGTGACTTGGCCGACCTCCGGTCGATGTCGACGGTCCGAACCGGTGAAATCAGGACAATCCGCGTCGCAGACCCTTGACCACCCCGGCGCCGGTCGGTATGTCCATCACGGTTTTGGCACAGGAGCGCTATCGTGCGCACGTCGCTTATCGTATCCGGGGCGCTGGAAGGGGATCGGGCTTAGGGCCCGCCATCCTCCGCCAGCGCTTGATCCGAAGGCCCCCCGAGGGCCTTTTTTGTTGCCAAAAATTCCTCCGCCCTCCAGACCGTCCAGACCAAAGGACCTGACCGATGACCCAAGCCTCGCCGGAAATGATGACAGGCGCTGAAATGGTGGTGCGTGCCCTGACCGATCAGGGCGTCGAGCACATTTTTGGCTATCCGGGCGGCGCGGTCCTTCCGATCTATGACGCGATGTTCCAGCAGGAGAAGCTCAAGCACGTGCTGGTGCGGCACGAACAGGGCGCCGTCCATGCGGCCGAGGGCTATGCCCGCTCGACCGGCAAGGTCGGCTGTGTGCTGGTGACCTCTGGCCCCGGCGCGACCAATGCGGTGACCGGCCTAACCGACGCCTTGATGGACTCGATCCCGATCGTCTGCATCACCGGCCAGGTGCCGACCCATCTGATCGGCTCGGACGCATTTCAGGAGTGCGACACGGTCGGCATCACCCGGCACTGCACCAAGCACAACTATCTGGTGAAGCGGATCGAAGATCTGCCGCGCATCCTGCACGAGGCCTTCATCATTGCCGGCACCGGTCGTCCCGGTCCGGTCGTGATCGACATTCCGAAGGACATCCAGTTCAAGACCGGCGCTTATTTCAAGCCGACCGAGAACATTCACAAGACCTATCGCCCGCGCCTCGAAGGCGATCTGACCCAGATCCGTCGGGCGGTCGAGATGATGGCTCAGGCCAAGCGCCCGGTGTTCTACACGGGTGGCGGCGTCATCAATGCCGGCCCGCGTGCCTCGGCCTTGCTGCGCGAGTTCGTGCGCCTGACCGGTTTCCCGATCACCTCGACGCTGATGGGTCTCGGCGCCTATCCTGCGGCCGATCCGCAGTGGCTCGGCATGCTCGGCATGCACGGTACCTACGAGGCCAATCTCGCGATGCATGACTGCGATCTGATGATCAACATCGGCGCGCGGTTCGACGATCGCATCACCGGCCGTCTCGACGCCTTCTCGCCAGGCAGCCGCAAGATCCACGTCGACATCGACCCCTCGTCGATCAACAAGAACGTGAAGGTCAATGTCGGCATCATCGGCGACTGCGCGCATGTGCTCGAGCAGATGCTCGCTGTCTGGCGTGAGATGAAGCCGGCCGTCGACAAGACGGCGCTCGCCGCCTGGAACGCCCAGATCAACGTCTGGCGCGGTCGCAAGTCGCTCGCCTTCCGCAACTCCGACAAGGTGATCAAGCCGCAGCATGCCGTGCAGCGTCTCTACGAACTCACCAAGGGCCGTGACGTCTATGTCACCACCGAGGTCGGCCAGCACCAGATGTGGGCGGCGCAGCACTTCCATTTCGAGGAGCCGAACCGCTGGATGACGTCCGGCGGGCTGGGCACCATGGGCTACGGCCTGCCGGCTGCGATCGGCGTGCAGATGGCGCATCGCAACGCCCTCGTCATCGACATCGCCGGCGAGGCGTCGATCCTGATGAACATGCAGGAGATGTCGACGGCGGTGCAGTATCGCCTGCCGGTGAAGATCTTCATCCTCAACAACGAGTATATGGGCATGGTTCGCCAGTGGCAGGAACTGCTCCATGGCGGCCGCTACTCGGAGAGCTATTCCGAGGCGCTGCCCGACTTCGTGAAGCTGGCGGAAGCCTATGGCGGCGTCGGCATCCGCTGCTCGGATCCGGCCGAACTCGACGAGAAGATCATGCAGATGATCGACACGCCGCGCCCCGTGATCTTCGACTGCGTCGTCGACAAGGCCGAAAACTGCTTCCCGATGATCCCGTCGGGCAAGGCGCACAACGAGATGATCCTCGGTGACGCGGCCGAGGACATCGGCAACATCATCGATGCTCGCGGCAAGCAGCTGGTGTAAGCCACCGGCGTCCGTCGCCCGATCGCGGGCGGCGGACGCGGCCCGCCCAGAGATTGCCCGCTACGACCATTTCTCTCTCCAAGGTTCGTCCGACATGACCGGTTCCGCCTATTTCATGGCCACGCAGGCCGAAAAGCCCGAGACGCATACGCTCGTCGTCGAGGTCGACAACGAGCCGGGCGTGCTCGCCCGCGTGGTCGGGTTGTTCTCCGGTCGCGGCTACAACATCGAGAGCCTGACGGTCTCCGAGACGCAGCACGCCGAGCACGTCTCGCGCATCACGGTCGTCACGACCGCGACCCGGTCGGTGATCGATCAGATCAAGGCTCAGCTCGACCGTCTCGTGCCGGTCCACAAGGTCGTCGACCTCACCGAAACAGGCCGCGCGCTCGAGCGGGAGCTGATGCTGATCAAGGTGCGCGGTAAGGGCGAGGACCGCGTCGAGGCCCTTCGCCTCGCCGATGCTTTCCGCGCCCGCGTCGTTGATGCGTCGACCGAGAGCTTCATCTTCGAGCTGACCGGGAAGGGCGAGAAGCTCGACCAGTTCATCGAGCTGATGCGGCCGATCGGCCTCGTCGAGGTGTCCCGCACCGGGATCGCCGCGATCGGGCGTGGGCCGGAACCGATCTGACCGACACCGGCGGCTGGCGGTCAGGGAACAGCCCGCCACTCCGCCGGCACATAATCGAACCCGGTGCCGTCGCGCACGACATGGCCGGCGCAGGGGAAGGGGAAATGATAGCCGGCAATCAATAGCCGGTCGCTCGCCGCGCGGTCGAGAAGCCGGCGGCGCGTTTCGCGCGCCATGTCCTTGTCGAGGTCAAACACGACGGACCAGTCGGGATTGCGCGCGAACAGGACCGGGTTGAGTGCCGTGTCCGAGAGAACCAGCATCTGCGCATTGCCCGATGCCAGCGTGAAGGCCATGTGGCCGGGCGTGTGGCCGGGCGCGGCCAGCGCCGTGATGCCGGGGGCGATCTCCTGGCCGTCGCGATAGCGCTGAACCTGCTTGGCGATCGGCCCGAAAATGCCGCGCGCCATCTCGAACAGGCCCTTGACTGCGTCCGGCGCGGCATTCATGCGCCGGTCGTCCAGCCAGAAGCTGAACTCGACCTCCGGCGCCATCACAGCGGCGTTGGGGAAGAGCGGTTTTCCGTCCGTGCCGATGAGGCCGTTCATGTGATCGGGATGGAAATGGCTGATCACGACAGTGTCGATCTGGGTGGGCACAACGCCCGCGGCCGCGAGATTGGCGATCAGACGCCCCGTCGATGGCGGACCCGAGGCACCATTCCCGACGTCGATCAGGATCTTGCGCGATCCCATCTCCACGAGCGTCGCGGAAAAGGGTACGGCCAGCTGGTCAGTCGGCAGGAAGGCATCGGCGAGTGCACCCTTGACGCTGTCGAATGGTGCGTTCGTGACGAAACCATCCGCGAGCGGCCGGATAGCCACCCCGTCATTCACATGGGTCACCATCATGTCGCCGAGCCGGCGCCGATAGAAGCCCGGCGCCTGGGCCGGTTCGGTCGCGGCTTGGGCGATAGCGGGCGTCCGAATGAGAGGAGCCGCGCCGAATGCGAGGGCGCCGAGGAGGGCGTTGCGCCGGTTGACGAGCGGAAGGCGTGACGCGTTGGACATGGCATTCTCCGGGATTTGCTCAATACAAGGTTGCGGCGTCACCTGGACCGGCGCCGCTCGACGTCCGGCAACCCGGTTGGATACGTCGACCCGTATGCTACAGATCATCCGGACGACAAAGCCCTCGCGCAGGCGCGAGGGCTCGTGACGCGTCGTTCAGTTCCCGGCGCTCAACGCTTGGACCACCAGCCGGCCTTTTTGGTCGTCGGGTCGACCTTCTCGACATAGACATAGGCCGAGGGGTTCGAGACGATCACGTCGCGCGGCGCGGGCTTGGCTTCCGGCTCCGGTTCTGCCGCAGGCGGCTCGACGGGCGCTGCTGCTGCTTTCGCCGGCTTGGGCGCCGCGACGGGTGCCGGTGCCGGTTCCGCCTCGACGACGGTGGCAGCCGGCTCTTCCGCGACTGTGGCTGCGGCAGCGTTCTTGCGGCCGCGGCGACGCTTGGCGGGAGCGGCTTCGGCCGGCGTCTCCTCGGCGGGGGCGGGCGTCTCGACGATCGTCGGTGCCGGTGCCTCTTCTGTGACGGACGCTGCCGCCTCAGCAGCGATCTCGTCGGTCGCTGCCGTCTCGTCGGTCATGCCGTCAGCCGGATGTTCGGATCCGCCATCTTCGCGGCGATTGCGACGTCCGCCACGACGACCGCGACGCCGGCGGCGACCGCCGTCATTGCGTTCCGATTCGGTGCCAGACGCGTTCGCCTCCTGGCCGTCCTCACCACCGTCCTCGTCGTCCGCACCTTCACCGTCTCCGGCGTCGGTGCCCTCGTCAGCCGCGGAAGCGTTGCGGCTGGCGTCACCTTCGGCCGAACCCGGCGCGTTCTGACCGCCCCGGCGACGCCGCCGGCGGCGGCGACGGCGACGGCCATCGTCCTTCTCGCCGTCTTCGCGATCACGCCGCGCCTCGGCCGGACGATCGGTCGTCTCCTCGTCGTCCTCGACCTCCTCGTCGGCGTCGACCTCGGGCTCGGCTTCCGCGACGGGCTCGATCGTGTCGACCTGGACGGTCGGAGCGACGGCCCTGACCTCGACCGGGGTCGCCAGTTCGCCGCGTTCGATGAGATAGTTCTGGTTGCCCAGAATGGTCTCGTCGACCTGCAGCACGATCGTCACGCCGAATCGGGCCTCAAGCGCATGGAGATGGGCGCGCTTGTGGTTGAGGACGTACATCGCGACATTGGCGCGCGTGCGCAGCACGAGATTGTGCGTGGCGCTCTTGAGAAGCATGTCCTCAAGCCCGCGCAGGATGTGCAGCGCGACCGACGTGACCGCGCGAACATGGCCCGTGCCGCCGCAATGCGGGCAGAGCTCGGTCGAGCTCTCCAGCACACCGGTGCGAATGCGCTGGCGCGACATTTCCATCAGGCCGAAATGCGAGATCCGGCCGACCTGGATGCGGGCGCGGTCGTTCTTCAGGCACTCCTTCAGCTTGCGCTCGACCGACCGGTTGTTCCGGCTCTCATCCATGTCGATGAAGTCGATGACGATGAGGCCCGCGAGATCGCGCAGGCGCAGCTGCCGCGAGATTTCCTCGGCAGCCTCGAGGTTCGTCTTGAGCGCCGTGTCCTCGATGTTGTGCTCACGCGTCGCGCGGCCCGAGTTGACGTCGATCGAAACGAGCGCTTCGGTCTGGTTGATGACGATGTAGCCGCCGGAGCGAAGGGTGACCTGCGGCGAGAACATCGCATCGAGCTGGGCTTCGACGCCGAAGCGCTGGAAGAGGGGCGCTGGATCCTTGTAGGGCTGCACGTTCTTCGCATGGCTCGGCATGAGCATGCGCATGAAGTCCTTGGCCTCTCGGTAACCGTCGTCGCCCGCGACGATGACCTCGTCGATGTCCTTGTTGTACAGGTCGCGGATCGAGCGCTTGATCAGCGAGCCTTCCTCGTAGACGAGCGTCGGCGCCGAGGACTTCAGCGTCAGGTCGCGGACATTCTCCCACAGGCGCAGGAGATACTCGAAGTCGCGTTTCACCTCGGCCTTGGTACGGGCCGCACCGGCCGTGCGCAGGATGACGCCCATGCCGTCCGGAACGTCGAGATCCTGGGCGATGGTCTTGAGACGCTTGCGATCGGCCGCGTTGGTGATCTTGCGCGAGATGCCGCCGCCTCGTGCCGTGTTCGGCATCAGCACCGAATAGCGGCCGGCGAGCGACAGGTAGGTCGTCAGGGCGGCGCCCTTGTTGCCGCGCTCTTCCTTCACGACCTGCACCAGCAGCACCTGACGGCGCTTGATGACTTCCTGGATCTTGTACTGGCGGCGCGAGCGCTGAACGCGCTCCGGCATTTCCTCGAGCGCGTCGGCGCCACCCAGCGCCTCGACGTGCTCTTCCGACGCGCCGGAGCTCACCTGGACGATCTCTCCATCGCCCGTCGCGGCCTCGACCGTCTGTTCGCTGTCGTTGTCTACGTCTGCCGCTTCGCTGACGCTGTCGCCGTTCCCGTTCGATGCGGCCTTTTCGCGGCCACGGCCGCCCTTGCCGCGACGCCGGTCACGATCGCGGCCACGCGATCCGCCGCCGTTCTCCTCCTCGTCATCCTCGTCGCGATGCGCACGGCGCTCTTCGGCGAGCAGCGCCTGACGGTCCGCGACCGGGATCTGATAATAGTCCGGGTGGATTTCCGAAAAGGCAAGGAAGCCGTGACGGTTGCCGCCATAGTCGACGAAGGCGGCCTGAAGCGACGGTTCGACCCTCGTTACCTTCGCCAGATAGATGTTCCCGCGAAGCTGCTTGCGGTTTGCGGCCTCGAAGTCGAACTCCTCGACCCGATTGCCCTTGACCACCACGACCCGGGTCTCCTCCGGGTGGGAGGCATCGATAAGCATCTTGTTTGCCATGGATATCTCTTCCGCGCACGCGGACTGCGCGACGGCAAGCGGCAAGGGCCAAATGCCCCGCTCTCGCGTCGGACCAGCGGACGGGCGCTCACTTGTTCTGTTGAGGACAATATCGGCTCAGGAGCGGGGGCGAGGCGTGCCACGACGCGTTCCGCGGTCGACGCCACCCCCGTGGAGGATGAGCGTCGCGCGATTGCGCCGTGGAATACAGAAGCGGCCTCTTGCATCGCTCCGTCACCGGGTTCTGGTCACGGCGACGCCGTGACGGCGCTCATGGTTTTTGAAAGTCGTCGCGAGCCTGCCGCGCCGTAGCGCTTTGCCTCATCCCGGCCATCACATCGGTTTCCAGTGCCGGCAAGTACGGCGCCTCGACCTCTCTTCAGAGACCGTTCCTCGGCGTGTCCGGTCGTCGACTGTCGCGCCCGTTCGGGACGCTCGACATCGACAATTCTCGGTACGCCGGGCGCTCGAAAAACAGCACTCCGGAAACCAACCTTGAGCGCAATCTTGTTAGCGGTAACCATGGGTACTTGGCAAGTTTTCGATCTGTTGCACCGCAAAGTGCCGCATCGTCGGTATGGTCGTTCATCGGTTCTTGAAGCCGGCTGAACGTGCTTTGCGTCATTGCCGCACCCTGAAGCCGTGTTTTCTGCCGCTTTTCGCTTAACGCATGGTTAACCATCGTCGCGAGATAGGGTATTCGGGCGTGGGGCGAAGGAAACCAGGATGCGATGCGTCGGACGCTGCTGATCGCGCTTGCCTGCCTAGGATGGCTCATCGCCCCGATCCCGAGCCATGCCGAATCGGTTGCGCCGGCGGTGGTTGCAACCGATGCGCGTCTCGCCGGTGATCTTCAGCGGACCCGCTTCATCGTGGATCTGAGCCATTCCGTCGAGCCGTCGGCGTTTCTGCTGGCCGAGCCAGCGCGCGTCGTGATCGAGCTGCCGCATATGGGGTTTTCGATCGCGCCCGATCTTGGTCGGGCGGGGCGGGGGCTCGTCTCGGCTTTCCGGTTCGGCGTCGTGGCAAACGGCAAGTCGCGGATCGTGCTCGATCTCGCGCGCCCTGCCGTGATCGATCAGATTTTTGTGCTGGAGCCGGTCGACGACCAGCCCGCACGGCTCGTGCTCGACCTCATCGGGACGGACGACACCGCGTTTCGCGCGGTGATCGCGTCGCAGCCTCCGCGCGTGGCACCGCCGCCGGCGGAACCGGCAGGCGAGGGCGCTGCCAACGCCGGCTTGCCGCTCGTCGTGATCGATCCCGGTCACGGCGGCATCGATTCAGGCGCCGTCACAGCGAATGGCGATCAGGAAAAAGCAATCGTGCTGGAATTCGCCCAGACGCTCGCCGCGAAGCTCACCCAGTCCGGCCGCTATTCCGTGCTGCTCACCCGGTCGGACGACACCTTCGTATCGCTTTCCGATCGCGTTCGGATCGCGCGCGACGCGAAAGCGGCCCTGTTCCTGTCGATCCATGCCGACACGCTGTCAGATCCCTTCGGCGTGCGCGGAGCGACCATCTACACGCTGTCGGAGAAGGCCTCCGACGCCGATGCGGAGCGCTATGCGGAGAAGGAAAACAGGTCGGATGCCATCGCCGGCGTCGATCTCACCGCCGAGCCCGACGAGGTCGCCGACATTCTGATCGATCTGACGCGACGCGAGACCAAGACCTTCTCGACACGGTTCGCGCGCCAACTCGTCGACGAGTTCCGTGCGGCGGCGACCCTGAATAAGAACCCGCTGCGGTCCGCCGGGTTCCGCGTGCTGCGGGCAGCGGACGTTCCCTCCGTGCTTCTCGAACTCGGCTATCTGTCGAATGCGCAGGACGCCAAGCTGCTGCTGTCGCCCGAATGGCGCGATCGCACGACCGATGCGGTGGTGCGTGCGGTCGACGCCTTCTTTACCGCCCGTGCAGGCGTCGCCGTGACGCCGGCGCTCGGGGAGGATGTTTTGCGCAGCGCCAATTGAGCGTCTTGCCCGCAGGTCACGCTTTCTCCACAAAGGCGGCGCAAGGGCGCGGGTGGGCGAAGCGGCACCGTGTGTGCTAAACTCGCGCCCTGTCTGTGGTTAGCCGAAAGCGGTTCGATGCGCTTGATTGTACGGTTCCTGGGATTTCTGTTCGCGACCGGCTCGATCGTCGCCCTTCTCGCGGCTGCCGGGATCGGCTATTTCGTCTGGGCGAACACACGCGACCTGCCGGACTATTCGCAGCTCCAGGACTATGAACCGCCGGTCATGACGCGTGTCCACGCGGCCGACGGCGAACTTCTGGCCGAGTATGCGCGCGAAAGGCGCCTTTACCTGCCGATCCAGGTCGTCCCCAAGCTCGTGATCGAGGCGTTCCTCTCGGCAGAAGACAAGAACTTCTACAGCCACGCCGGCATCGATCCCGAGGGCGTCGTGCGCGCGATGGTGGTCAATTTCCAAAATCGTGGGTCGAACCGTCGTCCGCAGGGCGCCTCGACGATCACGCAGCAGGTCGCGAAGAACTTCCTGCTGACAAACGAGGCGAGCTACATGCGCAAGTTCCGCGAGGCGATCCTCGCGATGCGCATCGAACAGGCCTATTCGAAGGACAAGATCCTCGAGCTCTATCTCAACGAGATCTATCTCGGGATGAGCAATTACGGCATCGCCGCCGCGGCCCTGAACTATTTCCGCAAATCGGTCGGCGAACTGACGATCGAGGAGGCGGCCTATCTCGCCGCTCTGCCGAAGGCACCGAACAACTACCACCCCTTCCGCCAGACCCAGGCCGCGCTCGACCGGCGCAACTGGGTGATCAAGCAGATGGTGGAGAACGGCTTCATCACCAAGGAGCAGGGCGACGCCGCGACCAGCAAGCCGCTCGGCGTCGACCCGCGTATGACCGACGGCGCGCAGACGATCGCCGCCTCCTATTTCGCGGAGGAAGTGCGCCGCGAGCTTGCCGAGCGCTATGGCGAGAAGAAGCTCTACGAGGGCGGCCTTTCGGTGCGCTCGACGCTCGAGCCGAAGCTGCAGGTCGTGGCCCGTCAGGCGCTTGCCGGCGGTCTGGTGAAGTATGATGAGGCTCGCGGCTATCGCGGCCCGGTCGCCAACGTCCAGCTTGGCGATGACTGGGGTAAGGCGATCGCCGAGCAGAAGCGGCTGAACGACATTCGCCCGTGGCGCCTGGCGGTGGTGCTGGAGACGAGCCCCGATCAGGCTCGCATCGGCTTCCAGCCGCCGATCGATCCGTCCGGCGCGCTGTCGCCGCAGCGCGAGACCGGCATCATCACCGACGAAGGCGTGAAGTGGACGAAGAAGGGCAAGGGCCGCGTCGACCAGGTGCTCGCCGTCGGTGACGTGATCTTCGCCGATCCGCTGCCGGACAAGGAAGGCGAGTACCGCCTGCGCCAGTTCCCCGAAGTGTCGGGCGGCATGGTGGTGATGGATCCCTATACCGGTCGCGTTCTCGCGCTCGTTGGTGGCTTCTCCTTCGACCAGAGCGAGTTCAACCGCGCCACACAGGCTTTCCGCCAGCCTGGATCATCTTTCAAGCCGTTCATCTATGCCGCAGCGCTCGACAATGGCTACACGCCGTCCTCGGTGATCATGGACGCGCCGATCGAGGTCAGTCAGGGTGCGGGTGCGGCTGCCTGGCGGCCGGAGAACTATTCGGGCAAGTTTTACGGACCACAGACGCTGCGTTTCGGCATCGAGTATTCACGCAACGTCATGACCGTGCGCCTCGCGCAGGACATGGGCATGCCGCTGATCGCGGAATATGCCCGTCGCTTCGGCGTCTATGACGACCTGCCGCCGTTCCTGTCGATGTCGCTCGGGTCAGGCGAGACGACCGTCATGCGCATGGCCGCCGGCTTCGGCATGCTTGCGAACGGCGGCAAGAAGATCAAACCCACGCTGATCGATCGCATTCAGGATCGCTGGGGCCATACGATCTACAAGCATGACGAGCGCATTTGCGAGGGCTGCGAGGCGACGACATGGCAGGGGCAGGACGAGCCGCGCCTGATCGATAATCGCGAGCAGGTCATTGACCCGATGACGGCCTATCAGATGACCTCCATGCTCGAGGGCGTCGTGCAGCGCGGCACTGCGACGGTGCTGAAGGCGCTGGAAAAGCCGGTTGCCGGCAAGACCGGTACGACCAACGACGAAAAGGACGTCTGGTTCGTCGGCTATTCGCCCGATCTCGTGGTCGGCGTCTATGTCGGCTTCGACAAGCCGCGTCCGCTCGGCAAGGGCGCGACCGGCGGCCATGTCGCCGCGCCGATCTTCGGCGAGTTCATGAAGACGGCACTCGCCGACAAGGCGGCGGTGCCGTTCCGCGTTCCGCCGGGCATCAAGCTGATCCGCATCGATCCCAAGAGCGGCATGCGCGCGAGCGGCAGCGGCGGCCGGACGATTCTCGAGGCCTTCAAGCCGGGGACCGCGCCGCCCGACAGCTACTCGATCATCGGATCGAGCGGTGCCGAGGGTGACGTCATCATCTCCCCCGACGCCGGTCAGGCGGTGACGAGCGGCACGGGCGGCCTTTACTAGCGCCGCCGCGCGAGCCGGCGACCGGCGGTTTACACCTCCGGTTCCACCGCCTATATCGACGTCCCCTGACCAAATGGGTGAGCCATGCGCGCCGAGATTCTGTCCCTCGCGGACGACATCAAGCAGTCCGCGGGACTGCTGAGGAGGCATCTTTGACTGGGATACGTCCCATGCACGCCTGCTCGAACTGAACGACCTTTCCGAACGACCCGACCTCTGGGACAACCCCGAGCGCGCGCAGAAGATCATGCGCGAGCGCAACGAGCTCGAGGAGCGGCTGTCGGCGCTGTCGCGCATCGAGAAGGATCTTGGTGAAAACCTCGAGCTCGCCGAAATGGGCGAGGCGGAAGGTGACACCGGTCTCGTCGACGAAGCCCAGGCCGCGCTCGCGGCGTTGAAGACAGAGGTGCAGGACCGCCAGTTCGAGGCGCTGTTCTCGGGCGAGGCCGACGGCAACGACACCTATATCGAGATCAATTCCGGCGCCGGTGGTACCGAGAGCCAGGACTGGGCGAACATGCTTCTGCGCATGTACACGCGCTGGGCCGAGCGGCACCGGTTCAAGGTCGAACTCATCGACATGACCGACGGCGACACTGCCGGCATCAAGTCGGCGACGATCCTGCTCAAGGGCGACAAGGCCTATGGCTGGGCGAAGGTCGAGTCGGGCGTGCACCGGCTCGTGCGCATCTCGCCCTATGATTCGAACGCCAGGCGCCACACCTCGTTCGCGAGCGTCTGGGTCTATCCGGTGATCGACGACTCCATCAACATCGTCATCAACGAGAGCGATTGTCGTATCGACACCTACCGCGCATCCGGTGCCGGCGGTCAGCACGTGAACCGGACCGATTCGGCGGTGCGCATCACCCATTTGCCGACCGGTATCGTTGCCGCTTCGCAGCAGGATCGATCGCAGCACAAGAACCGCGCCATTGCTTGGGCGATGCTGCGCGCGCGCCTCTATGAGGCGGAGTTGAAGAAGCGCGAGGAAGCCGCGATGGCGACCCATGCGTCGAAAACGGACATTGGCTGGGGCCACCAGATCCGCTCCTACGTGCTGCAGCCCTATCAGCTGGTGAAGGACCTGCGCACCGGTCAGACCTCGACGTCGCCCGGTGACGTGCTCGATGGCGACCTCGACGACTTCATGAAGGCCGCGCTTGCCCAGCGCGTCTATGGCGGTGGCCCCGAAGCGGTCGAGGATGTCGAGTGAGACGGATGTCCGCGTGGCAAAAATGCCCCGCGGACATTGATTTTCGGGGCTAACGCCCTAGCCGGCGAAGATGCCGCGCCAAAAAGCCTGTGCGCCCGGTTGATCCGGAGGCCGTAATTTGCGAAGCCTGCCCGCACTTGAGACGTACCTGGACTCACCATGGCCAAGCTGATTGTCGACGGGCAGGAAATCGAGGTCCCGGCCGAGTTCACTCTCTTGCAGGCCTGCGAGGCCGCCGGGGCTGAGATACCGCGCTTCTGTTTCCACGAGCGGTTGTCGATTGCCGGCAACTGCCGGATGTGCCTTGTCGAGGTAAAGGGTGGTCCGCCAAAGCCGCAGGCGTCGTGCGCCGTCGCGGTGCGCGACCTGCGTCCGGGCCCGAACGGCGAACCGCCGGTCGTCTTCACCAACACGCCGATGGTGAAGAAGGCGCGCGAAGGGGTGATGGAATTCCTGCTCATCAACCACCCGCTCGATTGCCCGATCTGCGATCAGGGCGGTGAGTGCGACCTGCAGGACCAGGCCATGGCCTATGGCGTCGACACGTCGCGCTATGCCGAGAACAAGCGCGCGGTCGAGGAGAAACATCTCGGTCCGCTGGTGAAGACCGAGATGACGCGCTGCATCCATTGCACGCGCTGCGTCCGTTTCTCGACCGAAGTCGCCGGCGTACCCGAGATGGGGGCGATCGGCCGCGGCGAGGACATGGAGATCACGACCTATCTCGAGCAGGCGATGTCGTCCGAGCTGCAGGGCAACGTCATCGACCTGTGCCCGGTCGGCGCGTTGACGTCGAAGCCGTACGCCTTCCATGCGCGGCCCTGGGAACTGGCAAAGACGGAGTCGATCGACGTCATGGATGCCGTCGGGTCCGCCATCCGCATCGACGCCCGCGGTCGCGAGGTCATGCGCATCGTGCCGCGTGTGAACGACGCGGTGAACGAGGAATGGATCTCGGACAAGACGCGCTTCATCTGGGACGGACTGAAGACCCAGCGCCTCGACCAGCCCTATGTCCGCGTCAATGGCAAGTTGCGCCCGGCCTCGTGGGGTGAGGCGCTGAATGCCGTCGCGGGACGTGTGCGCGGCGCGAAGGTTGGCGGCATCGTCGGCGATCTTGCCTCGGTCGAGGCGATGTTCGCGCTGCGTGAACTCCTGAAGTCGCTTAGCTCGACCGCGATCGACATGCAGGGCAGGGGCGGGCTCGATCCGTCCCTTGGCCGCGCATCTTACATCCTCAATCCGGCGATCGCCGGTCTCGATGCGATGGACGCTCTGCTTCTCGTCGGAGCGAACCCGCGCAAGGAAGCCGCGGTGCTCAACGCCCGCATCCGCCGCCGCTGGCTGAAGGGCAATCTGCAGGTGGGCGTGATCGGCGAGTGTGTCGATCTCACCTATGCCGCTGCCTATATCGGCGCCGGGCCGGACACGCTGGCGAGTCTCGTCTCCCACGCACCGGCGGCGAGCCAGAAGCCTGTCGTGCTGGTCGGCGCCGGGGCCTATGCCCGTCCGGACGGCGCGGCGGTTCTCGCCACCGCCGCGAAGGTCGCGAAGGCGGTCGGCGCGGTGAAGGAAGGCTGGAACGGATTCGGTGTGCTGCACACCACCGCCAGCATGGTCGGCGGTCTCGATCTCGGCCTCGCCAATCCGGACGCAATGGCCGCGGAGGTGATCGTCAACCTCGGGGCTGACGAGATCGACATCCCGGCCGGGGCCTTCGTCGTCTACATCGGCACTCATGGTGACCGCGGTGCGCACCGCGCCGACGTCATCCTGCCGGGCGCGGCCTACACGGAACAGTCCGGCACGTATGTGAACACCGAGGGCCGCGTTCAGGTCGCCAACCGCGCGGTGTTCCCGCCGGGTGAAGCGCGCGAGGACTGGGCCATTCTGCGGGCGCTGTCCGGTCTGCTCGGCAAGGCGCTGCCCTTCGATTCGATGGCGCAGTTGCGTGCGGCCCTTGTCGCGGCCCATCCGCATTTCGGTGCGGTCGATCAGATCGCGATGGCGGATGCCGCGGCGGTCGACGCGCTGGCTGCCCGTGGCGGCACCATGGACAGCGCGCCTTTTGCCGCCGCGGTGCGGGACTTCCACCTGACCAACCCGATCGCGCGGGCATCGGCCGTGATGGCGGAGTGCTCGGCGCTCGCCCGCGGCACCATGCCGGTCGCGGCGGAATAGGGGGCGGATCGTGCGGATGATCGGCATCATCGGCGGGATGAGCGCGGAATCGACGAAGCTGTACGTCGATCGCCTCAACGCCGAGACGCGCCGTCGTCTCGGCGGTCTGCACTCCGCCGATCTTCTCGTCCGCTCGGTCGATTTCGCCGACATCGCGGTGATGCAGAGCGCGGGACAGTGGGATGAGGCCGGCGCCTTTCTCGCCGACATCGCCGTCAGGCTCGAGCGCGCCGGGGCGGACATTATCCTCCTCGCCACCAATACGATGCACAAGGTCGCCGACCGGATCGAGGACGCGGTCAGCGTGCCTTTCGTCCACATCGCCGATGCGACCGGTGCGCGGATCGCGGCGCGGGGGCTGAAGCGGCCTGCGCTGCTGGCGACCGCCTTCACGGTGGAAGAGAGCTTCTACACCGGCCGCCTCACGGAACGCTTCGGGCTCGAGGCGGTGATCCCGACTGCCGACCAGCGTGCGCTGATCCACCGCGTGATCTATGAGGAACTGTGCCGGGGCATCGTCAGCGAGGCGTCGCGGGCGGCCTTCGTGGAGATCGCGCGATCCTGCGTTGCGCGCGGCGCCGATTGCGTCATTCTCGGCTGCACGGAAGTCGGCCTGCTGCTGAACGACGACAACGTGCCCGTGCCCGTTTTCGATACGGCGTGCATCCACGCCGACACCGCCCTCGATCTGGCGCTCGCGCCGGCACTTCGAGTGGCGGCGGAGTGAAGGACCTGCGATGACGACCTGGACCGATCTGATCCTTCCGCTGCTGATCATCCTCGGCAAGAGCGTCCTTTTGATGGTCGCCCTGCTGATCTTCGTCGCCTACATTCTCTATGCCGACCGCAAGATCTGGGCCGCCGTGCAGCTTCGCCGCGGTCCGAACGTGGTCGGACCCTGGGGGCTTTTGCAGTCCTTCGCCGACCTTCTGAAGTTCTTCATCAAGGAGCCGGTGATCCCGGCGGGCGCCAACAAGGGCGTGTTTCTTCTCGCTCCGCTCGTATCCTGCGTGCTTGCGCTGGCCGCCTGGGCGGTCATTCCGGTGAACGAGGGCTGGGCGATCGCCGACATCAATGTCGGCATCCTCTATATCTTTGCGATCTCCTCGCTCGGCGTCTACGGCATCATCATGGGGGGCTGGGCGTCGAACTCGAAGTACCCGTTCCTGGGCGCCCTGCGCTCGGCGGCGCAGATGGTGTCCTACGAGGTTTCGATCGGCTTCGTGATCATCACCGTGCTGCTGTGCGCCGGCTCTCTCAACCTGTCGACCATCGTCGCGGCTCAGGAGGAGAGGGGGCTCGCCCATCTTCTCGGCGTGCCCTGGCTGACGTTCCTGAATTGGTACTGGATCCCGCTCTTCCCGATGTTCGTGATCTTCTTCATCTCGGCGCTCGCCGAGACGAACCGGCCACCCTTTGACTTGCCGGAAGCGGAATCCGAACTCGTTGCGGGCTTCATGGTGGAATACGCCTCGACTCCGTACATGATGTTCATGCTCGGCGAGTACGTGGCGATCGTCACCATGTGCGCGCTGACGACGATCCTGTTCCTCGGCGGGTGGACGGCACCGATCGCGCTGCCGCCCTTCACCTGGGTTCCGGGTGTCGTCTGGTTCGTGCTCAAGGTCTGCCTGGTGTTCTTCATGTTCGCCATGGTGAAGGCCATGGTGCCGCGCTATCGCTATGACCAGCTCATGCGGCTCGGCTGGAAGGTGTTCCTGCCGATCTCGCTGTTCAGCGTCGTCGTGGTCGCCGGCGTGCTGCAGCTCACCGGCTGGGCGCCATAAGCGATGGACAACCTCCCCGGACTGATCGGTGCCGGCATCGGCCTCGTCATCGGGTGGGTGGATTTCAAGATCGTCGCCGGTCTGGTCGAACGCAAGCTGCGGGACACCGACGAGTCGACGACGAGGGAAGAGAAGGACGCGTTCGAGAAAAAGGTACGGCTGTTCCGCCTCGCCTTCTTCGTCGCCACGGTTTGTTTCTTCCCGGTCGTGGGATACATCCTCGGCCAAACGATTGCAGGGTAGCGACCGGCGCCAGGGGGTGGCGTGGGTCGAAGAGGAGAATGTGGGCATGAGGCTCGATCAGGCCGCGAGGTCGCTGCTTCTGAAGGAGTTCGTCTCGGCGTTCTTCCTGTCGATGCGCTATTTCTTCAAGCCGAAGGCGACGCTGAACTACCCGTTCGAGAAGGGCTCGCTGTCGCCGCGTTTTCGTGGTGAGCATGCGCTGCGCCGCTATCCCAACGGCGAGGAGCGCTGCATCGCCTGCAAGCTCTGCGAGGCGATCTGCCCGGCGCAGGCGATCACGATCGAGGCGGGGCCGCGCCGCAACGACGGCACGCGGCGCACCACGCGCTACGACATCGACATGGTGAAGTGCATCTATTGCGGCTTCTGCCAGGAGGCCTGCCCGGTCGATGCCATCGTCGAGGGTCCAAATTTCGAGTTCGCGACCGAGACCCGCGAAGAGCTGATGTACAACAAGGAGCGTCTGCTTTCGAACGGCGAACGCTGGGAACGCGAGCTCGCTCGCAACATCGAACTGGACGCACCCTACCGATAAACGGGTGCTTGCGGGCGGTCTTCGGATTGCCCAGGCGGCGTCGGCCTTCTATACGGACGCGGACACGGCCGCCGGAATCGACGTGGGGGCCATGAGGGGTTGGGCATGGGTGTCGCCGCCGTCTTCTTCTACCTGTTCGCCACGATCTGCGTGGCGTCCGCCTTCATGGTGATCGCGGCACGCAACCCCGTGCACTCGGTGCTCTTCCTCATCCTCGCCTTCGTCAATGCCGCCGGTCTCTTCCTGCTGATGGGCGCCGAGTTCCTGGCGATGATCCTCGTCGTCGTCTATGTCGGTGCCGTCGCGGTGCTGTTCCTCTTCGTCGTGATGATGCTCGACGTCGATTTCGTCGAGCTGCGGCAGGGTTTTCTACAATATCTGCCCGTTGGCGCGCTGGTCGGGATCATCGTTCTCGTCGAGCTGCTGCTCGTCATCGGCGCATGGGTGTTGTCGCCCGACATCGTGGCGTCGCCCCGTGTGCCGATCGATCCCTCGATCACCAATACCGAGGCGATCGGTCGGGTGCTCTACACAAAGTACGTCTATTTCTTCCAGGCGTCGGGCCTCGTGCTCCTCGTGGCGATGGTCGGTGCCATCGTGCTGACGCTGCGTCACAAGGAAGGCGTGAAGCGTCAGGATCCCGCCCGTCAGTCGGCCCGCACGAAGGCCGAGGCGATCGAGATCCGGAAGGTCCAGCCGGGTCAGGGTTTGTGATGGGTTTGCTGTGTCGCGTGGGGGGCCCGGTTTTCCGGGCGCGAGGTCTTGCAGGTGTGGTCGCCGCAGCGTGTGGCCGCCATGCCGGGACGTGGAGGTGAGCCTATGGTGATCGGGTTATCCCATTACCTCGCGGTTGCGGCGGTCCTGTTCACGATCGGCGTCGTCGGGATTTTCATCAACCGGAAGAACGTCATCGTCATCCTGATGTCGGTCGAGTTGATCCTGCTCGCGGTCAACATCAACTTCGTCGCCTTCTCGACCCATATCGGCGACATCGTCGGCCAGGTCTTCACGCTGCTCGTCCTGACTGTCGCTGCGGCCGAAGCGGCCATCGGTCTCGCGATCCTTGTCGTCTTCTATCGAAACCGCGGCTCGATCGCGGTCGAAGACATCAACATGATGAAGGGCTGAGGCCGTGATTCACGCGATCGTCTTCCTTCCGCTGCTCGGCTTCCTGCTCGCAGGTCTGGCCAGCCTCTATTCGCACAGCCTGTCGCGCAACGGCGCCGCCTCCGGCCATCATGGCCACGACGCGCATGGCCATGCCGACCATGGCCATGGCCACGATGCGCATGGCCATGACGACCATCACCATGCCGAGCCATCGCCGCATGGTCCCGGCCAGATCCGGTTCGCCGAGTTTGCGACCACCGGTCTCCTGATGGTTGCGGCGCTGCTGTCGTGGATCGTGTTCTTCCAGGTCGGGTTCGGCGGGCAGACGCAGCTCGTCCCGGTCCTCGAATGGATCCATGTCGGCAGCATGCAGGTCGACTGGGCCTTCCGTGTCGACACGCTGACGGCGGTGATGCTCGTCGTCGTCAACACAGTGTCGGCGCTCGTTCACCTGTATTCCATCGGCTACATGGAAGAGGATCCGCACCGGCCGCGGTTCTTTGCCTATCTGTCGCTCTTCACCTTCGCCATGCTGATGCTGGTGACGTCGGACAACCTCGTCCAGATGTTCTTCGGCTGGGAGGGCGTGGGTCTCGCGAGCTACCTGCTCATCGGCTTCTGGTACAAGCGTCCGTCGGCGAACGCGGCGGCGATCAAGGCCTTCGTCGTCAATCGCGTCGGCGATTTCGGGTTTGCGCTCGGCATTTTCGCGATCTTCGTGATCTTCGGCAGCGTCGGCTTCGAGGAGATCTTCCGCGCGGTGCCGGAGAAGGCCGAAACCACGTTGAGTTTCCTCGGCTATGACCTGCCGGCGCTCGAGGTTGCGTGCTTCCTGCTCTTCATGGGTGCGATGGGCAAGTCGGCGCAGTTCCTGCTCCACACCTGGCTGCCGGATGCGATGGAAGGCCCGACGCCGGTCTCGGCCCTCATCCATGCCGCGACCATGGTCACCGCCGGCGTCGTGATGGTCGCGCGGCTCTCGCCGGTGTTCGAATACGCGCACGCCGCGCTGGTCTTCGTGACGTTCATCGGTGCCACGACAGCCTTCTTCGCGGCGACCGTCGGCCTCGTGCAAAACGACATCAAGCGTGTCATCGCCTATTCGACCTGCTCGCAGCTTGGCTACATGTTCGTGGCGCTCGGTCTCGGGCTCTACAATGCGGCGGTTTTCCACCTGTTCACGCACGCCTTCTTCAAGGCGCTGCTGTTCCTTGGCGCCGGCTCGGTCATCCATGCGATGCACCACGAGCAGGACATCCGCCGCATGGGCGGGCTGTGGAAGAAGATCCCGATCACCTACGCCATGATGCTCGTCGGCACGCTGGCGCTCACGGGCGTCGGCATCCCGATGCTCGGCATCGGCTTCGCCGGCTTCTACTCGAAGGATGCGATCATCGAGGGCGCCTACGCGGCCTATGCGGCGCATGGCGGCATCGCGATCTATGCCTTCGTCATGACGGTGGTCGCGGCGCTCTTCACGTCGTTCTATTCATGGCGCCTCGTGTTCCTGACCTTCCATGGCGAGACGCGGGCCGATCGGCACACCTTCGATCACGCCCATGAATCGCCGCTGACGATGCGCATTCCGCTGTTTGTCCTGGCGGCCGGCGCGGTTCTCTCGGGCATCCTGTTCAAGGGCAGCTTCATCTATGAGGCGGGGCTCGAGACTTTCTGGCGTGAGGCTTTGTTCTTCTCGGAGGGGTCGAAAAAGCTCCTCGAGGAGATGCACCACGTGCCTGTCTGGGTGCTGTTCTCGCCCTTCGTCATGATGATCCTCGGCTTCTTGACCGCCTACTACATGTATCTGAAGCATCCCGAGGTGCCTGTCGGCCTCGCCGAGCGCCACAAGCCCCTGTACGAGTTCCTGCTCAACAAGTGGTACTTCGACGAGCTCTACGACCGGATCTTCGTACGGCCGGCGAAGTGGGTCGGGCGCTTCCTTTGGAGGACCGGCGATGGCGCGATCATCGACGGCATGGGTCCTGACGGCGTGTCGGCCCGGGTCGTCGACGTGACGGCGCGCGTCGTGCGGCTGCAGACCGGCTATCTCTACCACTATGCCTTCACCATGCTGATCGGCGTCGCGGCGCTCTTCACCTGGTACATGTTCGGGGGCCTGCGCTGATGTCGGATTGGCCCATTCTCACCATCACGACCTTCCTGCCGCTCGTTGGCGTCGCGGCGATCCTGCTGATCCGCGGCGACGAGGAGGTGGTGAAGCGCAACACGCGTTTCGTTGCGCTGTGGACGACGCTCGCGACCTTCATCGTCTCGCTCTTCATCCTCGCGGGCTTCGACCCGAGCCGCGCCGACTTCCAGTTCGTCGAGGTGGTGCCCTGGCTGAGCGACACGATCAGCTACCGCATGGGCGTCGACGGCATATCGCTGCCCTTCGTCCTTCTGACGACCTTCCTGATGCCCTTCTGCATCCTCGCGAGCTGGAACTCGATCGAGCATCGCGTGAAGGAATATATGATCGCGTTCCTCGTGCTGGAAACGCTGATGATCGGCGTGTTCTGCGCGCTCGATCTCGTGCTGTTCTACGTGTTCTTCGAGGGCGGCCTCATCCCGATGTTCCTGATCATCGGCATCTGGGGCGGCAAGCGGCGCATCTACGCCTCGTTCAAGTTCTTCCTCTACACGCTGCTCGGCTCGGTGCTGATGCTGATCGCCATCATGGCGATGTACTGGAACGCCGGCACGACCGACATCGCGGCGCTCCTGCAGCACTCCTTCCCGGCACAGATGCAGACCTGGCTCTGGCTGGCCTTCTTTGCTTCCTTCGCGGTGAAGATGCCGATGTGGCCGGTCCATACCTGGCTGCCGGACGCCCACGTCGAGGCGCCGACGGCGGGCTCAGTGATCCTTGCGGGCATTCTCCTGAAGATGGGCGGATACGGCTTCATCCGCTTCTCGCTGCCGATGTTCCCGCTGGCGTCGGAGTATTTCGCGCCGCTCGTCTTCACGCTGTCGGTCGTGGCGATCGTCTATACCTCGCTCGTCGCGCTGATGCAGGAAGACATCAAGAAGCTGATCGCCTACTCCTCCGTCGCCCATATGGGCTTCGTCACCATGGGCCTGTTCGCGATGAACGAGCAGGGCGTGCAGGGCGCGATCTTCCAGATGATCTCGCACGGCATCGTGTCCGGCGCGCTCTTCCTGTGCGTCGGCGTCGTCTATGACCGCATGCACACCCGCGAGATCGCGGCCTATGGCGGCCTCGTCAACCGGATGCCGTGGTATGCGGTGGCCTTCCTCGTCTTCACCATGGCGAATGTCGGCCTGCCCGGCACGTCGGGTTTCGTCGGCGAGTTCCTGACGCTGCTCGGTGCCTTCCGCGAGAACACATGGATCGCCTTCTTCGCGACGACCGGTGTCATCCTCTCGGCCGCCTACGCGCTGTGGCTCTATCGCCGCGTGGTCTACGGCGCGCTCGAGAAGGCGTCGCTGAAGGACATCGCCGACATCGATCGTCGCGAGTTCGCGATCCTCGCGCCACTCGTCGTGCTGACGATCTTTTTCGGTGTCTATCCAAAGCCAATCCTCGACATGAGCGAGGTGGCGGTCGACGCGCTGATCAAGAATTACGAAGCGGCGCTCGCGGTCGGCAAGACCGCCACGCTGATCCTGAACTGAGAGGCCGCACGCGATGCATGCCGTCCCCGACTTCGCCATCGCCCTCCCGGAGATCCTGCTCGCGGTCGGCGCGCTCGCTCTCCTGATGTATGGCGTGTTCGTCGGCGAGAAGTCGTTCCGTACCGTCAGCTATGCGTCCATCGGCGTGATCGTCCTGGCGGCGATCTTCGTCGCGACGAGCGGGTCCGAGCGCGTGCTGACATTCGGCGACAGCTTCATCGTCGACGGCTTCGCGCGCTTCGTGAAGCTGCTCGTGCTGATCGGATCGGCCGCGGCCATAATCATGTCGATGGACTACCTGAAGGCCGAGAAAGTCGAGCGCTTCGAGTATCCGATCCTGATCCTGCTGGCGACGGTCGGCATGATGATGATGGTGTCGGCGAACGACCTCATCGCGCTCTATCTCGGCCTGGAGCTGCAATCGCTCGCGCTCTACGTCGTCGCCGCGATCCACCGCGACAACGTCAAGTCGACCGAGGCCGGCCTGAAGTATTTCGTCCTCGGCGCGCTGTCGTCGGGGATGCTGCTCTACGGTGCTTCGTTCATCTACGGCTACACCGGCACGATCGGCTTCGAGGGCATCGCCGTGGCGGTGAAGGAAGGCGCGTCGATCGGGCTCGTCTTCGGTCTCGTGTTCCTGATGGCCGGTCTCGCCTTCAAGATTTCGGCCGTGCCCTTCCACATGTGGACGCCCGACGTCTATGAGGGCGCGCCGACGCCGGTGACGGCCTTTTTCGCCGCCGCTCCGAAGATGGCGGCCATGGGCATGATGGTGCGCACGATCATCGTGTCTTTCCCCGGCATTCTGGCGGAATGGCAGCAGATCGTCGTCTTCATCGCCCTGGCCTCGATGGCGCTCGGTGCCTTCGCGGCGATCGGGCAGCGCAACATCAAGCGCCTGATGGCCTATTCCTCGATCGGGCACATGGGCTTCGCGCTGGTCGGTCTTGCGGCCGGCACCCAGCAGGGCGTCGAGGGCGTGCTCATCTACATGGCGCTTTATCTCGCCATGACGCTCGGCACCTTCGCCTGCATTCTCGCGATGCGCCGTCAGGGGCTTCTGGTCGAGGAGATCGCCGATCTCGCCGGTCTCGGTCGAACGAGCCCGGTCATGGCTTTCGCCCTGGCAATGCTGATGTTTTCGCTCGCCGGCATTCCGCCGCTCGCTGGGTTCTTTGCGAAATTCTATGTGTTCGCCGCCGCCGTGAACGCCGGGCTCTATGTGCTCGCGGTGCTTGGCGTGCTGTCGAGCGTCGTCGGTGCCTATTACTATCTGCGGATCGTCAAGCTGATGTATTTCGACGAAGCGACCGGCGCCTTCGAGCCGATGCCGATCGGTCTCAAGGCTGTCGTCGTCGTCTCGTCGGTCGTCACGATGTTCTTCGTGTTGTGGCCTGGCCTGATCACCGAGCCGGCCGCGGCCGCCGCGCGCTCGCTCTTCTGACGTGGGCATCGCGCTTGGCGCAGAAGCCCGCTCGGACGGGTTCACGCTGATCCACCAAGCTTCCGTCGGCTCGACCAATGTGGAGGCGCTGCGGCTTTCGCAGGGCGACCGGGTCTGGATCGTCGCCGACGAGCAGACGTCGGGGCGGGGGAGGCGGGGACGCAACTGGTCATCGCCGCCCGGCAATCTCTACGCCTCGCTGCGCCTCGAGGATGCCGCGCCGGCACGGCATGTCGCGCAGCTTTGCTTCGCCGCGGCCGTCGCGCTCGCCGATGCGCTCGATCAGGCCGCGCCCATGAGCGCGGCCGCGCTGTCGCTGAAGTGGCCGAACGATCTTCTCGTGGAGGGCGCGAAAACCGCCGGCATTCTGGTCGAGGGCTCGCATGGGCCCGGTGGGCTCGTCACCGTGGTGGGGTGCGGCGTCAATGTCGCGAGCCATCCGACCGACACGCCTTATCCGGCGACGGCTCTCGCAAGACGCGACGCGGCCGTCGACGCCGTCGGTCTTTTCGCGGCGCTGTCAGACCGCTTCGCGGTGCGGCTGCGGGAGTGGCGGCGCGGCAGCGGTTTTTCCGTGATCCGGGCCGCGTGGCTGCAACGCGCCGCTGGTCTTGGCGCGCCAATCGTCGTACGACTGCCCGACGGCGACATCGCGGGCCGCTTCGACGCGCTCGATGACGAAGGGCGCCTGATCCTGGCAGACGGTGAACGGTCGCGCGCCATTTCGGCGGGCGAGGTTTTTCTCTCTGCGCGTTCTCAAACTTCCGGAGAGTGATGATGGTGCGCGACGATGCCGATCTGGTCTTCTGCGCGCTCGGTGGCATCGGCGAGATCGGCATGAACATGGCCCTTTACGGCTATGGCTCGACGAAGAAGCGGCAATGGCTGATGGTCGACTGCGGCGTGTCTTTCGCCGGTCCGGAGCTGCCTGGCGTCGATCTCGTCATGCCGGATACGCGGTTCATCGAGCATGAGCGCAAGAACCTCGTCGGGCTCGTCATCACCCACGCCCATGAGGACCATTTCGGCGCGCTGCTGCACCTGTGGCCGAAGCTCGGCTGCCCGGTTTACGCGACGCCTTTCGCGGCCGCGCTCCTCGAAGCCAAGCGTCAGTCCGAGCCGAACGCGCCGCGCATCGACGTGCGTGTCGTCGCGCCCCGCTCGCGCTTCACGCTCGGACAGTTCGACGTCGAGATGATCGATGTTGCGCATTCGATTCCCGAGCCGAGCGCGCTTGCCATCCGCACCCCTGCCGGGACCGTGATCCACACGGGCGACTGGAAGATCGATCCGACGCCGGTGATCCCGCCGGTGACCGACGAAGAGCGGCTGCGGGCGATCGGTGACGAGGGTGTGCTGGCGATCGTGTGCGATTCGACCAATGCCATCCGCGACGGGCGTTCGCCCTCCGAGCGCGAAGTGGCGAATTCGCTTGCCGGCATCATCGCCAAGTCCAAGGGCCGGGTCGCGGTGACGACCTTCGCCTCCAATGTCGGGCGTCTGCGCTCCGTGGCCGAGGCCGCCATGGTCAATGGCCGCTCGGTGATGGTGGTCGGCCGGGCGATGGATCGCGCGCTGACGGTCGCGCGCGAGATCGGGCTTCTGGAGGGCATCCCGCCCTTCTTCTCCGCCGATGCCTACGGCTATACGCCGCGCGACAAGGTCGTGGTGGTGCTCACGGGCAGCCAGGGAGAGGCCCGCGCCGCTCTCGCCCGCATCGCCCGCCAGGACCACCCGGATGTGACGCTGACCAAGGGCGACACGGTCGTCTTCTCCTCCCGTACCATTCCCGGCAATGAAAAGCCGGTCGGCGACATCGTCAACGGTCTGATCGAGCAGGGCATCGAGATCGTCACCGATCGCGATGCGCTCGTGCACGTCTCGGGTCACCCGCGGCGTGAAGAGCTCATGGACATGTATCGCTGGGTGCGCCCCAAGATTGCCATACCGGTGCACGGCGAGGCCTGGCACCTCTCCGAGCACGCGAAGCTCGCGAAGGCGATGGGGGTGGGCGAGGTGATCCGCCCGCGCGACGGCGACATCGTGCGGCTCGGACCGGGTGTTCCGGGCGTGATCGATGAGGCGCCGGTCGGCCGCGTCTGCCTCGACGGGCAGATCCTCGTCGGCGCCGAAGAGGACACGATCGCTCAGCGCCGCAAACTGCAATGGTCCGGCATCGTGACCGTCGCACTCGCGGTCTCCGACAAGGGTGAGATCGTCTCTGATCCGGACGTCAAGGCGGCGGGACTGCCGTCGACGCTCCAGAACGGCGACGACATGGTCGACTTCATCGCCGAGACGGCCCTCGAAATCCTCGAGGGTCTGTCGAAGCCGAAGCGGCGCGATCCGGATGTCATCGAGGGGGCGATCGCACGCGGTGTCCGCTCGGCGCTCAACGGGGTCTGGGGCAAGAAGCCGGTCTGCCACGTGATCGTCTTGGTAGTATAAACCGCTTCGTTTTTGACATTCCGCAAAGCTCCCGGCGGTAAGGCGGTGCTAGAGGTACTCCATCGCGGCAGAGCGGTGGGTAATGCGGAAGTCGATTGCGATCATCCAGGGGCACCCTGACGGCGCGGGCAACCATCTGTGTCACGCGCTGGCCCATGCCTATCGCGAGGGCGCGGAGGCCGCCGGCCATGCGGTGCGGCTTGTCGACGTCGGCGTCATGGATCTGCCATTCATGCGCACGCAGGATGAATGGCGTCAGCCCGCCACCGACGCGGCGATCCTCGCCGCACAGGACGCGCTGAGTGCGGCCGATCATCTCTTGATCGTCTACCCGCTCTGGCTCGGAGACATTCCAGCCAAGCTGAAAGCGTTCTTCGAGCAGGTGAGCCGCGGCGGATTCGCCATCGACGTCGCTGAGAACGGGCACTGGCGAAAGAAGCTCTTCGGCAAGTCGGCCCGCATCGTCGTCACGATGGGCATGCCGACCTTCGCCTATCGCTGGTTCTTCTTTTCGCATTCGCTCAGGAGCCTGAAGCGCAACTTCCTCGGTTTCGCGGGCATCGCGCCCATCCGGGAGACGCTGCTCGGGCAGATCGAGGGCAACGGCCGGGCCAAGGCCCGCGCGGACTGGATCGAGACTCTCCGGAGGCTCGGCGGCGCAGCGTCGTGAGATCTGCGCAGCCGGGGTCCGACGGTGCAACCGGCAGGCCGCAGGGTCTGCCATCGGGAGGAGTGAAGATATGGCGTTCAAGAGCATCTGCCACGCGGCAATCCATGACACGACGATCAACAGCGGCGCAGCCAAAGGCGCCGTCGACATCGCGGCCCGGCTCAAGGCGCATCTGACGGT
The DNA here is from genome assembly GCA_046344875.1 of Labrys sp. (in: a-proteobacteria). Lineage (GTDB taxonomy): Bacteria > Pseudomonadota > Alphaproteobacteria > Rhizobiales > Labraceae > Labrys. Next base: position 57,271 of record JBKDKQ010000014.1, on the reverse strand, counting down.
CGCACTCGGCGTGCCTTTCGTCTTCTCCCCGGTTCTCTATCCATCGGCGGCGCTGGCGACGATCGAGGTGGAGGTCAATCAACGCGAGAAGCAAAGGATCGATGGTCTCGCCGATGCATTGCGATCGCAGGCCCAGCTTGCCGGCGTCACGGTCGAGACGCATGTGCTTCAGGATGCGCTGTACGGCCTCTACGACTCCCTGTCGGGGCTGACACGCACGAGCGACCTCGTGGTGACGGCGGCGCCCGGTGACAGCGACGGCGCCATGCGTGAATTCGTCGAGGAGCTCGTCAGGACGAGTGGCGGTCCCGTGATCACGGTACCCGACAACGTCGATCTGTCGAAAGGATTTGGCCGGATCATGCTGGCCTGGGACGGCGGCATGGAGGCCTCGCGCGCGATGCGTCATGCGATGCCGTTTCTCGCCGCTGCCGATACGGTGGAGATTGTGACGGTGACGGGGGACGACACGGATGCGAGGAAGCCCGCAAATCTGAACCTTGCAGCCGCCCATCTCGCGCGGCATTGCCGAAAAGTCGTCGAGACGAGCCTGAAGACCGTCGGTTCGGTCCAGCAGACACTGGCGAACCATGCGGGCGAAGGCCGGCAAGACCTGATTGTCATGGGCTTTTACGGCCACACGCGTCTGCGGGAGTGGGCACTTGGCGGCGCGACGCGCGATATGCTGCGCTTCGCAACCATGCCGGTTCTGTTCGCCGCCTGATGCACTGCGTCGCACCTGCATCCGGCCGATCCTGATTGATCGGCCGGGTGCCGGTGCATCGCGGACGCGCGCGTCGCCGCGTGCAGTCGACGACGGCATAAAAACTAAAACTGTGCCGGCTTATAAAATTCGGTCCGAGCGCTGAGGGTCCTGGCGGCCTCAGGGTATCGGGATCGTGCCATTCCCGCTCGCGATTTAGTGAATTGCATTTCTGCAAACGGGGTCTCGCGCCCGCAGGAGTTGCATCATGGCGGCGAGCGCATAGATCCGACTGGTGCATCCCATTTCGCACCAGGAGAGATCCATGAGCACCTCAAGGCGTATCGCCGTGATCGTCGGCAGCCTCCGCAAGGAATCCTTCTCGCGCAAGGTCGCGAACGCCCTCGTCGGCGTGGCGCCGGCCGACATGACGTTCGATTTCGTCGATATCGGCAGCGTTTCCTTCTACAATCAGGACTTTGACAACAATCCGCCGGCCGACTGGACCGCCTATCGCGACAAGATCGCGGCGGCCGACGGGATCCTTTTCGTCACGCCGGAGTACAACCGCTCCGTGCCGGGCGTGCTCAAGAATGCCATCGACGTCGGGTCGCGCCCCTACGGCAAGGGTGTGCTGAACGGCAAGCCTGCCGCGGTGATCTCGACCTCGATCGGCGCCATCGGCGGCTTCGGCGCCAATCACCATCTGCGCCAGTCGCTCGCCTTCCTCAACATGCCGACGCTCGGGCAGCCCGAGGCCTATGTCGGCGGTACCGGCGGTCTTTTCGACGACACCGGCGCCATGAACAATGAAGCCACGCTCGGCTTCCTCGCGAACTTCGCGAAGGCTTTTGCGTCCTTCATCGATCAGCAGAAGAAGTGATAAGCCGGCTCATGAAAAGGTGCTGAACCGCGTCCTCCAGTCCGGCAAGGCGCCGGGCTGGGGCAGGGCGCGGGCGGAATGGACGCCGCGGGCAACGGCGCGGGCAAGCGTCGTCGCCGCGGCGGTACCGAGCGCGATCAGATCGGTCTCGCCCGCGACGCACCCGGTCGCTGCCGCGAACACCGTGTCGCCGTCGTAGGGCGTGTGAACGGGTCGGAGCGACAGGGCAAGCCCGTCCTGCGCCATCGCCGCGAGGTGACGGGTCTGCGCCTTCGTGAGCGCCGCGTCGGTCGCGACGACGGCAATCGTCGTGTTGGTCGGCGTCAGGCCCTTGATGGCGAGCGGCTTGGTGTAATCCGACGGCAGCGCCGGGCCGAACCCGCCGAACTCGTCGGCCAGTTCGAACGGTGCCGACAGGAAGAACGGTGTGTCGCCGACGGTGGCCGAGCCCATCGCATTGACGGCGACGATCGCCCCGACGGTGAAGGGGCCGACGCGCTGTGACGCCGAACCGAGCCCGCCCTTGCAGGTGGCGGTCGTGGCGCCGGTCCCGGCACCGACCGTACCGAGCGCCATGTCGAGGCCTGCCGCCTCGACCGCCGCATGGCCCATCTCGCGATAGGGCGGATAGCGTCCCCAAGCCTTGTCGCTGCCGTTCAGAAGATCGAACAGGATCGCGGCCGGCACGATCGGGACGCGCGCTGGACCGACCGCGAATCCGCGCCCCGCTTCGGCGAGCGCGGCCATGGCGCCCGCCGCCGCATCAAGACCAAAGGCGGAGCCACCCGACAGCACGATCGCATCGACCGCCTGGACCGTCTTGTCGGGGGCGAGCAGATCCGTCTCGCGCGTTCCAGGCGCACCGCCCCGCACGTCGACGCTGGCTACCGCCGGCTCATCGAAGACGATCACCGTGACACCAGAACCAAGCGTGAGGTCGGTGACCTGACCGACGCGCAGACCCGCCACATCGGTGATGAGGTTGCGCTGACCTGGCTTCATGGCTTCACACGCGATCACGAGTTTGCAACACCGTGCACACGATCTAGGGTTTTGGCAAAGGGCAGGCTAGAGAAGGCGCGAGCGAGGTGGCGCGCACAGCGTGTCCGAGGACCCATCATGCAAGACATCACACTGCCGGCGGTTTTTCTCGCCGGTCTCGTCTCTTTCCTCAGTCCCTGCGTGCTGCCGCTTGCGCCGCCCTATCTGACCTTCCTCGCCGGTGCGACGCTCGATGAACTGACGGGCGATGTCGACCGGGCGGTGCGCCGTCGGGCCTTGCGAGCCGCGGCGCTGTTCGTGCTCGGCTTCTCGACGGTGTTCATCCTTCTTGGCGCGACGGCGTCGGCCATGGGCCAGATGATCCGCGAGCATCTCGACGTTCTCGGCGTTGTCGCAGGCGTCATCATCATCATCATGGGCCTGCATTTTCTCGGCCTGTTCAAGATCGGCCTTCTCTATCGTGAGGCGCGGATCCAGGCAGGTGCCGCCGCGGGGCCGTTCGGGGCCTATGTGATGGGCCTCGCCTTCGCCTTCGGCTGGACGCCCTGCATCGGCCCGGTCCTCGCGACGGTACTGGCGGTTGCCGGGCGGGAGGAAAGCGTCGGGCAGGGGGCCTTCCTGCTTGCGGTCTATTCGGCGGGTCTCGGCGTGCCCTTCCTGCTGGCCGCCTTCGCGATGGGGCCGTTCATCCGCTTTCTGAAACGCTTCCGCGCCCGTCTCGGGCTCGTTGAGAAGGCGATGGGAGGGTTGCTCGTCCTCACCGGCATCGCCTTCCTCACCGGCTCCATGGCAGATCTGTCGTTCTGGCTTCTCGATACGTTTCCAGCCCTTGGGCGGCTCGGCTGACGGGCCGTTCCGGCTGTTCCCTGCGGCACTTGTGAACCTTGGGCACTCATGGTCTCGTGGTTCCGTCGTGCGACAGGAGACGGGACGATGACGCGTTTGGGATGGGCTGCGATCAGTCTGGCCAGTGTCTTGACCTCGGTGCCGGCCTTCGCCGCCGACCGGCCCAACGGCTTCCCCGCCGGCAAGGATGTCTGCTACGGGCGCGTCTACGATGCCGCGCACCTCGCCAAGAACCCAAAACAGGTCGTGACGGCGATGTATCTCTACAACACGGCGAAACCCGATCCGCTGGACGAGGATCGCGAGAGCTTCAACGCCGAGATCACGCTCGATGACGGCACGCAGCAGTTCGTTCCGCACTTCATGGTCAAGCTGCGGGATCGTGCCGACATGGCTTTCCAGTTTCCGCAATGCGAGGGCAGCGGCGACGCCATGACTTGCGCTGTCGAGTGCGATGGCGGGCAGTTCAAGACCCGGCTCAAGGGATCTTCGCTGCTTCTCACCAATGAGGACATCACCATGTCGGGCGTGTGCGAGCTTGCGACCTTCACGCTGCCGTCGGACAAGGACAACAAGGTGTTTCGCCTCGACGCCATGCCGCCCGCAGCCTGCGACGCAGCGCGCACCAGTGCCCGTCCCTCGATCGAGGAAGCCGGTCCGCGGCTGCGCGATACCTTCGCGTCGGCGCCCGAGCACTGCTATGCGGCCGCGCTCGATGGAAGCGGCGGCGCCAGGACGGCATGGCTGCGGGTGGAAGGTGAGGCCTTCACCTTCGGCGTCGACCGCACCGAGGGTCGCGCCGCGCAGACGAAGGGGCTCAGCTGCTTTCCGAGCCTTTACGGCTATCGCTGCTTCGATGAGAACGCCGAGGAGGTGACCGCGACCGGTGCCTATGACGAGGCGCTCGATCCGATGATCCTTCAGCGCGACGGCACGGATCGCATCAAGGTGAGCCTGCGCGGCGACCATATCGTCGATCAGGTCGGTGGGGCGTTCGGAGCCAAGACCCTCACGCTCACCAAGGCCGCGCAGTCGGCCTGCCCCGCGGCCAAACCCTGAAACGGGTCATCGGTGCAGGGTTGCTCGCCACACTCGATCGGGCGAGACGCGTGACGCCACCGCGGCCGCGTCAGTAGCGGCGGAACAGACCGACGAGCTTGCCCTGGATCCGCACGCGGTCCGGCCCAAAGATCCGCGTCTCGTAGGCGGGGTTGGCCGCCTCGAGCGCGATCGACGCGCCACGACGGCGCAGCCGCTTCAACGTGGCTTCTTCCTCGTCGATCAGCGCCACCACGATGTCGCCGGTGTCGGCATTCTCCTGGCGCTTGATCAGCACGATGTCGTTTTCGAAGATCCCGGCCTCGATCATCGAGTCGCCCCGCACCTCGAGGGCGAAATGCTCGCCTGATGACAGCATTTCCGGCCCCACCGCGATGGTGTGGCTTTTCGTCTGGATGGCGGAGATCGGCGTGCCGGCGGCGATGCGTCCCATCACCGGCACCATCACCGGCCGCCCGGCATCCTCGTCGATGACCTGCTGGGGCGGGCGGACTTTGCCGAGTGTGCCCTCGATCACGTTGGGGCGGAAACCGCGGGCCTGCACGCCCGGCACGGATTGCTCCGGCAGCTTGACGACCTCGAGCGCCCGCGCCCGGTTCGGCAGGCGGCGAATGAAGCCCCGCTCCTCGAGCGCGATGATCAGGCGATGGATCCCGGACTTTGACCGCAGGTCCAGCGCCTCCTTCATTTCCTCGAACGATGGCGGCACGCCCTGGTCGCGAAGACGCTCGTGAATGAAACGCAGCAGCTCGCTCTGCTTCTTGGTCAGCATCGTAGATCCCTTGGCGATGTCCAGCGCCGAATCAAGCCACATAAACGCATACAAACAGTGAACATGGGTACATGTTCTGGCTGTGTTCTGCAAGATTTTTTGCGATTCGACCGATTTAGAAGCCCAGGGCGGCCAGATCTATGATCATGCATGGATCGCCGGCCCGCGCCGGCGGGGCGTGGGGCGGGCGGATGGCGAGACAGTCGGCGCCCTGCAGGACGCTCACCATCGATGAATCCTGGACGGTGAAGGGGGTGACGAGCGGCACGCCGTCCTCGCCGCGGCGGGTGGTGGCGCGCAGATAGTCCTGGCGCATGTCGTTCGCCGGCCAGTCGACGGCGAAGCGGGCGGGAACGGTCGGCACCGCGCCATCGCGTCGACCGGTCAGGCGTCGGATCAGCGGGACCAGGAACAGGACACCGCACACGATCGCGGACACCGGATTCCCGGGCATGCCGAGGATCTGCATGGCCCCGAGCCGGCCGTGCATCAGCGGCTTGCCAGGTCGCATCGCGATCTTCCAGAAGCCGAGGGTCATGCCCTCGCGGGCGAGGGCGCTCTGGACGAGATCGTGGTCGCCCACTGAAGCACCACCGATCGTCACCAGAACATCGGCCTCGGCCGAGCGCGCGCGGGCGATGGCGGCTTCCAGTGCCGCATAGCTGTCGCCGGCAATGCCGAGATCGAGAATGGTCGCTCCCTCCCGCGCGGCCATGGCGGCGAGGGCAAAGCCGTTGGAAGCGACGATCTGATGGTCGCCGATCGGTTGTCCGGGGAAAACGAGTTCGTCGCCGGTGGCGAGGATCGCAATGACCGGCTTGCGTCGGACGGGCAGCATCGCGTGGTTGGTCGCGGCGGCGAGCGCCAGTTCGCGCGGCCCGAGCCTGACGCCCTCGGCGAGGGCCGGCTGGCCTTCGGCGAAGTCGAGGCCGCGGCGGCGGATGTTCGCGCCCGGCGCCGACGCGCCGTCGAAGACGACGGTCTCGCCATCACGGCGGGCTCGTTCCTGGATGATGACGCTGTCGGCCCCGGCGGGGACGGGCGCGCCGGTGAAAATGCGAACGGCCTCGCCCATGCCAAGCGTGCCGGTGAAGGCGTGACCGGCGGCGGACTCTCCGATCACGCGCAGGGGTGTTCCTGAAGCGAGGTCAGCCGAGCGGACCGCGTAGCCGTCCATGGCCGAGCAATCGAAGTCGGGCTGCGTGCGCCGCGCGATGAGCGGCTCCGCGAGGACCCGATCGAGCGCCAGCGCCAGCGGCTCGGGTTCGCTGGCGAGCGGTGTCACGCCCTCGAGCACCTGCCGCAGCGCGTCGTCGACCGGCAGCAGCGCCATCAGGCCGGCTCCGCCCGCCATGTGCCGGACTTGCCGCCCTCCTTGGACAACAGCCGGACGCCCTCGATCCGCATGCCGCGGTCGACCGCCTTGACCATGTCATAGACCGTCAGGCAGGCGACGGTCACGGCGGTGAGGGCCTCCATCTCGACGCCGGTCTGGCCGGTGAGCTTGGCGGTCGCCGTCACGCGCACGCCGGGCAGGGTCTCGTCGATCGAGAGCTCCACCGCGACCTTGGACAACAGCAGCGGATGGCACAGCGGAATGAGTTCGTGGGTCTTTTTCGCCGCCATGATGCCGGCAAGGCGTGCCGTGCCGAGCACGTCGCCCTTCTTCGCATCGCCACGGCGCATGAGCTCGATCGTCGCGGGCTCCATCACCACGCAGCCCTCCGCCACCGCGATCCGGACGGTCGCGGCCTTGTCGGAGACGTCGACCATGTTGGCCTCGCCCGCCGCGTTCAGATGGGTGAGGTTGCCGCCGCTCATCCGGCGACCGTCTCGCGCGCGAGGAGGGTACGGGTCGCCTGCGCGACGTCGTCCTGACGCATCAGGCTCTCGCCCACGAGGAAGCAACCCACGCCGACGCGGTTCAGGCGGGCAATGTCGGCGGGGGTGAAGATGCCGCTTTCGCCGACGATGATGCGGTCGGCAGGAAGCCGTGGCGCTAGGGTTTCGGTCGTCGCCAGCGTGGTCTCGAAGGTGCGCAGGTTGCGGTTGTTGATGCCGATCATGCCGACGTCGAGCGTGAGCGCGCGGTCGAGCTCCTCGCCGTCATGCACCTCGCACAGCACGTCGAGCGACCAGTCGCGCGCCGCCGCGATCAGCGCTCGGGCCTCGGCATCGGTCAGGCTCGCCATGATGATCAGGATGCAGTCGGCGCCCCAGGCCCGCGCCTCGACGACCTGGTAGGGCTCGAACATGAAGTCCTTGCGAAGCGCTGGCAGGCTGGTCGCCTCGCGGGCCTGACGCAGATAGTCGGGATGCCCCTGAAATGAGGGCGTGTCGGTGAGGACCGACAGACAGGCGGCGCCGCCGAGCTCATAGGCCCGCGCGAGCGCCGGCGGATCGAAGTCGGCGCGGATGAGGCCCTTCGAGGGGCTGGCCTTCTTGATTTCGGCGATGAGTGCCGGCTCGCCACGGGCCAGCCGGGTCGCGATGGCGTTCTGGAAGCCGCGCACCGGGCCGGCGGCCTCGGCCGCGCGGATCACCGTCGCGAGCGGGCGCGCTTCCTTGGCGGCTGCGATCTCAGCGCGCTTGTAGGTTTCGATCCGGGCAAGAATGTCAGCCATTCGACACCGCCACCAGTCGCTCGAGCCGGTCCATGGCGGCGCCGCTGTCGATCGCCTCGACCGCGAGACGACCGCCGTCCGCGAGCGTCGCCGCCTTGCCGGCGACCATCAGCGACGCGGCGGCGTTGAGCACCGCGATGTCGCGATAGGCGGTGCGCTCGCCCTTGAGCACGGCACGCAGAGCCTCGGCATTGAACGCGGCGTCGCCACCCTTGAGAGCGGCTGCATCGACCCGCGCGATGCCGATATCGTCGGGCGCGACAGACTGTCGCGTGATGATGCCGTTCTCCAGCGAGACCACATGGCTCGGGCCCGTCGTCGTCAGTTCGTCGAGGCCGTCAGCCCCATGCACCGCTATGACCCGCGTCGAACCGAGCGCCTTGAGCACCTCGACGAGCGGCTCGAGCCAGGTCTCAGCGAAGACACCCAGAAGCTGGCGCCGCACGCCCGCCGGATTGGACAGGGGACCGAGCAGGTTGAAGATGGTGCGGGTTCCAAGCTCGACCCGCACCGGGCCGACATGCTTCATCGCGCCATGATGGGCGGGGGCGAACATGAAGCCGAGACCGGCCTCGCGGATGCAGGTCGCGATCGCCTCGGGCGTCAGATCGATCCTCACGCCGAGGGCCGCGAGAACGTCGGCCGAGCCCGAACGCGAGGTCAGGGCGCGATTGCCGTGTTTGGCGACCTTGACGCCGCAGCCGGCCACAATGAAGGCGGCGCAGGTCGAAACATTGTAGGAACCGGACGAATCGCCGCCGGTTCCCACGATGTCGATCGCATCCTCCGGTGCCTCGACCCGCACCATTTTCGAGCGCATCGCCGTGACCGCGCCGGCGATCTCGTCGATCGTCTCGCCACGGACGCGAAGCGCCATCAGGAAGGCGCCGATCTGCGCCGGTGTCGCGGCACCCGACAGCAACAGGTCGAAGGCGGCAGCCGCATCCTCCCGTGAAAAGGGCTTTCCGGTCGCCGCCTTGGCGATGAAGGGCTTGAAGGTGTCCATGCCGCAGGGATTAGGGCGAAGGCCCGCGAGACGTCAATGGCTTGCGGGCACAAGGTGGAGTCGACTGCCAACCAACTCCTGGTGAGCCCGTAAAAACAAGCTCAAAAGCAACTCAAGTCTGATTCAAACTCTCAGATAAAAAACACCTATTCTTCTATTTAAAAGCAACAAAACGAGTAAAGATTGCCTTATTTTGTGACATGATAGGAATTGTGTGTGTTCGGAGGCTCCAATATGGCTCCACTGTATTTGGTAGGATCGCCGGCTATGCTGTGTCTGATGAATTGGGACACGCAGCGTCCGGTGATTGACGACGGTTCGTATGAGAACTGGTTGGAAGGAACACGGCTTCTTCAGTCAGCCATCAAATGTGTGCCGATCGACGTCACGATCGTGGCGGCTGGCCATGACGATCCCGAGCGGATGCCGGTGGAGGAGGCGATCGCGAGCCTGAAGGCGGAAGGGATCGCCCGGGTCTTCATCGCCGGCAACTATATCGAGGATGAAATCGTCTCCTTCGCCAATTCGCTGATTGCCTGTTCGATCGAGACAACGGTCCTGTTCGATGTCTGCGGGACTCGCGATCCGATGGCGAAATGGCAGGCGCTCGCGGCAATCGTCGATCAGGGTGCCAAGGTTTCGACCGTTCAACAGACGCTCCGTCAGGTCAGCAACGAACTGCCCGACCCGGCCGCCCGCGCCAAGCTGCTCGCCGTCCTCCACGAGGGGATGGGAGAGCATGCCGTCGAACTTTCCGCAGCATAGGGTGCATCCGATGTCATTGTCCCTCCATGCCCTGCTTCAGGAACTCGAAGACGCCATCGCCCAGAATGACCCGCTTCGTCATGTGCGGTCTTTGCGTGGCATCACCAACCTCTTCGTCACCACGGCGGATTCGCTCGTCGAACAGCACGTCGACATCTATGACGCCGTAATCAAGCGGCTGCTTGCCGTGGTCGACACCGACATACGGGCGAAATGCGCCCGCATCCTCGCGCCGGTCGAGAACGCACCGAGCGAGACGATCAAGATGCTCGCCCGTGACCACATCACGGTGGCGGCACCAATTCTCGCCGAGTCCAACCGCCTCAGCGATGACGATCTCGCCGAAATCGCGAAGGATGTCGGACAACAGCATCTCCTGGCGATCTCGGGCCGCAAGAAACTCGCCTCGGAGGTGACCGACGTCCTGGTCTCGCGTGGTGACCGCATGGTGCTGCGCTCGACAGCGCGCAACCCCGGCGCGGCGTTCTCCGACGAGGGCTTCGGCACGCTTGTCCAGCGGTCCGAGCGCGATCCGGCGCTGCAGCAGATCGTCGGACTGCGCGCCGACCTGCCGGCCCATCACTTCAAGATCCTCATCGAGAAGGCTGCCAAGGATGTGAAGTCGTTGCTGGTCCACCGCGCCAGCCGCGAGAACCTCGGCGCACTCGACAAGCTCGTGACGGCCGCGGCCGCCAAGCTCGACGAGGAAATGCAGATGACCCAGCGCGATTACACCGCCGCGGTCGATGCGATCGCCCGGGTGGCGGAATGCGGCAAGCTCAACGAACAGACAGTCGCGAGCATCGCCCGCTCCGGCAAGTTCGAGGAGGTGGTCTGCGCCCTGTCCGCCCTGACGAAGCTGCCGATCGACGCGGTGGAGAACGCGATGATGTCGGACAAGTCGGGTGGCCTGATCCTGATCGTGCGCGCGCTCAACTTCACCTGGCCGACGGTGCGCAACGTGCTGCGTCTGCGCCCGCAGGGGATGCCCTCGCGCGGCGATCTCGAGGATCTGCTGCACGAGTTCCTCGACATGACCCCGCAGACGGCGCGCCGTGCGCTGCGCTTCATGGTCACGCGTGACACCAACCGGCACATGATGGCGGCCTGATACCGCTCACTGTCGCGTGCGACCTCTTGACCGATGAGGATGCCGCCGTCTTCCCAGGACGGCGGCATCGGCTTATTGGGCGGTGGAGGAGCCTGCCATGTCCAGCGAAACGTCCAGCACCGTCACCGCCGCCGTCCTCGTGATCGGCGATGAGATTCTCTCCGGTCGCACCAAGGAGAAGAATTCAGGCCATATCGCCGACACGCTGATCCAGATCGGTATCGACCTGCGCGAAATCCGCGTCGTGCCCGATGTCGAGGCTGAGATCGTGAACGCTCTCAATGCGCTGCGAGCGCGCTACGATTATGTGTTCACGACCGGGGGCATCGGGCCGACGCATGACGACATCACCGCCGATGCGGTGGCGGCCGCGCTGGGCGTTGGGATCGACCATGATCCGCGGGCCGTCGCGATGCTGAAGGAGCGCTATGCGGAAGAGGAACTCAACGAGGCGCGGCTCAGGATGGCCCGTATCCCCTTTGGTGCGGATCTGATCGAGAACCCGATCTCCAAGGCGCCGGGTTTCCGGATCGCGAACGTCATCGTCATGGCCGGCGTGCCGTCGATCATGCAGCGGATGCTCGACAATGTGCTGCCGACGCTGCGTACCGGGCGGCGCATGATCGTCGAGACGATCGATGCCGGCCCTGGTGTCGGCGAGGGGATGTTCGGCACCGAACTCGCCGCCATTGCGGCGTCCCACCCGAGCGTTTCGATCGGGTCCTATCCCTCGTTTGATGCGTCCGGCTTCCGCACGAGCCTCGTCGTCCGGGGCAAGGATGCCGAGGCGGTCGCGTTGGCACGCGAGGCGGTCGCGGCGATGATCGTGCGCATCCGCGCGACGCTCATCGCCTGAGCCTCCGGACTTCGGCGGCGTGACGAGGTGCCCCGTCAGGCCGGTCTGAGCAGCACGTGCTTTTTCTTGCCCATCGAGAGCTTGATGACGCCCTCCGGCGACAGATCCGTTGCCGACAGGACGGCACGCTCGTCAGTGACGACTGCATCATTGACGCGCAGGCCGCCGCTCTTGATCTGGCGACGCGCCTCCGACGTGGAGGGTACGAGGCCGGCCGTCACGAAGGCCGAGAGGAGGCCGACCCCGGCATCGAGACCCGTAATCGAGACGGTGGGAAGCGTCTCGGCCAGCGCGCCTTCCTCAAACGTCTTGCGGGCGGTCTCCTCGGCAGCCGCAGCCGCCTCGCGGCCGTGGAGAAGCGCCGTCGCCTCGGTCGCGAGCCGTTTCTTCGCCTCGTTGATCTCGGAGCCCTGCAGGGCGGCGAGCCGCGCGATCTCGGAGAGCGGGAGGGTCGTGTAGAGCTTGAGGAAGCGCTCGACATCCGCGTCCTCGCAATTGCGCCAGAACTGCCAGTAGTCATACGGCGACAGCATGTCGCCGTTGAGCCAGACAGCGCCGGCGGCGGTCTTGCCCATCTTCGCGCCCGACGCCGTGGTCAGCAGCGGGCAGGTGAGGGCGTAGAGTTGCGGTGTCCCCATCCGGCGGCCGAGGTCGAGGCCGTTGACGATGTTGCCCCACTGATCCGATCCGCCCATCTGCAGGTTGCAGCCATAGCGGCGCGACAGCTCGACGAAGTCGTAGCTTTGCAGGATCATGTAGTTGAACTCGATGAACGACAGTTCCTGTTCGCGTTCGAGGCGCAGGCGAACCGAGTCCATCGCCATCATCCGGTTGACCGAGAAATGGCGCCCGATGTCGCGGAGCATGTCGATGTAGTTGAGCCGCGTCAGCCACTCGGCATTGTCGACCATCAGCGCATCCTTCGGCCCGTCGCCGAAGGTCAGAAAGTTCGAGAAGACGCCCTTGATGCCGTTCTTGTTGGCTTCGATGTCCTCGAGCGAGAGGATGCGACGCGTCTCGTCGCGCCCGGACGGATCGCCGACGCGCGTCGTGCCGCCGCCCATCAACGCGATCGGTTTGTTGCCGGTCTGCTGGAGCCAGTGCAGCATCATGATCGAGATCAGGCTGCCGACGTGAAGCGAAGGAGCCGTGCAGTCATAGCCGACGTAGCACACGACCTCGCCCTTGGCGGCGAGGGCGTCGAGACCTTCGAGGTCCGAACACTGGTGGATGTAGCCGCGCTGCTGCAGCGTGGCGACGAAGTCGGATTTGACGGCGGCCATGGCTTAGGGTCCCTGTAAGGGCCGCCCGTTTAGCACGCGTGCTCGCCGGGTCAAAACTCGGCGCACCCCATTGGCTGGAAGGAAGAGTGCGTGACCCTCTATCGTGCCATCGGCCTCATGTCCGGGACCTCGATGGACGGCATCGACATAGCCCTGATCGAGAGCGACGGGGAGACCGTGGTGCGCTTTGGCCCGACTGCCGAAATTGCCTATGCAGAGGCTGACCGGGCGATTCTGCGGGCGGCGATCGAGGAGGCGCGCACTTTGCGCGATCGACGCGCCCGACCGCCAGTCGTGGCAGAAGCGGAGGCGATGATCACGCGACGGCACGCCGAGGCGGTCGACCGCTTCATCGCCCGCGAAGGGGTCGACCGGGTAACGGTCGACATCATCGGGTTTCACGGGCAGACGGTGCTGCACCGGCCGGAAGACCGGCTGACCGTGCAGATCGGCGACGGGCAGGCGCTTGCCGACGCGATCGGTCGACCGGTTGCCTTCGACATGCGGGCGGCCGACATCGCCGCAGGCGGGCAGGGCGCGCCGCTGGTCCCGGTCTTTCATCGCGCGCTCGTCGCCGCCCGTGGATCAAAGGATCCGGTGGCGGTTCTCAATCTGGGCGGCGTCGGCAACGTCACCTATGTCGGACCCGACGGGGCGCTGATGGCTTTCGACACCGGGCCCGGCAATGCGCTGATCGACGATCTGATGCGGGAGCGGACCGGCGAGGCAATGGACCCGGACGGACGGATGGCTGCGGCGGGTGCGGTCGATCAGGCTGCGCTCGCAATGCTTCTCGATCATGCCTATTTCGAACGAAGGCCGCCTAAATCGCTCGACCGGAATGCTTTTTCGCGGGCGCCGATTGCTGGCCTGTCGACGCCGGATGCGGCCGCCACGCTCACCGCTTTCACGGTCGAGAGCGTCGCGCGAGCGCTCGACTGGTTCCCGGAAAGCCCGTCGACCTGGATTGTCTGCGGCGGTGGGGCCCGCAACCCGACGCTGCTCGCGGGGCTCGCGCGGCGGCTCAACGCAACGGTGACGACGGCAGATGCCGTCGGCTGGTCGTCGGCGATGATGGAGGCTCAGGCTTTTGGCTATCTGGCGGTACGGGTCTGGCGTGGGCTATCGCTGACCTTTCCGATGACGACGGCGGCCCCACAGCCCTTGGCGGGCGGCGTCATCGTCCATCCGCGAATCCGGAGACCCGCATGATCGGTCGTCTGAACCACGTGGCGATTGCCGTCCGCGATCTCGATGCCGGAAGCGCCGTTTATCGCGATGTCCTCGGCGCCCGCGTCTCGACGCCGCAATCCCTGCCCGAGCACGGCGTGACGGTCGTCTTTGTCGAGCTTCCGAACACCAAGATCGAGCTGATCACGCCCCTCGGCGAAGCGTCTCCGATCGCACGCTTTCTCGAGCGCAATCCGGACGGGGGCATCCATCACATCTGCTACGAGGTCGACGACATCCTCGCCGCGCGCGACCATCTCGTTCGGCAGGGCGCAAAGGTCCTGGGCGACGGCACGCCGCGCATCGGTGCGCATGGCAAACCGGTACTGTTTCTCAGCCCGAAGGACTTTTTGGGAACGCTCGTCGAACTCGAGCAGGCGTGAGCCTCAGGCGACTGCGGCCTTGGGTTCGACGTCGGGATCGGTCTCGCAGACGACGCGGTTACGACCGCCGCGCTTGGCCGCATAGAGGCACTGGTCGGCGCGCTCGATGAGGGCTGCCGCCGTGTCGCCGGGTCGGAAGGTCGCGACGCCGATCGAGATCGTGATTCGACCAAGATTCTGGCCCGTCGAGCGCTTCACCAGTTCCTTCGACATGACCGCCTGGCGAATATGTTCGGCGACGGTGAGGGCCGAGCGCAACGGCGTTGCCGGCAGGATGACGCCAAATTCCTCGCCGCCATAGCGAGCCGCGAGATCGGCGCCCTTGACGTTCTGCTTCACCGACAGGGCGACGAGACGCAGCACCTGATCGCCTGTCAGATGGCCATAGGTATCGTTGAACTTCTTGAAGTGGTCGATGTCGGTCATCAGCAGCGAGAGGGGCTCGCCCGTCATTTCCGACTGCGCGATGGCCGTGACCAGCGTGTTGTCGAACGCCTTGCGGTTCGACAGCGAGGTGAGCGGGTCCGTCAGCGATTCGGCGCGGACCGCGTTCAGATCCTGCTGCAGGGTGACGATCTCGTTGCGCGATTCCTTCAGGCGCGATTCGAGCACCTTGTTCGACACTTCCATATCCCGGGTCGTGCGAATCAGGCGCTCGATGATGGCGCGCATGCTCTCGCGGCTCTCCGGTGCGGTCGCCATCTTGGTCGCCGCGGTATCGAGCTCGACGCCGAAATGAAACGCCTGATCCGTCGCCGCGTCGACCATGGTCATGACATGGTCGATCTCGCCCGCGAGGCGCGATCCCACCTGGTCGATGCGATCCGAGAAGCGCAGCGGCGAAAGGTAGGTGTCGTAGATCTCTTCGATCTCATGCTCGGAAATGCCGGATCGGCGCGCGATAACGCCATCGACGGCCTTGGTCAGCGCCGGATTCAGCTTGGTCGCATAACTGTACCAAAGCTCGTAGATGCGGGGATACGCCGATGTCCGATGAGCCTTGATCTTTTCGATCGCCTCGACGCCGAAAACGATCGTTCGTTCGTGATCAGGACTCGGGTGGATCATGACGGGCGGCCTCGGTGCGCAGCGTCCAAGACAAGCGAAGCCGCCTCCTGCGACCCCGCCCTGCTGGCTAACCGGTTTATTCCACGCCGTCGCTTAAAGGCAGGTTAAGCCCCGGGGTCGGCGGTGTGAGCGCCTACTTTTCTGTCTTTCTGCGGATCGGCTGCAGAAGGAATGAAGGCACATGATCGCCGAGCCCGAGCGGCGAGGGCTCGGAGCGATCCGGCTCGAAACTGCGGGCAGGCCGACGATCTGTGCGTGCTTCCGCTGCCGGTCGGTCGCGAGGCGGCTCGGGCGCGCGGCGCGCCGGTTCAACCGGGCGGGGGCGCTGCTCCTTCGCCTTTTGCGGCCGTTCGCCGCGCTCGGGCTGTGCCGGCTTGGACGCCTTCGCCGCACGCTCGGCTTCGGCCCTTTCAGGCCGCCGATCATTGTCTCCCTTGGCGCCGTCGCGTCCCCGACGCCCTCGGCGACGGTCGCCGTCGGTTGCCTCGGAGGGAGCCGCCGGTTCGCCGAGCCAGTCGATTGAACGGCCGATGAGTGTTTCGATAGCGGAGACATGCTTGCCATCCGCGCCACTCACGAGCGTGAAGGCCCAGCCCTGGCGGCCTGCGCGGCCGGTGCGACCGATGCGATGCACATAGTCTTCGGAATGGACCGGTACGTCGAAATTGTAGACGTGGCTCACTTCCGGGATGTCGAGACCGCGGGCTGCGACGTCGGATGCGACGAGGATCTTCATTTCGCCGTTGCGGAAGCTTTCAAGCGCCGCCATGCGCGAACGCTGATCCATGTCGCCGTGTAGGGCGACCGCCGGAAATCCGTGCCGGACGAGAGACTTGTGCAGCAACGCGACTTCCGTCTTGCGGTTGCAGAAGATGATCGCGTTCTGCAGGTTGTCGGCCGAGCGGATCAGTCGGCGAAGCGTCTCGCGCTTGAGGGCCGGCGTGCCACCGGTCGAGACCAGCGCCTGCGTGATCGTCGCGGCGGCCGTCGCGGGGCGGGCGACCTCGACCTGAACCGGGTTCGACAGGAACTGCTCGGTGATCCGTTTGATCTCCGGCGGCATGGTCGCGGTGAAGAAGAGCGTCTGGCGCGTGAAAGGAACGAGTTTGCACAGCCGCTCGATGTCCGGAATGAAGCCCATGTCGAGCATCCGGTCGGCTTCGTCGATGACGAAGAGTTCGACGCCGGTGAGGAGCAGCTTGCCGCGCTCGAAGTGGTCGAGGAGGCGACCTGGCGTGGCGATGAGAACGTCGACGCCACGTGCGATCTTCGCGTCCTGGTCGCCAAACGAGACGCCGCCGATCAGAAGCGCCACGGACAAGCCGTGATTGGCGCCGTAACGACTGAACGATTCCTCGACCTGTGCCGCGAGTTCGCGCGTCGGTTCGAGGATCAGCATTCGTGGCATGCGAGCTCTGGCGCGGCCTTTTTCCAGAAGCGTCAGCATCGGCAGGGTGAAGGCGGCGGTCTTGCCGGTGCCGGTCTGCGCGATCCCGAGAACATCGCGACGGTTGAGGACGTGGGGAATGGCCTGGGCCTGAATGGGCGTGGGCGTGGTGTACCCAGATGCCTCTACGGCGGCGAGCACCTTGGACGACAATCCCAGATCGGCGAAGCTCATGCGGTCTTTCGGATGAATGCGCGACCCGGCGGGGCGCTGATGACGGCACGAATGGGGTATATTCGGCGCCTGTCAAGGCTGGAGCGCTGCAAAAATAGGCGCGGTTGCCATAAAGTCAATTGATTGATCCGCGCGCGCCGGTCCCTTTGTCGGAAATGCCGTCTCGCCTTTTCCATTGCCTGCAGAAAGCCATCGATGATGTCTGAACGACCCGCGCTCCTCCTTCTTCCTGGCCTCAACTGCACTCAGGCACTTTGGGCGCACCAGATTGCGGCTTTGTCGGACAGGGTCGTCTGCCACGTGCCGGACATGAGGGGACATACCGAACTCCGAGGTCTTGCGAAGGCCATTCTGGAGACGGCGCCAGCGCGTTTCTCTCTCGCCGGTCTTTCCATGGGTGGCTATGTGGCGCTCGAGATCATGCGGCGCGCGCCGGAGCGCGTCATACGGCTCGCCCTGATCGATACACAGGCGCGGGGCGATGACGATGAAACAGGCGAGCGTCGTCGGGCTCAGATCGCGCTTGCCGAGGGCGGTGGCTTCGAGCGCGTCATCGAGCTGCAATGGCCGCGCCTTGTTGGGCCTGCCAATCTCGACAACGTCGACCTGCGCGCAAGGGTTCGCGCCATGGCGATGGAGACGGGGCCAGACGCCTTCGTGCGTCAGCAAACACTGATCCTCAACCGACCGGATGCGCGGCCCAACCTCTCGCAGATCCGCTGCCCGACACACGTGCTCGTCGGCGAGGATGACCTGATCACGCCGCCGCCGGTCGCCGAGGAGATGGCGAAGGCCATTCCGACCGCGACGATGCAGGTCATTCCCCGCGCCGGTCATCTCGCGCCGATGGAGGAACCAGACGCGGTTACCGCGCAGCTGCGGGAGTGGCTCGATCAGTAACGCAGACCTCACGAAGACGCGAGAATTGTCGTATAGCGGATTGCAATCAGTTGATGGTCGAGCGTAGCGCCAGCAGCGATCTGGTCGTCTGATCCAGAGCGTAAGTGGGGTGCAGCAATGATGCTGACCCACGAGACAATCTGGAGAATACTATGTTTCGCAAGACGCTTCTGGCCGCTTCGGTCGCCGTGATGACATTTGCGGGTGCTGCTTCTGCTTACGCGAAAGACATCGTTGATACAGCTGTTGGCGCGGGTTCGTTCACGACGCTCGTTGCCGCTGTTCAGGCCGCCGGTCTCGTCGACACCCTGAAGGGCCCGGGCCCGTTCACCGTTTTCGCGCCGACCGATGAGGCGTTCAAGAAGCTCCCGGCGGGCACGGTCGAGAACCTGCTCAAGCCGGAGAACAAGGATCAGCTCGTCAAGATCCTCACCTACCACGTCGTTCCGGGCAAGGTGATGTCGAAGGACATCGCCGGCAAGTCGATGATGGTGAAGACCGTGCAGGGTTCGGAAGCCTCGGTCGACGCCATGAGCGGCGTGAAGATTGACGGCGCTACCGTCGTGCAGGCCGACATCGAGGCCAGCAACGGTGTGATTCACGTCATCGACGCGGTCATCCTCCCGAAGTAAGGCGTCGCGCCGCAAACTTGCCTCCTTGCGGCAGTCGATTGCCCGAAGGCGCCCCGCACATCCGTGCGGGGCGTTGGCGTTTAAAGGTATTTAGATCCAATAATACTCACATTAATCTCACAGATTATTGAAAGAACTTACATGAACCAAGCTCATTACTTCTCGCGTAACTGGTGCGAGCGTCGTGCTCAGTTCCAGCAAAGGGAGAAAAACATGTTCCGCAAAGCCCTGATCGTTGCCGCCACCGTGGCCGCCAGCGCCCTGTTCACCGTCACCGCTTCGGCGAAGGACATCGTCGACACTGCGGTCGGCGCCGGCAATTTCAAGACGCTCGTGGCAGCCGTTCAGGCGGCGGGTCTCGTCGACACGCTGAAGGGCAAGGGGCCCTTCACCGTCTTTGCGCCGACCGATGAAGCCTTTGCCGCGCTTCCCGCCGGCACGGTCGAAAGCCTGCTGAAGCCCGAGAACAAGGACAAGCTGGTGAAGATCCTCGCCTATCACGTGCTGCCGCGTGAAGTCGGCGCGGATCACATCGTCGGCAACCGCTTCAAGGCGAAGACGGTTCAGGGCCAGCGTCTGACGTTGGACGGCCGTGGCGGCGCGGTGAAGATCAACAAGGCCAAGGTTGTCGCCGCCGACGTCGAGGCCGATAACGGCGTGATCCACGTGATCGATCGCGTTCTTCTGCCGAAGTAAGACGCAATCGGTCTCGATGAGCGGCGGGCGGCTCCGGTCGTCCGCCGTTCACTGTTTCTGGGAGAGCTTCTCCGGCCTCGCCGGCGTGATCGAGCCGGTCGAAATCGGATCGGTGTACAGCTTCCCGCTCTCGATCACCGCGCCGATCGGATCGTCGGCGAGCGCGGGGCTCTGCGCGGCTGCGACAGTGCGGATCGGCTCCGGCGGAAGGTCGACGGTGGAAATTGTCTCGATGACGGCCGACGCTTCGGCCGTGGGTGTCGCTGCCGCCGTTGACGCAGGCTGAGCGGTCTGGTCGCTGCTGGCCGCGGCCCGCGACATCACCGGCCCTTCCGCCTCCAGCATCAGCCTGTGGCCCACATCGACGGATGCGATGATCGTGACGGCAGCGGCGGCGACCAATGCGCCCTCCCGCTTCCAGCGCCAGAACTTACGGGCGCGGTACGCCGTGTGCCATGCCCAGCCGAGAGCAATGTCGAACACGCCAAACATGAACGCGGAACTCCACGCAACGAACGCTACTCACTGTGTGGATCATGACAGAAGATGGTGAACGGTCTCTTTCCATGGAGCGAGGTTGTCATGATGCGTTCATGGTCGTATCGGAGTGCGACGACCCCGACAGGACTTCCCCGTGAACCGTCTCAAGTTTCCCCGCGCCCTTCGTCCGCTCGATCACGTCGTGTTCGCGGTGAGGGATCTCGATGCCGCCGGCGCATTCTATGAGCGGCTCGGCTTCACGGTCGGTGCGCGCAACCGCCATCCGTGGGGAACGGAGAACCGGATCGTCCAGTTCAACTCCTCCTTCATCGAACTGATCACCATCTGCAAGGATGCCGACATTCCGCCTCACGCCCCCGGCGTGTTCAGTTTCGGCGCGTTCATCCGTGATTATCTCGAGCGGGTCGGCGAGGGCTTTGCCATGGTCGCCATGCGCTCTGCGAATGCCGAGGCCGATCGGCGCATGTTCGAGGCGACCGGCATCGGCGGGTTCGCGCCCTTCGACTTCGAGCGCATCGCGCGCAAGCCTGATGGGAGCGAGGCGCGCGTGGCCTTCTCTCTGGCCTTCGCCTCCAATCCGAAGATCCGCGATGCCGGGTTCTTCACCTGCCAGCATCATGAGCCTCAGAATTTCTGGAACCCCGACTTCCAGAAACATCCGAACGGATCCGTCGGCATCATGTCGGTGATCATGGCCGCCCGCCGACCGAGCACGCTGGAGCCCTTCATGCGCGCCTTCTGCGCCGTGCCGATGGTGCGCGACATCGATGAGGGGTTTGGCATCGCCCTGCCGAATGGCAATCTCGACGTCCTGACGCCGGACATCTTCAACGGCGCCTTCGGCGTGAACGGCAATCTTGGCGGTCTCGCCGAGAGCCCACGCTTTGTCGGCATCACGGTCCATGCGGCGCCCGCCGTCATCGCGGCCGGGCTCAAGGCCGCCGGTATCCCGTTCGAGATCAAGGGGTTGCGCGTGGTCGTCCCGGCCCGCGAGGCGTTCGGCGTCGCCATCGCCTTCGCGCCGCTGGCGCGGCCGCGCGCCGCGTGAGCGGCGAAACCATCGGATTGAGCAAGAGGATCGTCATGGGCGCACAATCGGTCGTCGACGTCGGGTCGGTCGCGTTCGGCAATGATCGGCCGCTGGTGCTGATCGCCGGGCCCTGCCAGATGGAGAGCCGCGATCACGCGCTCGAGATGGCGGCGGGCATCAAGGAGATCACTGATCGTCTGGGGATCGGCGTCGTCTTCAAGGCCTCTTTCGACAAGGCGAACCGAACTTCGGCAAAAGGCGCTCGGGGCGTCGGGCTCGCGGCGGCGCTGCCGGTTTTCGCCGAAATCCGCGAGCGGTTCGGCATGCCGACGCTGACGGACGTCCACGCCGTCGAGCAATGCGCGCTGGTCGCCGAGGTTGTCGACGTGCTGCAGATCCCCGCCTTCCTCTGCCGGCAGACCGATCTTCTGGTCGCGGCGGCCGTCACCGGTCGCGTCGTGAACGTCAAGAAGGGCCAGTTCCTCGCCCCATGGGACATGTCGAACGTCGTCGCGAAGATCACGGACAGCGGCAATGCGAAGGTGCTCGTCACCGAGCGCGGCGCGTCCTTCGGCTACAACACGCTGGTCTCCGACATGCGGTCGCTGCCGATCATGGCCGAGACCACCGGCGCGCCGGTGGTGTTCGACGCGACTCACTCCGTGCAGCAGCCGGGCGGCAAGGGCACGTCATCAGGCGGCCAGCGCGAGTTCGTGCCGGTGCTGGCCCGCGCGGCGGTGGCGGTCGGCGTGGCGGCCGTGTTCATCGAGACCCATCAGGATCCCGATCGCGCGCCCTCCGACGGGCCGAACATGGTGCCGCTCCGGGATCTCGAGGCGCTCATCCGGCAGTTGATGGCGTTCGACGCGATCGCCAAGGGGCGCTGAGGGGTACCTTCTTCAGCCACGGCCGCGATAGGTCGGAACGCCCTGATCCGGCAGCCACAGATCCTCCGGCGGCTTGCCGGTCTGCCAGAACACGTCGATCGGAATGCCGCCGCGCGGATACCAGTAGCCACCGATCCGCAGCCAATGCGGCTGAAGCAGGTCGGCGAGCCTGCGACCGACCGCGACGGTGCAGTCTTCGTGGAAGGCACCGTGATTGCGGAAGCTCGTCAGGTAGAGCTTCAGCGACTTCGATTCGACGAGCCAGTCGCGCGGGGCGTAGTCGATGACGAGATGGGCGAAATCGGGCTGGCCGGTCACCGGACAGAGCGAGGTGAATTCGGGGCAGGTGAAGCGCGCGAGATAGAGCGTGTCGGCCTGCGGATTCGGCACGCGGTCGAGGCGTGCCGTCTCCGGCGAGGTCGGGATCGCGGTTTCCTTGCCGAGCTGCAGCGTCGTCGCGTCGAGAGCGGACATGAACGGGCCTTTCCACGGATTATCCGCGTTGATCTAGCAGGTCGCGGCGCTTGGGCACAGAGCGTGCGGGCAGGGGAGCAGGATCGCCCGCCGCCTCCCTCGATCCGGTTCATCGCGAAAGACGGTGCCGATCTCGTCGCGTCGCTTGGACTTGTCACGCAATAGCGCTAAGAGCGCGACGAAAGTCTAACAACGGGAACCAGAGCCGCCATGACCGCCATCACCGACATCATCGCCCGCCAGATCCTCGACAGCCGCGGCAACCCGACCGTCGAGGTCGACGTCTATCTCGAGGACGGTTCGATGGGCCGCGCCGCCGTGCCGTCGGGTGCCTCCACGGGCGCGCACGAGGCGAACGAGCTTCGCGACGGCGGCAAGGCCTATATGGGCAAGGGCGTCGAGCAGGCGGTCCAGGCGGTGATCGGCGAGATCTATGACGCGCTCGGCGGCATGGACGCGGAGGATCAGCGCCAGATCGACCAGGTGATGATCGACCTTGACGGCACGCCGAACAAGGCGCGGCTCGGCGCAAACGCCATTCTCGGCGTGTCCCTCGCCAATGCCAAGGCGGCGGCCCAGGCAGCCGGCCTGCCGCTGTGGAAGTATGTCGGCGGTGTCTCGGCCCATGTCCTGCCGGTGCCGATGATGAACATCGTCAATGGCGGCGTGCATGCCGACAACCCGATCGACTTCCAGGAATTCATGATCATGCCGGTCGGCGCGGAAAGCTTCGCCGAGGGCCTGCGCATGGGCGCGGAAATCTTCCACACGCTCAAGAAAGGCCTGAAGGACGCCGGCCACAACACCAATGTGGGCGATGAGGGCGGCTTCGCGCCGAACCTGCCGTCGGCGAAGGCGGCGCTCGACTTCGTCATGAAGGCGATCGAGAAGGCCGGCTACAAGCCCGGCGAGAACGTCATGCTGGCGCTCGACTGCGCCGCCACCGAGTTCTTCAAGGACGGCGTCTATCATTATGAGGGCGAGCGCAAGAAGCGGGACATCAAGACCCAGGTCCGCTATCTCGCGAGCCTTGCAGCCGACTATCCGATCGTGTCGATCGAGGACGGCATGTCGGAGGATGATTTCGAGGGCTGGGCGCTGCTGACCGAGAAGATCGGCAAGACCTGCCAGCTCGTCGGCGACGACCTGTTCGTCACCAACACGAAGCGCCTGTCGATGGGCATCCGCCAGAACCTCGGCAACGCGATTCTGGTCAAGGTCAACCAGATCGGTACGCTGTCCGAAACGCTCGCCGCCGTCGAGATGGCGCACAAGGCCGGCTATCGCGCGGTGATGTCGCATCGCTCGGGCGAAACCGAGGATTCGACCATCGCCGATCTCGCCGTCGCGACGAACTGCGGTCAGATCAAGACCGGTTCGCTCGCCCGCTCCGACCGGACGGCGAAGTACAACCAGCTCCTGCGCATCGAGGAAGCGCTCGGCACGCAGGCCTTTTATGCGGGTCGCGCGGCGCTGAAGGCTCTCGCCTGAGCGCGCGGGTGGCGCGTTCCCTGCGCGCCACCCCTTCATTCGGGACTTGTGAGGGGAGGCCCACATGCGTCCGATCATCAATATCGACGAAGCGCCGCTCGGTCGTGAACTCGTGCATGGCGATGCTTTTGCGGCGCGGGTTCACCCGCTCGCCGACAAGATCGGTGCCGGACTGATCGGCGCAAATGTCACCCGCGTCGCGCCGGGCAAGGCGGCCTTTCCGTTCCACCACCATTACGCCAACGAAGAGCACTTCTTCATCCTCTCAGGGACGGGCGTGCTGCGACTGGGCGACACGGTGCATCCGGTGCGGCCGGGCGATTATGTGGTGACCCCGCCGGGTGGACCGGAAACCGCGCACCAGTTCGTCAACACCGGTTCTGAAGATCTCGTCTATCTGGCGATTTCAACCCGCCTCGCACCCGAGATCGCCGGCTATCCCGATTCCGGCAAGCTGCTGATGACGAACGTGGCCTATCCGGCGACCGGGTTCCGCGCGATCGTCGCGCGCGACCATCTCGACACGGTCACCTATTGGGATGGCGAGGACGGATCTACGGTGAAGGCCGTTGCCCGATCGGGTATGGACGACTGATCGCGTTCGGCCGCCGTCCGTCAGGCGGCCTCGGAGACGACCTTGTTTCGACCGCTGCGCTTGGCCGTGTAGAGCGCGTCGTCGGCGCGCTTGAGGATCGTTTCGATGGTGTCGCCCGACAGGCCGTTGCTGGCGGCGCCGATCGACACCGTGACATCGACAGTCTTCGCGCCGCGCGCCACCGTGAAGGGCTTGTCGTGAACGCGCTTGCGCAGACGCTCGGCCACGACCAGGGCGATCGACAGGTCGGTGTCGGGCATCAGGACGACGAATTCCTCGCCGCCGAGACGGCAGGGCATGTCGGACCCGCGCAGACCTTTACGGATGCGCACCGCGAATTCGCGCAGCACGTCATCGCCGACATCGTGTCCATGTTCGTCGTTGATGCGCTTGAAGTGATCGATGTCGAGGATCAGGAGCGACATCGGCTTGCCGCGCAGGCTCGCCTTGTCGACCATGGTGGCCGCATGGCTGTCGAAATAGCGGCGGTTGTGCAGGTTCGTCAGCGCGTCGGTGACCGCAAACTCGACCGACTGGATCACGCTGTCGCGCAGACGGTCGGCATAGCGCTTGCGCCGGATCTGGGTGCGCACGCGCGCCATCAGCTCGTTCCGGTCGATCGGCCGCATGACGTAATCGTTCACGCCGATGTCGAGACCCCGCAGGATCCGCGCTTCGTCCTCCTGGTCGGCGAGGATCAGGATCGGCGTGTTGCGGGTGCGCTCCAGCGAGCGGATCTGGCTGCAGATGCGCAGCCCGTCGAAACCCTTCAGCGCCAGCGACACGAGGACGATGTCGTAATTCCCGTCGGCGACGCGAAACAGCGCCTCCTGCGCGCCCTGCTCGATCTCGATCGTGTGTTCGGTTTCGAGCGCGAGCTTCAGGCGCTCGAACGAGGAGGGGCGATCATCGACGATCAGGATGCGACCGCCTATGCCGGGCTCCGCCGTAAACTCCGCCGTCGGGGCGCCGAGGCCGAGATCGCGGGTGGTGGAGGCGCGCGCGCGCAGTTCGTCCGTCGCCATCTTCAGCCGCGTGAGCGAGCGCACGCGCGCAAGCAGCGCGAGGTCGTTGACGGGCTTCGTCAGGAAATCGTCGGCACCGGCCTCGAGCCCCTTGACCCGGTCGGCGGGCTGATCGAGCGCCGTCACCATCACCACCGGGATATGCGCGGTTGCCGGCTGCGACTTGAGGTGACGGCACACCTCGAAGCCGTCCATGCCCGGCATCATCACGTCCAGGAGGACGATATCGCATTGCGACCGTTCGCAGATGTCGATCGCCTCAAGTCCCGAAATGGCTGTGACGACGTCGAAGTACTCCGCCGTCAGACGCGCCTCGAGCAGCTTGAGGTTCGCGAGAATATCATCCACGACCAGAATTCGGGCGGTCATGGGTCAGCGGTCTCCGAGGAAGGAGCGGACCGTCTCCAGAAACTTCGCAACGGAGATCGGCTTCGACAGATAGGCCTCGCAGCCACCCTCGCGAATCCGCTCTTCGTCGCCCTTCATCGCGAAGGCCGTCACCGCGATGACCGGGATCGCGCGGAGATCCGGTTCGTCCTTCAGCCAACGCGTGACGTCGAGGCCGGAGACTTCCGGCAGCTGGATGTCCATGAGAATCAGGTCTGGTCGGTGGGTGCGGGCCAGCTCGAGAACCTCGGTGCCGCTGCGGGTTTCCACCGTGTCGTAGCCGTGGGATTCGAGGAGGTCGTGGAAGAGCTTCATATTGAGCTCGTTATCTTCCACAATCAGGACTTTCTTCGGCATGTCCTGTTCCTGACCCTCAGAACGCTCGAACAACATGGTCCAGACAGACACGCCCAGCCGTTCGTTGGAATAGCATGGACAGATTACCAAACGGAAAATGGAAGGGTGAGTGAACGATGAACAGGGCTGGTGCGACCGCGGCTGACGAGGCGATGGCAATCGAGGTTCTCGGCTTTCTGGCCGAAGACCCCGACCGTCTCGCGCAATTCGTCGCGCTCGCCGGCATCGATCTCGCCGATCTGCGGTCGGCGGCGGCTCAGCCCGGTTTTCTCGCGGGTGTCATGGAGTTTCTGATGCAGGACGATTCCCTCGTGATTGCCTTCGCCTCCCATTCCAACCGCCGGCCGGAGAGTGTCGCGGCCGCCGCCCGACGCATGGGCGTCGGCGCCTGGGAACGGGACATCCCCTGATGGCGGCCCTGTGCCGCGACTGCCTCACGGATCCGGGCGACGCGCCGCGCTGCCCGACCTGTCATTCGCCGCGCCTCCTGCGCCACCCGGCGCTCGCGCGGCTCGCCATCGCCCATATCGACTGCGACGCTTTCTACGCGACGATCGAAAAGCGTGACGATCCCAGCCTCGCCGATCGGCCCGTCATCATCGGCGGAGGGCGACGGGGCGTGGTCTCGACGGCCTGCTATGTCGCCCGCACCTTCGGCGTGCGCTCGGCCATGCCCATGTTCAAGGCGCTTCAGGCCTGCCCGGATGCTGTGGTGATCCGCCCGAACATGGAGAAATATGTTTCGGTCGGCCGACAGGTCCGCGACATGATGCTGTCGTTGACGCCGCTCGTCGAACCCCTGTCCATCGACGAGGCGTTTCTGGATCTGACGGGCACCGAGCGCCTCCACCACGCAACGCCGGCCGAGACGCTCGCCCGGTTCGCCAAACGGGTCGAGGACGAGATCGGCATCACGGTCTCGGTCGGATTGTCCGGCAACAAGTTCCTCGCCAAGACCGCCTCCGACCTCGAAAAGCCTCGCGGTTTCTCGGTCCTCGATCCGGTCGACGCGCCGGCCTTTCTGGCGCCGCGACCCGTCAGCTTCATCTGGGGCATCGGCAAGGTCGGGGCCGAGCGCTATGCCAAGGACGGTTTTCGCACCATCGGCGATCTGCAGAAGGCGGGCGAGCGCGATCTGATGCGGCGCTATGGCGAGGAGGGCTACCGCCTCGCGCGCCTCGCCTTTGGTCGCGACGAGCGACGCGTCGAGCCGCATCACGACGCCAAGCAGGTTTCGGCCGAGACTACCTTCGAAACGGACCTCGCCTCCGGCGAGGATCTGTTGCCGATCCTCTGGCGGCTTTCCGAAAAAGTCTCGGCGCGCCTGAAAAAACGCGAATCGGCCGGCACGACCGTGACGCTGAAGCTCAAGACGGATGCGTTCAAACTGCGGACGCGGGCGCGAACCCTGCACGAGCCGACGCGCCTTGCGGCGCGGATCTTCGAGGCCGGGCGCGATCTCCTGGCGGCGGAAACCGACGGCACGCGCTATCGCCTGATCGGCATCGGCGTCTCCGGCCTAGTCGGGATCGAGGAGGCGGATCACGGCGATCTCGCCGATCCCGGCGTCGCGCGGGTGCTGGCCACCGAAACCGCGATCGACGCGGTTCGGGCGCGTTTCGGCGGGGATGCCCTGAAACGCGGGATCCTTTTCCGCAAACCGTGACGCAGCCGACCGATCAGCCCTTGTCGCGCACCATCCGCCACATCACGAGGAGCGCGTACCCACCGCAGATCAGCGCCGTTGCCCAGACAAAGCCGTGGGGCGGCACGAGGTCGACGCCGACGCCGATCGCCGGTGCGCCGGTGAGCATCCCCAGCGAGTAGAGCATCACGAAGGCCGCGTTGGCGTTGGCGAGTTCCGCCCCTGTGAAGCGTGCGCCGAGATGGGCGAGGCCGACCGTGTACAGCGCGCCGACGACGCCGCCGGTGACGAAAACGGCGACGGACATCAGGAACACGTCGCCTGCGACGATCGGCATGGCGAGCAGGCCCGCGAGGCTGACGAGCGCGCTGACCAGAAGCACCAGACGTCGGTTCATCTTGTCGGAGAGGGCGCCGATCGGAGCCTGGAAAAGAACGTTTCCGAGGGCGAACCAGGTGAGCAGCAGGGCGGCGTCGGCGACACTCAGTCCGGTCGTCTCGCCGTAGATCGCGAGGAAGGCGAACGCACCCTGTTCGATGGAGCCGAAGGCGAAGCCTGCAACTGTCGCGACGGGGGCCATGAAAATGAAGGCGAGGGCACCACGGGATGATTCGCCGGCAAGCGCCGGTGCCCCGGTGCCCGCCAAGAGAATCGGAGCGGCGGCGACCGCGAAAAAGACGGCGCCGACGAAAAACAGGTTGACCGAGGCGCCGCCTGCGATCGCGAGAATGGTCGGCCCGGCGGCAAAGCCGAGAGACAGCGCCGTTCCGTAGAGCCCCATGATCATGCCGCGCCGCGTCGGCGGGGCCGCTGCGTTGATCCAGAACTCGGACAGGACGAACAGCGTCCCGATCGCGGCGCCGAAGGTAAAGCGCAGGACAAACCAGGCGATCAGGCTGTCGGTGAGGGCGAAACCGATCAGGGAGGTCGCGCCGACGACGAGGGCGACGAGCAGAACGACGCCGACGCCCATCATCGCGGCGAGCCGCGGGATTGCCGGCGCGAGGAACAGCGTCGCGACGCTCGCCACCGCCGTGTTGAGGCCGATCAGCGTCGCGGAATAGCCTTTCGCCGCCATCAACAGGGCGATCAGCGGGGTTGTCAGCGACAGGCCGATGCCCACCAGCGTGATGCAGGCAATGGCTGCGACGATGGTGAGGACCTGGGAGCGTGTGAAATGATGGCTGATCGTATCCGGCTGACTCACGGAATTTCCTCGCGCAGCCAGCGGCCGTGCCGCTCGTAAAACAGCGGCACCGGGAGATCTCGGTCGAGCCCCGCCTCGAGGCGGGCGACAAGCTCGGTGATGATCGTCTTGGTGACGACGGCCGTGTGATCGGCGAGCGCCTCGTCCGGTGTCAGCCACATCAGCTCGGTGAGCTCGGACTGCGGTCCGACGCCGACGTCGATCCGCATCGCGATCGCCTCGGCGTCGACCGCAAAGAACCGGGCGTCGAACCGTTTTGTGCGACCGGGCGGCGTGATGGCGCGGGCGAAGAAGCGCATCACCTCGAGGCTTGGATAGACGCCCTCCGCCACGAAGGGTTGCCAGGTGGCGGGTGCCTCGTCCGGACCGCCGAGGCCGGCCTCACCGATCAGCAGGCCTGTTTCCTCGCAGGTCTCACGGATCGCGCACAGCGCGAGAGCGCGAGCGCGCGCCGCCGTGCCGCGCACGGTTCGGGCGAGCAACTGGCGTTCGGTTGGCGTGGGAAGGGCACCGAAAGCGACCATCCGCCGGTCGTCCGGATCCACCCGGCCGCCGGGGAAGACGACGGCGTTCGGCATGAAGCGGTGCCCGGCATGGCGCCGGCCCATCAGCAGGCGTGGTGAGGGTCCGGACCGGTCGACGACGATCAGCGAGGCGGCATCCGCCGGCCGGACGCTGCGATGGCGTTCGCGCGCCGGCGCGTCGACTGTCGCGCGAAGATGGGTGACGTCGGTGATTGAGCCGCTCATGCGGCCAGTCATAGTCGGCAGCGGGGTGCGCTGGCAAACGCCGAAGACTGCGGCGCCGTGTCAACCTCAGCGGGCGGCGACAACCGGCGTCGTCTGCGTGTCGCCGAGCGAAACCCAGACGTTCGGATCCTGCTGCGACTGGCGCTTCACATAGCGATAGCCGGTCATCCGCCAGTCGCGGATCTCGGCTTCCTGATTGTCGAGTACGAACTCGCCGCGATCGGTCTTCACCATCAGAACCGCGTGGCCGTCGCCCTTGCGGTCGCGGACGACGGTGATCAGGAGGGCGGAGGCCGGCCAGCCGGCGTCCATCAGCATCCGGCGCTTGAGGAGCACATAGTCCTCGCAGTCGCCTTTGCCCTTGGTCGGAAAGGCCCAGACTTCGACGCGGCCGTAGAGATCGGCATCGGTCACCGGGACGATCGCCGCGTTGACCTGATCGTTGACCGCTTTCAGGTCGCGCATTGCCTGCTTGTTGAGAACGATATCGCGGGCATCGCCCGTCGGCGCTCCGCAGGAACCCGGCTGTTGCCGGCAGAACTCGACATAGCCGACGGGCGGCGTCGTTTTCGCTCCCACCGGCGCATAGGATTGGTCGGCGCGTGCGGCCAGGGCGGGTGCGAGACCCGTCAACCCCAAAGCAAGAAACGCAATCGAAGCCAAACCAACCACGCCGCCGAACTTCATCGAACCAATCCTCACATTCGATGATTGGTGTTCTACAGCATCCGCCTTGCATCGATGCTTAGATCAAGACAATAAATCACTGTATTCGTGCAATGTTTGATTAATTATACAATCCGTTAATTTTGCAATGACTGAAAGAAAGCGGAAACCTTAACGAATATGATTCAGTCGATTTTTCTGATGCCTTTGCCACCAGATTGTCGTATTCGAGCAACAGTGATGTAGGAATGCATCAGTCCCGCGAGCCGCTTCCGCTCTGTCGCGCGGTGCGAAAGTCGGGGCAGGGGGGCGCAAGCGCGTGACGACCGATACTACCCTGCCGCTGACAGTCGTGCCGTCGGCTCCCATGACGCGCCGCATCGGTTTCTTCGGGCCGCTTCTCGTGCTGCTGTCCGTCCTGTCGGCGGTCGTGACGTTCCTCGTTCTGACCGGCCTGACACCATACGAGCCGACGCAGAACGTCTTCATCACGCTGATGTCGGTGAACGCCGCCTTCGTCGTCGCGCTCCTGATCAACATCGGCATCGAGATCCTGGGCCTGTTTCGTGCGCGCTGGCGCGGGCAGGCCGGCGCGACCCTGCACATCCGCGTCATCGGATTGTTTTCGATCGTCGCGGCCCTGCCGGCGATCTTCGTCGCGGCCGTCGCGTCAATCACGCTGGATCGGGGGCTCGACAACTGGTTCTCGACCCGCACGCGGACCATTATCGAAACGTCACTCACCGTCGCGAATGCCTATGTGCAGGAGCAGGGCCGGCTGATCCGCGCCGAATCGCTCGCCATGGCAACGGACATCAACCGCGCCTGGCCGGTCTACGCGAATGACAAGCCGCGCTTCCTCGAATTTCTGAAGGCGCAGGGCACGATCCGCGGCCTGCCCGTGTCGATGCTGATCGACAGCAAGCTGAACGTCACCGATCGTGCCGCCATCCCGGGCTACTCGGATACACCGATACCGCCGCCCGAGGTGATCTCCGATGCGCAGACGCAGGACTCCGTGATCATCGCGCCCGGCTCGCGCAATCTGATCGGCGCCGTGGTCAAGTTGCGCGCCTATGAGGACCGGTACCTCGTGGTTGCCAGACCCTTTGATCCGCGCATCGCCGATTATGTGCGTCGGACGAGTGCCGGTGCGGCAGAGTTCAAGGCGCTGGAGGAGCGACGCCTCGGTTTCCAGGTCGCCTTCGCGCTCATGTATGTGATGATCGCCCTTATCATCCTGCTCGCGGCGATCTGGATCGGCCTCGCCTTTGCCAACCGGCTCGTCGACCCCATTCGGCGCCTGATCAACGCATCGACGGAGGTCGCGGGCGGGAATCTCTACGTGCGGGTTCCGACCGATCACCGCGAGGCCGATCTCGCCATGCTTGGTGAGACCTTCAACTCGATGACGGATACGCTGCGGACGCAGCGCAACGAGCTCGTCGGCGCCAACAGTCTGCTCGATCGGCGTCGTCGTTTCATGGAGGCCGTGCTGTCGGGTGTGTCGACCGGCGTGATCGGTGTCGACGATCATGGCGTCATCACCGTCATCAACCCGCTGGCCGAACGCCTGATCGGGGACGGCACCGGCGATCTGGTCGGACGCGATCTTGCCGAACTCGCCCCGGAAATGTCGAGCCTGCTGGTTGACGCGTTCAGCGGGCGGATCCGGCAGGTGCAGGGTCAGATCAATTTGCAGCGCAAGGGCAAGGAACGGACGATCAACGTCCGGGTGGCGAGCGAGACGGCGGCGACACGGGAACATGGCTACGTCGTCACGCTCGACGACATCACCGATCTCGTCACCGCCCAGCGCACTTCCGCCTGGGCCGATGTCGCGCGGCGCATCGCCCACGAGATCAAGAACCCGCTGACCCCGATCCAGCTCTCGGCCGAACGCATCAAGCGCAAATACGGCAAGGTCATCACCGAGGACCGCGAGGTCTTCGATCAATGCACAGATACGATCGTCCGGCAGGTCGATGACATTCGGAAAATGGTCGACGAGTTCTCTTCCTTCGCCCGGATGCCGAAACCCGCGATTGAGCGCGAGGACCTGTCGGAGACGGTGAAGCAGGTCGTGTTCTTGATGCGCATTGGCAATCCCGACATCACCTTCGACGTCGAACTGCCGAACGAGCCTTTGCTGGTGCCGATCGATCGCCGCCTGATCTCGCAGGCCGTGACGAATGTCCTCAAGAACGCGACCGAGGCCATCGCCGCGGTACCGGAGGCGGAGCGCGGGGCGCCGCGCATCTTCGTGCGGCTCCAGCCGGCCGGTGAAGAGGCCATCATCGAGGTCATCGACAACGGCATCGGACTGCCTGTCGAGAACCGGGCACGGCTCCTCGAACCCTATGTGACGACCCGCGAGAAGGGCACGGGCCTCGGCCTCGCGATCGTCGGAAAGATCATGGAAGACCATGGCGGCAGCATCGAGCTTCTCGATGCCCCGGCCGTCGCCGAAGGCGGACGCGGGGCGATGATGCGCCTGCGCCTGCCGCTCGCCGCAACAGAAAACAACGAGGCATAACAATGGCCACCGACATTCTGATCGTCGATGACGAAGCGGACATCCGCGATCTCGTTGCCGGCATTCTGGAGGACGAGGGACACACCGCCCGCACGGCGCGCAACTCGGATGAGGCAATCGCGGCCTTCGAGAAGCGGCGGCCGCAGCTCGTCTTCCTCGACATCTGGATGCAGGGCTCGCGGCTCGACGGCCTGCAGCTCCTCGATGTCCTGAAGGCCGAATACCCGACCGTGCCCGTGGTGATGATCTCGGGCCACGGCAACATCGAGACGGCTGTCGCGGCGATCAAGCGCGGTGCCTATGACTTCATCGAGAAGCCGTTCAAGGCCGACCGCCTCGTTCTCGTCGCCGAGCGGGCCCTCGAAGCCTCGCGCCTCAAGCGGGAAGTGGCGGAACTGCGCCAGATCTCCGGAGGGCCGAACCGGATCGTCGGTCATTCCACCGTGGTTAACCAACTGCGGCAGATGATCGAGCGGACCGGTCCGACCAACAGCCGGATCATGATCTCGGGGCCGTCCGGGTCGGGCAAGGAACTGTGCGCGCGCATGCTGCATCAGCATTCTGCGCGTTCGAGCGGTCCCTTTGTCGCGATCAACGCCGCTCTGATCACGCCCGAGACGATGGAGATCGAGCTTTTCGGCACCGAGGCCGTCGAGGGGCGTACGCGCAAGGTCGGTGCGCTCGAGGAGGCCCATGGCGGCACGCTGTTCCTCGACGAGGTGGCCGACATGCCGCGTGAGACGCAGGGCAAGATCCTGCGCGTGCTCGTCGAGCAGAGTTTTGTGCGGGTCGGCGGGTCGACGAAGGTACATGTCGACGTGCGCATCGTGTCCTCGACCTCGAAGGACCTCGCGGCGGAGGTCGAGACGGGACGGTTCCGCGAGGACCTGCTCCACCGCCTGTCGGTCGTTCCCCTGCGCGTGCCCTCGCTCGCCGAGCGCCGCGACGACATTCCCGAACTCGTCGACCACTTCCAGTCGCAGATCGCCCAGGCCACCGGTCTGCCGAAGCGCATGATCGGGGAAGACGCGATGGCGGTACTGCAATCGCATGCCTGGCCGGGCAACATCCGCCAGTTGCGCAACAATGTGGAACGGCTGATGATTCTCGCTGGCGGTTCGCCGGACCAGATCGTCACGGCCTCGATGCTGCCGCCGGAGATCGGCGCGCTGGTGCCGTCGCGCCCGACTGGGGAAGGTGGCGAGCGACTGATGAGCCTGCCGCTGCGCGATGCGCGCGAGATCTTCGAGCGCGAATATCTCGTCGCACAGATCAACCGCTTCGGGGGCAACATCTCCAAGACGGCCGAGTTCGTCGGCATGGAGCGCTCGGCGCTGCACCGCAAGCTGAAGTCGCTCGGGGTCGGTGCCTGACGGTCGCGGCACTCGCGAACCCGTGACCAGACGTGATTTTCTTTCGAGAAAACCTCGTTTATCAGGATCTGGCTACGACCAAGGTTTCAACCCGTCGCCAAGACGACCAGAAGAAAGGGGACCGCCCATGCGCACCACGCTCGCCTTCGCGGCCGCCATGATGGCTGCCACCACGATCGCACACGCCGATGTCATGACGGGCAAGGAGATCAAGTCTGCCGTCACCGGCAAGCGGATCTATCTCGCCACTCCGCTGGGTGGAGAGTTTCCGCTGTTCTACGCGCCTGGTGGGCGGGTTGACGGCACCGGGGAAGCGCTCGGTATCGGCAAGTGGGTTCGCCCGACCGACAAGGGACGCTGGTGGGTCGAGGGCAATGCCCTGTGCCAGCAGTGGGAGACCTGGTACGACGGGAAGCGTACCTGCTTCCAGTTGAAGCGCCTCGCGGGTGACCAGCTGCATTGGGTTCGTGACGACGGGTACTCGGGAACGGCCCGCATCGGAAACTGAGAATCCGACGCGTCGGATTGACGGCGCGTTAATGGTCTCCTTACCGCTTTCACCGCAGGGTGGGCTTGAAACGCTCCGTTCCGAGCGTGATCATGCTTGCGTCATGCGTACCACCCGACGGGTCGTTCCACCGTCGGGTCGGAGGGATCGGGTCGCGATTGCAGCCCTGATCCGTGAAAGGGGATCGAATGGCCGTTCGTCCGTCGTCCTGGGCAAAGCTGGGTCTGGCCGGCATCGCCTGCATCCTGATCGCGGGGTGTTCGTCCACCGGGCCGTTTTCCAAGAAAGGCGGCAAGGATTCCAAATACGGCGTGGCCGCGAGCCCGCGCGTCATTGCAAACGGACAACCCATCCCGCCCGATCAGCAGTATCGCGGCGTGTCGATGGTCGGCAAACCCTATCAGGTGGCCGGCAGGACCTATGTGCCGAAGGACGATCCGGGCTACAAGGCGACCGGCGTCGCCTCGTGGTACGGCGATGATTTCCACGGCCGCCTGACCGCCAATGGCGAAGTCTACGACATGTACGACATCTCGGCCGCGCATCCGACGATGCCGCTGCCGAGTTATGCGCGCGTCACCAACCTCGAGAACGGGTATTCCCTCGTGGTCCGCGTCAATGATCGGGGGCCCTATCACCGCGGGCGTGTCATTGATCTGTCGGGTCGGGCCGCCGATCTCCTCGACCTGCGCCACTCGGGAACGGCTCAGGTCAAAGTGGAATATGTCGGCCGTGCACGGACACGTGGTTCCGACGAAGAAATTCTCGAGGCGACGCTGCGGACCGACGGCAGTCGCGCACCCAATCCGGACTACTCGCGCGGCGTGATGCTCGCCGACTTCGCCCCGGATGCCGTTCCGATGCCGGTGATGCGCTCGGCTTATGTTCCGCTTGCACCGGCTGAACCCGCACCGCCCATGCTTGCGGCACCGATCGTCCCGGCGCTCGACCTCGGCACCATTCCGAACGCGGACATGCCGGTGCCGCGCCCGGATCTCGAGCGCTCGGCTGCGCTCGTTCCGGCCGAGAGACTGTCGCTTGGTGACGTTATCGGGCGCGCGGATGGGCCGCCGGCGCTCGCCTATGCCGGACAACCGGCGATCGCTGTCGAGCGCCCGTTGTTCCTCACGATCGGCGGTTTCCCCGACCGTCTCGCCGCGGAGCACCTCGCGGCCCGCCTCTCCGTCGGCGGTGACGTTTCGGTCACCATGAAACACGATGGCGAACTCGTTGTGTGGGCTGTCCGCGCCGGGCCGTTTGCGACGACGCAATCTGCCGATATCGCCACAACGCTGGCGCGCGAGGCGGGGGCGCGTACCATTACGCTCATCGAGTGATGTGCGGGGTGGCTTCGTAACAATACGGACGCGAGTGATCTGGCAAGCAGGTGTTCTCGTAACCGGGTTATGATAGGGGCGTAATTGCGTCTCGTGCCAGAAAACCCAACGGAACCATGACGTCAGTGGAAATCGATAGCGGGTCACGTCCTGTTGACGCGCTCTTGGCCGGATACGCGTTGGGAACGCTGTCCAGGCCCCTGAATGTGCTCGTCGAATCGCATCTGTGCCTCAGCACGGCCAATCGCGATTATGTTGCGGCACTTGAAGCCCTGTGTGGCGTCGTCTT
This sequence comes from Labrys sp. (in: a-proteobacteria), assembly GCA_046344875.1. GTDB lineage: Bacteria > Pseudomonadota > Alphaproteobacteria > Rhizobiales > Labraceae > Labrys. The sequence goes on along the minus strand of JBKDKQ010000014.1, from coordinate 20,774 downwards.
GAGCGAGACGTCGGGCAGGCCTTTGTCGCGACGCGACGAGCGGCTGGCTTCGATCTTTGCGCTTGATGATCACGAGCCTGCGTCGGTGGTGCAGGCGGCGAACGATCCGATCATGCCGGCGCCGCTGTTCCGGCTCATCGGCCACGGTCTCGACCGTGTGTCGTGGAAGTCGGTGATGCCGGGCCTCAAGGAGTATCGGCTCGGGGACGAGGCGAGCCTCCTTTGGATCGGTGCCGGCCGCCGGATGCCGAACCACACCCATGAGGGCACCGAGGCGACGCTCGTCCTGAAGGGATCGTTCTCCGATCTCACCGGCGAGTATCAGCGCGGCGACATCGCGATCGGCGACGAGGATCTCGACCATCGCCCGATCGCGGGTGCGGCCGAGGACTGCATCTGCTTCGTCGTCAATGATGCGCCGCTGCGGCTTACCGGCCCGGTCGGCCGGTTCATCGAGCTGTTTCGTCGGCATTGAGCGCATCCGTCGCACGGGCGCGCACGTAGAACAGGAAACGCCGGCCCGCGGGCCGGCTTTTTCGTTCTGGAGACCATCATGACCGCGACCCCCCGTGCGACAGTTCCGGCCGACGGCGTCTGCTGGATCACGGGCGCCAGTTCGGGCATCGGGCGGGCCGTCGCGCTTGCCCATGCGCGAGCCGGCTGGACAGTGGCCGCGACGGCGCGGCGTGAGGCTGATCTCGTGTCACTCGCGGCCGAGGCCGCCGGCCTGCCGGGGCGCATCGTCGCGCATGTCGGCGATGTCGTGGATGCGGCCGGGATGGCAAATGTCGTCCAGTCGATCACCACGGCGCATGGGCCGATCGCCCGCGCCCTTCTCAATGCCGGTGTCTACATCCCGACGCGACCGTCGACGATGGTGCTCGACGACTATCGCCGGAGCTTCGACGTCAACCTCATGGGCACCGTGAACAGCCTGGCGGCCGTCCTGCCCGGAATGCTTGCGCGGGGGGTCGGCCAGATCGCCATCACCTCGTCCGTCGCCGGCTATGGCGGCCTGCCGACCTCGGCCGCCTATGGGGCGACCAAGGCCGGCCTCATCAACCTGGCGGCCTCGCTGAAGTTCGATCTCGACAATACGGGCGTGCTCATCCAGGTGATCAATCCCGGGTTTGTCGAGACGCCAGCGACGGACAAGAACCCGTTCGAGATGCCGTTCCTGATGAAGCAGGAGGCGGCGGCGGAGCGCGTGCTGAGCGGCCTTGCGACCACCCGCTTCGAGATCACGTTTCCAAGGCGCTTTGCGCTCATCCTCAAGGCGCTCAACCTGCTGCCGTACGGCGCCTATTTCGCGCTCGTTTCGCGCGCGACCGGCTGGCGCGGCAAGAAGGACTGATGGCGGTCTGATCGATCGGTTTCGACGCGTTCAGGCCGTTCCCCGCGCCGCAATCGACTTGCGCAGCGTCTCCTGTTCGACCGCGTCCAGCGGGAAGCGCCACATCAGCGCGATCGCTGCGAGCTTCAGCAGCACGGGTAGGCCTGCGTAAAGAAACGCAAGCATGGCAAGTCCGCCCGGTTCCCGCAGGTTGGCGGATGGGTCGTAGCCGCTCGCCGCGAGAATCGGAAAGGCGATGCCGACGGCGAGCGCAAGCGCGAGTTTTGTCGCAAGCCCCCAGACCGCGAGATAGAGCCCCGAGCGCTGCTCACCGGAACGGGCTGTGTCGACATCGATGACGTCGGCCTGAAGCGATGCCGGAAGCACGAGATCGGCGCCGAGCGCAAAGCCCGTGACGATACAGATCACCGCGAAGATCGGTGCATCGCCGGGCCCGAGGAACGCGGCGACCCCGAAGGCGGAACAGGCGATCAGCATCGCGACGCACCAGGGCCGGTGCTTGCCGTAGCGCGAGGCGAGCCAGAGCCAGAGCGGCACGCCCAGAATGCCGACGAGGAAGTAGAGAAGCAACAGCGGGCCGCGCCAGTCCGGCGCCGCCAGACGGTCGGCGGCGTAGAACATGAAAAGCGTCGCCGGCAGGCCGTTCGACAGGCCGTTGAGGAAAAAGGCTGAGACGAGCCGCAGGAACGGCTTGTTGCCGGCCATAAAGCCGAGCCCCTCGACCAGCGAGGTCCGCCGCGTCGATCGATCGACGGGCTCGCCGACGCCGATTGCGGTCACGACCGCCGCGAGCGGCAGGCCGAAGGCCACCATGGCCGCGAACAGGGTCAGGATCTCGCGATCCCCGCCGAAGCCGGCGAGCGGGATGATCGCGGTCGCGAGGATCGCAATCAGCGTTCCGGTGACCACGAAAGTCTCACGGAAGGCCGCAACACGGTTGCGGCCGGCATAGCTTTGCGAGAGTTCCGCGCCCCAGGCGTTGTACGGCACAAGGCAGCCGGTCCACGCCAGCGACAGGGCGGTTCCCCAGAGGAACAGATAGGTCGCGCTCGCCGAGGAGGCGGGCATGAACACCATGACGCCTGCAAAAGCGGTCGGCGGAACGCATACGAGGAACCAGATCTTGCGGCGCCCGAAGCGCGATCGTGTCCGATCCGCCAGGTAGCCGACGATCGGGTCCGAGATCGCGTCGATGACACGCACGAGCAGCAGGGCGTAGCCGACCGCCGCGAGCGGGATGCCGAGCCCCTGCGAATAGAACTGCGGCACCACGACATAGAGCGGCAGGGTCAATACCGCGAGCGGCAGTGCCGGCAATGCGTAGGCGAGGAGGGCTGCGAGGCTGGGTTCAGCCGACGATGATCCCGTCACGCAGCGCCGCCGGGTGTCTTGATGAGGTAGCAGCCAGTAATCCGCCACACACCGTCCGGCTGCTGCTCGACCGTGTACACGGCGGTCCAGAAGTCGTTGTCAGGTCCGACGATCTCGACCATCTGCGTCAGCTGGCCATCCTTGAGCTCGAGCTTCTTGAAGGCGTAGCTCTGTGGCCGATAGACCGGCTGGTAGCCCTGTTTCACCATGCTCATGAAGGCCTCGACGGTGGGAAAAACCGCCTTCACGTTCGGGGCCGCATAAGAATAGGCGTCCGCGCCGTCATCGCGCTTGAACGCCTCGAGCTGCTTTGTGATCGTCGACTGGATCGCCGCCTTGTCGGTGTCCGAGACCGCCTGCGCGACGGCCGGCACGAGCGTGCCCCAGACGAGCAGGGCGAAAGCGAGGGCGATGATGCGCATGGTGTGATCCTCCCTATCAGACGTGGCCGGCCTTGGTTACGCTTCGTACGTGGGCGCGGTTGCAGCGGATGCGGCATATCGCGTGGGTCTGATCACGAATCCGCCACCATAGCCTCGCTGAGGCAGGCGATCGCGATCGCGACCATGGAAGGTGGGCGCGAAAGCGACTACATCCTCACAGGCAAGCCGCAGCGCGGAAGGTGAATGTGACGATCCCCAATCTGATCAGCATCGCACGTTTTCTTCTGGTGCCCCTGGCGATCTGGTGCCTTGCGTCCAATGAGTGGCTCGCGGCGTTCTGGGTGTTTGTTTTTGCCGGCGTGTCGGACGGTGTCGACGGGTTCATCGCCAAGCGGTTCAACCAGACGTCCGAACTCGGCGCCTATCTCGATCCGCTGGCGGACAAGGCGCTGCTGGTGTCGATCTACGTCACGCTCGGCATCCTGAGCGTGTTCCCCGGTTGGCTGGTGATCCTCGTCGTGTTTCGCGACATCATGATCATCGTCGCGGTGATGATCTCGTGGGTGATGGGTAATCCGATGCGGATCGCGCCGAGCCTCGTTTCCAAGACAAACACGGCGGCCCAGATCATCCTCGCTGCGACTGTCCTCGGCACGAAGGGGTTCGGGCTGGACATGCCGCAGATCATTCAGATCGGGTCCTACATCGTTGCCGCCTTGACCATTGCCTCGGCGGGCAACTATCTGGCCGCGTGGCTGCGCCATATGGCAGCATGACCATCAAAGCGGCGGTGGGCGGGACCCTTTCATGAGCCTGCAACGACAGTTTGGTTTCTGGGTCGGCGCGCTGGTGGTCTTCATCGGCCTGATCTGGCTCTTCAGCGGCGCGCTGATGCCCTTCATCGCCGGTCTGGCGGTCGCCTATTTCCTCGACCCGGTTGCCGACCGTCTCGAACGGCTCGGGCTGCCACGCTGGATCGCGACATCGGTGATCCTGCTGGCTTTCGTGCTCGCCCTGATCCTCGTGCTGATCCTGATCGTGCCGATCCTCGTGAACCAGATGAACGGGTTCATCGAACGGGCGCCGGGATACGTCACGCAGCTTCAGGCCTGGCTCGCCGAGATCAATCAGGGGTGGCTCGGGCAGTTCGTCGGTGAGAGACTACCGGAGATCCAGCGGCAGCTCGGCGAATATGCCGGGCAGGGTGCCGCCTTCCTCGGTCGGTTCGCGGCCTCGATCTGGTCCGGCGGTCAAGCGATCGCCTCCGTGATCGGCGTCATCGTCATCACGCCGGTCGTCGCCTTCTATCTCCTGCTCGATTGGGACCACATGGTCGAGAAGGTCGACGGCTGGCTGCCGCGCCACCATGCGGCGACGATCCGTCGGCTGATCGGCGAGATCGACCGCGCGATCGCCGGCTTCGTCCGCGGTCAGGCGATCGTCTGTCTCCTGCTCGGGCTCTTCTACGGTGTCGGCCTGACGCTGATTGGTCTGAGCTTCGGCTTCCTGATCGGACTTGGGGCGGGTCTCATTTCCTTCATCCCCTTCGTTGGGTCGATCCTCGGCCTCATCGTCGCGCTCGGTGTGGCGATCGTGCAGTTCTGGCCGGACTGGCACATGCTGATCCTTGTCGCGGTTGTCTTCGGCGTCGGTCAGTTCATCGAGGGCAACATCCTGTCGCCGAGGCTGGTCGGCAGTTCGGTCGGTCTTCATCCGGTCTGGCTGATGTTCTCGCTGCTCGCCTTCGGCAGTCTGTTCGGCTTTCTTGGCCTGTTGGTCGCGGTGCCGGTCGCGGCGGCGATCGGCGTGCTCGTTCGTTTTGCGCTCCAGCAATATCTCGGCAGCGTTCTCTATACCGGCGTTCCACGGGGCCGGCCGGTGATCGACGCGGATGAGGCCGACGACATCCCATGACCGGGGATCGGCCGCGCCAGATCGCGCTCGAGCTGCCGCTCGCGCCGGCACAGGGGCTGGAGGATTTCCTCGTCTCGCCGTCGAACGAGCGCGCCTTTCACGCGCTCGAGACGTTTCCGGAAGGCCCCGAGCGCCGTGCGCTTCTGATCGGCCCGCCGGGATCCGGCAAGTCGCATCTCGCCGCGATCCTCGCCGAGCGTCTCGCCGCGCGGATCACGCCGGCGGCGGCCCTCGACGAGGCCGCGCTGCCGGGTCTCGTGTCCGGGGGCGCGCTGATCGTGGAGGACGCGGACCGTATCGGCCCACGCGAGACGGAACTCTTCCATCTCCTCAACATGGCGCGGGAGGAGGGCACGACGCTGCTGCTGACGGCCCGCACGACGCCCGACCACTGCGGCGTGCGGCTGCCGGATCTCCTCTCCCGGCTGCGCCAGCTGCCGATCCTGACCATCGAGGAGCCGGATGCCGCCCTGCTGCGGGCAGTGATCGTCAAGCACTTCGTCGATCGGCAACTCGCGATCGACACAAGCGTCGTCGATTATCTCGCGCGCCACATCGATCGGTCGCTTGAAGCCGCCCGCGACGTGGTTGCCCGGCTCGACCAGGAAAGCCTCGCACAGGGGCGGCGGGTGACTCGCGCGCTCGCCGCCGCTATCGTCGGGCAGAGCGAAAGCTAGCGAGCGGCGTCGTTCCCGTGAAAGGACAAGTCGGTCAGCGAACCGACGCATCCGGGCGCGACCGCGATGCTCGCAGCACTAATGAAATCATGGGGAAACAGATCATGGCCGAGCTTCCGACCCACGCCCGGGTGGGCATCATTGGCGGTGGGATCATCGGTGTCGGCCTGCAGTACCACCTTGCCCTCGAAGGGTGGACCGACACGGTCCTGTTCGAAAAGGGGGAGCTGACCTCGGGTTCGACCTGGCACGCGGCGGGCCAGTGCCCGCACTTCAACGGCTCCTTCAGCCTGTCCAAGGTGCATCTGCACGGGACGGAACTCTACCCGAAGCTCGAGGAACTGACCGGGCAGGCTGTGAGCTGGCACGGCTGCGGCGGCATCCGTCTGGCGCTGAGCGATGAGGAGGTCGACTGGTTCCACCGCGTCGAGGCGATGAGCCGGCTGATCGGCTACGAGGCGTACGTGATCGGCCCCGACGAGATCAAGAAGCACCACCCCTATCTCGAGACCTTCGGCGTCAAGGCCGGCTATCTCACCATCAGCGACGGCCATGTCGCGCCGGCGGATGTGACCAACGCCATGGCGACCGGAGCGCGCAAGCTCGGCGCCACGATCAGCCGGCGCAACCGCGTCACGATGATCGAGCGGCTGCCGTCGGGCGAATGGAAGGTGACGTCCGACAAGGGCACCGTGATCTGCCAGCATATCGTCAACGCCGCAGGTTCGTACGCCGACATTGTGGGCTCCTGGACCGGCCATCTCGTGCCGATCGCCAACATGCTGCACCACTACATCATCACCGAGCCGCTGCAGGAACTGATCGACCTGCAGAAGGAACTGCCGGTGGTGCGCGATCCCTATTCGCATGCCTATCTGCGCGAGGAGACGAACGGTGTCCTCGTCGGCCCCTATGAGACCGAGGGCGCGAAGACCTGTTTCGATGAGGGTATCTCGTGGGATTTCGAGAGCGAACTGATCGCGCCGGAACTCGATCGCCTGGTGCCCTGGCTGGAGCGGGCGGCGGAGCGGCTTCCGCTCTTCGCCAAGGCGGGCGTCAAGTCGGTGATCTCGGGCGCGATCACGCACACGCCGGACGGCAACTTCCTGCTCGGCCCGGCCCCCGGCGCGCCGAACTACTGGATGGCGGCCGGCGTCTCGATCGGTATCTGCCAGGGCGCGGGGGCCGGCAAGTATCTCGCGCAGTGGATGGTGCACGGCGCCGCCGAGATCAACATGGGCGAGTTCGATCCGCGCCGCTTCGGCAACTGGGCGACGCTCGATTATGCGAAGATCACCTCGATCAACGATTATCAGCACATGTACACCTGCATGCCGCCGGGCATGCAGCACGATGTCGGGCGCAAGCTGCGGGTCTCGACGCTGTATGACCGCCTCGCCGCCGAGGGCGCGCAGTTCCAGCAGGTCGCGGGCTGGGAGCGCGCGCGCTGGTTCGACAAGACCGGCAAGGGCGAGGTCTATGCCTATCGCCGGACCAACTGGTGGGACGCGGTCGCGGCGGAGGCGAAGGCGGTTCGCGAACGCGTCGGCCTGATGGATCTCTCGACCTTCGCGAAGTTCGACATTCGCGGTCGCGACGCCGGCGCCTTCCTTGACCGGGTGCTCGCCAACCGGATGCCGAAGAAGGATGGCGGCATCGTGCTGGCGCATCTCCTCACCGAGAGCGGCCGCATCGAGGGCGAGATGACCGTCACCCGCTTCGCCCCCGACCACTACTACGCCCTGTCCGGATCGACGATGCAGATCCATGACGGTGATCTTCTTCGCAACGCCGTCCGTCCCGGAGAGGACGTGACCATCACCGACATCACGGAAGCCTATGGCACGCTGGTGCTCGCGGGGCCCCGTTCGCGCGACGTGCTGTCGGGTCTGACGAGCGCTGATCTGAGCAATGCAGCCTTCCGCTGGCTCACAGGCCAGATCATCGAGATCGCGGGCGTCCGCACGCGGGCGCTGCGCGTGAACTATGTCGGCGAACTCGGCTGGGAGCTTCACGCCCCCATGGCGGATCTGCCGCGCCTGTTCGACGCGCTGGTCGCGGCCGGCAAGGCGTACGGGATGGCGCTGTTCGGCACCTATGCGATGAACGCACTCCGCATCGAGAAGGGCTATCGCGGCATGGGGGCGGAGCTGACCAACGAGGTGACCATGGTCGAGGCCGACATGGAGCGCTTCGTCGGCTTCGACAAGGACTTCGTCGGAAAGGCCGCCACACTTGCTTCCAAGCAACAGGGCCCGCGCTTCAGCCTCGTTTACCTGCAGGTCGACGTGGTCGATGCAGACTGCCTCGGCAGCGAACCGGTGTCGGCCGGTGACCGGCTCGTCGGCGTGACGACATCGGGCGGCTATGGGTTTGCGACCGGCAAATCCTACGCCTTCGCCTATGTCGAGCCGGCGCAGGCCGTGCCCGGGACCAGGCTTAGCGTGAAGATCATCGACCGTGTCTGTGACGCGGTGGTGCTCGGCGAACCCGCCTGGGACCCGAAGAACGAGCGTTTGCGCGCCTGAGGGCGCGTCTATCGCCGGCGTGGCGCCGTGGCCCTTGTGGTCGGCGGCGCGCCGGCCCGACCGGCGACGGCAAACCAGATGGTGTGGCGCGGCCCCTTCGTGCCATGCGCCGGCACCTGCACTTCCTCGACATCGTAGCCGGAGCGACGCAGGCGCTGCGAGAACCGGGTGTCCGGGCCGGACGACCAGACTGCGAGCACGCCGCCCGGCCTCAGCGCCCGCCGCGCGGCCGCGAGGCCATCGAGCGTGTAGAGCCCGTCATTCGATTCCCGTGTCAGGCCGTCGGGCCCGTTGTCGACATCGAGCAGGATGGCGTCGTAGGCCGCCTTCGCATCGGCGATCGCCCGCCCGACATCGGCTTCCCTAATGGTGACGCGCGGATCATCGAGGCAGGTGCCGAAGATCTCCGCCATCGGTCCGCGTGCCCAGGCGACGACCGCCGGGACGAGTTCGACGACCGTGACACGGGCATCGTCACCCAATGCCGCGAGAGCCGCGCGCAGCGTGAAACCCATCCCAAGACCGCCGATGAGCATGGACGGCGTCCGACGGCCGGCGATGCGGGCGCAGGACATCGTCGCCAGCGCCTTCTCCGAGCCGCTGAGCCGGCTGTTCATGAGCTCGATGCGGCCGGACATGATCGAGAAATCGTCGCCACGCTTCATCAGGCGCAGGTCGCCGCCGCCGGGGACCGTGGCCGTGTCGAGTTGGATCCTGGGCAGCACGGCTCACCTTCATCGCAGGGAACGGGCAGGGCGCAGTGCCGATCCACCCGGTGCCTGCCACGTAGGGCGCAACGCGAGGCGAAATCAAGCTCGCCCGTGCACGGACCGTCCGAAGCCGAGCCATGGGGTTTGATGGTACGACAAACCGGTGGCGAAGACTGTTCACGCTGGTATGTTAGCGATAACAAGAATGGGGCTCGGGAGGGGCGGGGCTTGGCTGGGCAGGCCGAAGACAAGAAGGGGGGCGTATCGTCGGCGCCGACCATGATGGACGTGGCGCGCCGCGCGGGCGTTTCCGCCATGACGGTGTCGCGGGCGCTGCGCGGTGGCGCCTCCATCGCCGACGAGACACGCGAGAAGATCCGGAAGGCGGTCGATGAACTGGGCTACGTGCTGGACCTTTCGGCCGGCAGCCTCTCGTCGAAGCGGACGGGGTTCGTCGCGGCGCTGGTGCCATCGCTCAACAATTCGAATTTCGCCGACACGGCCCGCGGTCTCACCGATGCATTGCAGGGGTCGGGGCTGCAATTGCTGTTGGGCTACACCGATTACTCGACGGAAAAAGAGGAAGAGCTGATCGAGTCCATGCTGCGACGGCGCCCGGAGGCCATCGTTCTCACCGGCGGCCGGCACACGGAGCGTGGGCGAAAACTTCTCGAGAATGCCGGCATTCCGGTGATCGAGACCTGGGATCTGCCGGCGCGGCCGGTGCGGCACGTCGTCGGCTTCTCGAATGCGGACGCCGCCGAGGCCCTCGTGCGCTATCTCCACGGCAAGGGCTACAGCAAGATCGGCTTCATCGGCGGAACCAGCAATCGCGACACGCGCGGTGCCGACCGCCGCCTCGGGTATGAGCGGGCCATGGCGGCGCTCGGTCTCAACGACACGCGCATCATGTCCTTCGGCACGCCGCCGATCTCGATGAAGCAGGGTGGCGAGGCGCTGGCGCGGCTCGTCGATCAATGGCCGGATGTCGAGGCGGCGATCTGCGTGTCGGACCTTTCCGCCTTTGGGGCGCTCACCGAATGCCAGCGCCGCAACTGGCGGGTGCCGGAGCGGATCGCCATTGCCGGCTTTGGTGACTTCGAGATCTCGAGCTGCAGCCATCCGACGATCACGACCGTGGGCGTGAACTGCTACGACATCGGCCGTCGGGTGGGCGACCTTCTGATGCGGGCCATCGACGGCGAGCGGGCTGGAAGGCCCATCCCGGCAGAAACCATCATCACCGACTATGCCGTCATCGCCCGCGACAGCACCTGATCCCGACATCGGAACGTGGGCTGGACAAGCGGTGCGCATTCGGAAATGTTATCGATAACATCATGAGGAGAGCGCCATGACGAAACGCAGCGAGCGACCGATGGACGCTTCGGCTGGCGTCAGCGCGGCGAGCTGGGCATGAAGGCGATCGTCATCCACGCGGCGAAGGATCTGCGCATCGAGGAGCATGCCGCCGAAACGCCCGGGCCGGGCCAGGTGGCGGTCAGGCTCGCGACCGGCGGGATCTGCGGCTCCGATCTCCATTACTTCAACCATGGCGGCTTCGGCACGATCCGGCTGAAGGAACCGATGGTCCTCGGGCATGAGGTGTCGGGCGTCGTCGCGGCACTCGGCGAGGGTGTTTCCGGGCTGCGCGTCGGGCAACTGGTCGGGGTTTCGCCCTCGCGGCCCTGCCATCGCTGCAAGTACTGCCAGGAGGGGATGCACAATCACTGCCTGAACATGCGCTTTTACGGGTCTGCGATGCCGTTCCCGCATATTCAGGGCGCCTTCCGCGAGACGCTTGTTGCCGACGCGATCCAGTGCGTTCCGGCCGACGGTCTGTACCCCGGCGAGGCGGCTATGGCCGAACCGCTCGCCGTGACGCTGCATGCGACCCGACGGGCCGGCGACATGCTGGGCAAGTCGGTGCTGGTGACGGGCTGCGGCCCGATCGGCGTGCTTTCGATCCTCGCCGCGCGTCGGGCCGGCGCCGACCTGATCGTCGCGACCGATCTGAGCGACTACACACTCGGTATGGCGCGCCAGGCCGGCGCTGACGTGACACTCAACATGGCGTCCTCGCCCAACGCGCTCGACTCCTACCGGGCGGACAAGGGGACGTTCGACGTGCACTATGAATGCTCGGGAGCGCAGCCTGCGCTTGTCGGCGCGATTCCGGTGCTCAGGCCGGGCGCGACGATCCTGCAGCTCGGTCTCGGCGGCGACATGACCCTGCCGATGATGCAGATCACCGCCAAGGAACTCGTCCTCAAGGGATCGTTCCGGTTTCATGCCGAATATGCGACGGCAATCAGCTTGATGCAGAAGCGGCTGATCGACGTAAAACCCCTGATTTCGGAAACGGTCGGTCTGGCCGATGCCAGACGGGGGTTCGAGCTCGCGAATGATCGTTCGCGGGCGATGAAAGTTCAGATCGCATTTGGGTAGGACCATGCCGCTCGACATTTTCAGCCTGCAGGGTACGCGTGCCCTTGTGACCGGATCGAGCCAGGGCATCGGGCTCGCGCTCGCGGAGGGAGTAGCGAGCGCCGGCGCGCATGTCGTGCTGAACGGACGCGATCCCCACAAACTCAAGCAGGCGGCCGATCAACTCGCCGCCAAAAACCTGCGATGCTCGATCGCGCGCTTCGACGTGACCGACGAGGCGGCCTCGGCTGAAGCCGTGGCGAGAATCGAGGCCGATGAAGGCCCGATCGACATCCTGATCAACAATGCGGGGATGCAGTTCCGCACCGTTCTCGACGAGTACCCGCTCGAGAAATGGCGTGAGCTGATGCGCGTCAACGTCGAGAGTGCCTTCATCGTCAGCAAGGCGGTGGTGAAGGGGATGATCGCCCGCAGACAGGGCAAGATCATCAACATCTGCTCTGTCCAGAGCGAGCTCGGTCGGCCGACGATCGCGCCCTACACAGCGACCAAGGGCGCCATCAAGATGCTGACCAAGGGAATGTGCGCCGATTGGGCGAGGCATGGCATCCAGATCAACGCGATCGGGCCGGGGTACTTCAAGACGCCGCTCAATCAGGCGCTGGTGGATAATCCCGAGTTCTCGTCCTGGCTTGAGAAGCGCACGCCGGCGGGGCGCTGGGGGACGACGGACGAGCTGATCGGGGCGGCCGTCTTCTTGTCCTCGGCCGCGTCCTCGTTCGTCAACGGCCATATCCTCTACGTCGACGGGGGCATCACCTCCGTCCTGTGAGCAGGTGGTGGGATGAGGATGGGTGACGATGGCTGAAAACACAGCGCTGATCGGCGCCGGCATCATGGGACAAGCGATCGGCACGCGGCTCCTGTCGTGTGGCCATCGCCTGACCGTTTGCGACACCGATCGCGCCAAGGTCGACTCCTTGGTCGCAAAGGGCGCCATGGCGTCGGCAAGCCCCGGTGCCGCGGCGGCGAACGCCGACTTCGTGATCCTGAGCCTCAACCACGCCGATATCGTCGAGGCCGTGGTCTTCGGCGACGGCGGTGTGGCTTCGACGGCGAGCCCGTCGCGGCTCGTGATCGACATGTCGTCGATCGATCCGGTCGCAACCGCGGCGATGGCCTCACGTCTGCGCGAGGCGACCGGCATGGCATGGGTCGATTGCCCGCTCTCGGGCGGCGTGCCCGGCGCACTCTCGGGCAAACTCACCATCATGGCGGGTGGCGAGGCCGCCGATTTCGAGCGGGCCCGTGCCGTGATGAAGGATCTTGCCGCGAATTACACGCTGATGGGCGGGAGCGGGGCGGGGCAGACGACCAAGCTCGTCAACCAGCTCTTTTGTGCGCTCGCCTTCCAGGCGGTCGCGGAGGCCGTGAAACTCGCCGAGGCCGGCGGCGTTGATCCGGCCAGGATCCCGGAGGCGCTCGCCGGCGGACGCGCCGACGGGCGGATCATGCAGGAGTTCATGGCGAAGTTCGCCGCGCGGGATTTCACGCCGACCGGCAGCCTCGGAAACATGATGAAGGATCTCGAGACGATCCAGGCCTTCGCGCTCAAAACGCGTACGCCCCTGCCGGTAACCAGCGTCGTCGCGGATCTGCACCGCATGTTTGTGGCCATGGGGCTCGGGGCTCGCGACAGCGCCGAGGCCATGCGCCTGCTCGACGGTAGTTGAGTTCCGTATTGACTTGGTCGCGCGAGCGGACCTACGATGTTATCGATAACATTCGAGAGGGGCCCTTGAAGGCCTCCGTCCGGGGGGAAGAGGTTGGGCGAGCGCGTTCTCAGCTTCGAACACATTACGAAGCGCTTTGGCGGCACGACCGCGCTCCGCGACGTGTCGCTGCACCTCGATGCCGGCGAGGTGCTCGCGCTTCTGGGTGAGAACGGCGCAGGCAAGTCGACGTTGATCAAGAGCCTCGCGGGCATCCATACGCCGGACGAGGGCCGCATCCTCTTCAAGGGCGAGCCCTATGTTCACCGTCCACCGCGACCGAACGAAAAGCAGCGCGTCGCTTTCATCCACCAGGATCTCGGCCTCGTCGAATGGATGTCGGTCGCCGAGAACGTCGGCCTGGCGCAGGGCTATTCGATGCGCGGCGCGGCGATCGACTGGCGGCGGACCGAAGAGCGCGCGGTCGCCGCTCTGTCCAAGGTCGGTTGCGATTTCGACCCCTCGCGGCGTGTGCAGTCGCTGAGCCGGACAGAAAAATCCCTCGTCGCGATCGCGCGTGCGCTTGCGGCCGAGGCGGATGTACTGGTGCTCGACGAGCCGACGGCGAGCCTTCCGGCGGACGAGGTCGAGCGCATGTTCACCGTGCTGCGCGATCTCAGAAATCGCGGCGTCGGCATGATCTATGTCTCGCACCGGCTCGACGAGATCTTTCGCATCTCCGACCGCGTCGCGGTGCTGCGTGACGGGAGGCTCGTCGGTGTCGCCGAGACCAAGGATACGACGCCCACCGACCTCGTGAACCTGATCGTTGGGCGTGAGGTGAAAGACCTCTACATCCGCGGCAAGCTCAACCGCGGTCGCGAAACCTTGCGGGTCAACGCGCTGTCGACGGACGGTGCCGGACCCGTCACCTTCGCCGCCCATCAGGGCGAGGTGCTCGGGCTCGTCGGGCTGCGCGGGGCAGGGCATGAGTCCGTCGCCCGGGCGCTCTTCGGCGCCGAGGATTCGACCGGCGAGGTCATCCTCGACGGCAAGGCGCTCGACCGTACGTCGCCGCGCGTTGCGCTGGAGCAGGGTGTCGGCCTCATCGCCCGCGACCGTACCGAGGAGAGTGTCGCCCCGGCGCTTGCGATCCGCGAGAACATGTTCCTCAACCCCTTCGCCATCGGCCGCACGCTGATGAGCCTGTTGTCGCCCGGCGCCGAAGCACGCGAGGCACTCGCGATCGGCGACGAGGTAGGGTTGCGGCCGAACGATCCGACGCTCGCGATCGAGGCGCTGTCGGGCGGCAACCAGCAGAAGGTCGTCGTCGGGCGCTGGCTCGCGACCGGTCGCAAGCTTCTGATCGCCGAGGATCCGACGGCGGGCGTCGATGTCGGCGCGAAATCCGAGATCTACCGCCTCGTCGCCCGCGCGCTCGAACAGGGCCTCACCGTGATCGTTGTCTCCACCGACTTCGAGGAGGTGGCGCACATCTGCCACCGCGCCCTCGTGTTCTCGCGGGGCGTCATCGTCGCCGAGATCGCCGAGCGCGCGCTCACCACCCAGGCGCTCATCCACGCCGCATCCGCGTCAGAGGCTGCCTGACCATGAATTCCATCCAGTCCAACGCTCTGGAACCGACCCGCAGCGAGCTCAAGGGCCTCAGCGGCGGCCAGAAGCTGATGCGGCTCCTGCCGGTCTACGGCCTCGTGATCCTGACCGCGGCGCTGATCCTGCTGTTTTCGGTGCTGCTGCCCTCGACCTTCCCGACCGTGCTCAACGTCCGGTCGATCATCTCGGACAAGGCGATCATCCTGATCCTCTCGCTCGGCGTGATGATCCCGATGTCGGCCGGCCGCATCGACCTCACCGTCGGCTACGGCATCGTGCTGTGGCACATCCTCGCGATCTCGCTGCAGACCCTCTATGGCTTCCCCTGGCCGCTCGCGGTGCTGACGGTGTTGCTGCTCGGCGCTGCGATGGGCATGCTGAACGGGCTGCTCGTCGAGGTCGCCAAGATCGACAGCTTCATCGCGACGCTCGGCACCGGCACGGTGCTCTATGCACTGGCGCTCTGGCATTCGGGTGGGCGGCAGATCGTCGGCGTCGTTCCGGACAGCTTCTACGCGCTCAACACCACCATGGTCTTCGGGCTGCCGATCACGGGCTATTACGTCCTGTTCCTCGCGCTCCTCATGTGGTTCGTCTACGAGTATACGCCGCTCGGGCGCTATCTTTACGCCATCGGCGCGAGCCCGAAGGCCGCGGCCCTCAACGGCATTCCGGTGCGCAAGTACGTGATGGGCTCCTTCATCGCCTCGGGCCTGCTGACGGCGCTCGCGGGGGTGCTGCTCGCAGCCAAGCTCCGGATCGGGCAGGCGAGCGTGGGGCTCGAATTCCTGCTGCCCGCGCTCGTCGGCGCCTTTCTCGGCTCCACGACGATCAAGCCCGGCCGCGTCAATGTCTGGGGAACGGTGATCGGCATCATCATCCTCGCGGTCGGCATCTCGGGCATTCAACAGTTCGGCGGCTCTTTCTGGGTCGAACCCATGTTCAATGGCGTGACCTTGCTCATCGCCATTGGCATCGCCGGCTATGCACAGCGCCGAAAAGGCGCGGCACGACGATAAGCAGACAACAGCAAACGGGAGGAAACCATGCTGAAACGTGATCTGATCAAGGGCCTGCTCGCGGGCTCCATGATGCTCGGCCTCGGGCTCACCGCCTCGGCCGAAAGCTTCGATGGTCCGACGTCCGGCCCGAAGGCGGCGGAAGGCAAGACCATCGTGGTGCTCGCAGCCGACATGAAGAATGGCGGCATTCTGGGCGTGACCAACGGTATCGAGGAAGCGGCGAAGAAGATCGGCTGGACCGTAAAGGTGCTCGATGGCGCGGGCTCGGTGCAGGCCCGCTCCGCGGCGGTCGGCCAGGCTTTGGCGCTCAAGCCCGACGGCATCGTCATCAACGGCTTCGACGCGGCCGAACAGCAGGCGGCGCTCGCCGACGTCGTCAGCGCCAAGATCCCGATGGTGTCGTGGCATTCCGGCCCCAAGATCGGCTGTGACGCGCCGGGCGGCATCTTCGCCAACGTGTCGACGGACGCGATGGACGTCGCCAAGAAGGCGGCGGAATGGGCGCTGGCCGATGCCGGCGGCAAGCCGGGCGTCGTCATCTTCACGGACTCGACCTATACGATCGCGATCCTGAAGGCAGCGAAGATGAAGGAGATCATCGAGGCCAATGGCGGCACGGTGCTGCAATGGGTCGACACGCCCATCGCCGACACCTCGACCCGCATGGGACCGCTGACCACCACGCTTCTGCAGACGCATGGCGACAAATGGACCCATTCGCTGGCGATCAACGACCTCTACTTTGACTTCATGGGCCCGGCGCTCGCTGCGGCCGGCGTCGACGGCAAGTCGAAGCCGAAGGCGGGTTCCGCTGGCGACGGCTCCGAGGCAGCCTTCCAGCGCATTCGCACCGGACAGTATCAGGCGGTCACGGTCGCCGAACCGCTGAACCTTCAGGGCTGGCAGCTTGTCGACGAGTTGAACCGCGCCGTGCAGGGGCAGCCCTGCTCGGGCTACATCACGTCGCCGGCACTCGTCACCGAGGAAGGCCTGAAGGCCAACACCGGCAACACCTTCGATCCGCAGAACGGCTACCGCGAAGCCTATGCCAAGATCTGGGGCAAGTGATCGGGCGCGCCGCCGTCTCGATTGATCACGCTACCGGGCGCGGCCAGCAAACCGCGCCCGCTTCACAAGGCCTCCGCCATGTACATCCGCTATGCCTTCTTCGAGGGCAAGGTTAAGCCCGGCTGCGACGACGCCTTCGCACGCTTCGTCACCGAGCGTCTCGTCCCGCTCTGGACCCGGTTTCCGGGTGCCAGCGAGGTCCGCGTCCTGCGCCAGCGGGAGTCGGACACCGGCGACCCGCATTACGCCATGGTGCTCGCGATCAAGTATCCGAGCCTTGCGGCCATCGATGAGGCGCTGAAGTCCGATGTCCGCGCAAGGAGCCGCGAGGAGACGGGCGAACTCGTCACCATGTTCGAGGGGCGCATCTTTCACACCGTATTCGAAGCCACCCACGACGTGGTGCTGAGCTAGCCACGCCGGGGTTTCGACAGAGGGTATCGCCGGCGTCGCAGCGTCAGTGCAGTTTCAGGCGCGGGCGGATCACCTGGTTGACGTGCCCGATGACCACGAGCGCGAAGCCGCGGATCCACCCATGGATCGCGAAGAGGTGCATGCGGTAGAGCGACACGTAGACGATCCGCGCGAGCCGGCCCTCGATCGCCATGCGGCCGCCGACGAGATTGCCCATCAGGCTGCCGACCGTCGAGAAACGCGACAGCGAGACCAGCGAACCCTTGTCGCGATAGACGAAGTCCTCGAGGTCCGCGCTGCCAGAGATCATCCGCTTGATGTTGGTGAAGGCGGTCGACGCCATCTGGTGCGCTGCCTGCGCGCGCGGCGGGACGGGTTTCGTCTCACCCTGCGGGATGAACGAACAGCAATCCCCCATCGCGAAGATCCGGTCGTCGCGGGTGGTCTGCAAGGTCTGCCGCACGATGAGCTGGTTGTTGCGGTTGGTCTCGAGGCCGCCGATCTCCTTGAGGAAATCCGCGCCACGCACACCGGCGGCCCAGACCCGCAGCTCACCGCGGACGAAGCCGGCATTGGTGACGACGCCCTCATTCGTCACTTCCGAGACGTTGGTGCTGGTCAGAACCCGGACGCCGAGGTTCTCGAGTTCATCCTGCGCCGCCTTGGCGAGCTTTTCGGGCAGTGCCGGCAGCAGGCGCGGGCCCGCCTCGATCAGCGTGACCTTGAGGTGGCTCTCGTCGAAGACCTCGAGGCCGTAATGCTTCAGCGCGAAGGCGGCGTTGTAGAGCTCCGCCGCGAGTTCGACGCCCGTCGCCCCACCGCCGACGATGACGATGTCGACCCTCA
This sequence comes from Labrys sp. (in: a-proteobacteria), assembly GCA_046344875.1. Lineage (GTDB taxonomy): Bacteria > Pseudomonadota > Alphaproteobacteria > Rhizobiales > Labraceae > Labrys. The sequence goes on along the minus strand of JBKDKQ010000014.1, from coordinate 2,773 downwards.
TGTCGGACGTCGGATCGACCGACAGGCGCCGCGAGACGCGCAGGCAATGATCGAGAAGGCGTTGCCGGAAGCGGTCGGCCTGGCTGCGGCTGTCGAGAAACAGGCAATGCTGGCGCACGCCCTTGATCCCGAAATCGTTCGAGACGGCTCCCACCGACAGAACCAGATAGTCGTAGCGGATCGTGTGCCGGCCGATCAGTTCCGAGCCGTCCTCGTCGAGGATCGGCGACACTGTGACCTGCCGCTTCTCCCGGTCGATCGATTCGAGACTGCCGAGGAAGAAGCGATAGCCCCACCGATGGCCGTGGCTGCGATAGCCGACCTCGTCGAGATTGGCGTCGAGCGATCCCGCGGCGACCTCATGCAGCAGTGGCTTCCAGATATGGGTGTGGTTCCGCTCGATCAGAATGATGTCGAAGTTGTCGCGACCATAATGCGCGGCCAACTTGCGGACGAGTTCAAGACCACCTGCGCCGCCGCCGACCACGACGATCTGGGTCTTTCGATCCTTCTGGGGAGCGATCTTCGGCTCGATCAAGGTTCCCTCGTACACGCGGCGGTCTCCTGTCTTTCAGGCGCTCAGGACGTCTTTCAAGGCGCGGCCGGCCGATCCGGTCGTGATCGGGATCCGGTACGACAGGATCCTGACACGCTCTGACGACGGACCGGGCGCCCCCCGCGGACCAACGTCACATAGGTGGAAATCGGGAAAACGAGGCACGTAACTGATGGTCAGGGACTGGCGCACTGTGCGTTCCGCCGGCGATCTGTCCCAATCGACGGTACTGTTACGAGAATGGTCGCAAATTGGACTATCTCAAACGGTACAATTTGTGCGCTGTGTGGATTTTCGCGCCACTCCCTGCCGCCGGCCCTCCGCCGCGCGACTGACACGTCCGATCGGCTGTGTCCGGATTGGGGCCGTTGCCTTCGTGGTGAGCTCGATGGGATTCGAACCCATGACCCCATGATTAAAAGTCACGTGCTCTACCGACTGAGCTACGAGCTCTCACCTGCGAAACCTAAGACATTGAAATCTCAGGCTTTTTGCCTAGGACCTCCGAGATTAGGTGACGCTTTTAGGTGACACCTTCTGTGACACCCCGGATTGGCTGGCAGTCAATGCCTCAGATGCGCCCAAGGGTCAACAGCATTGCTAGCTTGAACGGTGCGACCCTCCGTCCCCTCCGGTTCAGGATCGTCGAACTGGGGTAGTTCAAGGTCCTCTTCGCTGTCGCTGTCGCTTGCCTCAGCCCCGGCCGCCCCTGCGCTAACCACCTCCTCCAGTGCCTTGATGATCGCATCACGCAACGCAACCTCAAGCCCGATCAGGTCGAAGCCCAGAACCTTCATCGACCAGCAGTCAGCCATCTCGCTAAACTCAAGCGCTGAACGCCGCTCTGCCTTGTCTGTCCTAGGATCATCAACAACCTCGATGAGACGCTGATGCAACCAGATGAACTTGTGTAGCTCCTTGTCCAAGGCAGACAGCTTCCGCCCACCTTCAGGACCATACTTAGCCTGTAGCTTGTCCATGATAGACAGGCCGTAAGACATGAGGCTAACGATGCTCCTCTGCTTTTGCTTACGACGATAGGTAGGGCTTGAACCCTTACCGCTAGTTCGAACCTTTATCATTATTGTTAGTCCCTTTAGCCAAGGTCGCTAGACCGTAGCTCTAGCCATTGTCTTAGCCAATAGCTGCTCTTCAACATACTCTCTAATAATTCCAGAACTGAGATGCTTGTACACAGCATCCCTTATGATTTTGCCTAGCATCTTATTGACACTACGCTCTATCTTGCCATGCTCCGTGACTACCTTCTCTTCTTCGATGCGCTTGTAAGGCTCATTGGCCCAGCTAGGGTTAGCCTCTATCCTCACAGTGTGAACCTTACGTGTCCTCTTGATCTTAGCCAATTGCTTGACCTTCAGACCAACAGTCCTGTTCACATACTGATGACGGATGCTAGGACCACATAGCTGATCCAGCTTGTAAGCCCACAGTTCGACAGAGAGGAAGAGCAAGGCTAGTGACTTCAGGTCATACCCTCGCTCATGCTGGTACCACGCTAGAATTATCGTCGCTTTAGACTTGCGCTTGAACCGTTCATCTATACGCCAAGGTGTAACCCGATGTGATACGGGCTGGGATAGTTCCTTGCCTATAGCGTCTAGCCATTGGTCAAGCTTGCTATCTTTCTTCCTGTACCAATCGAGTAGCTTCACACCCTCCCTGATTATGTCTTCAAGCTCATTGGCCTTAGGAGCGGCTAGGGTAGGGTGACCAGTCTGACGAAGGTTATCCCTGTGTTTCGTACAGTATGCGCTGATGTCTTTCCGCTTGATCCCGCATCCCGGCACAGAGCAATCAAGCTTCTCGTTATCAACCCTTCGCTCGACGATGGTTCTAGCCCTGATAAGCCTCTTTGGTTCGTCTCGTTCTATATATTCTAATTCCATTGTTCCATACCAAAAGGGGCTTGAGCAGTGAGCACACCCCTAGATAGGACCCTGTGCTGATCACGCTCACCCCTTGTTTTTCTTCCGGCTACACAGAGGAGAGAACTTCGTTCTTCTCTCTGCTCCGCTGAGGCTGTGCACCAATGTTGTGAGGTGGTGCCCGAAACCCGGGCAGGCAGCTAAGCTTGGTTCGCCCTGATGAGAGGACGAGCCCGATGGCGGGGAAGAGGAAGCGGTATTCTGCTGAATTCAAAGCCAAGGTGGAGCTGGACGCGATCCTCGGCGAGCAGACGAACGCGCAGCTGGCGGC
>JBKDKQ010000013.1:0-49387 GCA_046344875.1 Labrys sp. (in: a-proteobacteria) | reverse complement strand
TCACTCCCACTCGATCGTGCCGGGCGGTTTTGACGTCACGTCGTAGACGACGCGGTTGATGCCCTTCACCTCGTTGATGATCCGCGTCGCGGCGCGGCCGAGGAAATTCATGTCGAAGGGGAAGAAATCGGCCGTCATGCCATCGACGGAGGTCACGGCTCGCAGCGCGCAGACCGAGTCATAGGTGCGCCCATCGCCCATCACGCCGACCGTCCGCACCGGGAGCAGCACGGCGAAGGCCTGCCAGATCTTGTCGTAGAGGCCGGCCTTGCGGATCTCGTCGAGATAGATCGCATCGGCCTTGCGCAGGATCGCAAGCTTCTCGCGCGTGATCTCGCCGGGAATGCGGATGGCGAGGCCTGGCCCCGGAAAGGGATGGCGGCCGACGAAAGCCTCCGGCAGGCCGAGTTCGCGGCCGAGCGCGCGCACCTCGTCCTTGAACAGTTCGCGCAGCGGTTCGACGAGCTTCATCGCCATGCGTTCCGGCAGGCCGCCGACATTGTGGTGCGACTTGATCGTCACCGAGGGGCCGCCCGAGAAGGACACGCTCTCGATCACGTCCGGATAGAGGGTCCCCTGGGCGAGGAAGGCGGCGCCGCCGATCTTGCGGGCCTCCGCGTCAAAGACGTCGATGAAGAGCTTGCCGATGGTCTTGCGCTTCGTCTCGGGATCCGTGACGCCGGCGAGCGCCGTGAGGAAGGTGTCGGACGCGTCGACATGCACGAGCGGGATGTTGAACGTGCCACGGAAGAGCGAAACGACCTCCTCCGCCTCCTGCGCCCGCATGAGGCCGTGATCGACGAAGACGCAGGTGAGCTGGTCGCCGATCGCCTCATGGATCAGCACCGCGGCGACAGCCGAATCGACGCCGCCCGACAGACCGCAGAGCACCCGCTCCTTGCCGACCTGCCGGCGGATTTTTTCGATCATCTCGGCGCGATAGGCGGCCATGGTCCAGTCGGACTTCAGACCGGCGATCCTGTGCACGAAATTCTGGATCAGCCGCGCGCCGTCCGGCGTGTGCACGACCTCCGGGTGGAACATCGTCGTATAGATGCGCCGCTTTTCGTCGCTCGCGATGGCGAAAGGCGCGTTCTCGCTGACGGCCTTGACCGAAAAGCCCTCCGGCAGACGCGTGACGCGGTCGCCATGGCTCATCCAGACCGGATAGCGCCCGCCCACATCCCAGACCCCCTCGAACAGGGCGCTCGGCGCGATGATCTCAACGTCGGCGCGCCCGAACTCCGCCGCATGCCCGCTCTCGACCTTGCCGCCGAGCTGTTCGGCCGTCGTCTGCTGGCCGTAGCAGATGGCGAGGATCGGCAGACCGGCGTCGAACACCGCTTTCGGCGCACGCGGGCTACCCGGTTCCGGCACCGAAGCCGGGCCACCCGACAGGATCACCGCCTTCGGTTTCAATTTCTGAAACGCCGTTTCCGCGCTCTGGAAGGGATGGATCTCGCAATAGACCCCCGTCTCGCGAACGCGGCGGGCAATCAGCTGGGTGACCTGGGAGCCGAAGTCGATGATCAGAATGGCGTCGTGCTGCATGGAGAGCGATTAGAACCGAATCGCGCCGATCGCAATCACGAAGGCCAGCTCACTCCTCGGCCATCTCGCCGACGACGCGCGCGATCCGCTCCAGCGCTTCCGCGACGACCTCGGCTTTCAGGCCATGTGTGATCCGCAGGTGCTGGGGAACGCCGAAGTGATCACCGGCCCCGACCAGAACGTCACCGCGATCCTTGATCGCCGTCACCATGGCGATGCTGTCCACGGACGGCGAATATCGAACGAAGGCCAGTGCCGTCGCCTCGGGCCGGACGATCGAGAAGAGATTCCCGTGGCGGGCGATGAAGGCCTCGATCTGCGCGTAGCCGGCGCGGGTGAAGACGCGGTTGCGCCTGAGGATCGCCTCACGTCGGCCCGGCGTCAGCGCGATCTCGGCCAGGTGCATCGACAGCATGCCGGTCGAGATCGTCGAATACTCATGCCGCCGCCAAGCAGCCTGGATGACATCGCGCGGCGCCACGATCCAGCCGACGCGCAGCCCCGGCAGGCCATAGGCCTTCGACAGGCTGTTGGTGACCACCACGCGGTCGTAGCGCCCGCGAAAGCTCGGTGTCTCGACATCGGTCCACAGCTCGGTGCCGCGGTAGACCTCGTCGACGAGGAGCCAGGCACCGACACGCGCCACGGCGGCGACGATACGGTCCATTTCGGCCGGTGTCAGGATCGTGCCCGTCGGATTGTTCGGATTGGTCAGCGCGACGAGCTTCGTGCCGGGCGTCACGAGCGCATCGAAGGCGTCGAGATCGGGCCGCCAACCCCGACTGGCATCGAGTTGAAAGGAAACCGGCTCCGCGCCGAGATTGCGCACCGCGCCCCAGACCTGACGATAGCCCGGCTCCATCACCACGACACGGTCACCGGGCTCCACCAGCGACTGCACCACGGCCATGTTCGCTTCCGCCGCACCGACGGTGACGAGAACTTCGTCGACCGCCGTCGCGCCATAAAGCGCGGCGATCTTCTCGCGCAGCGCCACCGTGCCGTTGACGAAGGGGTAGTGAAGGTGGACGTCCAGCAGCCGCCGCACGGCGTCAGGGTCATCGACCAGTTCATGCAGCGACACCGGATGAACGCCGGAATCGGCGAGGTTGAAGCGGACGCTCTGCTCGAAATCCGACTGCCATGTTTCAAGCGCGAAGGGCGTGAAGGTCATCGGCTCGTCCTCTCAGGCGGTTCGGCGCAGCACGCTGATGAAGAAGCCGTCCGTGCCGCAGCGATGGGGCGTCAGCTGCAGGCCGAGCTTGGCGCCGGACCGGAACGCCCCGAGGGCGCCGAGCCCCGCCTTCTCGGCAGCTTCGGCCGGCGAGACGACAGCGAAACCCCGATGGCGCGCGATGAAACCGGCCACCGCCTCGTCATTCTCGCGCATCAGCACCGAACACGTCACATAGATGAGGCGCCCGCCGGGCTTCACCGTCCGCGCGGCGGCCTCCAGCACGGTCGCCTGGTCCTTCTGGCGATCGGCAAGGCTGTTGGGCCGCATGCGCCATTTCGCATCCGGGTTCCGCCGCCACGTCCCGGACCCGGAACAGGGCGCGTCGACGAGCGCCAGATCGACCGTCCCCGCAAGATCCTCGATCGGCAGTCCCTTGCCCCGCGGCGTGCGGACATCGACGAGCGTCGCGCCGGCCCGCTTGAGCCGGTCGTGGATCGGCGCCAGCCGCCGCATGTCGCTGTCGGTCGCGATGATGCGCCCCTCATTCGCCATGGCGGCCGCGAGTTCGAGCGTCTTGCCCCCCGCCCCGGCGCACAGATCGAGCACGGTCTCGCCCGGCCGCGCCGCCGCGATCAGCGCCGCGATCTGTGAACCCTCGTCCTGGATCTCGAAATGCCCCTCGATGAAGGTCGGCTCGCTCTGCACCGATGGCCCCCGCCCGTCGGGCCCGAGCGGCACGCGCAGGCCCCAGGGCGAGTGTGGCGTCTCCACGGCCCCGATCGGCGCCAAGGCGGCCTTCAGCACGTCGCGCGAGGTCCGCAGCGTGTTCGTGCGCAGATCGAGCGGTGCGCGCTCGGCAAGCGCCCTGCCCTCGGCAATCGCGTCCGCGCCGAACGCAGCCTCGAAATCCGGCCACAGCCATTCCGGCACGTCGGCCTGCACGAAGGCAGGCGCCTGCGCGAGGCGCGCGGCATCGAGGGCGGCGGCTTCCGTCTCGGTCAGCGGATCGGGCGCGAAGCGTTCACCGCTGAAAAGAGACGCGATCGCGGCACGATCGAGGCCGCGCGCCAAAACCAGCATGCCGAGAACCGTGTCGCGGGCCGTCTCGCCGCCCATCAGCCAGCGCGACGAGGCGCGGCGACGCAGCGCGTCATAGACCAGCGTGGCGATGGCCGCCCGATCGCCGGATCCGGCGAAGCGGTGCGACAGGCCCCAATCCTTGAGGGCATCGGCGGCCGGGCGGCGACGGGCGTCGATATCCGCGACGACCTCGATGGCCGCCGCAATCCGTGCCGCTGGAACCACGATCAGCTCCTGCCCGGATAGTTCGGGCTCTCGCGCGTGATCGTCACGTCATGCACGTGGCTTTCCCTCAGACCGGCAGAGGTGATGCGCACGAACTGTGCCTTCTCCTGGAACTCCTCGACGGTCGCGGCGCCGACATAGCCCATCGAGGCGCGCAGGCCGCCCGCGAGCTGATGCAGCACGCCGCTCACCGGGCCCTTATAGGCCACCTGCCCTTCGATGCCTTCCGGCACCAGCTTCATCTGGTCCTTGATGTCGGCCTGGAAATAGCGGTCGGCGGAGCCGCGCGCCATCGCGCCGACCGAGCCCATGCCGCGATAGGCCTTGTAGGACCGACCCTGGTAGAGATAGGTCTCGCCCGGCGTCTCATCGGTGCCCGCGAGCAGCGAGCCGACCATGGCGACCGACGCACCGGCCGCGATGGCCTTGGCGAAGTCGCCCGAGTATTTGATGCCGCCATCGGCGATCACCGGAACGCCGGCCGCATGGGCCGCCCGCGCAGCGTCCATGATCGCGGTCAGCTGCGGAACGCCGACGCCCGCCACCATGCGCGTCGTGCAGATCGAGCCCGGACCGATACCGACCTTCACCGCGTCGGCGCCGGCGTCGATCAGAGCCTTCGCCCCTTCCGCCGTCGCGACATTGCCGGCGATGACCTGCACTGCGTTCGACAGGCGCTTCACCCGCGAGACGGCTTCGAGCACCCGGACCGAATGGCCATGGGCCGTGTCGACCACGACGAGATCGACGCCGGCGTCGACCAGCATCTCCGAGCGTTCATATCCGGCCTCGCCAACGGTCGTCGCCGCTGCGACGCGCAGGCGCCCCTGCTCGTCCTTGCAGGCATTGGGATGGAGCGTCGCCTTTTCGATGTCCTTGACGGTCATCAGGCCGACGCAGCGATAGTCGTCGTCGACCACCACGAGCTTTTCGATGCGGTATTGATGGAGAAGCCGCTTGGCCTCCTCCTGAGTCACGCCGGCCTTCACCGTGACCAGCCGATCCTTGGTCATCAGATCACGGACGGGCTGCGAGGAATCATTGGCGAAGCGCACGTCGCGGTTCGTCAGAATGCCGACGAGCCGGCCTGGCACGCCCGGCGCGGCGCCCTCGACCACCGGAATGCCGGAAATGCCGTGCCGCTTCATCAGCGCGAAGGCGTCCGACAGGAGCGCATCCGGCGCGATGGTGATCGGGTTCACCACCATTCCGGATTCGAATCGCTTCACCTGCCGTACCTGCTCGGCCTGCTCCTCCGCAGGCAGGTTGCGGTGAATGACGCCGATGCCGCCGGCCTGCGCCATGGCGATCGCCATGCGCTGCTCAGTCACCGTGTCCATGGCCGAGGCGAGAAGCGGCAGATTGACGGAGATGGTCCTTGTCACGCGCGAGCTGATGTCGGTTTGCGACGGCAGAACCTCCGACAGGCCCGGCTTCAGCAAGACGTCATCAAAGGTGAATGCTTCCGGAAACGACGCTGCGTCGAACATGCGGACCATGGCCAACTCTTTTCTGGAATGGTCGGCGCCTGGCGCCGGGTTGGCGGGAGCGTGTAGCACGCAGGCCCGGCAGGGGGAAGCGGCGCAACGGGCTTCAGGCCCCAAAGAAGCGGCAAACCGTGCCTGTGGTGCTCACAAACCGGGCGCCGTGAGCGCCTTGTCGATCGCGTCGACGATGACACCGACTGGATAGGCCGCCAGATGGCTGCCATCCGTCGTCAACGGGCGGAGGTCCTTCGTCAGGAAGCACTGTCCGCCGAGAAGGAAGACGTCCGCGAGATCGACATAGGCGAAAGCCTTGCCGAGCTTTTCGCCGAGCCTTTGACCGACGTCGGCGGTGAGGTCGCGGCATTCCCCGGCAGGGATCGGCTGATCCGCGTCGAGGCGCCCCTGCAGCAGCTTCAGCATCACCGCGCGGGCCGAAAACGCATCCCGTCCGCTCGGCGACGTGCCGACGAAGATGACGGTCTTGCCGGTCGCGGCCAGACCCTCGACCGTCGTCTCAAGCTGGCGGAGGATGGCGTCGACCTGAATGGTCGAAGCCCCCGGCGCAGTGTCGGCCGACAGCAGAGGCCGGCCATTGAGCGTGCTGAGGCGCCGCAGATACCAGTCGTAATTGTTCGACATCACGACGACGCGGATCGCCGGATCCGCCTTGATCGCGGCGATGCTCGTCTCCCAATAGCTGCGGCATTGCCGCACCCAGCCGGGCATCCGGTCGATCACCTCGTCGCGGGTGGTGCCCAGAATGGCCGGGCAGGAGTAGAAGACGAAGGGAAGGCCCGACCGCCCCGTGGCACCGAGACGCTCGCCGAGCGGGGCCGCAAGCACATCCGCGAAGCTGTCGCCGATGAGGGCGACGCTCGGCGGCGACGCGCGGTCGCCGATGACGCAGCCATTGCGCTCGAGTGACGACCGGTCGACGGCGATGCAGTCCGACCGGGACAGGACAGGCGTCGTCATCGTCCGGATGGCGGCGATGTCCGCCCCGTAGAACCGCGCGATCCGGTCGTCATCCGACAGCAGGAACGATGTGCCGATGCCGAGCGCCGTGAAGAGCACGACCGCGCTCCCCGCAGGCAGGAAGGTGGAGCGCAGCGATCCCACCGGCATCCGTCGGAACGGCACCTCGACGAACCGCCACGACAGGGCGCCCGCGATCAGCGAGCCGACGACAAGCAGAGTCGGCGCGACGAACCCGGTCGGTCGACCCTCGAGATAGACCCAGCCAACCGCGATCGGCCAATGCCAGAGATAGACCGAGTAGGAAATCCGGCCAAGAAAGACGACCGCGCCAAGGCCGAGCAGGCGACCGACGCGCGTCACAGCCCCCTGCCCGCCGGCCAAAATGATCAGCGCCGTGCCGATACAGGGGATCAGCGCCATCCAGCCCGGAAACGGCGTCGACTGGTCGAAAGTGGCGACGGCATAGAGGATGAGCACGATGCCGCCCAGCGCCAGCCCCTCGCGCGGAAACCCCATGGCCGGCGGGCGGACGATGCCGAGGGCGAGCAGCGAGCCGATCAGAAACTCGAAGGCGCGGGTCGGCAGGAGGTAGAAGGTCGCCGAGGGATCGATCCGGACGAAATGGATGCTGGCCGCGAGCGAGGCCGCAAAGAGCAGGATCACGACCGGCAGCGGCCGACGGCCTGCGCGGTGCAGTGCGAAGAGCAGCAGCGGGAAAACCAGATAGAACTGCTCCTCGATCGACAGCGACCAGATGTGGAGCAGCGGCTTCAGCTCCGACGCGACATCGAAATAGCCGCTCTCCGACCAGAACAGCAGGTTCGAGGACAAAAGCACCGTTGCCGCGACACTGCGGCCAAAAGCGGCGAGATCATCCGGCAGGAGCACGAACGGTGCAGCCGCCGAGACGACTGCCAGCATCACCATCAGCGCCGGCAGCAGGCGCCGGATGCGCCGGGCATAGAAAGCGGCGAAGGAGAACCGTCCCTGCCCCATCTCCTCGGCGAGGATCGAAGTGATCAGAAAACCCGAAATGACGAAAAAGATGTCGACGCCGACATAACCGCCCGCAAATCCCGGAACATGCGCGTGGAAAAGGACGATCGGCGCGACCGCTAGCGCCCGGAGGCCATCAATGTCGGAGCGGTACTGCACGCGGGTTCAGGTCCGAGGAACAAGGCGCCGCGCTTATCGCGGGAACCTGCCGGCGTGTCAAAGCACGCGGCTTAAGCGCTTGAGCCAAGTTCCCTCGACCCACGAACGGATTGTTCGCCGGCTCAGGCGCCCGTCGCGCAGCCTCACTAACCCCGGAACGATCCCGGATCTGCCACGCGGCACTGCGCGCCGCATGGCGTCCGGGATGACGGGTAGTGGGTCGCGTCACATGTCGTCCGGGATGACGAGCACGGTCATTCGCATCCCTTTTTCGTCATCCCGGGCGCGACGCAGCGCGGAGCGGTGCGGCGCAGACCCGGGACCGTTCGCCGGATCAGGCCCACGTCACGCAGCCTCGCTAACCCCGGAACGATCCCGGATCTGCCACGCGGCACTGCGCGCCGCATGGCGTCCGGGATGACACAGGATTGCGGCGCGGGCGGCCTAAAGACGCGCGGCAACACCCTTTTCGACCATGCCCGTCCGGATCGGCATGAGTTCGGCCTCGTGAACGCCGCCATCGCGTCGCTCGACGAGCATCAGCGTCTGCTGGCGGCCGCGTGGCCCGACGGGCACGATCATGCGGCCCTGCGGGGCGAGCTGGGCGATCAGCGCGTCGGGCATGGTCTCGAACGCCGCCGTCGCGACGATGCGGTCATAGGGTCCGCGTTCCGGCCAGCCCTCGCGGCCGTCGGCGACCATCATGGTGACGTTGGTGATCTTGACCGCCCGCAGCCGCTCCTCGGCTTCCGTGATCAGCAAGCGCCAGCGGTCGAGAGTCAGGACCCGCCGGGCAAGGCGTCCGAGCACGGCGGTGAGATAGCCTGACCCCGTTCCGATCTCGAGGACACGATGATCCGCCGTCACCCCGAGCTGCTCGGCAATGATGGCGACAATACCGGGCGGCGTGATCGACTGCCCGCACTGGATCGGCAGCGCGATCTCCTCATAGGCGTGGTCGACGAAGGACGGCAGCACGAAAACAGGGCGCGGCAGCGTCTCGATCGCGTTGAGAACTTTCTGGTCGGAGATCCCGCGCGACCGAAGGCCGAGCACGAAGGCCATCATGGCCTCGGCGTCACGCGCCGCCGAAACCGGCATCGGCGGCTCGTCCAAGGCGCTCACCACATGTCGAGCGCTGCGCGCGCCTCATCCGACATGCGCGACTGGTTCCACGGCGGATCGAAGGTCATCGTCACCTTCGCCTGCGAGACCCCCGGAACGGCCGACACGGCATTTTCGACCCAACCCGGCATCTCGCCCGCCACCGGGCAGCCCGGCGCGGTCAATGTCATGTCGACCATGACCTCCCGGGCGTCGTTGATCTCGATCCGGTAGATCAGCCCGAGCTCGTAGATGTCGGCCGGGATCTCGGGATCATAGACGGTCTTCAGCGCCGCGATGATGTCGTCGGTCAGGCGGTCGATCTCTTCCGGCGACAGGGCGCTCGGCGTGCTGACCGCCGGAGCGTTGGGGCGCTGGTCGATGGTGTTGCCATCCGGCATGCTCATGTCCTCAGCCAAACATGTCCTGCGCCTTGGTCAGGGCCTCGGCGAGCGCATCCACTTCCTCGATCGTGTTGTAGAGCCCGAAGGAGGCCCTGCACGTCGATGTCACTCCATATCGGGCAAGGAGAGGCTGCGCGCAATGGGTGCCGGCGCGAACAGCAATCCCGTAACGGTCGATCACCGTCGCGACGTCATGCGCGTGAGCACCCTTCATCTCGAAGGAGACGATCGCGCCCTTGCCCGGCGCCTGCCCGAAGATGCGGATCGAGTTGATCGCGCCGAGGCGGCGATGCGCATGATCGCGCAGCGTTTCCTCATGCGCCCGGATGTTGTCGCGCCCCAGCGCCATCATGTACTCGACGGCCGCCCCGAGCCCGATCGCCTCGATGATCGGCGGCGTCCCGGCCTCGAAGCGATGGGGCGGCTCGTTGTAGGTGACGACATCCTCACTGACGACGCTGATCATCTCGCCGCCGCCGTTGAAGGGCGGCATGACCTCCAGCCATTGGCGCTTGCCATAGAGCACGCCGATGCCCGTCGGTCCGTAGACCTTGTGACCGGTGAAGACATAGAAATCGACATCCAGATCCTGAACATCGACGTCGAGATGCACGGCGCCCTGGCTGCCATCGGCAAGCACCGGAATGCCGCGTGCATGAGCGATCCGCACGATCTCCTTCAGTGGCGTCACCGTGCCGAGCACGTTTGACATGTGCGTGATCGCGACCATCCTGGTACGCGGCGTCAGGAGCGCCTCGAAGGCCTCGAGATCGAACGAGCCGTCATCACGGACCGGGGCCCATTTCAACACCGCGCCCGATCGCTCGCGGTGGAAGTGCCACGGCACGATGTTGGAGTGATGCTCCATGATCGACAAAACGATCTCGTCACCCTCGCCGATCGACAGATGCCGGCCCATCGAGGCGGCGACGAGGTTGATCGCCTCGGTCGCCGAGCGCGCGAAGATGATCTGTTCCGTGGAGGGCGCGTTGACGAACTTGCGCACGCTCTCGCGCGCGGCCTCGTAGGCTTCCGTCGCGGCGTTCGCCAGAAAATGCAGCCCGCGATGGACGTTCGCGTATTCATGCTCCATCGCATGAACCATGCGGTCGATCACGGCGCGCGGTTTCTGCGCCGAGGCGCCGTTGTCGAGATAGACGAGCGGCTTCCCGTAGACCGTCTTCGACAGGATCGGGAATTCGGCGCGGACTTTGTGCAGGTCGTACATCGGCTGCCTTTGGTCGGGAACGTGACCCGATCGCTTGATGAGGGCGCGGCAGCGGGGCCGCCACACCCGACGTCATGTCATACGCGGTCGCCGAGCCAGCGGACCGTGGCTGCGACAAGAGCGTCACGCAGCCCCTCATGCTCGACGGTCTCGATCGCCTCGCCCAAGAAGGCCTGGACCAGCAGCGCTTCGGCCTCCGCAGGCGGCAGACCGCGTGCCTTGAGGTAGAACAGCAGATCTTCATCGAGCGCACCGCAGGTCGCGCCATGGGCGCAGACCACGTCGTCGGCGAAGATCTCGAGTTCAGGCTTGGCGTAGACCTCGCCGCCTTCCGAGAGCATGACGGCCTGGTTCATCATCTGACCGTCGGTCTTTTGGGCATGCGGCTGGACGATGATCTTGCCCTGGAACACCGAGCGCGCCTCACCGTCGATCACGGCCTTGAACAGCTCACGGCTTTCGCCGCCGGGCATGGCGTGATCGACCACGAGCGTCGTGTCGGAATGACGACGACCCCCGAGCATGGTGGCACCCGCTAGCGTCGCATGGGCCCCGTCGCCGGAATAGCGGACGAACAGCTGGTTGCGCGCCACCGCGGAACCGGCACTCAGAGCGAAAGAACGGAAGGTTGCGCCCTCCGCGAGATCGGCGGCGACCGTCGACAGATGCAGCGTCTCGAGGCTCTCGGTCTGCGCCGCGACGCGGTCGAACCGACCACCCGCCCCGACGGTCACGTCGACCACCACATTGCTCTGATGGGCGGCGCCTGAAGGCCCGCGATACTGTTCGACGAGCGTGAGGCTCGCTCCGTCTGCGACCGTGACGACCACGCGGGCATAGACGGCCTGCGCCACGCCAGCGCTGTGGACGACGGACAAAACGATCGGCCAGTCGATCGCGACGCCGGGGGCGACCGAGATGACGAGGCCATCCGACATGAAGGCGGCGTTGAGGACGACCGCCGCGTTCTCCTGGGCGGCCGCGACGCCGGAGGACAGGACGTCGCCGGCTTCGAGCGCCTCGGCCAGCGAGCGCACCGAAAGACCCTCAGGAAGGCTGCCCGGACGCGACAGTGACGGCGCGAAATGCCCGTCGACCACGTATAGGTGGATGGCATCGACCTCGTCGAAGAGGCCGGTGTCCGCCTTCGCCCGCGCCAGCGCGGTTGCGTCCGGCGCCGGCGCGAGGGGCTTGGCGTCGCGCATCACGCTGCGCAGATCCGTGTACTTCCACGCCTCGATGCGCCGATGGGGCAGGCCTGCCGCGTCGAAAGCGCTGAACGCCTCCGAACGCCGCGCGCGGACGGTGTCGGAGCCGGGCAGCGTGTCGCGGGCGGCGCCGAACGCCTGTGCGAGCGCGATCTCGGCGGCTGTCTTCATGGGCTGGACGGTGCTCATGCTGCCCTCACGCCGCGTCCATGTAGTCGCGATAGCCGTTGGCCTCGAGCTCGAGCGCAAGTTCGGGCCCGCCCGTCTTCACGATCCGGCCCTTCGACAAAACGTGCACGCGATCGGGAACGATGTGGTCGAGGAGGCGCTGATAATGGGTGATCACCACAAAGGAGCGGTTCGGCGAGCGCAGCCGGTTCACGCCCTCGGCGACGATCCGCAGCGCGTCGATGTCGAGGCCGGAATCGGTTTCGTCGAGCACGGCGAGCGAGGGCTCAAGCAGCGCCATCTGCAGGATCTCCATCCTCTTCTTCTCGCCGCCCGAGAATCCGACATTGAAGGCACGCTTGAGCATTTCCTTCGAAATACCAAGGTCTTCTGCCGCTTTATTGACGTTCTTTATGAACGTTCCGGGCGCCAGTTCCTCCTCGCCCCGCGCCTTGCGCTGGGCGTTCATCGCGGCCTTCAAAAAGCTCATGGTCGCGACGCCCGGGATCTCGAGCGGATACTGGAAGGCGAGGAACACGCCCTTGGCCGCCCGCTCATGCGGTTCGAGGTCGAGGATGTTGACACCGTCGAGCAGGATCTCGCCCTCGGTGACGGTGTAGTCCTCCTTGCCGGCGAGGATGTAGGACAAGGTCGACTTGCCGGACCCATTCGGACCCATGATCGCCGCGACCTCGCCGGTCGCGACCGTGAGGTTCAGGCCCTGGAGGATCTTCTTGCCGTCGATCTCGGCGTGCAGGTTCTTGATTTCGAGCATCGCTCTCGTGCTTTCGTCGGTGGTCGGCCTGGCCGACCCGGTTGATGTGGTGGCCGCCTCGGACGGCGGCGAATGTGGTTCGCGGACCGCTCAGCCCACGCTGCCCTCAAGGCTGATCGAAATCAGCTTCTGGGCCTCGACGGCGAATTCCATCGGAAGCTGCTGGAGCACGTCCTTGACGAAGCCGTTGACGATCAGCGCCGTCGCCTCTTCCTCGGACAGGCCGCGCTGGAGGCAATAGAAGAGCTGGTCGTCCGAAATCTTCGACGTCGTCGCCTCGTGCTCGAACTGCGCCGTCGCGGTCTTGCTCTCTATGTAGGGCACCGTGTGCGCGCCGCACTGATCGCCGATCAGAAGGCTGTCGCAGTTGGTGAAGTTGCGCGCGTTCGTCGCCTTGCGATGGGCCGACACGAGCCCGCGATAGGTGTTCTGCGAGCGCCCTGCCGAAATGCCCTTCGAGATGATCCGGCTCTTCGTGTTCTTGCCGAGGTGGATCATCTTCGTGCCGCTGTCGACCTGCTGCATGCCGTTCGACACCGCGATCGAGTAGAACTCGCCCTGGCTTTCCTCGCCACGCAGGATGCAGGACGGGTACTTCCAGGTGATGGCGGAGCCGGTCTCCACCTGTGTCCATGAGATCTTCGAGCGCGCCCCGCGGCAATCGCCACGCTTGGTGACGAAGTTGTAGATGCCGCCCTTGCCCTCGGCGTCGCCCGGATACCAGTTCTGCACCGTCGAGTACTTGATCTCGGCGTCATCGAGCGCGATCAACTCGACCACGGCGGCGTGGAGCTGGTTCTCGTCGCGCCGCGGGGCCGTGCAGCCCTCGAGGTAGGAGACGTAGGAGCCCTTGTCGGCGATGATCAGCGTGCGCTCGAACTGGCCGGTCTTCTCCTCGTTGATGCGGAAATAGGTCGACAGCTCCATCGGGCAGCGAACGCCCGGCGGGATGTAGACGAAGGAGCCGTCGGAGAAGACGGCCGAATTCAGCGTCGCGAAATAGTTGTCCGTCACTGGAACGACCGAGCCGAGATATTGCCGGACGAGGTCCGGATGCTCGCGCAGCGCGTCCGATATCGAGCAGAAGATGACGCCGGCCTTCTTGAGTTCCTCCTTGAAGGTCGTCACCACCGAAACGCTGTCGAACACCGCGTCGACCGCGACGCGGCGCTCCTGCACGCCTTCGAGCATCTCGACCTCGCGCAGCGGGATGCCGAGCTTCTCATAGGTCTCGAGAATCTTCGGATCGATCTCGTCGAGCGACTTCGGCGCCGGGTTCTTCTTCGGCGCGGCGTAATAGTGGATGTCCTGGTAGTCGATGGTCGGATAGTTGACGCGCGCCCAGGTCGGCTCCTGCATCGTCTTCCAGCGACGGAAGGCATCGAGCCGCCATTCCGTCATCCAGACAGGCTCGTCCTTCCGGGCGGAGATGTAGCGGACGACATCCTCGTTCACGCCCTTCGGCGCGAGTTCCATCTCGATATCGGTGACGAAGCCGTACTTGTACTGGTCAACGTCGATCGCCTTGACCTGTTCGACCGTCTCCTGGACCGCCGGCATCCTCTTCTCCTTCCATGCGACCTGATGGCCGCATCATCCGAACGGCGGCATTCAGGCCGCGCGCTCCTTCATGCGATTACGTAGTGTCGAGACGACACGGGAAAAGCCGGCCTCGGCGCGCGCGACATCCGCCTCGCTCGTCGACCAGCCGAGCGAGATCCGAAGCGCGGTCCGTGCGACAGCGTCCGGCACCCCCATCGCCGCGAGCACATGGCTTGAAGCGACCTTGCCCGACGAACAGGCAGCGCCGGAGGACACCGCGATGCCGTCGAGGTCGAGCGCGATGAGCGCGGTCTCGGCGGGAACGCCGTCGATCGCGAGGTTGACGGTGTTGGGCAGCCGCTCGACGCGGGCGCCGAACAGCGTCACGCCGGGGATGGCGGTGAGCACAGCCTCGAGGCGATCGCGTAGCGCGCGGATCCGCCGGGTCTCCTCGTCGATCGTCGCAGCAAGCTCGGCCGCGGCGGCACCGAACCCGGCGATCGCGGCGACGTTCTCCGTGCCGGCGCGAAAGCTACGTTCCTGCCCGCCGCCCCGAATCAGGCGGTCGGCGAGATGAAGCGCGTCATTGGCGAGCACGATTGCGCCGACCCCCATCGGGCCGCCGATCTTGTGCGACGACAGCGTCAGCACGTCGACCCCGAGAGCCGACATCGAGACGGGCATCTTCCCCGCTGCCTGCGCGGCATCAGAATGCGTCAGACCGCCCGCAGCGCGGGTGACGGCCGCGATCTCGGCGACGGGCTGGATGACACCCGTCTCGTTGTTGGCGAGCATGATGGATGACAACGGGCGATGCCCGGCAGCAGCGAAGGCCGCGACAGTCTCGGCCCAGGCCACCGCATCGACCCTGCCGTCGCCGTCGACCGCGATGCGATCGACGGTGCCGACCGGAAAACGATCCCCGCGCCGCACGCAGGCATGCTCGATCGTCGACGTCAGAAGACGATCGAGCGGTCGGCGATCAGCCCCGCGCTGCCATCCCGGCGTCAACACCGTGTTGTTCGCTTCCGTCGCGCCCGACGTGAAGATCACCTGCGCGTCACCGCCCCCGACCAGCGCCGCGACCTGGGCGCGCGCCTGCTCGAGCAACCGGCGAACGGTCCGGCCCTCGCCATGGACGGACGATGCTGCACCAACCCCGTCCATCGCCGCGAGCACAGCCGCCCTCGCCGCCGGGCGAAGCGGCGTCGTCGCGTTGTGATCGAGATAGACCCTGCTCATGGGTTCGGGCGGTTCCGGTCTTGACACTGGCTCAAAGCGCTGCGCGAAGTTCTTGCAATCAGGCAGGTGGTTCGTGATATGAGGCGGAAACCGGCACGCAACGCCAAGGCGTCCTGCCGGGCAGAAGAGCAAAAGCTCTTTAGAATAATTCTAAACTGAATACCCCGCCCGGATTAACCCGTCAAGCTTTGCCGAGGATGGTCGGGGTCTGTCGAAGCGAGAGGCGCGCGGCCCATGCCCGAGGTTACGTTCAACGGTCCCGCTGGCCGCATCGAGGGCCGTTTTCAGCCGTCGAAGCAGAAGGGCGCGCCGATCGCGATCGTGCTGCATCCCCATCCCCAGTTCGGCGGCACGATGAACAACAAGATCGTCTACGATCTGTTCTATGCCTTCGTGCAGCGTGGCTTTTCGGCCCTGCGGTTCAATTCGCGCGGCGTGGGTCGCAGCCAGGGCGGCTTTGATCACGGCACGGGTGAATTGTCGGATGCCGCCGCCGCACTCGACTGGGCGCAGTCTGTCATGCCCGACGCGCGCTCCTGCTGGATCGCCGGCGTTTCATTCGGTGCGTGGATCGGCATGCAGCTCCTGATGCGGCGGCCGGAGATCGAGGGTTTCATTTCGGTCGCACCGCCGGCCAACCGCTTTGATTTCTCTTTCCTCGCGCCCTGCCCGTCCTCGGGCCTGATCATTCACGGCGATGCCGACCGCGTGGCGCCGCAGAAAGACATCGAAAACCTCGTCTCGAAGCTGAAGACCCAGAAGGGCATCGTCATCGAGCAGCAGGTGATCGAAGGCGCGAACCACTTCTTTGACGGCAAGCACGACGAACTGATCACGTCCTGCGGCGCCTATCTCGACAAGCGCCTCGGCCTCGACGGCCGCGACGCGGCCTGACGCAAGGCCGGACCCTTCAGACACAAAAAAAGGCGGGGCTCGACCCCGCCTTTTCCTTAGCGTGCCGACCCGATCACGGGCACTGGACGCGGATGCGGCGGCCGTTGCGATCGCGCGCATAGCAGGCGCGCGGCGTCGTCTCGGCACCAATGATCGCACCGGCAGCGCCGCCGATCACGGCGCCAGCGACGGTCGAGCCAGCGGAACCGCCGGCGAGATTG
This sequence comes from Labrys sp. (in: a-proteobacteria), assembly GCA_046344875.1. Lineage (GTDB taxonomy): Bacteria > Pseudomonadota > Alphaproteobacteria > Rhizobiales > Labraceae > Labrys. Next base: position 32,948 of record JBKDKQ010000013.1, on the reverse strand, counting down.
CCGATCACGGCGCCGGTCGTCGCACCGATCGCCGCTCCGCCGAGCGCACGATCAGAGCGCGAGTACTGGCTGCAGCCGGCAAGCGCGAGTGCCGCAATGGCGAGAACGAGAACCTTTTTCATCGATTTCCTCCGGAGTTTTGGGCGCGTCGGCGAACAGACGGGCCGACGACGACGCCATGAGACAGCACCGAAGCGAGCCGACAGAGCAAAAAGGCACGCGCTCTCACGAGGATCGGCAAACAGACGCTTCTGGTCGACGACTATCACAGATGGCGCGATTGCACAGCCCCCGTGGCCGGAAGGCTTAACCGCCTACCTGCGCCGCGCCCAGCGCCGCTTCGACCGCCTTGACGACCTCGGTTTCCATCGGATCGACCGCGGTCGGGAACACCGCCGCGAGATGGCCGTCGCGCCCGACAAGGTACTTGTGGAAGTTCCACCGCGGCTCCGACCCTGGCCGCACCCGCGACGCCCACCGGTAGAACGGATGCGCATTCTTCCCGGATACCGTCGTTTTGACCGTAAGGGGGAAGGTCACACCGAATTCCATGGCGCAGAACGTCTTGATCTCACGCGCATTGGCGAGTTCCTGCCCGCCAAAGTCACCGGACGGCACTCCGATCACGACCAGACCGCGGTCACGATAGGTCGACCAAAGCGTCTCCAGGCTGCTCAACTGCGGCGCAAAGCCGCACTTTGACGCCGTGTTGACCACCAGAATGACCTTGCCGGCATAGCGGCTGAGAGGCAGCGGCCCTTCAATGGTCTCGAAGGTGAAGTCCGTCGCCAGACCGCCTTCGGAGGCAGCCATCGCCGCCCCGCTCCCCGCACAGGCGACCACACCGCCCGCCCCGATCAAGAACCCGCGTCGCGTGAATGCCGCCATGAGCGCCTTCCTCATTTTTTCCCTGTACGTTTCCGCAGGCCAAGCGGATGCAGGTAGACCACCGACCTTGCACAAATCCCGCCGCGCGGTTTATTGCAGCGCAAGATAGAGACGACGGAGCGCGGCGCCATGGAAGCCTTGTTCATTGGTCACGCCTATATTGACGTGACCTTCCTCGCCGACCAGATGCCGACCGGCGACGAGAAGTCGGTCGCCAAGGACTATGCGGTTGCCTTTGGTGGCAACGCCGTCACGGCGGCTTTCTGCTGCGCCAAGCTCGGCATCGCGCCCGACCTCGTGGCGACAAACTCCGACGACTGGCTCGGCCGCATGTTCCTGGACATGGCCGCGAAGTACCAGATCTCTGTGCATGGCCGGAAGGTGAAGCGCTCGTCGCTCTCCTTCATCATGCCGAAGGACGGCAAGCGCGCCATCGTGCGTGCGCGCGATGATCATTACCTGCATCCCTTCCCGAACCTGAACCTCGACGGAGCGCGCGCCCTGCACCTCGACGGCCATCTGGCGGACTGTGCGCTTCACTACGCGAAAGAGTTCCGTCGTCTCGGCCGGCTGACCTCGCTCGACGGCGGCGGTCTGCGCTCGAACACCGACGAACTGCTGAACTACATCGACGTCGCGATCGTCGCCGAGCGTCTGTGCGAGCAGATGAACCTGAGCGATGCCGAAATGCTCGACTATCTGAAGTCCAAGGGCTGCAAGATCGGCGGCGTGACGCAGGGCGAGCGCGGCATGCTCTGGTATGACGAAAGCGGCAAGGTCTCGCGCATGCCCTCGCTCAAGGTGCCCTCGGCCGCCATCGTCGACACTAATGGCGCGGGCGACATTTTCCACGGCGCCTACATGTATTCCTACCTGGCGCGGCCCCTGATGCGCTGGGAGGATCACTTCCGCTTCGCGCGCGCCGCCTCGACCCACGCGATCCAGCATCTCGGCAACGAAGCCAAGCTGCCGACGCGCGCCGATGTCGAACTCGTCGAGACGCGTTTCCAGCCGATGGCAGCGGCCTGACCGGCACGCCGCCTGATCCGGCGGCGCGGGCTCAGACCTGCGCCTCCGCCACCGCCACCGCCGTCATGTTGACGACCCCGCGCGCCGTCACCGAGCGCGTGAGGATATGCGCGGGCTTCGCGCCGCCGATCAGGATCGGCCCGACCGGCAGCGCATCCGCCAGCATCTTCGTCAGCTGATAGGCGATGTTGGCCGCATCGAGGCTCGGCATCACGAGGACGTTCGCCTCGCCGGTCAGGCGCGAGCCGCTCAGTTTCAGATCCCGGATCGTGGGCGAGAGCGCCGTGTCGGCCTGCATCTCGCCATCGGCCTCGAGATCCGGCCGCCGCTCCATGATGATCGTCAGCGCCTCCCGCATCTTGCGCGCGGACGCGGTGTCGTAGGAGCCGAAATCCGCGTGCGACAGGAGCGCGATCTTCGGCGTGAGGCCGAAGCGCTTGACGTGCTCGGCTGCCATGATCGCCATTTCCGCCACCTGATCGGCGGTCGGATCGGGGCAGACCTGTGTGTCGCAGAGGAAATAGACACCCTTCGAGACGATCACCATCGACAGAGCCGAGAACTCGCGCACGCCCGGCGCGAGGCCGATGATCTGGCGGACATTGGTGAGATGGCGCATGAAGCCGCCCTCCAGCCCGCAGATCATCGCGTCGGCATCGCCACGCTGGAGCGCCAGCGCGGCGATGACGGTGTTGTTGGAGCGCACGATCGTGCGCGCCGCATCGGGCGTCACGCCCTTGCGGCCCGTGAGCTGGTGATAGAGCGTCCAGTAGTCCTTGTATCGGGGGTCGTCATTCGGATCGATGACCGCGAAATCGGTGCCCGGCCGGATTGTCAGGCCGAAGCGCTCCAGCCTGGTCTCGATCACGCCCGGCCGTCCGATCAGGATCGGCCTGGCGATCCCCTCCTCGATCACGACCTGCGCCGCCCTGAGGGCCCGCTCGTCCTCCCCCTCGGCATAGACGACGCGCTTCGGCGCGGCCTTCGCGGCGGAGAAGATCGGCTTCATGATGAAGCCGGAACGGAACACGAAGCGGGTGAGGCTTTCGGCATAGGCCTTGAGATCGGCGATCGGTCGCGACGCGACACCCGACTCCATGGCAGCCTTCGCGACCGCCGGGGCGATCCGCAGGATCAGTCGCGGATCGAAGGGTGACGGGATGACCGAATCGGCGCCGAACGGCCGCGTCTCGCCGCCATAGGCGCGGGCGACGACATCCGACGGCGTTTCGCGGGCGAGCGCCGCGATGGCCTCGACGGCGGCGAGTTTCATCGCCTCGTTGATCTCGGTCGCGCCGCAATCGAGCGCGCCACGGAAGATGTAGGGAAAGCACAGGACGTTGTTGACCTGGTTCGGATAGTCCGAGCGCCCGGTGCAGATGATCGCATCGGGACGGACCTTCCGCGCGATCTCAGGCATGATCTCCGGCGTCGGATTGGCGAGCGCCATGATCAGGGGCCGCTCCGCCATGCGGGCGACCATCTCGGGCTTCAGCACTCCCGCTGCCGAAAGCCCCAGAAAAACGTCAGCGCCGTCGATGATGTCGTCAAGCGTCCGCGCCGTCGTTTCCTGCGCATAGGGCTCTTTCCACGGATCCATGAGTTCCGTGCGGCCCTTGTAGACCACGCCCTTGATGTCCGAAACGAAGATGTTCTCGCGCTTGGCGCCCAGGGAGACGAGCAGGTTGAGACAGGCAAGCGCTGCGGCACCCGCGCCGCTCGCGACGATCTTCACACGCTCGATCGACTTTCCCGAGAGTTCGAGGACGTTCCGGACGGCCGCCCCGACGATGATCGCGGTTCCGTGCTGGTCGTCGTGGAAGACCGGAATGCGCATCCGCTCGCGCAGTCGCCGCTCGACCTCGAAGCATTCCGGCGCCTTGATGTCCTCGAGATTGATGCCGCCGAAAGTCGGCTCCAGCGCGGCAACCACCTGGACGATCTCGTCGACCGTCTTCGGCGCGATCTCGATATCGAAGACGTCGATGCCGGCGAACTTCTTGAAAAGGACCGCCTTGCCCTCCATCACGGGCTTTGAGGCCAGCGGGCCGATGTCGCCGAGGCCCAGCACTGCCGTCCCGTTCGAGACGACCGCGACGAGGTTGCCACGAATCGTGAGATTGGCGGCTTCGGCCGGATCCGCGACGATCGCCTCGCACGCCGCCGCGACACCGGGCGAATAGGCCAGCGCCAGATCGCGCTGATTGCCGAGCGGCTTGGTTGCGACAATCTCCAGCTTACCGGGGCGCGGCTGGCGATGATAAATGAGGGCGCCGGAGCGCAGGTCGTCGGATATGGACATTGCAGGCTCTACGGGTGCCGATCGATCAGGACAACGACCGATCACTAGAGCAACTGACCGAGAAGTGGAAACCGGTTTTCCGCCATTGGCCAACTCCGGCTTAGTGACACACGCGATCTTGGCGTCCTCGAAACCAGTGACAAGCCATGGTTCCGAGGGAACTGATTGAAGTGGTAGCACATGAATTTCGTTGGAGGGCGTTAAAGGATCTTGCCCAGCAACGGGTCCAGCTTCATTTTGCCGGCGACGCAAAACTAGCAATTGGCGATGTATCACACCGTATCATGAAACTTTTTTGATAATTGGGTTTATAAAGATCTATACAATGATTGTCGTCGAAGATGATTTTTCAATAGCATAAGTCAAAACAATGGCATTTTTAACACATAGTTGACGTTTATCGGAGATAAAAAATTTAATCCATACGAAAAATCCCGGAGAGACTGCACGTTTTGCATCGTAGCGAGCCAGGATAGATTTCACTAAGCTAACAAATTGCCACAGAATACTCGCCGGATCACTGCCGGACGTTGTTTTGCTGAATAGGGGCGATAGTCGTGCAGCCTTTTGTGTTAACATCAAACATTGCATCACTTCGGCGCGAGAGCACCCGGGTTTTGGAATTGCCGACGGCTCTTTCCGACAAGGATGCTCTATTGGGTTGGTATGCCGTGATCCTTGGAATTCCTGAGTACTTTGGGGCGAACTGGGATGCCTTCGACGAGTGCCTCCGCGACTTGTCTTGGGTCAAGGAGCGCCGGCTCGTGCTGTTCCACCGTGACGTTCCGATAGCGGCGAACCCGAAGGACCGAAGAATTTACCTCGAGGTGTTAGCCAATGCCGCAACCGACTGGAGGCCCGGCGAAGCTCACGAGCTGATTGTCGCTTTTGATCCGGCATGCGAATTAAAGCTCCACGCAGCAATCCGGGAAAGCTGATCTGCTGCGTTCTTCTAGTGCCATCACACGATCTCTCCTGAAAGCAACGCTCACGCCGTGCGTTGTGCTGCCTGACGTTGCTGCCAAGTGCTAGACGGCCAATCGACCCGTAATGGATTTCCCCGAACATGATCGAGAGCATGAAGCCAATTGACTCACTAACGGTTGGCGACCTGCAGGCGTTCCCCGTCTGGCAGTTCACGAGCCGCGAGAGCGCCAATGAAACTTTCGTGCGACCGGTGAAGTCATTGCCGGTTACCAGCTTGATCGGGAAAGTCATCGGGACACAGATCACGTTGGCCAACGGCAAGTGTGCCTGGGCGATCATCGGAAATGTCGATCCAAAGAATCCGCGAATGACCGAGCACTTCCTTACTCTGTCGATCGAGCGAAACGGTCACTGGTTTATGTTGGCGCGCTATCACGACCCCGATTACGACGAGTCTGGGCCGGAGGCGCTGGCGCAATTTCTGGGTCTTGCCGTAGATGACGTTTTTCCGATCAGCTACGACATTCGATCTTTCGCCAAAGGCGAAGAAGCGGCGATGCTTGGCCTACTGCAGAAACGACCACAAGAGCAACTATCCCGATCAGAGCTCATCGCGATGGCGGTGCCCTGAGCATCATGATCTGACCTGTCCTACCAAGTGCCGGGTCTAAAAACTTACGGTTTCGCGTCTTTGGCGATCCCCGCGAACATTGCGTCAGCGGCGACCGTGGTCTCACGCAGGAAGGCCATGATGCGCTCTCTTTCGGCACTGGAAAACGGCGGTGGCCGTCCGCCCGCGGGATCACGCGCGAGGTGGTCCATCGACACAAGCCGGTCGGTCAGCCCGATATCATCCAGCAGATCCCGTGTCTTTGACGTGTTCCCGTCAATGGCGACGAAAGGGATGCCCAGCCGCAGCGCCAGACACACCGCATGGTAGCGCCCGGCCACCAGACCGCCTGACGTCGCGAGAAGGCTCGCGAAGCGGTCGAGGCCATCGACCGAGCGGGCGTAGCGCAGAGACCAGGGCGAGAGGGGCATCGGCGTCGACAAAAGCGTCTTCAGTCGGTGTTGCCAGACACGTCGCGTGCTGCCGTTCTGCGGTCGGGGCGGCGTCGTCCGCAGCGAGATCATGCGCGACCCCGGCAAAGAACGGTGGATGCCGATGAGCCGGCCCGTCTTTGCCTCGTCGGACGCATCCGTGACGAGAACGGGCCCGCCCCCTCGCCATGGCGGCGCTTCCGCCCAGGTCAGCGTCGCGTCATGGACGACGCTCGATTCGATGCCGGCGCTTTCGAGATAGGCCTGCGACGCGCGGTCCCGGACAAACCGCATCCGGAATCGCCCGATCGAGGCCAGCACCGACGCGCTCAGGCCGCTCACGCTGGCATTGACGAGATAGGCGGGTAGCGATCGGTCCGCGCAGCGCTGGGCGAGCGCCGCGATGCGAAGCGCCGATTTCGCATCGTCATGGATAGACCCCTCGCCGTTGACGATGACGAGGTCGAACGTCGACAGGCCGTCACCCAACGCCTCGATCGATGGCCAGTCCCAGCCGGCGACCAGCTCGATGCCGTGGCGCGCCGCGATCGCGACGAGCTGAGCCGTCACCAACGCCGAACCGTGATGGCCCGCAAGCGAGGCGTCGTTGACCAGGAGGGCACGCATCGGCAATCGAATCCCTTGGAGAGAGAACCACGGTAGCTTAATCGTACTGCCGCTTGAGAATACCCATTGGAAAGTCTCGCGACGCCGGGCGGGGCTGCACTGGACAACCATGCAACCACCCTGCCACGTGCTCCTCCTCTCCGATGGACGCCCCGGGCATTACCGGCAGAGCGAGGCGATCGTGCAGGCGCTCGGCCGATCACGGTCGGTCACGGTCGATCGGATCGACCTCACCTTCCGGCCATTCATCCGAAAGTCGCTCATCCCACGCCTTGCCCGCGTCCTGCCGCCGCGTCTTTTTCTGCGCCTGGTGCACGGGAGCGACCCGAGCAGGATCCGGAAGCCGGACCTGATCGTCTCTGCGGGTGGCACGACGATCGGCGCCAATGCCGCCCTCGCCTGCCTGCTCGGATCCGCGAACGTCTTCTGCGGGTCGATGCGGGGGCTCGATTCGGAGGCCTTCTCGCTCATCCTGCTGCCCTACCCCTCCGCCGCCGGCCTGAAGCGGGTCGCGGTGCTGCCCAAACCGACGAAGCTTGATCCAGACACCCTGCCAGTGCCGCGCCCGCTTTCGACCAACGCCGATCTTGACGGCGCGCGCGCCTGCATCCTGATCGGTGGACCGACGCCGACGGCCGCGTTCGGCGCGCGCGACTGGGACGATCTCGCCCGGTTGATCACCATGCTCTCCCGCGACCACCACATGGCGGTGACGGTGGTTACGTCCCGGCGCACGCCCGTCGAGGCTTATGCCGTGCTCGACCGGTTGCGGGGTAGCGATGAAACGCTGCTGACGCTGGTCGATCACCGGGCCGGCAGCGGCGGCACGATCGAGGAGGCGATCGGCGCCGCCGACCTCGTCTTCGTGACGGCCGACTCCATGTCGATGATGACCGAAGCCGCCCTGTCGCGGCGCCCGGCCATCGCGCTCTATCCGCGCGAACGCCAAAGCCACCGTGACGACGAGGCGGTCGACGATCTCAGGCATCGTGGCTTGCTTGCGACGACGGCACTCGACGCGATTGAGGGTGTCGATCTCACGGCGCTCATCGGTGGACTGTCGCCCATGCGGACGAACCATCTCGATGATCTCGCCACTGTGGTGCTCGATGCGATCGCGCGACAGGACGGAAAACGCTGATCCCTATCCGGCCGCGACCGGCGTTTCGAGAAAGGCCGCATAGGTTTCCGCGATCCCCTGTCGTAGAGCGATCTGCGGAGACCACCCGAGCGCCCGCAGCCGATCAACACAGAGCAGCTTTCGCGGAGTCCCGTCCGGCTTCGACAGGTCATGGCCGATGCGCCCGGTGAAGCCGACGATCCCGCAGATCATCCGGGCAAGATCGATCAGCGCGATGTCATCGCCAACCCCGATGTTGATCGGCTCCGGTGCTGAATAGGTTGTCGTCACATGGATGATCGCGTCGGCGCAGTCATCGACATGCATGAACTCGCGGCGTGGCGACCCCGTACCCCAGAGCGTGATCGCCTCCGCGCCCGAAACCTTGGCCTCATGCGCCTTGCGGATCAGGGCCGGCAGCATATGGCCGGCGCTCAGGTCGTAATTGTCGCCCCGGCCATAGAGGTTCGTCGGCATCACCGCGATGAAATCCGCTCCATACTGGCGACGCAGCATCTGGCACAGCGTGAGGCCGGCGATCTTCGCGACGGCATAGGCCTGGTTCGTGGGCTCCAGCGGGCCTGTGAGCAGCGCCGTCTCCTCGATGGGCTGGGGCGACATTCGCGGATAGATGCAGCTCGAGCCCAGAAACACGAGCTTCCGAACGCCATGGCGCCAGGCTGCCTCGATGACGTTCGTCTGGATCGACAGGTTTTCCAGAATGAAGTCGCCGGGCTGGGTGCTGTTGGCGAGAATGCCGCCCACCTTGGCCGCCGCCAGAAAGACGACCTCAGGGCGTTGTGCCGCGACGAAGGCCGAGACATCCGCCTGACGCCTCAGATCGAGCACCGACCGATCGACCGTGATGAGCGTGCAGTCCTCGACCTCGAGGCGTCGCACCAGCGCCGAGCCTACCATGCCGCGGTGCCCCGCGACCCAGACGCGCCTGCCGGTGAGATCAAAGAGCGGATCAGCCATGGCAGGTCACGCACAGCCACACATTTGTATAGACAAACGTGCCGAGCAGAGGACGGCCTATGGCTTGCGTGACAGGTTTCACGCGCAATCGCGCGAGCCACCCGCCTGGCGTGCGACGCTGAAACATGGACGTGACGGCAATCAATGATCGGCAATGGCGTCAGTATGGCTCAGCTGCGCCAAAACACAACCATTGAGCGAACTGCCAGATCGTGACGGTCAGTTGCCAGATGTTCCCGGCTTGAAAAACACGAACATGCCCGTCCGGTCGACCGCGAAGGCCGGGTCATCTGGCCTCAAGGGAACGAAGCGGTTCGCGCCGAGATCATTGTGGTTGGTGCAGGCGACGCAGGCATAGCCGCGATCGAAGAAGAGCCGTGCGATGTCCGTGCGCGTCGCGCCGAACCTTCCGATCAGTTCGTCGCGGTGCAGCTCGATGACGACCGTCGGCGCATGGGTGTCGAGTGTCGCCAGCGCGCCTTCGACCACCGGCAGTTCATAGCCGTCGACGTCGATCTTGATGAGGCCGGGCCCGTCACCGGTCGTGGCGGCGACGTGATCGAGGCTGGTGATCTCCACCATCGCCTGCTTGAGCCCCCGCTCCTTCGCGCGCCCCCTCAGGAACGCCTTCACGCGCCGATGCCAGGCCTCGCGATAGGCCTCCGGCGGCGGCTTCGTCTCGAACATGCGTGTGCGCGAATACCAGATCTCGCGCTCGCCGACATGGTCGCGCGACAGACCGGCAAGCCGCACTGTGACCGTGCCGTCATCGAGCCGATTGCGCGTCAGGGCCCGCCGCAGATGCTCGACCTGTCCGGGTGCCATCTCGAAGGCTGTCACTTTGGGCGCCTGATCGAGGATTGACGCCGCCAGCACCGAGAAATAGCCCCGCGCCGCGCCGACATCATAGAACTGCGCTGGCCTGAGGCCCTGCAACAGGCAGGAGATCACCAGCGTGCCGACCGGCTCGTAGAGCGTTTCGGCGCGAGCCGCCGGGCGAAACAGGCCACGCTTTCGCCGCCTCGGCCACCGGAAAGGCCGGTGGTCCGTGACGGACAACACCAGCCCGTCCGCCTCTTCCGTCCAGCCGATCCGATCCGGCCGGCAGAACGCGGTCAGCGCCTGCGCCAGAGCATCCGCATCGGCCCACGGCGTCATCGAGCGCCCGACCGGCTCAGAGATTGACGCGGATGTTGAGCTCGCGCAGCTGCTTCAGGGTCACCTCGCTCGGCGCGCCCATCAGCAGGTCCTCGGCCTTCTGGTTCATCGGGAAGAGGACGACCTCGCGGATGTTCGGCTCGTCGGCGAGCAGCATCACGATGCGGTCGACGCCCGGCGCGATGCCGCCGTGCGGCGGTGCGCCGTACTGGAAGGCGCGCAGCATGCCGCCGAACTTCTTCTCCAGCACCTCCTCCGGATAGCCAGCAATCGCGAAGGCCTTCCGCATGATGTCGACCTTGTGGTTGCGGATCGCGCCCGAAGAAAGTTCCACGCCGTTGCAGACGATGTCGTACTGGAAGGCCGTGATGCCGAGGATCGTGTCCTCATCGCCCTGCTCAAGAGCCAGAAAGGCGTCGTGGTCGAAATTCGGCATGGAGAAGGGGTTGTGCGAGAAGTCGATCTTCTTGTCTTCCTCGTTCCATTCGAACATCGGGAAGTCGGTGATCCAGCACAGCTCGAAGCAGTCCTTCTTGATCAGGTCGAGATCCTGACCGACCTTGGTGCGCGCCGCGCCTGCGAACTTGACGAACTCCTTCGGCTTGCCGGCGACGAAGAAGCAGGCATCCCCGACCTTGCTGCCGGTCTTGGCGGCGATCATCGCCACCCGCTCCGGTCCGATGTTCTTGGCGATGGGGCCGGCGCCGCCTTCCTCGCCCTCGCGCCAGAAGACATAGCCGAGGCCCGGCTGGCCTTCGGCCTGCGCCCAGGCGTTCATGCGATCGCAGAAGGTGCGCTGCCCGCCGCCCGGCGCCGGGATGGCCCAGACCCGGACCGACGGATCACGCTCGATCATCCCGGCGAAGACCTTGAAGCCGGAGCCGGCAAAGGCCTCCGTCACGTCCGACATGGTGATCGGGTTGCGCAGGTCCGGCTTGTCCGAGCCGTAGAGGCGCATGGCGTCGGCATACTTGATGTGCGGGAACTTCTGGGTCACTGGCTTCCCGCCACCGAAGGTCTCGAACACGCCACGCAAAACCGGCTCGACCGCGTTGAACACGTCGTCCTGCGTGACGAAGCTCATCTCGATATCGAGCTGATAGAACTCGCCCGGCGAACGGTCAGCGCGCGCATCCTCGTCGCGGAAGCAGGGCGCGATCTGGAAATAGCGGTCGAAGCCCGCGATCATGATCAGCTGCTTGAACTGCTGCGGCGCCTGCGGCAGCGCGTAGAACTTGCCGGGATGGATGCGCGAGGGAACGAGGAAGTCGCGCGCGCCCTCGGGGCTCGAGGCGGTCAGGATCGGCGTCTGGAACTCGAAAAACCCCTGCCCCTTCATCGCGGCACGCAGATGATCGATAACTTGACCCCGCAGCATGATGTTCTTGTGCAGCTTGTCGCGGCGCAGGTCGAGGAAGCGGTACTTGAGGCGAATGTCTTCCGGGTATTCGATGTCGCCGAAGACCGGCATCGGCAGTTCCGCCGCCGGGCCGAGAACCTCGAGTTCATGGATGAAGACCTCGACCTCACCGGTCGGGAGATCGGCATTGTCGGTCCCGGCCGGGCGGCGACGCACCTTGCCGTCGATCTTGATCACCCATTCCGAGCGCACCTTCTGGACTGCCGCATAGGCCGGCGAATCCGGATCGGCGACGATCTGCGTGATGCCGTAGTGATCGCGCAGGTCGATGAACAGCACGCCGCCATGGTCGCGGACGCGATGGCACCAGCCCGACAGACGGACGGTCTCGCCGATATGGCCCGCGCGGAGCGCGCCGCAGGTGTGGGAGCGATAGCGATGCATGGAACACGGCCTTCAAGAACGGAGTTTCGGCCATAGAGCCCAGCAGCCCCGGTCCGTCAAGCCGAACCCATGGTCGATGGCGCCCGGATCGATGCGCCAGGGCATGGATCCGGGCGCCGCGCCGTCACCCGATCGCGCGGGCGGCGGTCATGGCGGTGTCTTCCGCAAGCCAGCCGGGAAAGCGGAACAGGTTCGTCGGATCGACGCGCCGCTTGATGAGGCGCAGCCGTTCGAGCTTCGCTGCCGGGAAGGCACCGTCGAACTCGTCGCGACCATGCACGAAGTTCATGCAGGGGCCGACACCGCGGAAGGGCGCGAGGGCGCGATCGAAGCGGTCGGCCTCGCGGATCGCCGCCTCCATCATGCCCGGCGCGGGCGTCGCCGCGACATAGCAGGCGAGGAAGCGCGCCGCGCGCTGACCGATCGCGTTGCCCGTCGCCGGCTCGCGCGCCACGGCGCCACCGAGATGCCGCAGCTCGACCTTTACGAAATTACACGCCCTGTCGGGGCCCGCGAGCGTCATCAGCGCTTCTTCCAAGGGCTGCGACCAGTCGGTGATGGCGAAGCTGCGCACATGGCCAGGTATGGGATCGACCGGATCATTGGCGATGTCTCCCAGCGCCGTCACCGGCATGTCGCCGAAGGTGTCGAGCACCGGCGTGGCCACCCGGCGCATGCGATCGATCTGGGCGAGCGCCTGCGGATCATCGATTGCCGCCGCATGGAAGCCGACGAGGGCCTGGCCGCGCAGGAAGGGCGGCAGGAACGGCAGGTCGGGAAAACGGTAGAGCGCCAGCATCGAGGTGACGTTCTCCGACACGGCGCGAGTGACCTCGCCAAAGGTTTCCAGCATGCCGCGCATGGCCTCGATCGGCATGAACATCGTGCCGCCATGCACGGTCGTGACCGGATGCAGATCGATTTCGACGGCAGTGACGACACCGAAGTCGCGCCCCATGCCCCGCAAGGCCCAGAACAGATCCGGATTGGACTGCACATCGACGCGCTGCACGACGCCGTCCGCCGTGACGATCTCGATCGCCCGGACATGATCGGCGGCATAGCCGAACTTGCGGGCGAACCAGCCGAGCCCGCCACCGAGCGTGAAGCCCGTCGCGCCGACACTGCGGGCAAAACCGGTGACCGGGGCAAGGCCGACGGCTGCGGCGGCTTCCAGCACCGCCGCGAGGCGCGCGCCGCCGCCGAACCGTGCGGTCCGACGCTCGGCATCGACGCTCACACTGTTGAGACCGGACATGTCGATCAGCATCGCGCCCTCGATCGCCGAGCTCGCACCGTGACCGGTGCACTGAACGGCAACGGACAGGCCGCTCGACCGAGCGAAGGTGACGGCCGACACGACGTCCTGCACGGATTCAGGGCGAATGACGAGCGCCGGATGCTGCTCGATCGCGCGGTTCCACGCGAGCTTCGCCGTGTCATACCCCTTATCCTCAGGGGCGATCACGGAACCGGAGAAGAGGGTGCGGAAAGGCGTGAGGGTGCTGGACGCCAGCATGATGGAACACTCCGTAGGGATTGATTGACGGGCTGACCGTGTGAAACTGTCAGGTGTCGGCCTACGGGGTTTGCGCGCGTCGGAACGTGCGATAACGCACATCATGCGCTAATGCTTGTTACAAACGCGCATCGAGACGGATCTATGGAACAAAAACATCAGCCGTCAATCGCGCCCACCATCCTCGCCGGAGACCTCGTCCTGCGTGCGCACAGGGCAGATGATCACGCGGCGTGTCTGATGCTCTGGTCGGATCCCGAGGTGGTGCGTTTCATCGGCGGCGTGCCGTCGACGGCAGAGGACGTGTGGGCACGGATCCTGCGTTATGCGGGCCACTGGGCTCTGATGGGCTATGGCTATTGGGTGATCGAGACGCGGACCGGTGCTTTCGTCGGCGAGGTCGGCTTCGCCGATTTTCGCCGAGAGACGAGCCCGTCAATGGGCGGAGCGCCGGAACTCGGCTACGCCCTGCTCCCGGCCTTCCAGGGCCGCGGCCTCGCGACGCGCGCAGCCGGCGCGGCGCTCGCATGGGTGCGGCAGGCTCTCGATCCGGCAAGAACGGTCTGTCTGATCAATCCCGAGCACCGCACGTCGATCCGGGTGGCGGAAAAGCTCGGCTATGCGAACCCGACCCGCCTCACCTATCGCGGACGCGAGCAGGTGCTGCTCGAACGCCTCGAGGCGTCCGGCAGCACCTGATGGGCGGTTCAGCGACCGCGCTGCCCGAACAGCATCGCCTGCGCGGCCTTGTCCTTCGCGAGATCGAAGGTTTCCTCCTTCGCCACCGCCACCGCGATGCCACGCTGGACGGCGGGCTTTTCCATCATGGTGTCGAACCAGCGCTTCAGATGCGGGAATTCGGCGATGTCCTGCCCGAGGCGCTGATAGCCCTTGGTCCAGCCGATGCTCGCGATGTCGGCGATCGAGTAGTCGCCGGCGAGGTATTCGTGCGTTGCGAGTTGCCGGTTCATCACGCCATAGAGCCGGTGCACCTCGTTCGTGTAGCGGTCGATGCCGTAGGGCACCTTCTCCGGCGCGTAGATGCGGAAGTGATTGGCCTGTCCCGACATCGGACCAAGCCCACCGACCTGCCAGAACAACCACTCCTCGACCTTCACACGACTGCGCTCGTCGGTCGGATAGAACTTCCCGAACTTGCGACCGAGATATTGCAGGATCGCGCCGGACTCGAAGATCGAGATCGGCTCGCCGCCCGGTCCGTCATGATCGACGATCGCTGGCATCCGGTTGTTCGGAGAGATCGCGAGAAACTCGGGCTTGAACTGGTCGCCCTTGCCGATGTTGACCGGGATCACGGTGTAGGGAACACCGAGTTCTTCCAGCATGATGGTGATCTTCCAGCCGTTCGGCGTCGGCCAGTAATAGAGATCGATCGGCTTGGTCGCACCGCTGCCCATGGCATGCACTCCTGTTGCGAGACCCTGATCTAGGTGTGCCCTCGGCAGGCAACAAGGCGCATTCCGCAAACGCTTGGTTGCAGATCCGGCATCATACGGATTGTCGAGACACCGTCAGCGCAAGCCAATGGGCAGCATTGTTCAAGGCGATTTCGATGACGTTCGGTATACGCCCCGCGGCTCTGGCCGCGCTTTTGCTGCTGTCACTGGCCAGAACCGGCCTGGCGAGCGACGCGACGTCCGCGACCGTCATCGACGGGCCGCTCATCGGGGTCCCGCGTGCGACCATGCCCGAGACGCCGAGGCAAGCCGCCGCCCGCGCCGCGCTCAAGGTCTGCGCGGCACGATGGAAGGCCCTCAAATCCGCTGGTGCGACCGCAGACCAGACGTGGACGGACTTCGCGCGGACCTGCCGGCGCGAAGCCCGCGCCGGCGATCAGCCGCCCTGAAGTTCGGCCGGCGTGCCGTAGCCCGGCAGCGCTTCAATCCTCGCCTTCCAGGCGGAGAGGTTCGGGAGACCATCGAGCGAAAGACCGGCCTCATTGGCGTAGTAGACGACGCCGTAGAGATCGACATCGGCGAAGGTCGGCGTCGCGGCGACGAGCCAGTCGCGCCCGGCGAGTTGCGATTCGATCATGGCGAGGCCCGCCTCGCCCTCGCCCTTGTAATGCGCCGTGACCTCCTCCGACAGCTTCCAGAACCCGCGCGCCACGGCCCGCGGACGATAGATCCCCCGCGACAGGCGGTCGAACTCCCAGAACATCCATTCCCGGGAGCGGATCCGGTCCTTGACGGTTTCGCCCATGAACCGACCGCTCGTTTCCGCGACATGCTCGAGGATCACCGGCGCCTGACAGATGAAAAGGCCGAGTTCGCGGTCCTCCAGCACGGGCACCTGCCCATACCGGTTCTTCGCCAGATACTCAGGCGTCTTATGCGCGCCGGACCTCAAATCCACGCTGATGTACTCGCGCGGCGTACCGGTGAGAGCGAGAATGAGTGCCGCCTTGTAGCTCGGACCGGATCCGAGAAGAGCATGCAGCGCGAAACGATGGGGCATGGAAGCAACCTTTCAAAACGGCGCGCCGCCGCTGAGCGGCGCGAGGACGGCGAGCGCGACGATCCAGGCCACGAAAGCCCCGCCGACGATCCCCGCGGTCAGGAGACCCAGCCGCCCGCCGCGCAGAATCTCGTGGCGTCTCGTGAGTTGAAGCGCCAGATCGATCGGATAGGCGAGACAATAGAGGAGATTGGCAACGATCCCGAGCGTCGCGAGCCCCATCAGGGACTGTGGCGCGGTCAATTGACCCCAATGGTCTCTGAATACAAGAAGGACGATGACGACCAGCAGCGCGTTGTAGACGATCCGCCCCCGCTCCCAGAAGGCCACGGCGGCGCGAAGCCCATAACCAGAGGCTGTCATCATGAAGCGCGAGAATCCCACGGTCGACGAAGGATGAAGTAGCTCACGCCGGCACGGCCGCAAGGACCACCGACGCACTCAGGCCGCGAATCGGCCGCTCGATCTCGCCGCGAGGCATTCGCACTGGCCACACCTTTCGCGTCGCGGACCGGCGGCATGGCCGCCAGCGCCTCACAGTCCGAGCTTGCGCGCGAGCATCTCGTTGACGGCCTGCGGGTTCGCCTTGCCGCCGGTCTGCTTCATCACCTGCCCGACGAACCAGCCGAGCATCGTGGGCTTGGCCTTCGCCTGCTCGACCTTGTCGGGATTGGCCGCGATGATGGCATCGACCGCCGCCTCGATCGCGCCGGTGTCCGTCACCTGCTTCATGCCGCGCGCCTCGACCACGGCGCGCGGGTCGCCGCCTTCGGTCCACACGATCTCGAACAGATCCTTGGCGATCTTGCCGGAGATCACGCCCTCGCCGATCAGGTCGACGATCGAGCCAATCGCAGAAGCCGAAACTGGCGATTTATCAATCGTTTTCCCCTCTTTGTTCAAGCGGCCAAAAAGCTCGTTGATGACCCAGTTGGCGGCCATCTTGCCGTCGCGGCCGCGCGCGACCGCCTCGTAGAAGTCGGCGCTCTCCTTTTCCGCCGTCAGCACCGAGGCGTCATAGGGCGTCAGGCCGTACTCGGCGATGAAACGCGCCTTCTTGGCGTCCGGAAGTTCCGGCAGCGCCGCGATCAGCGTGTCGACATAGGCCTGATCGAACTCGAGCGGCAGAAGATCCGGATCCGGGAAGTAGCGGTAGTCATGCGCCTCCTCTTTCGACCGCATCGAGCGCGTCTCGCCCTTGCCGGGATCGTAGAGGCGGGTTTCCTGATCGACGCGGCCACCATCTTCGATGATCGCGATCTGCCGGCGTGCCTCGACCTCGATCGCCTGGCCGATGAAGCGGATCGAGTTGACGTTCTTGATCTCGCAGCGCGTTCCGAGCGGGTCGCCCGGCCGGCGGACGGACACGTTCACGTCGGCGCGCAGATTGCCCTTCTCCATGTCACCGTCGCAGGTGCCGAGATAGCGCAGGATCGAGCGCAGCTTCGTCACATAGGCGCGCGCCTGGTCGGCCGAGCGCAGATCCGGCTTGGACACGATCTCCATCAGCGCGACGCCCGACCGGTTCAGGTCCACGAAAGATTGCGTCGGATGCTGGTCGTGCAGGGACTTGCCGGCGTCCTGTTCGAGATGAAGCCGCTCGATGCCGACGGTGATGGTCTCTCCGGTCTCGGGGACCTCGACGAGCACCTCGCCCTCGCCAACGATCGGCTGCTTGTACTGGCTGATCTGGTAGCCCTGCGGCAGATCCGGATAGAAGTAGTTCTTCCGGTCAAACACGCTGCGATGGTTGATCTGCGCCTTGAGGCCGAGGCCGGTGCGGATCGCCTGCCTGACGCATTCCTCGTTGATCACCGGCAGCATGCCCGGCATGGCCGCATCGACGAGCGAGACATGGCTGTTCGGCTCGGCACCGAACGCGGTCGATGATCCTGAAAACAGCTTCGCGTTCGAGGCGACCTGCGCATGGATTTCCATGCCGATGACGACTTCCCAGTCGCCGGTCGCGCCCTTGATCAGCTTCTTCGGATCAACAACGGCATTCATCGCTCAGGTCTCCGGCCAGGCCTCAGAAATCGGCAATAGATCGCGCTGTCCGCGCCTTCAAGCATCTTGTGGTCCCGGCGCCGATCGCGCGCCGAGGACCGTCTCCTCATAGATGATCGTCTGGCTGATCAAGGCCCGCCAGACGCTTTCGGCGGCTTCCGCCGGCACGCCCGCTGCCGCTGCCGCCGCCCGAACCCGCGCGACGACCTCCTCGACCCGCTCGGGCAGCAAAGCGGGCAGCCCGTCCCGTTCCTTCACCACGATCACCCGGTCAACCACCGCGAAGCGCCGGGCGAGCAGTGCAACGATCGCCGTATCGATCGCGTCGATCTCGGCGCGCAACCCGGTTAGCGTCTCGTCGGTCATGCCCACCAGGTCTTCGGTCGCGGCAGCGCCCCCGCCGCCTGCTCGATGACATGGCCCAGCGTGAACAGCGTCTCCTCGTCGAAGGCGCGACCGATGAGCTGGAGGCCGAGCGGCAGCCCCGTGCTCGACAGACCCGCCGGCACGGCGATGCCCGGAAGACCCGCCATGTTCACGGTCACGGTGAAGACGTCGTTCAGGTACATCTCGACCGGGTCCGCCCCCGCCTTCTCGCCGATGCCGAAGGCTGCCGACGGCGTCGCCGGCGTCAGGATCGCGTCGACCCCGGCTTCATAAGCGAGTTCGAAATCACGCTTGATCAGGGTGCGGATTTTCTGCGCCCGGACGTAATAGGCATCATAATAGCCTGCCGAGAGCACATAAGTCCCGATCATGATGCGGCGACGAACCTCGGAGCCGAAGCCCGCCGCACGCGTCTTCTCGTACATGTCGATGATGTCACGACCGGGCACGCGCAGGCCGTAGCGCACGCCGTCATAGCGCGCGAGGTTCGACGAAGCCTCGGCCGGCGCGACGATGTAATAGGCCGGCAGCGCATACTTCGTGTGCGGCAGAGAGATCGAGCGCACCGTCGCGCCCGCATCCTCGAGCCACCGGATACCCTGCTGCCACAGGGCCTCGATCTCCTCCGGCATACCCGCGACGCGGTACTCCTTCGGAATGCCGATCGTCATGCCCTTGACCGAGGCACCGACGGCCGCCTCGTAGTTCGGCACCGGGCGATCGACCGAGGTCGTGTCCTTCGGATCATGGCCCGCCATCGACTGCAGCATGATCGCCGTGTCGCGCACGGTGCGGGCGAAGGGGCCGGCCTGGTCGAGCGAGGAGGCGAAGGCGACGATGCCCCAGCGCGAGCAGCGGCCATAGGTCGGCTTGATTCCGGCAATGCCGGTGAACGCCGCCGGCTGGCGGATCGAGCCGCCGGTGTCCGTACCGGTTGCGCCGGCGCACAGGCCCGCCGCCACCGCCGCAGCGGAGCCGCCGGACGAGCCGCCGGGAACCAGAAAGCCCTTCGGATCCTCTCCCTTGGCCCGATGATCGTCGAGCTTCGCGCGCGCCTGCTCGCCGGACCAGTTGGGCGGCAGCCAGGGCGAGACGACGGGGCCGAAGCACGAGGTCTCGTTCGACGAGCCCATGGCGAACTCGTCATTGTTGAGCTTGCCGAGCATCACGGCGCCGTCGCGCCAGAGCTGGGTCGTGACGGTCGACTCATAGGTCGGCTTGAACTCGCCGAGAATGCGCGAGCAGGCCGTCGTGCGCACGCCATCGGTCGCGAAAAGGTCCTTGACGCCCAGCGGCACGCCCTCGAGCGGTCCGCCATCGCCGGAGGCGAGGCGCTGGTCGGCCCGCGCTGCCATCGCGAGCGCATGGTCCGGCGTCTCAAGAACATAGGCGTTCAGCTGTCGAGCAGCAGCGATCGCGTCGATATAGGCCTTGGTCGCCTCGGTGGCGGAGAATGTGCGGGCCTTCAATCCGTCGCGGATTTCGGTCAGCGTCAGGGCGGTGATGTCGGTCACGAACGGGATCCTTGCACGCTTACTCGACGACCTTTGGGACGAGGAAATAGTGATCCTCGGTCGCCGGCGCATTCTTGACGACGGCATCGGCCATCTCGCCGTCATTGACGACGTCCGCCCGCTTCTTCATCGCCATCGGCGTCACCGACGTCATCGGCTCGACGCCGGTGACGTCGACCTCGTCGAGTTGCGCGACGAAATCGAGGATCGCGTTCAGCTCGCCGGCGAGGTGGGGCACCTCGTCATCGGTGACGGCGATCCGCGCAAGTCGTGCGATGCGCCGAACGGTAGCGGCGTCTACGGACATGGTTGCCTCGCAAAGTCTGAAGTGCCGGCCGACGCCCCGATGCCCGCCAGGCGGGATCATGGGCGTTGACGGCCGATCGCTCGTTACCACGCCGCCGTTTTGCGGCGCAACAGCCCATACCGGGGCGAAAAGGCGCGACCGTCAGTCTTTTGCCTTGGCGGCCTTGCGCGCGCTCATCATCGCCCTGAACGACGACGCCCAGCCGGGCTTCGTCACCTGCCGCCCGCGCCCGATCGCAAGCGCATCGCCGGGCACGTCCTCGGTGATCACGGAGCCCGAGCCGACATAGCCGCCATCCCCGATCGTCACCGGCGCAACCAGCGCCGAGTTCGACCCGATGAAGGCGTTTGCGCCGATCGTCGTCTTGTATTTGAGGAAGCCGTCATAGTTGCAGGTGATGGTGCCCGCTCCGATGTTGGCGTTGGCGCCGACGCTGGCATCGCCGATATAGCTCAGATGGTTGACCTTGGCGCCCGCATCGATCCGGGCGGCCTTGGTCTCGACGAAATTGCCGATCTTGGCGCCCGCACCGACATCCGATCCCGGCCGGAGGCGCGCGTAAGGCCCGATCGCCGCGCCCTCCGCGATCGTCGCCCCCTCGAAACTCGAAAAGGCATGGATCACCGCATGGTCGGCGATGCGCACGCCGCGCCCGAAAAAGCAGTGCGGCTCGATCACCACATCGCGGCCGATGACCGTGTCGAAGGCGAAATAGACCGTCTCAGGCGCGATCAGCGTGACGCCGTCGCGCATGAAGCGGTCCCTGAGCCGACCCTGCATGACGGCTTCGGCAGCGGCGAGCTGCTTGCGGTCGTTGACACCCTGCACGACCTCCTCGGCAACCGGCAAGGCCCGTGTCTCCAGCCCGCGCGCCCGCGCGATTGCCACGGCGTCGGTGATGTAGAACTCGTTCTTCGCGTTGTTGTCGTCGATTGCCTCGAGCAGCGACAGCGCCGACGCTCCGGTAAGCGCCATCAGACCGCCATTGACGAAACGGATCCGGCGGGTTGCCTCGTCCGCGTCGCGCTCTTCGACGATCCGCGCCAAAACCTCTCCGTCGAGCACGAGCCGTCCATACCCCGTGGGATCCGCCGCCTCGAAGCCCAGAACCGCGACGGCAGCACCGGCGGTGAGCGCGCTTTTCAACGCGAGGATCGCATCGGTCGTGATCAGCGGCGTGTCGGCATAGAGCACGATCACGTCGTGCCCCTGCGTGAGCGCATCGCGCGCCGCCAGCACGGCATGGGCAGTGCCACGCCGTTCGTTCTGAACGAAAACGCGCGCTTTGGCTGCGTTACGGACGGCTTCTGCCGCCACGTCCTCACGGTTCGGCCCGACGACGACCGCGACCTGTTCGATGCCGGCACATTCGACCGCCGCGAGCACATGGGCGAGCATCGAACGGTGCGCGATCTCGTGCAGGACCTTCGGCTTCGCCGATTTCATCCGCGTGCCTTCGCCCGCGGCAAGGATCACGGCCAGGGTTTCGCGCGACATTCCGAATCTCCAGACGGCTTCGCTCACCACTCAACGACGCTGGCATAGATGAAAGCGGCAGCGCCGTGAACAAGCTGCCGCCGAAAGATTACTGGAGTGCCGAATCGCAGCGGTTTGGCTAAGATTTTGAGCAAGTTCCAAATGTTCTGGTGGTCTTGTGTGGTGGCGAAGCGAAACGGACGACGCGGCTGAGGGCAGACGGGCGATGGTCGAGTTTCTCGGGCCGCTCGGCGCCGGGCTCTCGGTGTTCATCGTCGCGACGCTCACGCTGGCCTTTGCGCTGTCGCCGTCCGCCGCGCCGGAAATGGCAGCGGCGGCCCCGGGCGAATCCGAGCGCGTCGCGCAGCTGATCGCCGAACTGAAGGCTGACCGCATGGCGCTCGCAGAGCGTCTCGACCGGATGCAGAAGGAGGCCGGCCTGACCACCGGCTCGATCGAGACGCCGGCCGCCGCGACGACGGACGCTCGAAAGAGCACGGTGGTCGAGACGACGTTCGGTGCCGATGTCGGGCGTGGCGACACGATCAAGGCGCTGCGACAGCAATGGTTCGATCTGTTGTCGCGCGACCGGACGCTCGCCCGAAATGAGGCGCGCGTTTCGATCCGCGAAACCGCCGATGGCCAGGTGCTGACGCTGATCCTAGGCCCCTTCGCGAATGCTGCCGATGCCGCGTCGCTCTGCGCGAAGCTGGCGAGCGTCGCTCCCGGCTGCATACCGACGCTGTTTGAAGGCCAGCGCCTGCCGGGTGGCAATGCCGACGGCCTGTGATCTGTAGCAAATCGCGATTTGTCGGGCGATTGCCCGCTAATTCGCCTTCCGATCGCCACGAAGCCCGCTATAAGGCTGAAGGTCGGCGTGCGATGCGAGCGCCCCGGCTGTCGAGCGCAGCCGGAGCAGAACCAACCGGCAACGGCTTCACCTGTCGTGCTTACCGTGCCAGGCCATGAACAGACGAGAACTTCTGCAACTCGCGACCTCGGTGTCCGCACTCGGATGGGTCGGGCTCACCGATCGCGCGGTCGCACAGTCGGATGGGTTGGCCGAGGGCAGCCGCTTCTCGCGCGCGGCGCTCGAATCAGCGGCGGCGGATCTGGCGAAGGCACCCTTCGTCGCGCCCGAAGCGAACCTTCCCGCCGGGCTACAGGACATCGACGCGGCGACCTATGATGCCATCCGCTTCCGGGCCGATCGGGCGATCTGGAGCACGGAGCAGCGCGGCTTTACGATCGAACTCCTGCACCGCGGTTTCGTGTTCTCGACGCCGGTCGATCTCTTCACTGTCGAGGACGGCCGGGTGCTGCGCATCCCCTATGACCCGTCGCTGTTCGATTTCGGCAAGCTGACGCCGCCGCGTCCTGACGAGGTCGTGGGCTTTTCGGGTTTCCGGCTGGCGGCCCAGGCGAACGGGGCTACAGCGACCTTCCCGATCGCCGTGTTCCAGGGCGCGACCTTCTTCCGTGCCGTCGCGGCGGACCAGACTTTCGGACAGGCGGCGCGGGGTCTCGCGCTCGATGTCGGCGATGCCAATGGCGAGGAGTTTCCGCTGTTCCGCGCCTTCTGGATCGAGCGACCGGAGCCCGGTGCCTCCGAGATCCGCGTCCACGCGCTGCTCGACTCGGAAGCGGCGGCCGGCGCCTACACGGTCACGATCAAGCCCGGCGCCAGCGTGACGACGATGGAGGTCGAATTCACGCTGTACCCGCGCGCCGAAGTTCGCCATGTCGGCATCGCGCCGTCGAATGCGATGTTCTACTTCGATCGCAACGACTCGCAGGGGATCGACGACACCCGGCTCGCCGCACACGACGCGTCCGGCCTGCAAATGCTGAACGGCGGCGGCGAATGGATCTGGCGCCCGCTCCAAAACCCCACGACCCTGCAGATCTCGGCCTTCGTGGACAAGGATCCGCGCGGTTTCGGTCTGCTGCAGCGCAACCGCGACCCGGCCGCCTTCGAGGATGCGACCGCCGGGTATGAGCGGATGCCGAGCCTGTGGGTCGAGCCGCTCGACGCCTGGGGGCCGGGCACGGTCCAGCTGGTCGAAATCCCGACGGATTCCGACGTCAACGACAACATCATCGCCTATTGGCGGCCGCAGGAAGCGCTGCAGGCCGCCACCGTCCATCGGTTCCGCTATCGCCTGTCGTGGTGCTGGCAACCCTCCTCCGTTCCGGACCTCGCGATCGCGACCGCCACGCGGACTGGCGGCGCCGGCGGCCGCAACCGGCGCTTCGTCATCGATTTCCACGGCGACATCTTCAAGGATGCGGAGAAGTCGAAGGCTCTCACCGCGACGGCAACCGTCTCGCCCGGCAAGGTGATCGACCAGAAACTGACGATCATTCCCGATCGCGGGATCGCGCGGCTGAGCTTCGTGCTCGATCCGGATGGCCAGACGCTGGCGGAACTGCGCGCCCAGATCGTCGACAACGCCAAGCCTGTGTCCGAGACATGGCTCTATCGATGGACAGCGTGACGCTTCAACCGCAGACCGGGGCGGTACTGGCCGTTGGCGCTCTGCCGCCGGAAGCGCCGCTTGCGATGCCGACCCAGTCGCTCGAGCGGTGGTCGCCCCTGCCGTCGCGAACAAGTGCCGACAGCGCGCCGATCCGCACCTGGCCCTATCGCCTGTTCATTTTCGGCGGCATGGCCGCCCTGACGGCGGTCGGCGCCTGGCAGATGTACCAGGTCGTCGCCGTCGGTACGATCACCCTGCTCGAATGGGCGCTGCTGATCCTCTTCGTCGTCAACTTCTCGTGGATCGCCCTCGCCTTCACCTCGGCCGTCGTCGGCTTTTGGGTGTTGGTGCGACGGTCGCAGGCGGAGCCGCGGCTTGCGACCGACCTCACCAGTAGGACGGCCATGCTGATGCCGATCTACAACGAGAGCCCGGCCCGCGTGTTCGGGGCGATGCAGGCCATGATCGAATCCATCGAGGCGACCGGCCGGCTCGACGCGTTCGATTTCTTCTTCCTTTCCGACACCACCGACCCCGACATCTGGATCGCCGAGGAGCGCGCCTTTCTGGCGATGCGCCGGCGTCTTGGGGCCTCAGTCCGGCTTTGGTATCGCCACCGCGCCAGGAATGTCGGCCGCAAGTCCGGGAACATCGAGGATTGGGTAACACGCTGGGGCGGCGCCTATGATCACATGCTGGTGCTGGATGCCGACAGCCTCATGACCGGCGACGCCGTGGTCACGCTGGCGCGCGCGATGCAGGCCGACCCCGATGCCGGCATCATCCAGACGCTGCCGCTGATCATCAACCGCTCGACGCTCTTTGCCCGCGTCCAGCAGTTCGCGGCCCGCGTCTACGGCCCGGTGATCGCGACGGGCCTCGCCGCCTGGATGGGGCGCGACGGCAATTACTGGGGCCATAACGCCGTCATCCGCACGGCGGCCTTCGCGGCCCATGCCGGCATGCCAAAGCTATCCGGCAAGCCGCCCTTTGGCGGGCATATTCTGAGCCATGACTTCGTCGAGGCGGCCCTCATCCGCCGCGCCGGCTATGCCGTGATCATGTATCCGCAGATCGTGGGCTCCTATGAGGAAAGCCCACCCTCCCTGATCGATGTCGCTGCGCGCGACCGACGCTGGTGTCAGGGTAATCTGCAGCATGCGCGCGTCATCGGTTCGGCGGGACTGCATCCGGCCTCGCGCCAGCATTTTGCGACCGGCATCATGAGCTATCTCGCGAGCCCCCTCTGGCTGCTGCAGCTCATCGTCGGCATCATGCTCGTCCTGCAGGCGCATTTCGTGCGGCCGGAGTATTTCACGGATCAGTTCTCGCTGTTTCCGACCTGGCCGCTGTTTGACGCGGAGCGGTCGCTGAACCTGTTTCTCGGCACCATGGCGATCCTGCTGGCGCCAAAGTTCCTCGGCCTCCTGATCGCTCTGCGTGACCGGGCGACGCGGCGCGCCTGCGGCGGCACGCTGCCGCTGATGGCCTCGACGATCATCGAGGTGATCCTCTCGGCGCTGCTTGCCCCGGTGATGATGCTGATCCAGTCCGGTTCGGTGTTCGAGATCCTGCTCGGCCGCGATTCAGGCTGGAAGCCGCAGCGGCGCGACGACGGCACAATCCCTCTGCGCGACATCATTCGGCGGCATCGCTCGCATGTCGCGCTCGGGGTCGTCGCGGGGTTGTCAGCCTATGTGATGTCGCCGTTCCTCTTCGCCTGGATGTCGCCGACCATTCTCGGCCTCGTGCTCGCCATTCCGCTGTCCTGGGCCTCGGCAAGCCTCGCGGCCGGCCTCTGGCTGAAGCGGCGCGGCCTGCTCCGGACGCCCGAAGAGATCACGCCGCCACCGATCGCGCTGCGCGCCCGCGACCTCGCCGATGCCTATGCCGCCGATGACGAGGGTGAGGCTCTGCGCCACATCCACGCCGATCCGGATTTCCGAGAACTGCACGAAGACATGCTGCCGCCGGGCGCGCGTGGCGAGCGCGGTCATTTCGACACGGTGAAGGTGCTGGCGCAGGCCAAGATCACCGAAGCGCGAACCCTCGACGAAGCCTGCATCTGGCTCACGCCGCAGGAGCGCTTCGCCCTGCTGCACGACCGCGCCCTCCTGGCGCTTCTGGCGCGACTGCCGGCCGCTGAGCCGAAGCGTCTGCCGCTCGCGGCCGAATGAGCCTCATTCGGCCGGCTGCAGGCTCGCCTGCGGGCCGGCAACCAGAGCGCCGGCGAGCGCTGCGCGGTAGCGCTCCTCAACCGCCGACGCCATGCCTTCGACCGAGAACCGCAGCCGGATGTCTGCGGAACGCGCGAGCGCCGTTTCGCGCGCGACGTCGATGTCGCGCAGCATCCGTTCCAGCACATGCGACAGGGCCAGCGGATCATCGGGCGGCACCAAAACGTCGCTGCTGGATCCAAGAATCTCCGGAATGCCGCCGACATGGCTCGCGATCAGCGGCAGCCCCGCCGCCGCAGCCTCGAGCACGATGTAGGGCAGCGATTCCGCACGCGACGGCACCACCAGGATCCGTCCCATCGCAAAACCGCGCCGCGTCGGCATCAGCGGGTGGAAACTCACCCGGTCGGCAAGCCCGAGCTCGGCGATGAGGGCGCGGAAACGATCCTCGTCCGGCCCCTCCCCGATCAGCCGCGCTGTCGGCGCCATGCCGGTCCGGTCACGGATGGCAGCGAGCGACCGCAGCAGCACGTCCTGGCCCTTGAGAAGGCGGAACATGCCCATCACCATCACGTCCGCCGCATCCCCGTCGCTGGCGATCGGCTCGAACTCGGCCTCCCGCAGCCCGTTGTGGATGACGGTCGCCGGGCAGCGCGGCACGCCGACCTTCGCGCGGTACTGCGCCTGCTCATAGGCGCTGACGTGAAGAAGGCCGTCACAGGCCCGCTCCAGCATCCGCTCGACGCCGAAATAGACGCGGCCGGCGAGTGATCGAGCGTCATGGTGCAGGCTACCACCATGCGGCGTGTAGAACACGGCAAGCGGGCGACCTCGGCGGCGCAGCGTCATGCCAGCGAGGCGCGCATAAAGTCCACCCTTTGCACCATGGCCGTGCAGCACGTCGGGGTCGATCGCCGCGACCGCACTGCGGAACCGCCAGGCCGAAACGAGATCGCGCGGTCCCGGGCGGTAGGAGACCGGCAGATCGATCAGCCCGAGCGCCAGGAACGGCTCGACATCCGCGATCAGCCCCGCCTCGAACGCCCCGCCAAAGCCGCGATCGAGCGCGAGGCCGACCTGATGTCCTGCGCGATGCTGCTCGCGCGCGAGATCAACGATGTGCCGAAAGGTTCCACCGACCGCTGAGCGGACACAATGAATGATGCGCAAGGGGCGGCTCTTTGCTGGCGGCATGACGAGATCCACGCAATCGGACACCGTCCGCCTAACACACCGCGCTTTCCATCAGCTGAACCGTGTCACGCGTCGACCGACCTGCGTGGATCATGGTGAACGCGGCGTTTGCGGCCACCGCACCTGCGCCAAATCACCCTCGCACAAAAGCTTGACCGGCCCCCCGCCCCCGCCTAGGTAACGCGCTCGTGGGAGCTCGTAGCTCCCCAAAAGAAAATCGAAAAGCTCAATCATTCCATAACCGTATTGTCTTTCAATGCGTTATGATGGATAATGTGTCACCTAACGGCGTCACCTACTCTGTCACCCAAGGGCTTCGAACCATGGCCAAACCGCAACTTCGAAACGGAACGTACCGGCTCAACGAAGCCGTGCCGACTGACCTACGCCCTCTGGTCAAGGGCAAGACGGTTCCTATCCAGTTCGATGGGAAGACCTACACGCCCAAGGCTGGGACGCATGTCACGCAATCGCTGTTCACCAAGGACAAGCGAGAGGCGTACCGCCGCTTCAATCAGGCTTACGAGGGGCTGCTAAAAGTATGGGATAGCTACAGGAATGATAAGCCTGTGGACCTGTCCCATATCCAGATCATGGCGTTAGCTGGTCAAGCATATGCCTCGATAGACAACATTGAGATAACCGATGACACAGCCGATCCTGATATATGGGATATGGGCGAAGCCTTCCTCAATGCCGCTATTGAAAGGAAAGAGGTTGATGCTTTTGAAAAGGAAGCTGAGAACGTTGTTAGATCTTTAGGTCTCAACAGCAGCGAAGCTTCAATGCGAAAGCTATCTATCGAGGTAGCCAAGGCGTACCACAAGCATAATCGATTGATGAGGAAGAGAGCTGAAGGAGACTATAGTCCTGATCCTAACCTCTCTTCGTTCCCCAAGCTTGAGGACATCAAAGCTTCTACACTTACAATCAGTGATATGTTTGAAGCTTGGGTTTCTTACTCCAACTCATTCACCAACAATAGCCCTAACACTGTTCGTCGGTATCGGAACGCTTTCAATAAGTTCATTGGCTACACGAAGAACGAGCTAGCCGCCAACATCAAGCCTAAGACAATACAGGATTACCTGTCGTACCTCCTGTCGATCAATAGCAGGAAGACGGCTTCAACCGAGTTCAAGGCCATACAGACTGTGTTCCGGTGGGCGTCGGAACCGGGCAGACATTTGCAGTCAGATCCCACTGACAAGATCAAAGGACCAAGGCTGGATCCTTCCGATCCGACCGAGCGGGCGTACACAGATGAGGAAGCACGGACTATCCTGAGGGCTAGCCTTGTGTACCAGAAGAAGCCCAACGAGGCGGTCTATACCGCCAATGCCAAGCGCTGGTTGCCATGGCTGGCAGCGTTTACAGGGGCTCGGATTGGCGAGCTTGTCCGGCTGAAGAAGTCCAACTTCTCCAAGCGAGAGGATGGATGGTACGTATTCATCAAGAACAATAAGCCCCGTGGCGTGGATAGGTATGTACCTATTCATGAACAACTCATTGAAATCGGGCTTATCGATTTCGTATCATCGAGCAAGACTGACTATCTGTTCTACGATGCATCCGTACCTACGCAATCGAGGGAGAGAAATGCTGTTGAACAGGTGAGAAGCATCGTCCGTGATGCTGGCATCAAGACCACAACACAGCCTAACCATGCTTGGCGGCATCGGTTCGCTACCATAGCACGGGGCACAATCGACACTAGGAAAGTTGAGAATACCCTAGGTCATAAGCAGAAAGGTATAGCAGGTGGATACGGTGGTGGATGGGATATCTACCACGCTGATATCATGACTATACCTTACATCAAGATTGAATAACTAATGCCTAGCCTCAGAGCTAGCGCAAGGAACTAACTAACTTGACTACGTATTCCTATACTATCGGGACTACCCCGGCAGACTTCAATAACAATACCCAGCTTGTCGAGAAGATGGTTATCTCTAACGACCATCAGCAGGCCTCATCTAATGATGCTGTCACTGGTGGTTCTACCGTGGTGACGGCAGAGGGTCGCTACAAGACAATCTCCAGTGTGCATGACCTCCTCCCTACGGATCGGGTGACCATCGGGGGCGTAGAAATGGAGGTTCAGGCGGCGAGAGCGGCGGGCTTCTCCAACTTCCTTGAAGGCTTGGCCGACAAGTCTGCAAAGGCTGTCCAGAAGCACGCCATCGAGGGCAAGCCCTTGGATGAGCCTGAGACGACCAAGGAGGAACAGGAAGCCCTTGAGCTGGATTACCGGGTTGGATCGGGCCTGACCAGCTATGAGGAGGTGAACGCAGGGCGGAACATCGCTGACACGTTTGCCTTCCACACCGGGGTTGCCCCTGAGGATAGCGCTGCTTTCGTCACGGAGATCCTGACAGGGGAAGCACCGGACACGGACCCTGTGTGGGACCGGCTGGTAGAGCGTGGCATGTCACGGGAGAGCACGCATGCGATGGTTGACCGGGCTGTAGGCATTGGCCAGCAAGTGGCTCAGCGTGAGCTTGGCTATGATAAGTACGGCGACCTACAGCGTATGGCTGACCGTTCGAATTCCATCCGTAATCTAGTGATACAGCATGGTATTGCGAGGGCTTCAGGTAAGACTACTCTTACATGGAATGATATATATAACGTCGCTAAGCAGCATGAAGCTCAATAAGACTTGTGTTGTAGGGAAATGATAAAATGAATAACAACAAACTTACTATCTGGAATACCGGAACTCCCACTACGGGCAATGAGCCTGAGCACGTTGACTACGGTGCTATCCCCGGTGCTGTGCCTGACCCTAACGCTATGAATGAAAATGCGTTGCGGGATGATGCCCTAACCCCTGAGGACTTTGTGTGGAAGCGTAAGGCTGCTGACCGGGGTTATGCGGGGTTCACACATGAGATGGTCGATGAGCTTGAGGCTATGGCTGTGGTGCATCGTAACAGGGTTGCACGACAGGCTAAGGCACGGGATGAGGCTAACAAGGGGTAGTTGAGCCAAAGCAGGAGACATGGTAACGATCTTTGATGACTAACAACGTCAGTGAGAGGATTATTGCCATGTCTACTATGCTGACGCTGCGGTTTATATTTTTGGTTGGTGCATTGATATTCTGTACGGCAGCAATTTTTTTGCCGGGAGGAGCGTCAGCTGATTCTCAGGCAGATGTTTTGTATGAATTAAGTGCTGGAAAGTTGATGAAAACATGCGATAACTACGACGGAGAATCGTCTAACATTGATGATTCTTTAAATAGAAGAGAGTGCATAGGATTTTTTATGGGTTATCTAGCAGGAGTTTCTGCGATTCGACAGTATAATTTTGAATTAAACAAAGAAAATTTTAACCTTTGGTGTGCTCCGAAAGGGGTTACTATTGGTCAAGCCATTGCGATATTTGTTAAGTGGGCGAAGGAAAATCCAAACGCTTGGCATCAGCGGCAAGCAGCTGCTGTCGCAGTTGCGCTGAGACAGGCCTTTCCCTGCTCGGAGTAGCCGGGAAAAACTGGGAAAAAATCTGAGAGGGGATATTCGATATGCGGGGCGCTGCCATCCCCCCGGTACCCCATGGGCAGGATCGATTTCTAGGCGGCTAGGAGGGCCTATGACGGGCAAGGAGGGGCAAGAGCTACATGCTAGCTGCGTCACCTGATGCCTGTCCTCGGCTCTCCTATGCGATCCTGTGGCCTTCTCGGTCTCTCGTCAGTTGGCCCAGCTCTGGTTCGTTATGGGTACACATCAGGCAGACCGGCAAGGCAGGGGCTGGGGACTGGTTCGGAAATTGGGATTGACCAGTTAAAACAGACCGCATATAAGCGAACCAGTCATAACGAACTGGCGAGCAACTCACATGTTTATCCGGGCATACCTCAGGGCTTCCACGAGCGAGCAAGATGCGAACAGAGCCAGGGCTGACCTGGACCACTTCGCTGGGGAGCGTGGGCTGACGATTGCGGCCTACTACACAGAGAACGAGAGCGGGGCTTCCCTGAAGCGGCCTGAGTTGTTCCGGCTGTTGGCTGACTGTCGGGCTGGGGATGTGCTGTTGGTAGAACAGGTGGACCGACTGTCTCGGCTTGGTGCTGAGGACTGGGAGAAGCTGAAAGGCTTGATCAGTGAGAAGCGAGTGAAGGTCGTTGCGTTGGACCTGCCTACCTCATGGACCATGGCCACGGCTGGGAAGGCTGATGAGTTCACCTCACGGATGTTCGAAGCCATCAACGCCATGCTTCTCGACATGTTGGCTGCTGTCGCTCGCAAGGACTACGAGGACCGTAGGAGAAGGCAGGCTCAGGGGATCGAGAAGGCCAAGGCTGACGGCAAGTTCAGGGGCAGGAAGGAAGACACCCAGCGGAACGAGGGGATTAGCCAGATGCTGAAGCAGGGGCTGTCTTGGTCCACGATCCAAGCTGCAACGGGGTGTTCACGGTCCACGCTTGCGAAGCTTTCCAAGAGCGCTAGCACGGGGCGTAGCTAGGAGAGGCAGAGGGTGAAACGAAACCCTGCCCATTGGATATGAGCACGAGTGATTGAGGCTGAGCAGTCGAGGAAATACCCTGCCCAGTACGAAGGGAAAGCCGGGCCCAACTCATACACACAGGTTAGACCTAGGTTAGACATTGGTTAGACGCAGGTATTACACGTAAACGTGTGTGGTTTTGTTGACTGTTTTTCGTTCGGTAGAACCTGCATACAATCAGGCAACAATAAGGCACAACAGAGTGAGACACCATAAGGGTCTACATGACCTAGAAAGAAAGGTAAACAAGAAGACTATGACTGAAGAGAATTACATTGAAGATAAGCCTGAGGCTGAGCCTGAGGTTAAGAAGAGTTGTTACAAGGAAGCTGTCGAAGATAGTCAGTACAGTAAGAGGAATGGCCATAACCTTGTGCCTTTCATTGGCACTAAGGATGAGTATGAGAAATTGTATCTAGCACATAAGGAGTTCTTGAGAGACAGTCAGATGGGTAATCCTAGGTTCGTACCTGAGGATCATCCTTGGTTGTTTGAGCATGTGTATGCAGCGGATGCGTCAGAGATACTAGCTAGGGATCTGCCTGTAAGAGAGACCTTGGTTCATCCGTGGATGAGGCAGGGTGATGCTGTCATGCTGTATGCTCCGCCGGGACTAGGGAAGAGCTTCCTGAGTATGACCTTGGCTCTAGCTGTGGCTGGTGGTGGGACCATCAAGGGGCTGGGCTGGGAGGTTCATACTCCTAAGAAGGTTCTGTACATCGATGGGGAGATGCCTGTTGCTGATATCAAGGAACGCCTTGAGCTTATCACTGAGGGTAATTGGATTGACGGGTTAGACAAAGAGCTAGCCTTGAAGAACCTTGTTATACTCAGTGCTCTAGATCAGGCTGTTGGAAGCTTCTCAATCGATCTCACTAATAAGCCCGCATTCGCCGGATGGCAGACGAATTTGAGGCGCAGGTGACGCGATTCAGATAGTATAATCAGTAGGTTGATCTGGATCGAGCGAGGTCGTGATGGCGAACCCGACGGGTGAAGCAGGGGATGGCTCCCTAAGGC
>JBKDKQ010000012.1:0-157475 GCA_046344875.1 Labrys sp. (in: a-proteobacteria) | reverse complement strand
GCGTTGCCCGGCACCCTCCCCGGACTGACGTCCGGAGAGGGAGTTTGCGCATGTGACTGACGGGTCGTCCATGAAGGCGCGGGCCTCCTTCCCCACGCCGTGGGGAAGGTGTCGTGCGCAGCACGACGGAAGGGGTCGGTGGGGCAGGGCGCGGTCGCTTCACTCGTTGACGTCATCGCTGCCCGAACGACCCCACCCGCCGGGCGTTGCCCGGCACCCTCCCCGGACTGACGTCCGGAGAGGGAGTTTGCGCCCGTGCCTGACAGCTCTACCACTACGGCGCGGGCCTCCTTCCCCACGCCGTGGGGAAGGTGTCGTGCGCAGCACGACGGAAGGGGTCGGCGGGGCAGGGCGCGATCGCTTCACTCGTTGACGATATCGCTGCTCCAACGACCCCACCCGCCGGGCGTTGCCCGGCACCCTCCCCGGACTGTCGTCCGGAGAGGGAAGGTGCTGCGCTACACCAGCCGCGACTCGGTCAGGCTGCGTCCCGTCGCGAGGATCGCGTCTTCCGGAGACCTGAATGTGAGGCCCAGCGTGGCTTGCGTCGCGCTCGCATCCACCGTGAGCGCCTTGCCCAGGTCGCCGAGCGTGCTGCGGGCGCCGGCGTCGAACAGGGCGACGATGCGGACGAGCCAGTCGGGCAGTTCGCGCGCCGGCACCTTGCGGGCGTCCCTGCCGAGGCCGGCCTTGAGCGTGTGGGCGATGTCGATCATCCATCGCGTGCCCGCGACGCCCAGATAGCGACCGCCGGACGGGTGCGAGGTCTCGAGCGCGAGACGGTGCATCAGGGCGACATCCCGGACGTCGACGATCGGGAACATCAGTCGTGGCATGCCAGGATACTTGCCGGACAGGATCATCCTGACCACGTCGATCGACGAGCCGAAGGCGGGATCGGTCAGCGGACCCAGGACAAGACCTGGGTTCACGGTCGAGAAATGCATCGTCGTACCCCATCCGGCGACGAGGTCGCGCGCGGCCTGCTCGGCCAGCGTCTTGGACTTGGCGTAGGGCGTGATGCCCGGCCCCTGAAGATTGCTCCAGTCGGCTTCCGTGAAAGGTTTGGTCCGGTCGTGGGGATGGCCATAGGCGACCGCGACCGTGGAGGACGTCTGCACGAAGCGATTGACGCCGCTGCGTATTGCAGCCCGCAGCACGCGGCGGGTTCCATCGACCGCCGGGCGGATGAGCTCGGCCTCGTCACGCGGCTGGGCGATGGGGAAGGGCGAGGCGAGATGGAGGACGCCGTGGCAGCCCGACATGGCGTCGTCCCACCCCGAGTCGGACAAAAGATCGGCCTCGACCAGCTCGACCCGGTCGGGATCGGCCAGGGGAGCGAGGCTGCGACGAAGCGCCTCCGCCCGTTTTGCGTCGCGGACAGTGCCGCGGACCGTGTAGCCATGCTCGATCAGTTCGATGGCACAGCGTCGGGCGATGAAACCGGAAATGCCGGTGATGAGAACTGTCTTCTTGGTCACGCGATGGCTCGTCCGTCGTAAGGTAGATGTGTGGTTCTACGCCACCGTGGGATCGTCAGATCTAAATCTAAAGAACATTTTCTTGATATCGTGTAGTTGTGAACGAGGTGGAGGGAACATGATCCGACATATCGTGCTGATCCGGTTCAGGCCGGAGGTGAGCGAGGCCGAGATCGCGGCAATCTTTTCGGATCTCGCGGCGATACAGGCGGTGCTGCCGGGCGTGCGGTCGATCACGGCTGGTCGCAGCGAAAGCCCGGAGCAGATCGAGCGCGGCTATATGCACGGATTCGTGGTTGATTTTGACGATTGGGCGGCGCTCGCGGCCTATCAGTCGCATCCCGATCACAAGGCGGTCGGGGCGCGCATCGTCGCCAACGCCGTCGGCGGGCTCGACGGCGTTCTGGTTTTCGATCTGCCGGTGTCCTGACGCCCAGGGCTTCGGGAGCTTGCGCTCACTCCGTTGCTGGCGTGGGCGAGGGGAGGGTACTGAGTACCCAGCGTCCGCGCTTGGTGAGCACGAAGCCGACCTGCCGGTAGCCCGCGCGCGTCAGCGCCGTGGAGTCCATCGACAACGTCGAGCGAGGCACGAGCGAGCCGTCCGGCGCCTGATAGAGCGCCTCGCACCAGCCGAGCCGGCGGCACATATGCCCCGCCGGACCGGAGATCGCCGGACGCCGCTCACCGGCCCAGAGGGCTTCCAGATAGGCGACCTCTCGGGGGCGCGGCGGGCGTTCGATCGTGGTCATGAACGTCATCGGGCGATCTCACTCGGCTGCGATCTGCAGGGGCGGCGGGGTGAGCCGTCCCTGTGTGCCATGGGTGATGGCGCCGTGCGGGGCCGCTCCCGGCAGGACCGGGTCCTCCTCCTTCGGGCCGACGAAGCGGCCGAAGATCCAGACGCAGAGGCGGGTCACGTCGTCCATGATCGAATAGAGCGACGGCACGAAGACGAGCGACAAAATCGTCGAAACGAGCAGGCCGCCGATCACCGCGATCGCCATCGGCGCGCGGAATTCGCCGCCGTCACCATGGCCGAGCGCCACCGGCACCATGCCGGCGACCATGGCGATCGTCGTCATGATGATCGGTCGGGCACGCTTGCGCCCGGCGTCGATGATCGCGATGCGCCGCGGTACCCCCTGGCGAACTTCCTCGATCGCGAAGTCGACCAGCATGATCGCGTTCTTCGTGACGATGCCCATCAGCATCAGGATGCCGATGACGACCGGCATGGAGACCGCCGTGTTGGTGAGGAACAGCGCGAGGATCACGCCGCCGACCGACAGGGGCAGGGACAGCATGATGGTCATCGGCTGGAACGGGCTGCCGAGCAGAAGGATCAGCACGCCGAACACCATCATCAGGCCGGCACCCATCGCCATGGCGAAGCCGTTGAAGACCTCTTCCATGATCTCTGCGTCGCCGGTCGTCGCGACCTTCACGCCCGGCGGGAGGTTGTTCGCCTCGGGCAGCGCGTAGATCTTCTCCAGCGCCTGGCCGATGACGAGGCCGCCGGTGAGATCAGCGCCGATCGTGACGCGGCGCACGCGGTTGAAGCGTTCGATCGTCGCCGGGCCCTGACCGAAGCTGATGTCGGCCACGGCGCTCAGCGGTACCGACGTGCCGTTCGGCGCGACGATCGCGATGTTGGCGATCGTGGCGAGATCCGAGCGCGCGCGCTCGTCGAGCTGCACGCGGATCGGAATCTGCCGGTCGCCCGCGTTGAACTGGGCGAGATTGCCGCCGACATCGCCGATCGTCGCCACGCGGATCGCCTGCGAGATCGCATCGGTCGTGATGCCCAGACGTGCCGCCTCGTCGAGGCGCGGCACGATGCGGACCTCGG
Organism: Labrys sp. (in: a-proteobacteria); assembly: GCA_046344875.1. Lineage (GTDB taxonomy): Bacteria > Pseudomonadota > Alphaproteobacteria > Rhizobiales > Labraceae > Labrys. Next base: position 154,145 of record JBKDKQ010000012.1, on the reverse strand, counting down.
GGCGGTCGACGCCGGCGGAGGCGGCGACGTTCGACAGCCCCTCGGTGCGACGCATCGCGCCCTCGAGATCGGCGACGGCCTTGGCGAGCGCCACCGGATCGCTCGAGGTCAGCGCGATGTTGACCTCGCGCTCACCGCGCTCATTGATGTACCAGCCGCGCACGTCCGGAACCTCGGCGATGCGACGGGAGACTTCCTGTTCGATCTGCGCCTGGGTGCGCGTCCGCTCGCTCTTGTGCGTCAGCTCCACGAAGATCGAGGCCTTTCGGTACTCGCGGGCGCCGGTCGGGGACGAGCCGCCGATGACGAAAACCTGCTTGACTTCCGGGATTTCCCGCAGCGATCGGACGATCTCGTCTGTCTTGCGCTGCGTGTCGCCGAGAGAGGCACCCGGAGGCAGTTCGGTCGCAATCACGATGCGCGCAATGTCCTCCTTCGGGATGAAGCCCTGGGGCAGATACTGCGCGGCGATGAAGGCCGGCGCGACGAAGACGAAAAAGCCGGCGACCACCGTGACATAGGCCATGCTCAGGCGGATCGTGACCTTGCGCTTGGGACGCGAGAAGGGCACGGGCAGGCGCACCGGAAGCTGCCAGAGCGTTCCGGCGAGGAACGCCGTATAAGCGCGCATGACGATGCCGTCGCGCGGTTCCTCATGCTTGTGCGGCCGCAGGAAATAGGCCGCCATCATCGGTGTGATGAGGCGTGCGACGAGCAGTGAGAACAGCACCGCCACCGCAACAACCAGGCCGAACTGCTTGAAGTACTGGCCGGCAATGCCGCCCATGAAACTCACCGGCGCGAAAATCGCGACGATCGTCATGGTGATGGCGATGACGGCGAGGCCGATCTCGTCCGCCGCCTCCATCGAGGCGCGATAGGGCGATTTGCCCATCTTCATGTGGCGCGCGATGTTCTCGATCTCGACGATCGCGTCGTCGACGAGAATGCCCGTCACCAGCGTGATCGCGAGCAGCGAGACGAGGTTGAGCGAAAAGCCCATCATCGACATCGCCCAGAAGGTCGGGATGGCCGAAAGCGGCAGGGCGACCGCCGCGATGATCGTTGCGCGCCAGTCGCGCAGGAAGATGAAGACGACGATGACGGCCAGCACCGCGCCTTCGATCAGCACCTGCATGGCGTTTTCGAAGTTGCCATAGGTGTAGCTGACGCTGTCGTCGACGACGTTGTAGGTCACGTCGGGATGCGCCTTGGCAAGTTCGGCAATCCTGGCGCGCACGCGGTCCGCGACTTCCGTATCGCTCGCACCCTTGGCGCGGTAGATCGAGAAGGTGACGATCGGCGTCTCCGCGTTCAGGCGCGAGAAGCTCTGCGGCTCCTCGAAGCTGTCGGTCACGGTCGCGATCTCGCCAAGGCGGATCTCGCGTCCGTTCGACAGGTTGATCATCGTTGCGCGCAGATCCTCGACCGATTTCGCCGAGGCGAGCGTGCGGATCGACTGCTCCTGACCCGCGACCTGTCCGCGGCCACCGGCGAGGTCGACCGTGGTCGCCTTGATCGCCGCATTCACATCGGCCGCCGTCACGCCGAGCGCCATCAGGCGATCTGGAATGAGCGACACGCGGATCTCGCGGGTCACGCCGCCGATGCGGTCGACGCGGCCGACGCCCTTCAGCCCCTGCAACTCGCGCGCCACGACGTCGTCGACGTGCCAGGACAGCTGTTCGAGCGTCATGCCCGGCGATGAGGCCGAGAAGGTGAGGATCGATTGGTTCTCGACCTCGATGCGCTGCACGATCGGCTCGTCGACGGTCCGTGGCAGGTCGCCGCGGATCTTGGCGACGGCGTCCTTGACATCGTTGAGCGCGCGGTCGGTGTCGACCTCGAGCCGGAACTCGACCGCGATGCTGGCCGTGCCGTCGCTCAGCGTCGTCTGGATGTTCTTCACGCCGGCGATGCCGGCGACCGCGTCCTCGACCTTGCGGGCAACCTGCGTCTCGAGTTCACCCGGCGCAGCGCCCGACTGCGTGACGGTGACAGCGATCACCGGCACGTCGATGTTCGGAAAGCGCGTGATCGGCAGCGTGTTGAACGACACCCAGCCGAGTGCCATCAGCACGATGAACATCACGACGGAAGGAACCGGATTCCGGATCGACCAGGCGGAAACGTTGAGTGCCATGGTGATGTCCTCAGTTCACGGCCGACACGGCGACGGGCGCCTGAACGGGCGTCACGCGGTCACCGTTGCGAACGAAGGTGCCGGCGGTGAGAACGACGTCCTCGCCCTCCTTGAGCCCCTCGAGCACCTCCGCGGAGGTCGGCGTGCGCAGGCCGATCTTGACCGTCCGCGTCTCGACGATGCCGTCGCGGACCACCTGGATCTCGGCGCCGCCGGGCGTGTAGAGGATGGCCGACTGCGGCGCGAGAATGCCTTCGCGTGAGGCGATTTCGATCTCGGCCCGACCGAAGGCGCCGAGCTGGAGGCCGGGCGCATGCTCGATCGCAACCCGAACGCTGCCGAGACGGGTCGTCGTGTTGACCTCCTGCGCGATCAGGCGAACGGTGCCGGCAAAAGGCTTCTCGCGGGCGACGGTGGTGACGCGCACCGGCATGCCGGGCGCGAGCGAAGCGAGCGTCGTCTCCGGGACCTGCGCCTCGAGTTCGACGTCGCCATCCTTCATGATGCGGAACAGGGGCTCACCCGCGCCGCTCACGACGACGCCGATGCGCGCGGTGCGGCGGGTGATGACGCCAGCTTCCGGCGCCTTGATTTCAGTACGTTCGAGGCGAACCATCCATTCCCGGCGCTGGGCTTCCGCGAGCGCCTTGTCGGCCTCGGCGAGCCGCAAGGCCTGTTCGGCTGACGAAAGGCGCGCCTTCGCCACCTTGGCAAGCGCTTCGCGCTGCTCGATGTTGTCGACGGTGGTCGCGCCGGACTTCACCAGAGCCTGCGCGCGCTGATAGGCGCTCTCGGCCTGGTCGAGGCTTGCACGCGCCTCGTCGATGCTGCTGCGCGCCTGATCGATGGCGGCGATCGACCGTTCGATCTGCGCGGCGTTCTGGGCGAGCGAGACGTCGGTCGTTTCACGGTTGAGGCGCGCCAGCACCTGCCCCTTCGTGACCGTGTCGCCCTCCTCGACGAGGATCTCCGTCAGGGCGAGGCCATCGACCTGCGCGGCGACGAGTATTTCTTCGCGTGGAACGAGCGAGCCGGTCACGGTGCTGGTCTCCGTGATCTGACCGCGCACGATGCGCGCGACGGTGATGGACGGCGGCTTCGCCGCGACCGGCGCCTCGGCCTGCGCCGCGACGGCCGGCTGGCTGGCGGGCGGCGTGGTCGACAGGAGGCCGATCGCCACCGCGCCCAGCGCCACCGCACCGGTGACGATGCCCGACAGGCCGAACAGCAGCGCCGAGCGCAGACGGCGACGCCGGCGCGGGGGAATGACCTCGGTCGTCTCGGGCGTCACGGCTGCCTCTGCATCCGGCGCGGGGGTCGCGCTCATGGGGGCGGCCTCGATCGGCGCTGGATCGCTGCTCGGGAGATTGGGATCAGACGCGGACATGGTTTTCTCTCAACGCGAAGTCGTATGGTCGGAAGGGTCGGCGGAGCCGGTCAGGTCAGGTGTCCGGAGCAGGATGTCGAGAACCGAAAAAAGCAGTTCAAACCCCGCTTCGGCATCAAAATCCGGGTCAAGCGCGCGCCGTTGCGTCATGCCGTCACCGAGCGCCATCATGACGGACACGATCTTGTACGTGTCGATCAGCGGTTGGATCTCACCGGCCGCCTTGGCCTGATCGAGGACGCGATGCAACTGTGCCGCGCACTCGTGCTCGATCCCGATGCACATTTTGGCGACCTTCGGGCTGCTCATCGCCTCGGCCCAGATCTGCACGATCTGCATGGCACGCTCGCGCGGTTCTTCGACGAAATGCTTGCGGCCGAGCTGACGCAGCGCGCCCATCACGTCCTTCGACTCGGCCGTGACATCGAAGTCGGCCCGCAGGCGCTCGCGGTCACGCTCCACGAGACCGGAGACGAGCGCTTCCTTCGAGTCGAAATAGCGATACAGGTTGCCGACGCTCATGCCGAGCGCCTGGGCCACGTCCTGCATCGTCGTTCGATGAAAGCCGGTGCTCGCGATGCAGTGCTCGAAAGCGTCGAGGATCGCGCCGCGCTTGTCGCTGTGCTGCGCGCGCTTCTCGGGAATGACGATGGCTTGTCCAGCGGTCGACATGGCTGTCCGGATGGAGTGAATGAACGTTCATTCTCCATACGGACTTGGATGATCGCTGGCAAGGGCGATTTGTGCGCAGCGCGGCATGCGCCCGCAAAATCGGCGATTAGGCGAAGAAATCGTTGATTTCGGCGTCTTGAAGCGACTTTATCGATTAAAACCAGCGTTCATCGACGGAAATCGCGTCTCCGGGGCGGATCGGCGTCGACAGGGGCAGTCGGGCACTCACGGTCTTGTTACCGATGCGACGAGTGATCTCGACACCGGTCCGGTCGGCGCGCGGCGTGAAGCCACCGGCGATGGCAACGGCGGTTTGGGCCGTCAGTCCATTGACGAAGGCGAACTGACCGGGATTGGTGACCTCGCCCAGAATGAAGAACGGGCGGTACTGGTCGATCTCCACCGAAACGTCGGGATCGCGCAGATAGCCCTGCTGCAGACGCTTGGCGATCAGCGCTGCGACTTCCGTCGTCGTGAGGCCCGCGACCTGGACGGTGCCGATCAGCGGCATTGCGATCGCGCCCTGCGCGTCGACCATATAGAGGTTCGAAAGGTTTTCCTGTCCGAACACGAGAACACGGAGGCGGTCGCCGGCGTTCAGGAAATAGGGGCTCTCGGTCGACGCGGTGAACGGTGTCGGGTCGCCCATCGGACGTGCGCAACCCCCGGCAAGGCCGGCGATCACGAGCGCGAGTGCTTGGCGACGAGTGAACATGGGCGGCGAATCCTCACGACACTGTCGCCGAACATGGTTAACAAAATCCAACCAAGTAACACAATTTTAAGCTATGGCCTTACGTCAATATTTACATGAGATCATCAAAATCACCCTCAGATGTGCTCCATTAACGCTATGTCAACCTTGACGAGGTCTTAATTGCCGGGAGTTTTGTCGGAGTAACGCCTATGCGATCGGTCGGCCGCCCATCTGCCCGGGTGAACTCGGACCCGTTGGCCGGAGGCTATGCGGCGCCGTCCTCCGAGCTCGACCTTGGCGTTCTCGCCGCTGCCCTGTGGCGCCGCAAGCTCTGGGTCATCGTTCCGACCCTGATGGCGCTGATCGGCTCCGCCGCCTTCGTGTCGACCCTGACGCCGCTCTACAAGTCCGAGGCCCGGCTTCTGCTCGAGCCACGCGAGACCACCTTCACGCGTCCGACCGGCGATGCGCTCTCGGGCGAGCAGCGAACAGTCGACGAGCAGGCCGTACGCAGCCAGGTCGAGCTCATCACCTCCGTCGATCTCGCGCGCGACGTCGCGCGCAGGCTCAATCTGGAAGGCAACCCCGAGTTTGATCCCCAGGTGGCGCCGTCCGGCCTGAGCGCCCGTCTGCTCGGCATGGTCGGCCTTTCGACGCCGAAGCCGACGGGTGAGGACCGGGTGCTGAAGGCCTATTTCGAGGCCCTGACCGCCTATTCGATCGATCGCTCGCGCGTCATCACGATCGAGTTCGCCTCGCGCGATCCGGCCTTCGCCGCCGAGGCCGCCAATGCCATCGCCGACCGGTATCTGGCGGAGCGTGGGGAAGCCAAGCGCATCGACACCATCGGCGCGTCGGACGCGCTGTCGCCGCAGATCGCGGCACTGCGCGAGCGCGTGATGAAGGCTGAGGACGCGGTCGAGGTTTTCCGGGCGGCCAACGGATTGTTCGAGTCGCAGAACAACTCCTCGCTGTCGACACAGCAGCTCGCCGAGATCAACACGCAGCTCTCCAATGCCCGCGCCCAGCAGGCCGAGAGCGCCGCGCGCGCCAAGCTGATCCGCGACCTGTTGCGCGACGGCCGGCCGGTCGATGTCTCGGACGTCACCAACAACGATCTGATCCGGCGCCTTGTCGAGACCCGCGTCGGTCTGCAGGCCCGGATTGCGCAGGAATCGCGCACGCTGCTGCCCGGCCATCCGCGCATGAAGGAGCTGCGCGCCCAGCTCGCCGATCTCGAGGCGCGCATCGTCACCGAGGCCGAACGGACGGTGCGCTCGCTCGAAAACGACGCGCTGATCGCCGGTGCACGCGTCGCCTCCCTCGAGAAGGCGCTCGATCGCCAGAAGGACAGCGCCTCGCGGGCGAACGAGCAGGAGGTCAAGCTCCGCGCGCTCGAACGGGAAGCGAAGTCGGAGCGCGATCTCCTGGAAAGCTATCTGTCGCGCTACCGCGAGGCGAGCGCCCGTGCGGCGCTCGACACCCTGCCGGCCGATGCGCGGATCGTATCGCGCGCGGTTCCGGCATCCGCGCCCTTCTTCCCCCGCAAGGGCCCGATCATCGCGATTGCGACCTTTGCGACGCTGCTGATGTCGATCGTGCTCCTCGCCTCGGGGGAGCTCCTGTCGGGTCGCGCGATGGTCCCGCAGCGCCGTCCGGTCGAGGAGGATGACGAGGACGTGGCCGAGCCCGAAATGGATGCGGGTCGGAAAAACCAGATGACAGCCGATCCGCCGGCCGCCATGCCGACGCCAGTCGCCCCGGTGCCTGTGGTCGTCACGCCGCCGCCCGCGCAATCGGATCCCTTGCCGGTCGAAGCCCAGAGTGCGCCTGCGCCGAGCGAACAACCTGCCGCTTCAAAGACCGCGCCGGTGTCGGTCGCCGCCGGGAGCGATCCCGCGACCGACCAGGTCGAACCCCGCGCCGAGCCTGAGCCCGTTGCTCAGGTGCAGCCGCCGCCGGAACCCTTCATCGGTGCGAGCTTCCTCTTCATCGGGGTCGATGACGCGGCGAGTTCGCAACTCGCGGCTCTCGCGTTCGCTCGCCGGGCCGTGGGGCGGGGCCATAGCGTCGTGCTGGTCGATCTCGCCGACACGGGGCGCGATGGCCTGTCCGACGTCGTCGCGGGGCGGCTCGGGATCGGCCAGGTGATCGAGCCCGACCGCCTGTCGCGCATGCACCGCATCGCCTCTGGTCGGCCGATCACGGGGGATGATGTCGCCAAGGCCCGGCTGATCGCTGCGCTCACCGCGCGGTACGCGATCGTCGTCCTGCATCTCGTCGCGCAAGCCGAAGGGAGCGATGCTGAAAAGGCAGCGCCCATGATCGAGGCCTATGCGCGGGTCGCCGACACCACGCTTCTCATCGCCGGCACCGACAGCAGCGATGATGCCGTCGAGGCGATCAGCCAACGCCTCAAGACGACCGGCACGCGGATCGTGCAGACGACGGCGTCGGACGGTATCACCCAACGGGACGCTGCCTGAGCCGTCATGCCCAAGCTGCCCTACGAGACCATCCGTCCCGTTCTCGGGCTCCTGCACGCGACGGGCATCGGTCGGCTCGCCGCGCCAGCGTTTCGCGGCGCCGGCGTGATTTTCACGCTGCACCATGTTCGACCTGAGATTCCGCGAGGATTTGCGCCCAATCGCCTCCTCGAGGTGACGCCCGACTTCCTCGACGCGGTCATCGGTCGCGTCGTGGAGCGCGGCTATGATCTCGTCACGCTCGACGAGGCGGCTGATCGGCTGGAGCGCGGTGGTCGACGCTTTGTCGCCTTCACGCTCGACGACGGCTATCGCGACAATGTCGAACATGCGCTTCCCGTCTTTCGGCGGCATAACTGCCCCTTCACCCTGTTCTGCGTGCCGGATTTTCTCGACGGGCGCGGTGAACTGTGGTGGCTCGGCCTCGAAGAGGCTGTTCGTCGGTGCGATGCGGTCCCAGATGTCGGTGGCGAGCCAGGCGCGATGCTGCCGACGCGGGACGATGCCGAGAAGACGGCAGCTTTTGCCCGCATCTATGGCCATCTGCGGCGATCCTCCAACGCCGAGATGTTCGATGATGTGCGCCGGCTGTGTGCCCATGCCGGGTTTGCACTGACGGATCTCTGTGCCCCGCTCTGCCTTCGATGGGATGAACTGGCGCAGGCGGCGCGCGAGCCCTTGCTCAGCGTCGGAGCCCACACGATGAGCCATCCCTTTCTCGCCAAGCTGCCGATCGACGGGGCGCGAGCGGAGATCGTGCGGTCGCGGCAGGCGCTGGAAGACCGGCTCGGCAAGCCTGTCACGAGTTTCGCCTATCCGGTCGGCGATCGATCGGCAGCCGGCCTGCGGGAATTCGCGCTCTGCGTCGAGGCCGGGTTCCGGATCGGCGTCACCACGCGGCCGGGTCTGCTGCATCGCGAGCATGCCGACTATCCCCACGCGCTTCCGCGCGTCTCGCTCAATGGCGAGTTTCAGGACCTTCGCTTTGTCGACGAGCTTTTGAACGGCCTGCCCTTCGCGCTGCTCAACCGTTTTCGGCGCGTGAACGTCGACTGACACGGCGCAGGAGATGGGCGCCGCCGCCGAGCACCAGCCCGAGCGCACCGCCGAGAAGCGCCGTCGACGTGACGAGCACGATCGGCTTCAGCCCGACCGGCTGCGAGGGCACGGCCGCCGGCACGAGCCGCAGCGCTTCGACCCGGGCGACACTGCCGGTCGCCGATGCTGCCGGCGACGGGGGAGGGGATGGTGGTGTTGAGGGGGGCTCGGCTGGAAGCGGGGGTGGTGGCGGTGGGGGAGCAGGTGGGGGCGTGACCGGTGTCGAGGCTGCCAGCGCCTCGCGCTCCGCGATCCATGCCGCCCGCTCGGCCTGCGCCGTCGCGAGTGCCTTGGCGAGACGATCGCGCTCAGAACTCTGCGCGGCGCCCGCGACCTCGGCGGCTTTCGCGCGGTCGAGCGCGGCGCGGGCCTCGATCTGCGCCTTTGCCCGGACGTCGGCGTCGCTGCGGGCGCGGACCGTCGCGTCCGACAGCGCGGCGCGAACCCGCGCCTCCTGCCGCTGCAAGACCTGCCGAGCCTCGATCAGGGTCGGATGGCGGTCGAGCAGTTCGGATGCGAGGGCGCGCTCGAGCGCGGCCGCCTGCCCGTAATCGGACCGCAGACCGGCGAAGGCCGGGGTCGCCAAGGCCGGATCGCGCAGGATCTCGCTCGCCGGTGCGCCGCGAAGCGCCTCGAGGCGCCTTTGCGTCGCGCGGGCGGCCTCGGCCTCGGCGCGCCGTGCCTCGGCCGTCGCTTGCGCCTCGGCACGACGCGCGGGGAGCGACGGGTCGATGATGACCCCCGCGTCGAAAGCCTGGAGCGCCCGGCGGGCGCTCTCCTCCCGATCGCTTGCCTCGGCGACGCGCTGGTCGGCGACCGCCATCCGGTCATCGACCGGCGGAGGCGGTGCCGTGGGTGGGGGCGCCGGCTCCGGGGGAGGCGCTGGAGGCGGGGGTGGCGGTGGAGGCGGTGGCGCTGGAGGTGGTGGAGGCGGCGGCGATGGCGCGTCGCCGGATCTGGCATCCTCGTCGGCCGCCAGAACAGCTCCCGCCAGCGCGTTGGCGATACCGGCGGCACGCTCGGGGTCCGCCGCGGTGACGGTGATCGCGAGGCGCTGCGCTGTCGGATCGGCTGTGAGCGTCAGCCAGGGCCTCGGCCCCGGCGATTCCCGTGGCGCGAGATGGAGCCGGACGGCGAGGCTCGACAGCGGCGAGGGCTCGAGGTCCGGATCATTCCCGAGACCCTGCTCGAGCTCGACCTGCTGCAGGAGCGCCGGATCGAGCGTCGGGGCGGCCGTCTCGATCCGCGTGCCGTCGGCGCCGGCCGGCCGAACCAGTTCCGCCGTCGCGGGATAGCCCGGCGGGCGCACGATCAGAAGCCCGATCATCAGCGCGGTCGCCGCCGTGCTGCCGGTCAGCGCGGCGACGAGCCCGTCGCGCAGGGCACCGTACCGGGTCTCTTCATCGGGAAACGCCATTGGCTCACGCAATCGTCGGGCCAGCCGGCACAAGGCGGCCTGTGGGACGCATACCAAGCGCGTGCCGGGCAGAAGGTCAACCGATGGGCACGACGCCCCTCAGCCTTCGAGTTCCTCGCGCAGCATTTCGAGCGTCAGCCACTCGTCCTCGCGCGCGGCGATCTCGGCATCGAGCACGGCGAGGCGGGCCCCGGCCTGCTCGGCCTTGCGCGGATCGCGGCTGTAGAGGGCCGGATCCGACAGGGCCGTCTGCAGCGTCTGTCGCTCGGCCTGCAGGCGGGCGATCACATCGGGAAGGGTTTCAAGCGCATGCTTCTCCTTGAAGGAGAGCTTGCGCTTGCGCGCCGGTTCGGCGGCCGGGGCCGGCACGGCTTCGGCCGCGCGGTCGCGTGTCGCCGGCTTCTGGACGGCGCGCTTCGAGACGCCGGCGCCCCGCTGGGCGACCATGTCGGAATAGCCGCCGGCATACTCCACCCAGCGCCCGTCACCCTCGCTGACCAGCACGCCGGTCGCGACACGATCGAGAAAGTCGCGATCATGGCTGATGACGATCACCGTGCCTTCGTAATCCGCGATCATTTCCTGCAGGAGATCGAGCGTCTCGAGGTCGAGATCATTGGTCGGCTCGTCGAGGATCAGCACGTTCGAGGGCTTGGCGAGGGAGCGCGCGAGCATCAGACGCCCGCGCTCACCACCCGAGAGCGCGCCGACGGGCGTGCGCGCCTGCTCGGGCGGGAACAGGAAGTCCTTCATGTAGCCGATGACGTGCTTCTTCTCGCCGCCGACATCGACATAGTCCGACTGGCTGCCGGTCAGGGTCTCGGCGAGGGTGGCGGTCGGATCGAGGCTCTCGCGCCGCTGATCGAGCGAGACCATGGCGAGATTGGCGCCGAGCTTCACCCGGCCGCTGTCGGGCGCGAGATCGCCGGTCAGAAGATTCAGCAGCGTGGTCTTGCCGGCGCCGTTCGGGCCGACGATGCCGAGGCGGTCGCCCTTGGCGATGCGGATCGAGAAGTCGCGGACGATCGGCCGATCACCATAGGCCTTCGAGATCGCGACAGCCTCGATGACGAGCTTGCCGCTTTCCTCACCCTCCGTGACCGTGAAGCGGACCGTGCCGACCGCGCGGCGGGCATCGCGCCTTTGCTGGCGCAGCGCCGCGAGATTGGCCATGCGGCGGACATTGCGCTTGCGGCGGGCGGTGACGCCGTAACGTACCCAGTGCTCCTCCGCGACGATCTTGCGGTCGAGCTTCTGGCGCTCGCGCTCCTCCTCCTCGAGCACCGCGTCGCGCCATTCCTCGAAAAAGGCGAAGCCGCGATCGGTCTGACGCGTCTGGCCGCGATCGAGCCAGACGGTCGCCTGCGACAGGTTTTCGAGAAAGCGACGGTCATGGCTGATCAGGACGATCGCCGAGCGCAGGCTCTTCAGCTCGCTTTCGAGCCATTCGATCGCCGGGAGGTCGAGATGGTTGGTCGGCTCGTCGAGGAGCAGGATGTCGGGTTTTGGTGCAAGCACGCGGGCGAGCGCCGCGCGGCGCGCCTCACCGCCCGACAGCGTCGAGGGATCCTCGCTGCCGGTAAGCCCGAGTTCGGTCAAGAGATACATCGCCCGATAGGCCTCGTCGCCCGGTCCGAGGCCGGCCTCGACATAGGCGAGCGTCGTCGGGTAGCCCGAGAAATCGGGTTCCTGGGGCAGGTAGCGCACCGTCGCGCCGGGATGGATGAAGCGCTCGCCGCCGTCCGCCTCGATCAGGCCTGCGGCAATCCGAAGCAGCGTCGACTTGCCGGAGCCGTTGCGGCCGACGAGCGCGACTTTTTCGCCCTCGCCGACCATCAGGCCGGCACCGGTGAGGGTCGGCGTGCCGCCGAACGTCAGATGAATGTCACGCAGGATCAGAAGGGGAGGCGCCATGGCGCGCCTTGTGGCGTCGCACGGCGGCCGGGTCAAGGAACTCGACGCGGTGCGGATCGCGAACTGGTGTCTTCTTTCTACAGGCGGTGTCGGGTAAAGCAGGATGGGCGAGGGCTGGGAATGGATGACGACCGCGAAACACTGATCGACGGATTTTCAGCCGTCGTCCTGGCTGCCGGCATTTCCTCGCGCATGGGTCGGAACAAGCTGATGATGGAGATCGCCGGCCGGGCGATGATCCGGCACGTCGTCGAGACGGCGCGCGCGGTGACGGACGACGTGATCGTCGTGACCGGCCATCAGGCGGAACGGGTCGAGGAAGCGCTGTCGCGATCCTCCCCCTCCTTTGTCCGGGTCGATCCGACGCTCGGCCAGTCGCATTCGATCGATGCCGGTGTCGCCGCCTCGCGCGCCCCCTTGGGCACGATCGTCTTCGTCGGCGACCAGCCGCGTCTGACCGAGCGGGAGATCGCGGCGCTGACGACGGCCTGGCTCGCCGGCGATCGACGCAAGGCGCTCGTTCCGGTCGTCGGCGAGGCACGCGGCTGGCCTATGATCATACCAGCAGGATTTCCGGCGGGGCTCGATCTCTCGGCACCGGATGTGCATGATCTGCATCCGGATGTCGTGGCGGTGTTTTCGTCGAAGAACCCCGTCTACGCGTCCTCTGTGGATACGCCGGAAGACTGGCGGAGCATGTTCGCGATTTAAGTAGAAGCGCCTGCGCGATTGCGATACTCATCATTTAAAGGATTAAGGACGTAGCATGGCGTTGGTTTCGCTAAAGGCTGAGACTGTTTTGCCGTCAGACGGTACCGCCGGTACCCTGATCGGTCGTGTGTGGCGTCCGGATGTGGACGGTCCATCGGTGGTCGTGTGCCGCGGCGACAGTCTGTATGACATTACCCGTGTTTTCCCGACTGTCCGTGATTTGTGCGAGCAAAAAAATCCGGCACAGGCGGCGCGCGCGGCGTCCGCGGAGCGGATAGGCTCGATCGACGAGATCCTCGCCAACACGACGGTGCGCGGTCGCAACGCGAAGCTTCCCTGGCTGCTGGCGCCGATCGATCTGCAGGCGGTCAAGGCGGCCGGCGTGACGTTCGTGGTGTCCATGCTCGAGCGCGTCATCGAGGAGCGGGCGCGCGGCAACCCGGCGGCGGCGGCGGCCATTCGCGCCGAGATCGGCAAGCTCGTCGGAGCCGACCTGACGAAATTGCGCCCGGGATCGGCGGAGGCCGCGAAGCTGAAGGACGTGCTGATCGCACAGGGCGTCTGGTCGCAGTATCTCGAGGTGGGGATCGGGCCGGATGCGGAGATCTTCACAAAGGCCCAACCCATGTCGGCGGTGGGGACCGGGGCTGATGCCGGCATCCACCCGGCCTCGACTTGGAACAATCCCGAGCCCGAAGTGGTGCTGGTCGTCTCCTCGCAGGGCAAGATCGTCGGTGCCACGCTCGGAAACGACGTCAATCTGCGCGACGTCGAAGGCCGGTCGGCGCTCCTCCTCGGCAACGCGCAGCACAACCACGCCTCCTGTGCGATCGGGCCGTTCGTGCGGCTGTTCGACTCCACCTTCTCGCTTGATCATGTCCGCCGGACCGACGTCTCACTGACCGTCGAGGGGCCGGACGGCTTCGTGATGACGGGCACCTCCTCGATCGGCAAGATCAGCCGCGACCCCGCCGATCTCGTGCGCCAGATGATCGGGCCAAACCACCAGTATCCGGACGGCGCCGTGCTGTTTCTCGGCACCATGTTCGCGCCGACGCAGGATCGCGGCGAGAAGGGCAAGGGCTTCACCCATATGGTGGGCGACATCGTGACGATCTCCGCCAATGGCCTGGGCAGCCTGTCGAACCGGATCGTGCGGACACATGAGGCGCCGCCTTGGACCTACGGCGTCGGTCAGTTGATGCGCAATCTCAGCCGCCGGGGGGTGCTGTCGTAACGACGTTATTCCTTCGGTGTATTCGGACACCATCGCCACATCGGGCCACGATGGCACGGAATGGCGCCCAAAAAGTGCACTGGCATTAAGGTAAGCAATCTTTCATCGGCGGGTGGGATACTCGACGCACTTGCGTCAGGGTTTGTCGGATGCCGCCGAGACGGAGCTGGATCACAGAGGAGTTTCACGATCGTATTGCCGCGCTTCCGGAGGAACGCCGGGGCGAGGTGCTGGACAAGATCGTCGAGCTTTTCATCGACACGCCTGAGAAGTACTCGGAGTATCATGTCGCCGCGTTTGACGACGTGATCCTCAAGCTCATCGAAAACGCATCGGACGAGGATCGCCGCCGGGTCTCCGAAATTCTCGCGCCGATCAAGAACGCCCCGACCGAAACGGTCTACAATCTCGCGAGGGACGAGGACATCGCCATTGCGCGGCCGATCCTCACCAAGTCAGAGCGCATAACGCCGGCACTCCTGGTCGAACTGGCAAGCACGCGCGGCCCCGATTTCATGGCGGCGATCGCTTTGCGCAAGGTTCTCGATCCGTCCGTGACCGAGGCGCTCGTGAAGCGCGGCGACAAGAAGGTGCTGGACCTGATCGCCGCGAACAAGAATGTCGAGGTCAAGGAAGGCGGCCTCGATCTGCTGAAGCGGCAGAGGGCCGCCGTCGGCAAGGAGAAACGCCGCTCGAAGCGCGTCGCTGCCCGCTACAACATCTGGCTGGATCTGCCGGGTAAGGAGCCCTTCGCCTGCCAGCTCGCCGACATCTCGGCCGGCGGTGCGCGCATCAAGCTCGCGAGCACACTTGAGTTGCCCAAGCGCTTCACGATCTTTCTCGCCCGCGCGCGCGGTAACCCGAGAACCTGCGAGATCGCGTGGCGCAGCAAGGGCGAAGCCGGCTTGCGGTTTCTCTGACCGACGCGGTCAACGCGCGCAGCGGTGGCTGTCCCAGGCGGCGGAAACACCGGGATGAGCGGCGGTGTTCCTCAACGCTCGAACCTACGCCGTCCCACAGGACCCGCAGCGTAGGGTTTCTTCTCCACCGCTTCGCCGGTCGCCGTGACACCCTCGCGCCGTTTCGACTGAAAAGACAGAGGCCGCCGGAGGCGCTTGTCAGAAATCCACGTCCGAGGGGCGCGGGTCCTGCATCCCGTCGGTGAAATCGGCCGGCATCGGCCGGGCTGCCGCGTTGACACGGGCGGCCGCCGAGACCCAGTCGCTTGGAACGCGGGGCCGGCAGACACGGACCGACCGTTTCGAAGAATGCCGCGCGAGATCGAGGTGCAGGTGGTGCTCGTGCTTTCCGTCCGATCCAGGACCCAGAACGGTGTTGAACTGCCGGCACCCGCCATAGGCGATGTCGCGCCAGAAGGATTGCTCGTCCGGTGAGCCGCGCCAGCCGTTCCGCAGGCTCGTCGTGCGCCCATCAGCGAGGACGAAGCCGCTGACGTCGAGCGCGTTGGCAAAGGCATGCTCGGACCAGCGGCCGGTCCGGGCATGGTTGCGCTTGCGGCAGTTGTAGCTTCCGGCCGTCTTCATCTCGACGACCGGCGACCCGAAATTCGCGAGCGCGGCCGGTTGCACCTCCTCGTTCAACCAGCGCGTCAGGGCCGGCACCATCGGGCAGGCGAGCGTTTCGGTCCGGGAAAGCGCGATTCGGGTCGGGGTCGGCGTTGCCTGCGGCATCGGCATCGGCGCCGGGCCGAGGACGGCGTAGGGGTCCTCCGCCGGTGCGATCACACGGTTGACGGGGTGCGATGCGCCGATGGTGCCGGGCGGCAGCAGAGGTTCGTCGGTATAGGACAGGGCCGGCAACGAGGGCGTGCCGTCGATCTCGAAGGCGTCGACCTTAAACGGGCTCTGCGCCCCGCACACGCCCGGACCGTCGATCGTCTCGGAAATCCGGATGTCGGCGGTCTGTTTGACGACGCCCGAGCGCAGGCAGGCCGCTTCGGCGGCGTCTCGCCACGGTTCGCGCTCCTCATAATCGAACCAGCCGCCGCAGCCGGACAGGGCGAGCGGCAGGAGCATGGCCGAGACGAACAACGCAACGCGACGCGACATGGTCGCGAGAATGCGCGCGTTCCCGAAAAGGAACCGTTAACGAATTGCGGCCTTTTCGGGGCGCGAGCGGTGTCGCGCCCCTCGGGGCTGATCTCAAGCCTGGGTGTAGGCCGTCTTCACGGTGGTATAGAACTCGCGCGCATAGGCGCCCTGTTCGCGCGGGCCGAAGCTCGAGCCCTTCCGGCCGCCGAAGGGGACATGATAGTCGACGCCCGCCGTCGGCAGGTTCACCATCGCCATGCCGGCCTCGATGTTGCGCTTGAAATGCGTCGCGTGCTTCAGGCTCGTCGTGCAGATGCCGGCCGACAACCCGAACTCGGTGTCGTTCGCCGTGGCGAGCGCTTCCTCATAGTTCTTGACGCGGACGACGGCGGCGACCGGCCCGAAGATCTCCTCCTGCGCGATCCGCATGGCGTTGGTCGCCTCGGTGAACAGGGCGGGCGCAAGGTAGAAACCCGGGTTCTCGCGATTGAGACGCTCGCCGCCGAAGGCAAGTTTCGCACCCTCGCGCCGACCGATGTCGACATAGTCGAGGTCCTGGTCGAGCTGCGACTGGTCGACCGCCGGACCGATATGGACCCCCGGCTTGAGCGCGTCATCAACCACCAGTCCCTTCAGTCGCTCGATCATCGCGGCGACGAAGGCATCATGGATCCCCTCGGTCACGATCAGGCGCGAGGAGGCCGTGCAGCGCTGTCCGGTCGAGAAGAAGGCGCCGTTGACCGCGCATTCGACCGCGATCTTGAGATCGGCGTCGTCGAGGATGACGAGCGGGTTCTTGCCGCCCATTTCGAGCTGGACCTTCTTCATCGGCATGGCGGACACCGCGGCCATTGCGATCTTTCGTCCGGTCGCGACCGAACCGGTGAAGGATACGGCATCGATGCCCTTCGAGGTCAGGATCGCATCACCGACGACCGATCCGCGCCCCATGACGAGGTTGAACACGCCCGCCGGCAGGCCGGCCTTGGCGATGATCTCGGCCAGGAGATGGGCGGTGCCCGGCACGAGGTCTGCCGGCTTGATGACGACGCAACTGCCATAGGCCAGCGCGGGCGCGATCTTCCAGGCCGGAATGGCGGCGGGGAAGTTCCACGGCGTGATCATACCGACGACGCCGATGGGCTCGCGGGTGACCTCGACACCGACGCCGGGACGGATCGAGGGCAGTGCCTCGCCGCCGAGGCGCAGCGCCTCGCCCGCGAAGAAGGCAAAGATCTGGCCGGCGCGCGTTGCTTCGCCGATCCCTTCGGCGAGGGTCTTGCCCTCCTCGCGCGACAGCATGCGGCCGATCTCCTCGCGACGGGCGAGAACCTCGTCGGCAATCTTCTTCAAGGCCTCGTAGCGCTCCTGCGGGGTCGAGCGGCTCCAGGCCGGAAAGGCCGCGCGGGCGGCGGCGATGGCCCGGTCGGCGTCGGCGCGGCTCGCACGCGGATAGTCGCCGACGATGTCGCGGGTGTTCGACGGGTTCACGTTCGGGGCATGGTCGTCGGCCGCGACCCATGCGCCCGCGATGAAATTCTTGGCTTGGACGGTCATGACCGGGCTCCTCGGCTATGGTCGGACGATTGGCGGGAAGCTGTCGCCGACACGGAGGCCGACGTCAATGGGCGGGCCGCGCGCCGCACGCGCATCACAGCATCCCCTCGCGGATGATCTCGATCGGATGGCCGGCGGACTTGAACCCGCGCAGCGCGTGATGGATCACGACGCCGTCGGGTCCGCGCTCGATGCGGAAGAGGTTGTAGGCGGCAGGCCAGCGCGACCGCTCGGGCGCTGCGGAGGCCGAGGGGACGCAGACGACCGGGATCGGTCCGTTCGGACCCTTGAGGCGGTGGACCGTGTCGCGGTGGATGTGTCCGTGCAGGACGAGGTCGGCGCCGAATTCGCGCAGCGTCGCGTTCAGCTTGTCGCAGTCGACCAGCATCGCCATCGGCCCGGCGTCCTGACGGCGGACGGGGTGATGCAGCAGGATGACGCGGGCGAGACCCTCGCGCGCAAGGCGCGGCAGGATCTGTCGCAGTTTCGAGATCTGGCGATGACCGAGCTTGCCCGTCGCCATGAACAACCCGGTCGGCACGGCCGTCGACAGGCCGATCAGGGCGACGCCGTCGCGCACCTTCACATAGGGGAAACGGTGGTCCTCATCGAGCGGATGGGCGCCGGCATCATCGCCACGCATCCAGGGATCGAAGGAGGCGAGAAGATGTGTGACGCCCTTGACCGTGTAGGCGTCGTGGTTGCCGGGCACCAGCGAGACCCGTTCCGGCGGGCCGATCCGCTCGAGCAGGGCCCGTCCGGCGGCATATTCGCCAGGCAACGCGATGTTGACGATGTCGCCCGTCACCGCGATGTGGTCGGGTGCCTGCGCCGCGAGGTCCTTCAGCAGGGTGTCGAGAACGTCCATGCGGTGCACGTCCCGGCGACCGCGATGCCAGTTCAGCCAGCCAAGGCCCGGCTTGCCGGCGATGTCGCGGACCCGAATGCTGGGCAGGGGGCCGATATGGGGGTCTGACAAATGGGCGAGGGTCAACATCGAGGCGATCTTTTAGCGGCAGCCGCGCCGCGTCGCCATGCCTTCTTTGTCGATCGCGTGCGACCGGAGCCCAAAAACAAAACGACGCCGCTAGGCGGCGTCGTCAGAAACTTTTTGTGAGACGATAACGGTTCAGCGATTGCCGAACGTCATCAGCACGCCCTGCACGCGGCCTTCGCGAGCAACATTGTGCAACGAGGCGGCAGTAGCAACGGCGCGAATGAAGAAGACGATCATGAAACACTTCCCCGGAGACCATGTCCCCGTGTTCTTTTTTCGGACGCCAAGTCTATACATGATCAAGGATCGAAAAGACAGGCAAACCGCCCCGCGTGGCAGGCTGGGCAGCCATGCGCGGGACGCTCGGCAGGTTAACGCGCTATGATGCCAGCGGGTAACGGAACGGCAGGATTCGGCATGGAATTTCGACATGCGACGATGCGGCAGCGGGTTGGGCGCTGGCTTACGCCGGTCCATCTCTTCCGGTTGCGGCTGATGCGGGGCATGACGGTCGGCGTCCGGGTCGCGGCGTTCGACGCGGTAGGCCGCGTCTTTCTCGTGAAGCACACCTATACGCCCGGCTGGTACTTGCCGGGTGGTGCCGTCGATCCGGGCGAGACGGCCGAGGAGGCGGCGCACCGGGAAGCACGCGAGGAGGGCAATCTAAGGTGCGAAAGCCCGCTCGACCTGCGGGGTCTCTACCAGAACCGCGAGGTGAGTGTGCGCGACCATGTCGCCTTCTATGTCGCGCGTCGCTGCATCCAGACGGCGCCGCGACGGCCGGACGGCGAGATCGCGGCCTCGGGCTTCTTCGCCCTCGACGCCCTGCCGGAGGATGTCACGCGCGCGACGGTGCGCCGGCTCGACGAGCTCGCCGGGCGGCGGACCCCCGACGGCACTTGGTGAGCGGATCGGCCTGTGCTATGCGGCGGCTCATGACGGACAGGATCTCGATCAAGCGACGACGAGCCGGTGCCTTTGCGCCGTTGCCGTCGCGCGCCTGACCGTCCGGCGGTCGGGCTGCCCCTTGTCCCGACCGGATCGATCCCGACCATGACCGACCTCTCCGTCACCCTCCTCGCCGAGCGGCTTGAAGACGCGCCCGCGATCGAGCGCCTGCATGAACGCGCCTTCGGCCCCGGCCGCTTCGCCCGCACCGCCTTTCGTCTGCGCGAGGGCGTGCCGCCGCGGCGCGACCTGTCTTTCGTCGCGCGCGTCGGCTCCATGCTGGTCGGCTCCAATCGGATGACGCGGATCCATATCGGTCAGACGCCTGCGCTTCTGCTCGGCCCCCTGACCGTCGAGCCCGCCTTTCGCAATCTCGGCATTGGCGTGTCGCTGATGAACGCATCGCTTGGTGCCGCGACCGATCTCGGCGAGCGGCTCGTGATCCTCGTCGGCGACGAACCGTATTACAGCCGTGTGGGCTTCAGACATGTTCCGCCGGGTCGCATCATCATGCCAGGACCCGTCGATCTGAACCGTCTTCTCGTGCGCGAGCTGGTGCCCGGCGCCTTCGAGGGCGTGGCGGGCGTCGCGAGCGGCGGCTAGTCGGCCGTTCCGGCGCGGTGCGACGCGATCGCGGCGTCCAGCATCGCGCCAAGACGAGCGGGATCGATCGGAAAATCCGCCGCCATCCAGGCGCGCTCCAGATCTGACAGCAGCGCACCCATCGCCTTGCCGTTCGGAACGCCGCGGGCCGACAGATCGGCGCCCCGCCAGGGCAGGACGGGGCGGGGCATGGTGCGCGCGGCCTCGATCGACGCGGCCCATGCGGCAGGCTCGTCACGGGCGGCGGCGAGTTTCAGGGCGGCAACCGCGATGGCCGGCCCGGCGCGATAGACGATCTGGCGCAGCTGCGTCGCATCGGGCGGCCGACGCAGGGTTTCCGCTTCGGCGACGCTCTGGGTCAGATCGCGCGTTTCGGCGTTCGACAGGCGCAGGCTCGGTGACAGCCGCTCCGCATCCTCGCGCACGAAGCAGGCGAGCGCCGCAAGGCGCGTCATTGGGCCCGACGCCTCGCCGATCCGCTCATCGAAGGCCGCAAGCCGCTCGAGCACGCCCGGCCGTGGCACGCCACCGATCAGCAGGCCGACGAGGCCCGCATCCGCCATCGCTTCGAGCGCTGCGGCGGCACGGGGGGCAACGACGAGTTTCACGAGTTCGGCGCGGATGCGCTCACGCGACAGGCGCGTCAGGCCCTCGCGTTCGCGGATCACCGCCACCATGCCGGCCGGATCGGGTGCACCGACGCCGAACCGGGCGTGGAAGCGGAAGAAGCGCAGGATCCGCAGATAGTCCTCTGCGATCCGCGTCTGAGCGTCGCCGATGAAGCGCACCCGGCGCGCGGCAATGTCGGCGAGCCCGTCGGTGTAGTCGTGAAGGGTGCCGCGCGGATCGACCGAAAGCGCGTTGATGGTGAAATCGCGGCGTCGTGCGTCGGCCGGGAAGTCGCGCCCGAAGGCGACGACCGCATGCCGGCCGAAGGTCTCGACATCCTCGCGCAGCGTCGTCACCTCGAAGGGATGCCCCTCGACGATGACCGTGACCGTCCCGTGCTCGATGCCTGTCGGCACGACACGCCAGCCGCGCGCGCGACAACGCTCCTTCACCACGTCCGGGAGGGCGGTGGTCGCGATGTCCCATTCCTCGACCGGGGCGTCGAGGAGGGCGTTGCGCACCGCGCCGCCGACGACACGAGCCTCCTCGCCGTCGCCATCCAGCACGGCGAGAAGTGCCGCGAGCGGGGGCCAGTCGAGCCAGGCGAAGCGAGTCGTCATTTCAGTTGCGGGGGAACCAGAACGCCGTTCTCGAGCCGGGCGGGCGTGTATTGCGAGCCGGGCGGCGCCTTGTCGAAGTGGCCGACAGCGTAGAGCCCGAGCCCCGTCACGATGAGGGCCGCGACGATCAGCGCGACCAAGGGGGCGTCGCGCCACGCCTTGAGCCGTGTCGGATCCATGCCGTGCCGGACGAAGATCCAGACGGCATAGAGCAGGAAGGGCGTCAGGAAGAGCAGGACTTGATAGATCAGGGGACGCAACATCAGGTCGAAACCCTCTCGTGCAGGCTGCGCAGGATGCCTGCCGTCACGCCCCAGATATAGTGACGCTCATAGGGAATAGCGACATAGCTGCGCAGCCGCCCGCGCCATTCGCGCGACTCGATCCGGTGATTGCGCTCATCCAGCAGGAAGGCGAGCGGCACCTCGAAGGTCTCGTCGACTTCGGCCGGGTTGAGCATCAGCGCGATCGGCGGCGTGACGAGACCGACGACCGGCGTGATCCGGTAGCCGGTCGTCGACTGGTAGAAATCGAGATAGCCGAGAAGCTCGACCTGGTCGGCCTTCAGTCCGATTTCCTCCTCCGCCTCACGCAGCGCGGCGGCGAGAGGGCCGCCGTCGCGGTCGTCGATGCGGCCGCCCGGAAAGGCGATCTGGCCCGGATGGTTCTTCAGCGAGGCCGAGCGACGGGTGAAGAGAACCGTCGCGCCGTCGAGGCGCGGGATGATCGGGATCAGCACGGCGGCGGGCTTTGGCGAGCCCTCGGGCAGTTCGGCAAGCAGGTCGGGCGAATACAGATGGTCGCCGCGCGGGATTGTCGCATATGGTTCGGCCGGGGCGACCGGAGGGTGCGCGAGCAGTCGGCTGCGGAGGTGATCGGGCGGCATGACCGTCGCATAGCACCCGCACGCCGTGCGCGCACGCGGTGCGTCGTCGCCGGCATTTGGGGTGAGGTCGGATGGTGAAGGCAGTGTTGGGCATCGTCGGCGGGTCGGGGATCTACGACCTGCCGGGGCTCGAGGATGTGGAAGAGAGGCGGATCGACACGCCCTGGGGCGAGATGTCGGATCCGCTGCGGATCGGTCGCATCGGTACGACGCCGGTCGTGTTCCTGTCGCGCCACGGGCGCGGGCATCGTTTCTCGCCGTCGGACATCAATTACCGCGCCAACATCGACGGGCTGAAGCGCGTGGGGGTGACGTCGCTCCTGTCGCTCTCGGCTGTCGGCAGTTTTCGCGAGGACCTGCCGCCCGGGACCTTCGTGCTGGTCGATCAGTTCGTCGACCGCACGGTGAGACGCGAAAGCTCCTTCTTCGGGAGGGGCTGTGTCGCTCATGTCTCGATGGCCCACCCGGTGGCGCCGAGGCTTCAGGCGCGCGTCGCGGAAGCGGCCCGGGCCGAGGGCATCGCGATCGTCGAAGGCGGCACCTATGTCTGCATGGAAGGGCCGCAGTTCTCGAGCTATGCCGAGAGCATCACCTACAAGAGCCTCGGTTACTCCGTGATCGGCATGACCAACATGCCGGAAGCGAAGCTCGCCCGAGAGGCCGAGATTTCCTATGCAACCGTTGCCATGGTGACCGACTACGACTGCTGGCACCCCGGCCACGCCCATGTGACGGTCGCCGACGTGATCCGCGTGCTGAACGCCAACGGTGCGGCCGCACGCCGCCTCGTGGCGCGGGTCGCGCATGATTTTCCGGCCGACCACGAGCCCTGTCCCATCGGTTCAGACCGGGCGCTCGACCATGCGATCATGACGGCGCCGGCCGCGCGCGACCCCGCCCTGGTCCAGAAGCTCGACGCGGTCGCCGGCCGCGTCCTGGCATCCTGATCCGTCTCACCCATCGACAAGCGCCGTCGCCGCATGCTGATGTGGCGCCGCAATGAGGACTGGCTGGCATGACCGACGCGACAGGCCGATCGCTGAAGGACGCGATCCGCACCATTCCCGACTATCCGAAACCCGGTATTCTGTTCCGCGACATCACCACGCTCCTGGGTGACGCGTGGGCGTTCCGGCGGGCCGTCGACGAGTTGGTCCAGCCGTGGGCCGGCCAGAAGATCGACATGGTGGCGGGTATCGAAGCGCGCGGCTTCATCCTTGGCGGAGCGGTCGCGCATCAATTGTCGGCAGGCTTCGTGCCGGTTCGAAAGAAGGGAAAGCTCCCCCACGAAACCGTGTCGATCGCCTATTCGCTCGAATACGGCGTCGATTCGATGGAGGTGCACAAGGATGCGGTGCATCCGGGCGCCCGCGTCATTCTCGTCGATGACCTGATCGCGACCGGCGGCACGGCGACCGCCGCCATCCAGCTGTTGCGCAACATCGGCGCGGAAGTGGTCGCGGCCGTCTTCGTCATCGATCTGCCGGACTTGGGCGGCGCACAAAAGATCCGTGACATCGGCGTCTCGGTGCGGACATTGCTGACCTTCGAAGGGCATTGACGAGGGCGAGCCGGCTCAGGGCGCGCGCAGACCCGCCAGCATGGCCTCGAAGGCCGCGGTGGCCTGTGCGAGGGCGGCGGCTGGATCCGCGCTGTCGCCGATCCAGAGCGCCGCATCGCACAGGGCGCCGTTGATCAGATGGGCCAGAGCCTCGGCGGGGAGGGGACGGATCAGCCCGCGCGCCGACAGGTCGAGGATTGCGTCGCGGATCGGGACGATGGCGGTCTCGTTGTCGAGGGCGCGAAAGGCCTCGTAGCCGAGCACGGCGGGACTGTCGCGCAGCATGATCCGGCGCAGGCCCGCATCATGG
Organism: Labrys sp. (in: a-proteobacteria); assembly: GCA_046344875.1. Classification (GTDB taxonomy): domain Bacteria; phylum Pseudomonadota; class Alphaproteobacteria; order Rhizobiales; family Labraceae; genus Labrys. The sequence continues at coordinate 130,241 of JBKDKQ010000012.1, read as the reverse complement.
GTGACGATCTCGAGGTATCGCCGGCAGCCCAGGACGAATTGCTGCCAGGGATCGCCGACGCCGGACGTTGCCTCGTGGATCGAGGCGGTGATCTCGGCATCGAGCGCCCCGACGAGCGCCTCGAACAGCCCCTGTTTCGAGCCGAAATGATGATAGAGCGCACCGCGGGTGACGCCGGCGTCGCGAACCAGATCCTCGAGCGCGACGTCCGAGTAGCCCTTGGCGCCGAACGCGATGCGGGCCGTTTCAAGGAGGAGCCGCCGCGTCGCCTCGGTCATGCCGGCCTTGGTGCGTCTCGCCTCGACGGCATTCGCTTCCTGCGGTGATGGCGGCGCCGACATGGATTGTCGTCCTGTCATGGTCATGTGATCCAGATTAGCAGGATGACGAAAATTGACAAACAGTCTGTATGTGTGTCAAGTACGGATACATACAGACTGTATCGAAAAATGGAAGTGCCATGGCTCCTCAGCCTCTGCGTCGTGCCCTGATCGCCGAATCCGGATCGCTGATCGTGCTGGCGCTCCCGCTCGTCGCCGGCCTTGCCAGCGCGACGATGCTGGGCACCATCGACACGGTCATGCTCGGCCCGCTCGGCTCGGTCCCGCTCGCGGCCGTCTCGGTCGTGGCGAGCATCCTGATGATGCTCTATGCCGGCCTTTATGGTTTCGTCGGGCCGGTCGGCATACTCGTCGGGCAGGCCTATGGCGCCGAGGATCCGTCCGAGGTTGGCTCGATCCTGCGCCACGGCCTTTTTCTCGGATTGGTCGGTGGGCTTCTGGGGTCCCTGGCGATGGCCGCCGGGCTTTTGGCACTTCCCTTCCTCGAGCAGCCAGACGACGTGGTCGCGATCATCACGCCCTATTGGCTCTGGATGGCGGCGAGCCTCGTGCCCTTCACGCTCAGTCTCGTCTACAAGGGCATGCTCGATGCCGTCGACCGCGCCTGGACGGGAACCGCACTGCTCCTCGTTCCTCTCGCGGTGAACGCCTTCCTCAACTGGGTTTTGATCTACGGCCATCTCGGCGCCCCGGCGCTCGGCCTCACCGGAGCGGGTGTCGCGAGCTTCATCGGCCAATGCGCCGGGCTGTTTGCCATGGCTCTTGTCGTCCACCGCGCGCCATCGCTGGCGCGCTATCGCGATCAAAAGCCGCTGAGCGTCATCGCCTTTTTCCGACAGGCGCGGGAGGGAGCGCCGATGGCGACGCAGTATCTGCTCGAGGGCGGTTCGGCGGCGATCGGGGGCCTGATGATCGGCCTGTTCGGTGCGGTGGCACTGGCGGCGAACCAGATCGCGAGCTCCGTCACGTCGATCCTCTACATGCTCCCGCTCGGCATGTCGGCGGCGGTCTCGATCCGCATCGCGCAGGCCGCCGGCGCCGGCGCGCCGGAGCGGCTCGGCGCGATCGGCTATGCCGGCATCGGGCTCGTCACGGTCTGGACGACGGCCTTCACCGGGCTTCTGATCGCCTTCGGGGAGGCGATTGCGGGGATGATCGTGTCCGATCCGGTGCTGATCGCGGCGGCAGCGACCTTTTTCGTCGTTTTCGCGCTCATGCAGGTTATCGATGGCATCCAGTCGGTCGCGCTGGGAGCGCTGCGCGGCATCCTCGACAATGACTGGCCGACCATCGTCTCGCTCATCGCCTATTGGCTGATCGCGCTGCCCGTGGCCTGGCTCGTGGCCTTCCGCTTCGGCTTCGGCGCCCCGGGCGTGTGGGCCGGCTTTGGCGCGGGGCTCGCGGTCGCGGCGGTCGCGCTCGTCTGGCGCTTCGAACGCAAGACCCGGCCCTTACGCAGCGACAGTGCCGATGGCGCATCGTGAGGGCGGGCTCCAACACGCGAACGGCCCGGTCTGGTGACCGGGCCGTCCTCGATGTGATGTCGTCCTTCGTCGGCAGGCGGTGTGCACCTGCCGCGTCGCTCACTTCGCTTCCGCGCTGAGATTGACCTTTTCGGCGAGCACGGCCGGGTTCTCCTGCGCCGCCATGAAGTCGGCGAGACCGATGCCGGCCGGATCCTTCGCCTCGGCCGAGATCGTGAGAGACGTGCCGCCGTTGAGGAAGGTCATGACCGCGTTGGCGACCTGCTGGGCCTGCTCCGTCCCGCCCAGAACCATCGGGATCATGCCCGCCGCCATGCCGGAGACCTGGCCGCGGATCGCGTCGGCCGTGCCGCCCTGCTCCTTGGCGACGAGTTCGAAGATCTTCCCGGCGATGCCGGTGTCTTCGGCGGCGAGCGTCAGGGCTTTGACCGACAGACCCATGGCGGCCCCCTGCATCGTGCCCGGATCCTCGGCGAAGAGGTCCTTGCCGGCGTTGCCGATCAAGCCTGAAATGTTGACCGTGCCCATGTTTTCGCCGGTCATCGAGGCTTCATCGACAGAGATCGTGCCGGCCGCCTCGTCCCACTTGAGCTTCACCGTCGCGCCGACGTCGATCGTCGAATAGCCAAGCGCACGCAGCTGCTTGAAGTTCTCGTCGGTCGTGTTCTCCGGAATGTCGACCACCGTATGCTCGGACACGATCGAGATATCCGTCGGTATGCCGAGCACATGATTGCCGAGCGTCACGTCGAACTTGCCGATCTTGCCCTTCACACGCTGGGTCGGGTCGGCAGAATCCGGCACGTCGATGTCGACGCCCTCGATGCCGAAGCCGAGGACGGCCGGGATCACCTTGCGGTAATTGGTCTCGAACCAGGCCGGCGAGAGCTGATCGCCAGCCGCTTCGATCGCCTCGAAGATCCCGCCGAGTTCCATGCCCTTGAACGTCACCTTACCGAGCTTGACGAAGCCATCGCCTTCGATCGTGACGTTCATGTTGTTCATCGTGATCGCCGGGTAGCGCGCGTTCCCGAACGCGTCGACGGTGACTTCGCCGACGACGAAGGTGACCGGGCGACCCCGCTCATCCGGGAAACGGCAGTCGAAGCCGCTGAAGGTGCTGGGCGAGGACTCGATGCCGGTGAAGATATCCTTGTAGAAGCCGACGAACTTGGCGAGTTCGTCCGCCGTCGGCTCGCGCTCACCGTTCATCGATTCAGCGAGCGTCGCCAGTTCGAGGAACGAGATTTCCATCGGACGGGCCTTGAACTCGGCCGCCGCGAACTTGCCGATCTCGCACTTGAAGCCTTCCGGGCCCGTGAGCGTCATGCCGTCAAAGGCGATGTCCTTGTAGACCGTGCGCATGTCGCCGGTCTTCTCGCCGCCACCGACATAGAACGCCATCAGCGCGCCGAAGTCGAAAAGCCCGGTCGTGAAGGCGCCAAACGTGCCGTTGGCAGCATTCGGGCCGCTGGTTTTCAGTTCACCGCCCTCGATGCGCGATGACTTGGCGACACCGTTTTCCAGGCTGTCGATCGTCAGACCCTTGTAGATCACCTCGACCGTCTGCGGTGCGCCGTCGGCGTCGTTGAAGGTCTGCTTGAACGAGAATTCCGGAATCGTGATCGACGCGGCGTTCCACGTCGCGAGCTTGGCAGAGAGGCCCGTCGGATCCTCACCCTTGAAGAGCGAACGGATGTCGGCCTCGCTGATGTTGCCGTCGACGACCTCGATCTTCGGGATCGTGATCGCATAGACGCTCTCGCCGACCAGAACATCGGTCACGGTCAAGGTTTCGGCGAAGGCGGGCGTCATGGATGGCGACGTCGCCATGACGACGCCCGACAACAACGCTGCCGCAAGCGTCCGGTGGATGTATTTCATGTGAGCGATCTCCTCGGGGATCTTCGAGTGGGCCGTTTGGGAGGGTGGCACTGCATCGATACAGGCGCAAGCTACGGGTGGCCGTCAACGAGCCCACCTACAACTGAACATGGACAGCCTTATGTATCCTCGGTGACAGTTGTTGTGCGTTTGCGCACGTTGCTTTTTTCGCCCCGAACCTGTATGCGACCGCGTCTCGTGACCAGACACCCCTGGAGGCATCACGAGCCACCCGCACGGTCTTTGGTGGTCCAGTACTCCAAGACCGATTAAAGAAACGCTAGGAACGCAATCATGTCCGCTGTGAAGCAGATCGCCGCCACGGTCCGGTCGGGAGTCGGCAAGGGGGCCGCTCGTGCCGTCCGTCGTGCCGGCCACGTGCCCGCCGTCATCTACGGTGCCGGAAAGGCGCCGACCCCGATCGCCCTCGACGCCAACAAGACGAACCTCCTCGTCTATGCCGGCCACTTTCTGACGACGATCTTCGAGATCGAGGTCGACGGTGAAAAGACCCGCGCCATTCCGCGCGACTACCAGCTCGACCCGGTCACCGACCGCGTCGTCCACGTCGATTTCCTGCGCCTTGCCGCCGGCGCCCGCGTGCGCCTGATGATCCCGGTGCACGTCACCGGCACTGAAACGTCGCCGGGCGTGAAGCGCGGTGGCGCCGTCAACATCGTCTCGCATTCGCTCGAGCTGATGGTGCCGGCCGACGACATTCCGGAAGCGGTCGTCGTCGACATCTCCGGGCTCGACATCAACGGTTCGGTCCATATCTCTCAGGTCACGCTGCCGGCCGGCACAAAGCGCGTTCATTCGGACGACGAGACGCTCGTGTCGATCGTGCCGCCGACCATCGTCGCCGACGCCGCGCCGGCCGCTGCCGCCGCCGAAGCGCCCGCGAAGAAGTAAGGTCAACCTCCGCACCTGCAGGAATGGCCGGATCAACGCCCGGCCATTCTTGTTTTGGGGCGCGAAAGCTCGGGGTCCCATCCGCATGAGGCTCTTCGTCGGGCTCGGCAATCCCGGGCCGAAATATGCCGGCAACCGCCACAACATCGGCTTCATGGCGATCGACGCCATCGCCCGGGTGCATCGGTTCGACCCGTGGCGCGCGCGCTTTCAGGGCGAGGCGTCGGAAGGCGCGATCGGTGCCGAGAAGGTGCTGCTTCTCAAGCCCATGACCTACATGAACGAGAGCGGCCGTTCGGTCGGCGAGGCGATGCGCTTCCACAAGATCGATCTCGCCGATGTCAGCGTGTTTCACGACGAGCTCGACCTGCCGCCGGCGAAGCTGCGCGTCAAGCGCGGCGGCGGCAATGCCGGCCATAACGGGCTTCGCTCGATCACCGCCCATTGCGGCAATGAGTATCGCCGCGTGCGTCTCGGCATCGGGCATCCCGGCGACAAGGCCCTCGTCCACGCCTATGTCCTCAATGATTTCGCCAAGAGCGAGCGGGCCTGGGTCGAGGATCTGTCGAGCGCCTGTGCCGATTTCGCCGAAACGCTGGCTGCCGGCGACGAACCCGGTTTCCAGAACAAGGTCCACCTGTTCATGGACGCCCGGGGTCATGCCGGGGCGAAGGATTGACCCCGACGCCTGCCCCCACTAGATCAGCCGGGCGATCGGTCCGGCCGTCCGCGACGCGCGCCGTTTCGCCCGTCATCCGCCAAACCTTGTGAAAGTCACGCATCCATGGGCTTCAAATGCGGCATCGTCGGCCTGCCCAATGTCGGCAAGTCGACCCTGTTCAATGCGCTGACGCAGACTGCCGCGGCGCAGGCGGCGAACTACCCCTTCTGCACCATCGAGCCGAATGTCGGCGACGTGGCGGTGCCGGACGACCGGCTCGATGCGCTGGCGTCGATCGCCAAATCCGCCCAGATCATTCCGACGCGACTGACCTTCGTCGACATTGCCGGCCTCGTGCGCGGCGCTTCGAAGGGGGAGGGGCTCGGCAATCAGTTTCTCGCCAACATCCGCGAGACGGACGCGATCGCCCATGTCGTGCGCTGTTTCGAGGATGGCGACATCACCCATGTCGAGGGCAAGATCGATCCGGTCGCCGATATCGAGACGATCGAGACCGAACTGATGCTCGCCGATCTCGACAGCCTCGAGAAGCGCGTCGTCACGCTGGAGAAGAAGGCGCGCGGCGGTGACAAGGACGCGAAGGAAACGCTCGATCTCGTCAACCGCGCGCTCGTGCTGCTGCGCGAGGGGCGGCCGGCGCGTCTCGTCGATGTGCGGCCGGAAGAGCGTCGCGCCTTCGACATGCTGCAGCTTCTGACCGCCAAGCCTGTCCTCTACGTCTGCAACGTCGAGGAGGCCTCCGCCGACAAGGGCAACGGTTTTTCGCAGCGCGTGATGGAGCGCGCCCGCGCCGAGGGGGCCAAGGCCGTCGTGGTGTCGGCCAAGATCGAGAGCGAGATCGCCGTCCTGCCGCTCGCCGACCAGCGCGACTATCTCGACGCGATCGGGTTGCAGGAGCCGGGGCTCAACCGCGTCATCCGCGCGGGCTATGAGCTTCTCGACCTCGTCACCTATTTCACGGTCGGCCCGAAGGAAGCCCGCGCCTGGACGATCACCAAGGGTACGCGTGCCCCGGCGGCGGCCGGCGTGATCCACTCCGATTTCGAGAAGGGCTTCATCCGCGCCGAGACGATCGCCTATGACGATTATGTCGGCCTGAAGGGCGAGGCGGGCGCCAAGGAAGCCGGCAAGTTCCGCCTCGAAGGCAAGGAGTATGTCGTCGCCGATGGTGACGTGCTGCACTTCCGCTTCGCGAACTGAAGCCGTCTCACCGGCGCGTCATCACCGCCTCGATCGCGTAGTCGCGGTAAAGGGGACGGAAGGTCAGCGTCAGGCCCTTCGCGGCCGCGACCTCCGCCATCGCCTGTTCGAACTCCCGGCTCGGATGGACATGGAACCGCGCGAGCCAGGCGAACAGAAGCCGGTGGAACCAGCGCGGCAGGCCTGCCTGCTGACCGAAATCGACGATGTGCAGGCTGCCGCCAGGCGCGAGAGCGGCGGCGGCGCAGTCGAGCGCCGAACGCCAGTCCGGGATCATCGACAGCGTGTAGGACAGGAACACGCGCTCGAAGGGTCGGCCGTCGAACAGGCGGGCGGGCGAGAACCGCGTGGCATCCGCCTGTGCGAGCGTGATCCGACGGGTCAGGTCGCCGCGCTGGATCGTACCGGCTGCCTGGTCGAGCATCTCGCTTGAAATGTCGATGCCGTAGAGCCGCGCTCCGGGATAGCGGCGCGCGACGGCCACGAGGTTGCGGCCGGTGCCGCAGCCGATCTCGAGGACCCGGTCGCCGGGCTTCGGCGCGAGACCGACGATCAGGCGGTCGCGGCCGAGCAGGTAGTATTTGCGCGTCAGATCATAGATGTGGCGCTGGTGCCGGTAGACCCGGTCCATGCGGGCGGCAGCCGTGTCGTCGATCTGCAGGCTCATCATGATGCCTTCAGCGTGTAGAGGTGGAAGCCACCATAGATCGCCGCCCGGTCGCATGCCGAGAGCGCCCGGCAGGCCGCCTCGTCATAGGCCCAGCGTGACAGGATCGCCTCGGGGATCCTTCCGGGCAGGATGCTCGGTTCCGCGGCGGTTCTGAAGATGACGCGGGCGCCGGGCCGGGCGGTGCGGGTGATCTCCGTCCACAACGCCGTCAGAACGCTGTCCGTCATCCAGTCCTGCGCGTCGAGAAGCACATAGGCGTCGAGCGATGCCGAGGGCAGCGCGGCAAGATGGTCGATCAGATTGACATGGCGGACGTCGATCCGGCCCGCGCGCTCCCGGATCAGCTGAAAGGCGTCGCGGTGGAGATAGGGCGGCAGCGGGCCGCTGCCATCCGCCTTGTAGCCGCGGCCAAAAGCCTGCCAGGCGAAATAGTTCTCGTTGACGTCAAAGTCGCAGGCGAGCTTTTCGAGGCGCGCGCGCAGCACCTCCGCCATGCCGCCGCCGTTCACTGCCGCCTGCTCCAGCGCGTCATACTGCGCCGGGGGAATGCCGAGCCCATAGAGCGAGGCGCGGCGCCGCGTCAGCCACTTGATGTGCGGCCGGTCGAAGAAGGGCGCGAGGTGCCGCTCGAACGCCGCGCGCTGCTCCTCGCGGCTTGCCGCCGTGAGGATCGTCGCCGGATCGATGCGGTGCAGGCGCCCGAGCAGATGCCCCAGACCGATGAACCGGCCAAGAAGGCCGTGCTCATAGAGGTTGCGGGCGAAATAGCCGATCCGTCGCCGCCCGAGCTTGTCGCGGCCATCCCAGTAGCGGCGGGTTTCCGGATCGAGAACGGGCCGCAGCCAGCGCTCATAGGTCGCGACGTTGCGCGCCTGGTTGGCGCGACCGAAGAAATCATAAAACGTTTCGTAGTCCGGCAGATGCTGGGCCGCGGCGATCTTCAGGCGGTTGAGCGCGACGTGATGGCTGTTGAGATCGACCGCCGTGATCGCGGCGGGATCGGCGGTGAGGTAGCTCATGGCGTTGCAGCCACCCGAAGCGATCACGATCATGCGCTCGCCCGGCCGCACGGCGAGGGCCTCCATGTCGAGGACCGGATCCTCCCAGATCTGCGCATAGACGAGGCCCGAGAACGCCATGGTGAAGAGCCGGTCCTGCAGGCCGCGCACCGACAGGAGACGGCGGTGCTCGACCGCCTTGCGCAGATGGGCGGTGGTGGTGGTGCGGGCGAGAGCCGGCTCAGTCATCGCGTGTCCTTGTCGGTTCATGACCGGTGCGAATCGTCCGTCGCTGTCATCATGGCGACGAAAATGACGCGCTAGGTGCGATTGATGACGTGGGAATGACGGCATCAGACCTGGAATAGTCGTTCACTCGACAGGCTTATCCCGATAGAGATGGCGCCACCCCTGCACTGAATGCGAGAGGGCCATGCAGATTTTCCCGACCGCGCGCGAGGCGGCCCTCGCTCTCCGGTCCGACGAGCCGGTCTATGGTTTCCGCCCCTCGGTGCTCAAGGCCGATGCGCGATCCTTCATGCAGGCCTTTCCGGGCAAGACCGCCTATGCCGTGAAGACGAATGGCGAGCCGATGATCCTGAAGGCGCTGGTCGATGCCGGGATCACGGCCTTCGACGTCGCGAGCCCGGCTGAATTCGCGGCCGTTCGCGCGGTCTCGCCGACGGCCGAGATGCTCTACATGCATCCGGTCAAGGCGCAGTCTCACATTCGCCTCGCGCTCGAGACCCACGGCATTAGGGCGCTGGCGCTCGACCATGAGGACGAGGTCGCCAAGATCCTGCGCATCGTCAACGCCATGGACGTGCCGCCCGAGGAGATCACGCTCTTCGTGCGTCTCGCCACCAAGGGAGCGGCGGCCTATGAACTGTCGAGGAAGTTCGGCGCGGGGCCGGCCCATGCGGTCGAACTTCTCGACCGGATCGCGAATATCGGCTTTCGGTGCGGGCTGACCTTCCATGTCGGGTCCCAGGTCGAGGATCCCGAAACCTATGAGCGGGCGCTCGCGACGGCCGCCTGGGTGCGCTCCCGAACCCGCGCGACCATTGCCGAGCTCGACATTGGCGGTGGCTTTCCGGCGTCCTATGGCCGCGACCCGAAGAAGACGAACGGCCCGCCCGCGCTCTCGATCGACGACCTGATGGCGCGGATCCGCGGCGACATCACGGCCTGGGGCCTCGACGATATCCCGCTCACCGCCGAGCCCGGCCGCGTCATCGTCGCGCGGTGCCTGTCGGTGATCGTGCGTGTGCTGCTGAAGAAAGGACAGAGGCTCTACATCAATGACGGCGTCTGGGCGTCACTGTCGGACTCCTGGACCGGCAAGCTGCTTTTGCCGACACGCCACATTCCAGATCCCGCGCGCCGCCGCCGGGTCGGCTCCCCGGACAGGCTTGCCTCCTATCGGATCTGCGGGGCGACCTGCGACTCGGTCGACATTCTGAGCCGCCCCTTCATCCTCCCTGAGACCGTCGATACCGGCGACTGGATCGAGATCGGCCATATCGGCGCCTATTCGCTCGGCCTGCGCACGCATTTCAACGGCTTCTTTCCCGACCATTTCGTCGAGGTCACCTCGGCTTTTGACGAGGAGGACGGGGTCGCGGGTTTTGCCGCGCCGGAGCCGCGGCTGGCGCGGATCGAGGACTGAAACGGGGACAACGCTTCCTTAAGCGGCCTGTGCAAAGCTGAGCCAAATGCCTGTTGCCACGGGAGCGTTGTGTCATGTCCATGTCGAGCGAAGACCAGCGGGGGCTGATGCGCCCGATCGCGCAGGCGCTGACGCTCGCCTATCTGGCCGCGACCTGCGTCTTCCTGTGGTCGTCATTCGGCGGTCTGACCGGCGCGGTCCACACCTATCACCCGAACTTCACCTGGTCGCTCGAGACGATCACGGCGGCTAGAATTGCCGGTCTTGCCGATGCCGGTTTGGTCAATCTCGCCGGCGCCTATTCCGGGCTGAGCCAGTTCTCGTTCCTGTTCGTCGTGATAGTCACGCTGGTGGGTGTCGTGACGCCGTTCTTCGGCAGTGAGCGCATCCTGTCGGATCCGGTGAAGCTCATGCTGATGATGGTCATCAGCATCTTCCTCTTCGCGGCTTTCACCAACGGGCCGGTGTTCTCCGACCTGCTCTGGCAGGCGCGGGCACTGCCCTTCAACCTCGCCAATCTGCCGGCCTTCTGGTTCGGCACGATGATTTCTGCGACGCTTCTGATCGGCTGGACGTTCGGCATCGTCGCCCATGACCTGATCGCGTCCTTCGTCACGGCCAAGGCGCCGCCGCCGCGTTCCCTGCCGCGCCGGCGCTGAACGCAAAGGGGCGACCCGAAGGCCGCCCCATGTTTCAGTGACCTCAGTGTTTCACTGACGACGCAGTGTGTTCCCGTACGGTCGCTCAGTTGCGAACGGCGGCCGCGTAGTCCTCGACCAGCGTGCGCGTGATGTTGCCCGGGTGGTAGACATGCTCGCCGATCTGGGCGACGGGCGTCACTTCCGCCGCCGTGCCGGTGATGAAGCACTCGTTGAAGTCGGGCAGTTCCTCAGGGAGGATGCGGCGCTCGATCACCTCGATGCCGCGCGCCTTGGCGAGGTCGATGGTGGTGCGGCGGGTGATGCCGTCGAGGAAACAGTCGGCGATCGGGGTGTGGATCGCGCCGTCGCGGGTGAAGAACACGTTGGCGCCGGTGCACTCCGCCACGCGACCCTGCCAGTCGAGCATCAGGGCGTCAGCGCAGCCCTTGCGCTCGGCGCGATGCTTGGAGATCGTGCAGATCATGTAGAGACCCGCCGCCTTGGAATGGCAGGGGGCCGTCATCGGGTCGGGTCGGCGGTAATCGGCGATGTCGAGCTTGATGCCCTTCATCTTGGTCGCCATGTCGAACATGGACGGCCATTCCCATGTCGCGATCGCCACATGGATCTTGTTGGCCTGGGCGGCAACCGCCATCATTTCGGAGCCGCGGAAGGCGACCGGGCGGACATAGGCGTCCTTCTGGCCGTTGGCGTCGAGCACCTGCTGCTTCGCGGCGTCGATCTCGGCGACCGAATAGGGGATGGTGAAGTCGAGGATCTCGGCCGATTTGTGCAGGCGCTCCGAGTGCTCGGTCGACCTGAAGATCTTGCCGCCATAGGCGCGCTCGCCCTCGAACACGCAGCTGCCATAATGCAGGCCATGGGTGAGGACGTGAAGCTTGGCATCCTGCCAGGCGACCAGCTCGCCATTGAACCAGATGAATCCTTCGCGTTTGTCGAAAGGCAGGACTGACATGACTTTTCCGATCTGTTCAGCGGCGCGTTTTTGCTTCAGGCGTTAAGTCCCGGTATCATGCACGAGCCGGGCGCGGCGCTCGTCGCGATCTTCATGTCCCGGAGATGGGAACGATCGTTTCGTGTCGCGTGCAGATTGGGTAACGATCGAAAGAAAATATGTCAATATGACTGACGTAAATTTCTTGCGGCCGGTCGCCGCTGCTGATGATGATGGCCGGGGCGCACCCATGTCGAGGGCACCCGCCTACGACCTGATCGAGCTGCTTTTCTTCGCCTATCGGGATTTCGTCGCGGACGCCGATGCGATGCTGACGCGCTATGACTTCGGGCGGGCGCATCACCGGGTCCTGCATTTCGTCGACCGCAACCCGGACCTGACGGTCGCGGAGCTGCTCGACATCCTGCGCATCACCAAGCAGTCGCTGGGCCGGGTGCTGAAGGAATTGATCGACGAGGGGTTCATTCTCCAGCGCGAGGGTGATTCCGATCGCCGCCAGCGGCTTCTGCGCACGACCGAGAAGGGGGCGGCGCTCGCCCGCGATCTCGCCCTGCTTCAGACGCGCCGGATCCAGCGGGCGCTGGAGGAGACGGGATCGAGCGCCCACGGCGTCGCCGCCCGGTTCCTGCTGGCGCTCGTCGACGGAGACAAACGAGGCGAGGTCGTCCGCATCATCGGCGGTGACGGCGGCGATGGTGGGGCGTCCTGACCATGGCCGAGCCGGTTACCCTTCCCGATGACGCGCCGCATCTCCTCGTCGTCGACGATGATGCGCGCATTCGCACCCTGTTGCAGCGCTATCTCGGTGAGAACGGCTACCGTGTGACCGCGGCGAAGAACGCGCAGGATGCGCGCGCCAAGCTCGCGACGCTGTCCTTCGATCTCCTGGTCCTCGACGTGATGATGCCCGGCGAGAGCGGCTTCACGCTCGCCGAATCGATCCGCGAGGAGTCGGATGTCCCGATCCTGATGCTCACCGCGCGCGGCACCTCGTCCGATCGCATCCGTGGTCTCGAGATCGGTGCCGACGACTATCTCCAAAAGCCGTTCGAGCCGCGCGAATTGCTGTTGCGCATCAGCGCGATCCTCAAGCGCATGGCGCATATTCCGGCCTATGCGCCGGATCGCGAGAGCGTGCGTTTCGGGCCCTTTACCTTCTACCTCGCGCGCGGCGAACTCCAGCGCGAGGGCGAGACCATCCGCATCACGGAACGGGAGCGCGATATTCTGCGTTTGCTCGCGGCTGAACCCGGCGCCACGGTCGACCGGCTCGTGCTCGCCGGCGGGTCGGCGGATGTCGCCAATCAGCGCACGGTCGACGTCCAGATCAACCGGCTGCGCCGCAAGATCGAGCGCGATCCGGCCAATCCCGTGCTGCTGCAGACCGTACGCGGAACCGGCTATCGGCTGGTCGTCGAGGCATGAAGAGCGAGCCGGCACCGCTCGTCATGGCCGCGTGGCGGGCGCTGTTGTCCTTGCCGGGAACGACCGCGCGGCTTCTGGCGGACGCGATGCCGAAGGGGCTTTATGCCCGCTCGCTGATGATCATCCTGATTCCGGTCATCCTGCTGCAGGCGATCATCGCCTATGTGTTCATGGAGCGGCACTGGCAGAACGTCACCGGCCGGCTTTCGGCCGCGGTGACGAAGGACATCGCCGCCGTCATCGCGCTGCACGAGAAGTTTCGCGCCCATCCCGAGCATGACCGCCTCATCGAGGCGATCGCGCGCGAGGATCTCGACCTCGACGTCGAGTTCCGCCCGCCCGAGGACCTGCCGCCGCCCGGCGCGAAGCCCTTTTTCTCGATCCTCGACCAGGCGCTGTCGCGCGAAGTCTCGGTCCGCATCGACCGTCCCTTCTGGATCGACACGGTCGGGCGCTCGGATTTCGTCGAGATCCGGGTCCGGCTCGACGACGCCGTCGTGCGGGTGTTTGCCCGGCGGAGCCAGACCTATGCCTCGAACAGTCACATCTTTCTCGCCTGGATGGTCGGTTCCTCGCTGATCCTGATGACGGTCGCGACGCTGTTCCTGCGCAACCAGATCCGGCCGATCCTCGCGCTCGCCAATGCCGCCGAGAGTTTCGGCAAGGGGCGCGACGTCCCCGATTTCGCGCCGCGCGGCGCGCGCGAGATCCGGCGCGCGTCGCTCGCCTTCATGGACATGCGCCGGCGCATCGAGCGCGCGATGGAGCAGCGCACCGCCATGCTGAACGGCGTGTCGCATGATCTGCGCACCGTTCTCACGCGCTTTAAGCTCTCGCTCGCCGTGATGGAGGCGGAACCGGCCGAGATCGAGGCACTGCAGAAAGATGTCGACGAGATGAGCCGCATGCTGGAGAGCTATCTCGCCTTCGCGCGCGGTGATGCGGCTGAGACGGCCTCGCCGACCGACATTCCCGCGCTGCTCGACGAATTGCGGGCCGATGCCGAGCGACAGGGGCACCAGACGAAGGTCAGCTACGAGGGCGATCCGATCGTCACCGTTCGGCCGGACGCCTTCAAGCGCTGCCTGTCCAATCTGGTGTCGAACGCCCAGCGCTTCGGCGAGGACATCGCGATCAGCGGTGTGCAGAGCGGCTCCTACCTCATGATCCATGTCGATGACGATGGACCCGGCATCCCGGAGCATATGATGGAGGAGGTTTTCCGGCCCTTCTTCCGGCTCGACGAGGCGCGGAACCAGGATCATGGCGGCACCGGGCTCGGGCTCGCCATCGCCCGCGACATCGCCCGAAGCCATGGCGGTGACATCACGCTGTCGAAGAGCGCGCTCGGCGGCCTGCGCGCTAGCGTCCGCGTGCCGGTATGAGCGGTGGGGCAGCGACCGGCTTTGGCGGCGCGTTCCGGCTGCTGCTCGGTGGCGTCGTCATCCTCTGGTCGTCCGGCTTCATCGTGGCGCGTCTGGTCGGGCCCTATGTCGAGCCGCTCGCCTTTGTCGCGGCCCGCAACGCCGGGGTCGTCGCGGTACTGGTGCCGGTCGCCCTGGCGCTCCACCGCACCTGGCCCGGGACGCGCGCGGCCTGGGGGCACCTGCTCTTCGCCGGGGCGCTGAACCAGGGCGTTTATCTCGCCGCCGTCTACTGGTCGGTGCGCGAGGGACTGCCGGCGGGCGTCGCCGCCCTTCTGGGCGGCTTCCAGCCGATCGCGATCGCGCTCTTCGCCATGGTTGCACTGGGCGAGCGGATCAGCGCGCGGCGTTGGCTCGGCATCGCGCTCGGCTTTGCCGGCGCGGGTCTCGTGCTGACGCCGCGTCTCGAGGGCGTCGGTCCCATGGTTCCGCTTCTGCCGGCTGCCGTCTGCTTTGCCGGGATCCTCGCGATCGCGGCGGGGACGGTCTGGCTGCGGCGGTTCGTGCGGACGATCGACCTCGTTACCGGCAGCGCGGTGCAGTTTCTCGGTGCGGGTCTCGCCGCCGGCTCGGCGGCGCTCGTCTTCGAGACCGGGACCGTGATCTGGTCGCTCCCGCTGATCGCGGGCTATCTCTGGGCGGTCTTCGCGCTCGGTGCGGGCGGCATGACGATCTATTTCTGGCTGATGAACCGGGGCGCCATGGCGGCGGCTTCGGCTCTTCTCTTCCTCGTGCCGCCGACCGCAGCCCTCATGGCCTATGTCGGGTTCGGCGAGGCGCTCGCCCCGATCCAGCTCATCGGCATGGCGGTGGCGGCCTTCGGCGTGTGGATGGCGACGCGCCCCTGATCAGAACAGGCGCGCGCCGTTCTGCACCGGCTTGTCCGGCCGCGCGAGCACGACGGCGCCCGCGTCGTCGGGAAAGCCAAGCGTCAGCACTTCCGACATGAACTTGCCGATCTGGCGCGGCGGGAAATTGACCACGGCGGCGACCTGCCGGCCGACCAGCGTGTCGATCGCGTAGTGGGTCGTGATCTGCGCCGACGACTTCTTCACGCCGATCGCCGGACCGAAATCGATCCGCAGCTTGATCGCCGGCTTGCGCGCCTCGGGAAAGGGCTCGGCCTCGATGATCGTGCCGATCCGGATGTCGACCTTCATGAAGTCGTCGAAGGTGATCGGCGCGGCGGCCGGGGCGTCCGCAGGGCTCATGACGCTTCCGCGTCGCGGTCGGCGGATCGGCGACGGCCCGTCATGTCGGCGAAATCCTCGAAACGGCGCTTCAAGCGCTCGCCCATGCGCGAGCGGCGGGTGCAGGCGCGCTCCGCGAGGTGGCGGAAGGGGCGCGTCATCCGCCAGATGTCGTCGGCGCGGCGCAGCCAGCCTTCGCCGGCGCGCAGTTCCTTGTCGATCGCGGTCATGGTGCGCGCGAGCCCCGCATCCTCGTCGTCGAGCCAGACCTTGAGGATCCGCGACCAGGCGATCACCAGTCCCTGCGCCCGAACCGCGCCAAGCGGACCCTCCGCATCAATGTCGGATGCGACCAGCATCCACCGCATCGAGTTCACCGCCACCTGATTGAGCGCCGCGAGGGAGAGCGGGTCGCGCATCATGCCCTTCATGATCGAGCGGATGGCACCCTTGTGCGGCGCCATCGCGTCGAGCCGGCGCATCAGCGTATCGAACAGGCGCTCGCGCGGCGGCTCGTCGGCCCTGCCGGCGTCGATGCCGTCGAGGACCGCCTGGTCGATCATCCGGGCATAGGCCGCAAGGATCGCACCCTTCGAAGGGAAATGCGCGCGCAGCTGGGACAGCGACAGACCCGCATGGGTCGCGATCGCGGCAAGCCCGATGTCGTCCCAGTCGCGCTCGTTGGCGAGCATCATGAGCGCGTCGATGATCGCACGGCGTTCGTCACGCGGGGCGCTGTCGCCCGACTTGGCTTCCGGCTTCTTGGCCATGTCCGCCTCCTGTTTCGTCTTGGAAGATAGGGACGGTGCGCCGGTGTGCAATGCGACCGAACAGCCGACGGACATGAAAAGACCGGTGCTGGGAGAGAACGGCCGTCAGTTTGCCAGTTCGCCCGCGCGTTTGGTCGCTGCCGCCACGGCCCCGACGACGAAGGGCTCGATCCCCGATGGCCCCATCAGCACGTTGAGGCCGGCGACCGTGGTGCCGTTGGGGCTCATCACGCTCTTGCGCAGGCTCTCCGCGCTCTCGCTCGAGCGATGCAGCATCTCACCGCAACCCGCCACCGTGCCGCGCGCGAGCCGCATCGCGAGATCCTCGGGCAGGCCCGCCGCGACGCCGGCCTTGGCGAGCGCCTCGACGAAGTAGAACACATAGCCGGGCCCCGAGCCCGACACGCCGGTGACCGCATCGATCAGCGCCTCGTCATCGACCCATTCGACGGAGCCGATGCCGCTCAGCAGCGCCTGCGCGACGGCTTTCTGCGCCGGTGTCACGCTTTTATTCGCGAAGGCGCCGGTGACGCCGCGCCCGACGGCCGCGGGCAGGTTCGGCATCGAGCGCACGATCGGAATACCGGCGGGCAGGTCACGGCCGATGCCGGCGACGGTCTTGCCCGCCATGATCGACACGATCAGCGTCGTCGGCGAGACGATCGGAGCAATGCTCGGCATTGCCGCCTCCATCATCTGCGGCTTTACCGCGAGCAGCACGACGGCGGGCGTGCCGAAGGTCGAGAGGTCCGGATTGAGCGCGACGCCGCTCGCGCTGATCAGCCCGGCGATCCGCTCCGGCGGGCGCGGATCGAGCGCCGCGACCTGCGCCGGGTCGAGACCGAGCTTCAGCCAGCCCTCCAGCATGGCGCCGCCCATGTTGCCGGCCCCGAGCAGCAGGAGCTTGCCGCCGATGTCGATCATCACGCTTCCCCCTGGGTCTCGAACAAGACGGCCTCGAGCGCTTCCTTCGGGGTCCGACCCGCCCAGATGACGAACTGAAACGCCTGGAAATACCGCTCACAGGTCTCGAGCGCGATCTCGATCAGCGCCTCGCACTGGCGCGGGTTTACCTCCGCGCCTCCGGCGAGAAACAGCGAGTGCCGGTACATGATGACGCCCTCCGCCGACCAGACGTCGAAATGGCCGATCCAGAGCTGCTCATTGACCATGGCGAGTAGCTGGATGAGGTCCGATCGACGCCGTGCGGGGATTTTCGCGTCGAACGCACAGCTCAGATGCAGCGCCTCGATGTCGTCCATCCATGTGAAGGAAATGGCGTAGTTCGAGCCGCGGCCGGCGACAGCGATCGAGATCTCGTCCTCCCCCGAGCGGTCGAAGGTCCATTCCCGGACACTCGCCACCTGTTCGACGAGGTCGACGGGATGCCCGGCCCGTTCCGGCCCGACGTCGATCGAGGTCATTCACTGTTCTCCGGCACCGCCCGCAAGCGGCGCTCATCACGTCCTATGACGGCAGAGTTCCGGGATTCGGCTCGAAGCGGCAATGATTCATTGCTGCCGTCCACAAGGGTCGGTCCCGATGGACCGCCATGGATGCGACCCCCGGGAAAACCCTGATGACTGCCTCACGCCGCCGCCGCGACGTCCGCGCCGAGACCTTCCGGACGGCCGACGGCGACGACGAGGGCCTGTCCGTCGCCGAACATGCGCCGCGCCGCGCGCCGCGCATCCTCGAGCGAAACCGCCTCGATCAGGCTGTTGCGGCGGTCGATATAGTCGATGCCGAAGCCGTCGACCTGGATCTGGGTGAGCTGGCTCGCGATCTTGCCGGAGGTGTCGAATCGCAGGGCGTAGGAGCCCGTCAGATACTTCTTGGCCGACGACAACTCGTCCTCGTTCGGTCCCTCGGCCGCCATGCGGCGCAGCTCCTCCTCGATCAGCCGCACGCTTTCGGCGGCGCGATCATTACGCGTCGCGACACCGCCGACGACCATGGCGGCATGTTCCAGCGGAAGGATCTGGGTCGACACCGAATAGGCAAGGCCGCGCTTCTCTCGGACTTCCTGGTACAGGCGGGAGGAGAAGGCGCCGCCGCCGAGAATGTGGTTGACCACCATCGCGGCCATGAAGTCGGGGTCATGGCGCATCAGGCCCGGCGTCGCGATCTGGACGACGCTCTGGGGCACGTCGAGGTCGATCAGCTTGCGCTGGCCGATCGCGCTCGGCTGTACGGTCGGGACGCTTGCGAGCGCGGCCTTGGCGGGCAGGGGAGCAAAAACCGTGTCGATGAGCGCGGCCGCCTCGTCCCGGTTGATCGCGCCGACGATCGACACGCGCAGCACGTCGCGGGCGATCAGGACGCGGTGGCGCCCGACCACGTCGTCACGGCCCAGCGCCGACATGGTCTCGATGGTGCCGCGCGGGTTCTCCGCATAGGGATGGCCAGGAAAGAGCGCGCGAAAAAGCGCCCGTGAGGCCATGGCGGAGGGCTCGTTGATCTCGCGCCGCAAGCCCGACAGATAGCTTTCGCGCACCCGCTCGACGGCCTCCTGATCGAAGCGCGGCGCCTGCAGCGCGAGCGCCATCAGGCGCGCGCCCTCGCTGCGCTTGCCGGCCAGCATTCGCAGTGAGGCTGTGATCTGGTCGCGGCCGGTGCTGAAGGAGAGTTCGAGAGCGTGTTCCTCGAGCTGAAGCTGGAACGCCTCGTCGTCGAGGTCACCGGCGCCCTCGTCGAGCAGGGCCGCCATCAGATGGGCGGACCCGGCTTTGCCGGCAGGATCCTGCGCGGCGCCGCCGCGAAAGGCCGCATCGATCGCCACCACCGGCACGGCATAGTCCTCGACGAGCCAGGCTTCGATCCCGGCGGGGGAAACAATCTTCTGGATCATCAGTGTCCACCATGCCTTGAGAAAACGGGGGCCCGACGTCAGGCCGCGCCCTTGAGAATACCAGTCACGGCATGCGCCTCGACGAGGCGCCGACGGCAGGCGGCCTGCACCGCCTCGCCCGTCACGGCGTCGATCTGGGCAGGCCACGATTGCACGTCGTCGACGGTGAGACCGACGGCGAGCGCCGACCCGAAATGGCGGGCGAGCGAAGCCTGGCTGTCCTGCGCGAAGACCGCGTCGGCAATGAGGCGCGTCTTGGCGCGGGCGATGTCGGCGGCATCGATCCCGTCGCGGGCGACGGTTTCCAGAATCTCGTCGATCGCCGTTTCGATGTCGCTGAAGGCGACGCCCGGGCGCGGGCTCGCATAGATCACGAACCGCGCGTCATCGACCGCCGTGCCGCCATACCAGCAGCCGGCGCCGGTCGCGAGCTTCCGGTCGACGACGAGGGTGCGATAGAGCCGGCTCGTCTGCCCGCCGCCGAGAATGTGCGACAGCACTTCGAGCGCGTCGCCTTCGCCCGGCTCGCCCTTGCCGTAACTCGGCACGCGCCAATGGCGCTGGATGCTCGGCTGTTCGACCCGCTTGTCGGCGAGTTCGATGCGCCGGTCGGCGCGCTGCGGTGGCTCCTGCGGGCGGCGACGCTGATCAATCTCGGCGCGCGCGGGCACCTTGCCATAGGTTTCTTCGGCGAGTTTCAGCACTGCATCGGCCTCGACATCGCCGGCGACGACGAGGATCGCGTTGTTGGGGGTGTAGAACCGCGAGTAGAAGGCCAGCGCATCGGTGCGATGCAGGCTCTCGATCTCGTCCTCCCAGCCGATGATCGGCGTGCCATAGGGATGGTGGACGAAGAGCGCGCTGGCCACTTCCTCGCCGAGCTGCGAGCCCGGATCATTGTCGACGCGCATCTTGCGTTCCTCGAGCACCACGTTGCGCTCGGGATCGACGACCTCGTCGGAGAGCACGAGGCCGGTCATCCGGTCGGCCTCGAAGGCCATCATGGTGGCGAGATGCTCCTTGGCGACGCGCTGGAAATAGGCGGTGTAGTCGTGGCCGGTGAAGGCGTTCTCCTGGCCGCCGAGGTCGGAAACCTGCTTCGAGAAGCCGCCGGGATTGCGGGCGGTGCCCTTGAACATCAGGTGCTCGAGAAAATGGGCGATCCCGGACTTGCCCTTCGGCTCATCCGCCGCGCCGACGCGGTACCAGATCATATGGGTGACGACCGGCGCGCGATGATCGGGGATCACGACGACTTCGAGACCGTTGGCCAGCCGCGCATGCCGGGCGTGGGGGGCGACGGCGCTGGTCGGGGCGGCCGGGGAGGCGGGCGTCAGGCTCGGCATCGGGGGCTTGTCCTCAACGGTTCACGGCGGAATGAGTTTGAATATGGGGGTTCGTTCACGGAACGAAAGAGGTTGGACTGTGCGGGGCCCGGCTCGACGCGGCAAGCGGTCGAACCGCCGCATCACGGATCGAGCGATCGCAGGAAGGTGAGGGAGGTCTCGCCATAGTCGCGGATCTCCAGCGTCTCGTACCCCGAAGGCACCTCGACCGGTTTGGCTTCCTCGACGACGAGCAGGGCACCCGGCGCGAGCCAGCCGCCGGACTTGAGGCTCGCGAGTGCGCCTTCCGCCAGCGACTTTCGATAGGGTGGATCGAGGAAGACCAGCGTGAAGGGCTCCGTCGGGCCGATCGCGCCGAGCTTCGTCGCGTCACGTCGGAACAGGCGCGTACGCCCGCCGAGCCCCATTCCGTCAATGTTGGTGCGGATGAGACCGCGCGCCTCGGCGCCTTCGTCGACAAACAGGGCGAAACGGGCGCCTCGGCTGAGCGCCTCGAGGCCGAGCGCGCCCGTGCCGGCAAAAAGGTCGGCGACGCGGGCGTCGCGGACCGGATCGTCATAGGCATGAGCGAGGATGTTGAACAGCGTCTCGCGCAGCCGGTCCGAGGTCGGACGGATCGCGTCCGACTTCGGATTTGCGAGCTGCTTGCCGCGAAACTGCCCGCCGACGATCCGCATGGGCTAGTCGCGATTGCGTCCCGGACCACGGCCGCCGCCAGGCGGACCCTTCCGGCCACCGCCACGCGGACCGCCGAAGCCGCCGGGCCTGCCGCCACCGAAGCCACCGGGCTTGCCGCCGCCGAAGCGCGGCTTGAACGGCCTGCCGCCGCGCTCGTCGCCGCCACCTTCGCCGCGTGGCCGGAAGCTGCGCTCGGGTCGACCGTCGCCGCGATCGGAGAAGCGGGGCTTAAACGGGCGATCACCGCCACCCTCGCGCCCACCCTCGTCGCGCGGGCGGAAGGACCGACCACCGCCACCCTCGCCACGATCGGAGAAGCGGGGCTTGAACGGCCGCTCGCCGTCGCGCTCGGGTCGATCGCCGAACCGCGGCTTGAAAGGACGGTCACCGCGATCCTCGCGTGGCCGGAAGGGTCGATCCTCGCGACCCTCCCCCCGATCGGCGAAGCGCTTTCGGAAGGGCCGGTCACCCTCTTCGCCGCGCGCCTCGAAGCGCGGCTTGAAAGGACGCTCGCCACGGCCCTCGCTGCGATCGGCGAAGCGCGGCTTGAAGGGGCGGTCGCCGCCGCCTTCCTCGCTGCGCGCGCCAAAGCGCGGACGGGCGGGACGGTCGCGGAAGCCGCCTTCCTCACGCGGCTTGAAGGGGCGATCCGGACGGCCCTCGCTGCGGTCGGAAAAGCGCGGCTTGAACGGTCTGTCACCGCCTTCGCCGGCGCCGCGATCGGCAAAGCGCGGCCGGAAGGGACGATCGCCACGATCGTCACCGCGGTCGCCCGTGCGCGGACGGAACGGCCGCTCACCGCGATCGGGGCGCGCATCATCGGTCCAGGGCTTGCGCGCCGGCGGCCGACGCTCTTCCTCGATCGTGCTCACGCGCTGCACCAGAACGCGCCGTCCGCGACGGTCCTCGACGAGGCCTCCGCGCATCAGGCGGTCGGTTTCGCCGTCCTCGGACTTGATCCGTAAGCCGCGCCGCTTGTCGGCGGGCTTGGGCGGCTCGACCGGCCGATCGAAGGCCGGGCTCTCGAAGTCGCAATTCGCTTCGTCGGCGAGATCCACGCCGAGCTGGTCCTGCAGCACACGCGTCTTGACCTCCTCGACCGCTCCCTCGGCGATGTCACCGAGCTGGAAGGGACCGTAGGAGATGCGGATGAGCCGGTTGACCTCGAGGCCGATCGACCCGAGGACGTTCTTCACCTCGCGGTTCTTGCCCTCGCGAAGCCCGATCGACAGCCAGACATTCTCGCCCTGCTCGCGGTCCATCCGCGCTTCGATCGGCCCATAATCGATGCCGTCGACCGTCACGCCATTGGCGAGCCCGTCGAGCACGGCCTGATCGGTCTCGCCATGGGCGCGGACACGGTAGCGGCGAAGCCAGCCGGTCTTGGGCAGTTCGAGCACCCGGGCAAGGCCACCATCATTGGTCAGCAGCAAAAGTCCTTCGGTGTTGATGTCGAGCCGGCCGACCGAAACGACGCGCGGCAGGCCCGGCGGCAGATTGTCGAACACGGTCGGGCGACCCTCGGGATCCTTCTCCGAGGTCACGAGGCCGCGCGGTTTGTGGAACAGCCAGAGCCTGGTGCGTTCGCGGCGCGGCAGCGCAACGCCGTCGACAGTCACCTTGTCGGAGGCGGTGACATTGCGTGCGGCGCTCTCGAGAACCTCGCCATTGACGGCGACGCGGCCTGCCTCGATCCAGGCCTCCGCGTCACGCCGCGATCCGAGGCCGGACCGCGCGATCACCTTGGCGACGCGCTCGCCCTCGAAGGCGCTGACGGTCTCTGTGACCTCGGCGACCGCCGGGACGGCCTCACGCGCGGGCCGCTCGGTGCGCTCGGGGCGCGGACGATCCGCGCGATCCTGCCGCGGGCGGAAGCTGCGCTCGCCACGATCCTCACGCGGCTTGAAGGGGCGGTCGCCACGTTCCTCGCGGGGCTTGAAGGGGCGGTCACCGCGATCCTCACGCGCCTTGAAGGGGCGGTCACCCCGTTCCTCGCGGGGACGGAACGGACGGTCACCGCGATCCTCGCGGGGCTTGAACGGGCGATCCCCGCGATCCTCGCGCGGTTTGAAGGGGCGGTCACCCCGTTCCTCGCGCGGACGGAACGGACGGTCGCCGCGATCCTCCCGCGCCTGGAAGGGGCGGTCACCGCGTTCCTCGCGCGGACGGAACGGACGATCGCCGCGATCCTCGCGGGGCTTGAAGGGGCGATCGCCGCGCTCTTCTCGTGCCTTGAAGGGGCGGTCACCGCGTTCCTCGCGCGGACGGAACGGACGATCGCCGCGATCCTCGCGCGGCTTGAAGGGACGGTCACCGCGGTCCTCGCGGGCCTTGAAGGGGCGGTCGCCCCGATCGGCGCGCGGCGCGCGGCTGGCAGGCGCGCCCGTCCGTCGTTCCCGGCGCTCCTCGAAGCGCGGCTCGGGCGCCTCGCGCTCCGAACCGGCGTCCGCTCCGCCGACGCGTCCGCGGCGGCGGGGCGCGTCGTCGCCCGAGGCAGCGCGCGTCGGGCGGTCTCCGCTGGTCGCCTGTTCGGAGGAGGAAGCGCGTTTCGGCCCGCGCGGGGGCTTGCGGCCATCGCCGCCGGATTGTTTATCGTCAGACATGGGGTGCCTATAGCAGAGGGGCGCGCGGCAAGGAAATGACGCGTCGAACAATGGATCTCGCGCTCGAAGAGGCGCGCGCGGCCCGTATGCGTGGGGAGGTACCCGTCGGGGCCGTCGTCGTCAAGGACGGCGTGGTACTGGCACGGGCCGGAAACCGCACGCTCGAGCACAAGGACCCCACCGCCCATGCCGAGATTCTCGCGATCCGCGAGGCCTGTGCCGCCATCGGCAGCGAGAGGCTCGTCGGCTGCGATCTCTATGTGACGCTCGAACCGTGCCCGATGTGCGCGGCCGCAATCTCCTTCGCCCGCATCCGGCGGCTCTATTTCGCGGCGTCCGATCCGAAGGGCGGTGCGGTCGAGAACGGACCGCGCCTCTACGGCTCGGCGATCTGCCATCATGCGCCGGAGGTCTATTCGGGGATCGCCGAGAGTGAGGCGGCAACGCTGCTGCGCGATTTCTTCGCCGATCTTCGGCAGGGCCGGTGATCAGGGCTCGCTGCTGCGGGTGACGCGGCGGGCAAGCGTGCGCCATGCGGCTTTCGACCCGCCGGTCTCGGGCGTGGTCGGATCCTTCGGCTCACGCAGGGGCGGACCGTCACGCAGCGACTGGACGAAAGGCGGACGGCGCAGTTCGGGCGGGACGATCCGGCCCGGCGGCGGTCGGCTGGCGGTCGCGGCCGGTGCGGGCTCCGCAGGTTCGTCGCTGAGCACATCCGCGCGCACAGGGCGGGGCGGGGCGAAGAGATGACCCTGCGCGAGGCCGATGTCGTAATCGAGGAGGTCGCGGACCGTGTCCTCGCTCTCGATGCGATCGGCGATGAGCTCGACGCCCTGTCGCCGCAACAGCCCCGACAGGTCGGCGGCGTGGATCTCGATGCCCTGTTGCGACAGCGGATCGAGCAGCAGCGACGCCGGCACCTTCACCATCCGGAATCCGCGATCGAACAACGTGGTGCCGTCGATCCGCAAATCAGCCACCTGATCCATGCAGAAGCGATACTCGGCATCCGAGAGCGAGCGGATGCCGGCAAGCTCCGCCGGGCCGAGGGTTCGAACGGCGGCCTGATCAAGCTCGAAGGCGATCTGGACCGAAAGCCCCGGCGATTGCCGCGCAGAGTCGATCGCCGCATTGACGAAGGAAGCCGCCGTAAGGCTGCGCGGCGAAATATTGAGCGAGACCGTGATGTCGCGGCTCTTCGCCGACAGGCGGCGAACGATCTGCACGGCCCGCATGAACTGGCGCATATCGATGACGGGGGCGATGCCGAGTTGTTCAGCCGTCGGCAGGAACTCGTCGGCCGCGAGGATGGACCCGTCGGCGACCCGCAACCGCGCCAGCACCTCGTAGCTGCGCACCTTGCGCTGGGGCAGCGTGACGATCGGCTGCAGGAAGGTTTCGACCTGATCGGCGCCGATCGCCTCGACGATCTCGCTGACGGCGGCATCGGAGGGTGCGGGCTTGGCACGCTGTGGCGGCGGGTCAGGCGCGGTCCGAGCCGCGGGTGCCACAGCCGGCGGTTGCTCGGGCGGGACGGGCCGTGCCGGCTTCACCGGATCTGGCGGGCGCGGTCTGACGTGGCCTGCTTCGACAGGAACCGTCGGTGGCGGGCGATCATTGTCCTGACGGGCGACGCGAACCTCGAGGACGGCAATGGTGTCGGCGAGTTCCTTCACCATCGAACCCAGCGCCGCGATGTCCTCGGCCGTCGCCTCCCGCGCTTCCTGGGCGGCGCTTTGACGGCTGTCCGAGAGCGTGATCATTTGCTGGCGCATCTGCGTCAGCTCTTCGACAATCGGTTGCAGGGCGGCCCGGGTCTCTGCCAAGCGGTCGTCAACGCGGCGCAGGCTGCGATTTGTGTCGATCGTCTCAACCACGAGAAGAACCACGACGCACACGATGCCGCCGACCAGCAACGCTTCGAACAGCGACATGCCGAATCGCGCGTGGAGCACAGCCGACACGCACGCCGTCAGAACTGCCACGCATATCGCGATGAACGAACGGGACAGAAGAGGCATCGATTCGACAGCGTTCCGAACAGTTGAGAGATCGGTTATGCCGCATGCGGGTCGGAGCCGCCAGCGAGCCCGCCGGCAGGTTGCGGTCATGCCCAGAAATATTGCAGGGAGAGCAGCATGATCCATGCCTTTGATCCACCGGACGCGCCCAAGCCTGCTTCCGCCTATAGCCAGGGCGTCGTCTATGAGGGGCCGGCGCGTCGGCTGATCATTTCGGGCCAGGTCGGCGTCGATTTCGAGGGGCGGATCCTCGAAGGATTCGAGGCGCAGGTCCGGCAGGCCTTCGCCAATCTCGAGGCGGTTCTGCGCGGCGCCGAGATGACGATGACGGATGTCGTCAAGATCACCGTATTCGTCACAAGATCCGATGTGATCGGACCGTGGCGCGGCTTGCGCGACGCGGCGTTGCGGGGTCATAAACCAGCGTCGACCTATCTTCAGGTCGCGGGCCTCGCCCATCCGGATTTCCTCGTCGAGATCGAGGCGGAGGCGGTTCAGGAGATAAGCTGATGCCGATGAAGGTTGTCCTCAACGTCGAGAACATGACCTGCTCCGGGTGCCAGAAGAACGTCACCAAGGCGATCCGAGCGGCTGATCCGGCGGCGATCATCGACGTCGATCTCGACGTTCGACAGGTCGAGACACGGACCAAGACGGATCCGGCCAAGCTCGTCACTCTGCTGGCGGACGCCGGCTACAAGGCAAAGATCATCGCCCTGCAGCCACGCTGAGCCCCGTCGCCGGGCTGTTCCGACGCCTCGTCGGCGGATGAGCGGTTCGTCGCGGACAGTCAGTTCTTGGCGAGACGCGCTTCGAGCTCGGCGAGGCGCGCGGCAAGGCGTTCATTCTCGTCACGCGCCTTGATCGCCATTTCCTTGACCACCTCGAATTCGTCGCGGGTCACATAGTCGAGATCGCGGAGGATCCGTTCGGCCTGCGCCCGGATCACCGTGTCGACCTCGCGCCGTACGCCGCTCGCCATGCCGGCGGCATCGGTCATCAGCTTGGCAAACTCGTCGAGGAGGCGGTTCGAGGTCTGTGTCATCGGGGCTCTTCCAGATTGGCGTGGCTGTAACATGGGGAGGGCCGGCTTGTCTCGAAAGAGGCGCGCACATGCCCGCGTCGCCTTGTCTTGACCGCTTCACCGTCGGCGGCGACAAGGGCGCATGTCGAATGCCGCGCTCGCCTTCCCCCTGATCGATCCTGTCGCGATCGCGATCGGACCGATCGTGATCCGCTGGTATGCGCTCGCCTATGTCGCCGGTCTCGTGGCGGGCTGGATCTACGCCCGCCGGCTCGTCGCCAACACGAGCCTTTGGCGTGAACAGCCCGGCGATCCGGCGCTGATCGACGATCTGCTCGTCTGGATCGCCTTCGGCGTGATCATCGGCGGCAGGCTCGTCTATGTGATCTTCTACAATCCCGCCTATTTCCTCGCCCATCCGCTCGAGATCGTCGCGATCTGGCAGGGCGGCATGGCGTTTCATGGCGGGTTGATCGGGGCGGCAACCGCGATCGCGCTCTACGCGCGACGGTATGGCGTACCGGTGCTGTCCTATTTCGATGTGGCGGCGGCGGCGGCGCCGATCGGGCTCTTCTTTGGACGCGTCGCGAACTTCATCAATGGCGAGCTCTGGGGGCGGCCGACGGACTTGCCCTGGGCGGTGGTCTTTCCCCATGCCGGGCCCGAGCCGCGCCATCCGAGCCAGCTCTATGAAGCGGCGCTCGAAGGCATCCTCCTGTTCCTCGTCCTCGCCATCGCCATCCGCCTCGGTGCGCTGAAGCGGCCCGGGCTCCTCGCCGGCCTTTTCGGCCTTGGCTATGGCATTGCCCGCATCGCCGTCGAGTTCTACCGCGAGCCGGACGCCCAGCTCGGCTACCTCGTCGGCCCGGTCACCATGGGCATGGTGCTCTCGGCGCCGCTCGTGCTCGCGGGCCTCGCTCTGATCCTCAACGCGCGCCGGGGCAGGGCTGCGTGACGGCGTTCGCCCGTGCCCTGATCGAGGAGATCCTGGTCGAGGGGCCGATGCCGGTCGACCGGTTCATGGCGCGGGTCTTGGCGCACTACTACGCCACCCGCGATCCGTTCGGCGTCGCGGGCGACTTCGTCACGGCGCCGGAGATCTCCCAGATGTTCGGGGAGTTGCTGGGGCTGTGGTCTGCCCATGCCTGGCAGATGCAGGGTGCGCCGCCGGCCTTCGCCCTCGTCGAACTCGGTCCGGGGCGCGGCACGCTCATGGCCGATGCGCTGCGCGCCCTGACGAAGGCGGCGCCGGCCTGCCGGGCGGCACTGTCCGTCCATCTGGTCGAAACGAGCCCGGTGCTGCGCGAGCGGCAGGGTGTGCTCCTCGCCGATGCGGCGCCGGTCTGGCATGACGGCATCGACACGCTGCCGGACGGTCCGATGATCGTGATCGCCAACGAATTCTTCGATGCGCTGCCGGTACGCCAGTTCGTGCGGGATGGTGGTCGCTGGCGCGAGCGGCTCGTCGGCGTCGTCGATGGTCGGCTGAGCTTCGGCCTCTCGGCGGCGGCACCCGAGGATGGCCCGAGCGAAAGCGCGCCGGAGGGTACGATCATCGAGCGTGGCGAGGCGGCCGCGGCGCTCGCCGCGCGGCTCGGCGGCCGCATCGCGCGCTTCGGTGGGGCATTGCTTGCGATCGATTACGGTGCGCTGCGCGGCGGCACCGGCGACACGCTGCAGGCGCTGCGGGCTCACAGGAGCCTGTCGCCTCTCGAGGCGGTCGGCGATGCCGATCTGACGGTGCATGTCGACTTTGCCGCTCTCACGCGTGCCGTGCAGGGAGCGGGCCTCGGCGTCGATTTTCTCGGGGAGCAGGCCGACTTTCTCGATAGCCTCGGGTTGTCGGTGCGCGCCGCGAGCCTGCGCCGAACGGCGACGCCCGATCAGGGTGCCGCGATCGACGCCGCCGTGGCACGGCTGACCGATCGCGGTCGCACCGGCATGGGTACCCTCTTCAAGGTGCTGGCCGCCAGCAAGCGTCCGGTCTGAGGCCTCCGACCGTCGCACCCGGTTGACGCGACGGGCGAACACGGGAATGGTCACGCGATGACCTCCCCGATCACCGCCACAGTACCAGACCCGGCGACCGCCGCCCCGCCGGCACCGCTGACCCATCCAGCCCTCAGCCATCCGTCGATCGTGCACGGCTATTTCACCCGCGAAGGTGGTGTGTCGTCCGGCATCTACGCGTCGCTGAATGGCGGGCAGGGGTCGTCCGATGATCCCGCGCTGGTGCGGGAAAACCGTGGGCGCATGGCGGACTGGCTTGGGGTGCCGCGCGACCGCTTCGTTACCTGCTACCAGATCCATTCGCCCGACGTCGTCACCGTCGTCGAACCATGGTCGCGCGAGACCGCGCCCAAGGCCGATGCGATGGTGACGCGCGAGCGCAACCTCGCGATCGCCGTCTCGACGGCGGATTGCGGGCCGGTGCTCTTCGCGGATCCGGCCGCCGGCGTCGTCGGAGCCGCCCATGCCGGCTGGAAGGGGGCTTTCACCGGCGTGCTCGAGGCGACGCTCACCGCGATGGAGGCGCTCGGCGCCCGGCGAGCCGCGATCACGGCCGTGCTGGGTCCGATGATCTCGCGCGCGGCCTATGAGGTCGGCCCCGAGTTCGTCGCGCGGTTCGTCGAGGCCGATGCCGCCAATGATCGCTTTTTCGCGCCGAGCGGCAAGCCGGGCCACGCGATGTTCGACCTGCCGGCCTATATCGGCATGCGTCTGCTGAGGGCCGGCGTCGGGCGGTTCGAGGACATGGCGCTGTGCACCTATGCCGACGAGGAGCGGTTCTTCTCCTATCGCCGGGTGACGCACCGCCAGGAGCCCGATTATGGCCGCCTCCTTCATGCCATCGCCCTCAGCGGCTGAGGACGGATTGGCGATCAGTCGGTTTGCGACCACACTGGATGACCATCACGGGAAAAAACCGATGCTGCATTTCAAGAGCACGGAGTTCGAGGCGCGCCTGACGCGTCTCCAGGCGGCGATGGCGGCACGTCGTCTCGACGGCATGATCCTGTTCGCGCAGGAAAGCCATTACTGGCTGACCGGCTATGACACCTTCGGCTTCTGCTTCTTCCAGGCGCTGTTCGTGCGCGCCGACGGACGCATGGCGCTTCTCACCCGGTCGGCGGATCTGCGGCAGGCGCAGCACACCTCGACGCTGACCGACATCCGGGTGTGGACGGACCGCAAGGGCGCGACGCCCGCCGATCAGTTGCTGGCGATGATCCGCAGCATTGGCGTCAGCGGCCGGCGTCTGGGCGTGGAGTTCGACACGCATGGCCTGACGCATGCCAATGGCCGCAAGCTCGAGGCGGCTTTCGATGGCGCGTTCGAACTCGTCGACGCCTCCGACATCGTCACGCGGCTGCGCGCGGTGAAGTCCGCAGCGGAGATCGACTTCGTGCGCGAGGCCGCCCGCCTGTCGGATGCCGCGGACGCCGCAGCCCTCGCGACGATCGGGCCTGGTGTCGATGAGGCGGCCGTGCTCGCCGCCCAGCACAACGCCATCTTTGCCGCCGGCGGTGACTATCCGGCGAACGAGTTCATCATCGGATCGGGCGAAGACGCGCTTTTGTGCCGCTACAAGGCGGGGCGCCGCGTGCTCGATCCGAACGACCAGATCACGCTGGAGTTTGCCGGCGTCTGGCGCCACTACCACGCGGCGGCGATGCGCACCGTGATCGTCGGTGAACCGCGCCCGCGCCATCTCGAACTCTATGCGGCGGCCCGCGCGGCGCTGGAAGCCTGCGAGAGCGAACTGCGACCCGGGCGCACGGCGGGCGATGTTTTCGCTGCCCATACGCGCGTCCTCGACGGGCATGGGCTTGCCGATCATCGCCTGGCCGCCTGCGGCTACTCGCTGGGTGCGAAGTTCACGCCTTCCTGGATGGATTGGCCGATGTTCTATGAGGACAATGACTGGGCTCTCGTGCCAGGCATGGTGATGTTCTGCCACATGATCCTGATGGACTCCGGGACGATGACGGCCATGTGTCTCGCGCGCACCTGTCTCGTGACGGATGGCCCGGCCGAACCGCTCAACATCCCGGATCTCTCGCTGATGGTTCGCTGACCGATCCACCGGCCCGTCCCCATGTCATCGCAGCCGGATATGTGAATTGACGCGATGCCCCATTGTGACGGATGCGGGCGCTTGATAAGAGCCGTCGCGACAGGGCACCGAGGGGTTGGGCATGGCTGCTGGCGAACGCGGGCGTGGTTCGGGCGAAATCAAGCTCGTCGCCGGTAACTCGAACAGGGCGCTCGCCGAAGCGATCGCGACCTATCTGCAGGTTCCGCTCACCAAGGCGTCGGTGCGGCGCTTCGCCGACATGGAGATCTTCGTCGAGATCCAGGAAAACGTCCGCGGCGCGGATGTGTTCGTGCTGCAGTCGACGTCGTTTCCGACCAACGACCATCTGATGGAGCTCCTGATCATCATCGATGCCTTGCGCCGGTCGTCGGCGCGGCGCATCACGGCGGTGATCCCGTATTTCGGCTATGCGCGACAGGATCGCCGGGCCTCCGGCCGCACGCCGATCTCGGCGAAGCTCGTCGCCAATCTCATCACGCATGCCGGCGCCGACCGCGTGCTGACGCTCGATCTCCATGCCGGGCAGATCCAGGGCTTCTTCGACATTCCAACCGACAACCTCTTCGCCGCGCCGGTGATGGAGCGCGATATCAAGTCGCGCATGGCGCTCGGTGACCTGATGGTCGTGTCGCCCGACGTCGGCGGCGTGGTGCGCGCCCGGGCGCTCGCCAAGCGCATCGACGCCCCGCTCGCCATCGTCGACAAACGGCGCGAGCGGCCAGGCGAGAGCGAGGTGATGAACGTCATCGGTGACGTCAGCGGCCGCACCTGCATCCTGATCGACGACATCATCGACTCGGGCGGCACGCTGGTGAATGCCGCGGAGGCGCTGCTCGAGAAGGGCGCCAAGGATGTGCTCGCCTACATCACGCATGGCGTCTTGTCGGGTGGCGCTGTGGCGCGCATCGCGAGCTCCAAGCTGCGCGAACTCGTCATCACCGATTCGATCATGCCCACCGAGGCCGTGCGCGTCGCCCAGAACATCCGGGTTCTCTCGATCGCTCCGCTGATCGGCGAGGCCATCGCCCGCACCTATAGCGAAGAGAGCGTATCGAGCCTTTTCGTCTGACCGGCGCGTTTCTCAACATCGTCCGCGAAGGGATTCACGCGACTCGCGGATTGCCGGTAGCGCGCGCACCGGATCTCGCGCCCTTGCGCCGTGTGTGGAGTTGCCAGTCCGGTTTCCGCCGCCGACTTCAAGACGCTCCGGCAACCGATTCTCGCGACTCACGAATCGGATCCGTACGCATGGCGACAGTGAAAGTCGGGCATCGTCAGGATCGACGCGTTCTGTGCCGGTGCGCGAATAAACGATGGTATAATAATAACTCTCTGCAATCGCTCGCTTATCCCGTCAGTCCGGAAAGTCGACCCGCGTCGCCAGCTTCCGTCATCCCGGTGCAGGCAGCCGTGGCTTCGACTCCTCCCGCGTCAGCGCCTAGCATCCCGGGAGGGAGGACGGTCATGCGTTCTGATCAGGTCAAGCCCGGCGATCTGGCGACGCGCCACGCGGCCAGACGATCACGCGGGAAGATGATGGGCGGCTTTCGGCGGGACACCTTCGTGCTGCCCCGCGAGGAAGCGCGCGCCGCGGCGCGGCAGCAGTTCGAGCGCTTTCCGCGGGCGGCCTACATGACCGAGATCGAGTTCTGGGAGGAGCTCAGCGACGGGCGCATCCGCTTCACCATGCGGCGCCTGCCGACGTCCGACTGAACGCTTTTTCGGCCGGAGAACGGCAACAAAAAAGGCGGTCTCGCGACCGCCTCATCTGTCATGCTTTGGACGAGGGCGCTCAGTGTGCGCCCGCCGTCTTCCACACCTTCTTCTTCGTGAAGTAGAGCAGCGACGCGAAGACGATCAGGAAGATCATCACCTTGAAGCCGAGTTCCTTGCGCGCTTCGAGATGCGGCTCGGCCGCCCACATCAGGAAGGCAGAGACGTCACGCGAGTACTGATCGACGGTCTGTGGCGTGCCGTCGGTGTACTCGACCTGATCGTCGACGAGCGGCGCCGCCATGGCGATCTGGTTGCCCGGCATGAACTTGTTGTAGTTGGTGCCCTCGGCCAGCTTGAAGCCTTCCGGTGGATCAACATACCCTTCGGCGATCAGCGCGTGGATGTAGTCGACGCCGTTCTCCTGATACTGGGTGAAGATGTCGAAAATGAAGCCCGGGAAGCCCACCTTGTAGGTCCGCGCCTTGGCGAGTACGGACATGTCCGGCGGATAGGCGCCACCCATCGCTGCGCGGGCTGCCTGCTCGTTCGGGAACGGCGAGGGGAAGCGGTCCGACGGACGACCGGGCCGCTCGAACATTTCGCCGGCCTCGTTCGGACCGTCCTGGACGGTGTACTCGGCGGCGAGCGCCTTGACCTGCTCTTCCGTGAAACCGGGACCGCCCGGTTCCGCGAGGTTGCGGAAGGAGAGCTTCTTCATCGAATGGCAGGCCGCGCAAACCTCGCGGAACACCTTGAAGCCGCGCTGCAGCTGCGCGTCGTCATAAAAGCCGAAGGGGCCGGCGAAGGTCCATTCCATCCGCGGCGGCTTCTCGACATGGCCTCCGGCCGCGAAGGCCGGCGAGGCAGCTGCGAGCACGGCGCCGAGCGCAAAGCCGGCCAGTCCGAGAGCGCGTTTCGTCATGATCGTGGTCTCTCTCGCTTTCCGTTCAGCCTTTGGTCTGCGGCGATGCCGCCGCTCCGGCAAGGGCCGGTGTGCTGCCCGACTTGGCGAGCACGGCATCCGCGATCGATGGCGGCATCGCCTTTGGCTTCTCGATCAGGCCAAGCACCGGCAGCACGATCAGGAAGTGGGCGAAGTACATCGCCGTCAGGATCTGGGATGCGATGACATACCACCCTTCGGCCGGCATGGCGCCGAGATAACCGAGGCCAACGCAGACCGCCGCGAAGATCCAGAAGAACTGGCGGAACAGCGGACGATAGGTCGCAGAGCGCACCTTTGACGTGTCGAGCCACGGCAGAAGCGCCAGCATGACGATCGAGCCGAACATCAGCAGGACGCCGCCAAGCTTGTCCGGAACGGCACGGAGAATCGCGTAGAACGGAAGGAAGTACCACTCCGGCACGATATGCGCCGGGGTAACGCCCGGGTTCGCTTCGATATAGTTGTCGGCATGGCCGAGATAGTTCGGGATGTAGAACACGAACCAGGCGAAGAAGATGAAGAAGCACACCAGCGCGAAGGCATCCTTCACCGTCGCGTAGGGCGTGAACGGCACCGTGTCCTTCGACGACTTCACGTTTACGCCGGTCGGGTTGTTCTGGCCGGTCACGTGCAGCGCCCAGACGTGGAGGATGACCACACCGAAGATCATGAAGGGCAGCAGGAAGTGGAGGGAGAAGAAGCGGTTGAGGGTCGGATTGTCGACCGAGTAGCCGCCCCACAGCCAGGTGACGACCGTTTCACCAACCACCGGCAGCGCGCCGAACAGGTTGGTGATGACGGTGGCGCCCCAGAAGGACATCTGCCCCCACGGCAGCACGTAGCCCATGAAGGCCGTCGCCATCATGAGGAGGAAGATGATCACGCCCAGCAGCCACAGCACTTCGCGCGGCGCCTTGTACGACCCGTAGTACATGCCGCGGAACATGTGGATGTAGACCGCGATGAAGAACATCGAGGCGCCGTTCGAGTGCAGGTAGCGGATCAGCCAGCCATAGTTCACGTCGCGCATGATGTGCTCGACGGAGGAGAAGGCGAGGGTGGCATGCGGCGTGTAGTGCATCGCCAGCACGACGCCCGTCAGGATCTGCGAAACGAGCATCACCATCAGGATGCCGCCGAAGGTCCACAGATAGTTCAGGTTCCGCGGCACCGGATAGGCGATGAAGGAAGAGTGGATCAGGCCGCCGATGGGAAGCCGGCTCTCGAACCACTGACCGATCGCACTCTTGGGTGTCCAGGTCGAATGTCCGCTCATGGGAACACGCCTCTTTCGCGAATTTGAAGCCGAAATCAGCCGATGACGACCTTGGAGTCGTCGGAGAAGTTGTAGGGCGGCACCGGAAGGTTCAACGGTGCCGGGCCGACGCGAATGCGGCCCGAGGTGTCATAGTGCGAACCGTGGCACGGGCAGAACCAGCCATTGTAGTCGCCCGCATTGCCGAGCGGCACGCAGCCGAGATGGGTGCAGTTGCCGAACACGATCAGCCACTGCGTATGGCCTTCCTTGACGCGGTCGGCGTCGGCTTGCGGATCCTTCAGGTCGCTCATCGGCGTGACCTCGGCCGCCTTGATCTCGTCCGCCGTGCGGTGGCGAACGAAGATCGGCTTGCCGCGCCAGAAGATCTTGATCATCGACCCTTCGGTGATCGGCGCCAGGTCGACTTCCACCGGAGCGCCGGCCGCAATGGTCGATCGATCCGGATTCATCTGGCTGATGAACGGCCACGCAAAGGCGCCGGCGCCAACCGCGCCGAAGGCACCCGTGGCGATGTAGATGAAATCTCGGCGATCAACGCTCTGTGCTTGATGCTCGGCGGCGGCCATGAAAAACGCCCTCTCTGTCACGCAGGCGGCCAAAAATCAGCCTGCACGTCGCGCGCCTCTTGCCACTGTCTGACCCTGTTGTCCAGTTGGTCCGAGGTCGCGACGGCGCTATGTCGCATTCTTCCTTTGCACAAGGCGCCGACCCCGCGGGTTTGGCGGGATTTGGGGACGATCATGGCGAAATTCGAGCGGCCCGCGCTGGCGGTCTATCAGCCGGACATCGCGCAGAATCTTGGTACGATGATGCGCACGTGCGCCTGCCTCGGTGTCGAGGTTGCGATCATCGAGCCGGCGGCCTTTCCGGTGTCCGACAGAGCCTTTCGGCGTGCTGGGCTCGACTACCTCGATCGCGTGACGATAACGCGCCATGTCTCGTTCGAGACGTTCCAGCACTGGCGGGTCGAAACGGGGCGGCGTCTCGTCCTGCTGACGACCAAGGCAAGCGAACGCTATGAGCGGTTCGCGTTTGATGCGGGCGACATTCTGATGGTTGGGCGCGAGTCGGCTGGCGTGCCGGAGGTGGTTCATGCGGCCGCCGACGCGCGCGTCCGTGTCCCGATGCTGCCGGGCCTCAGGTCGCTCAATGTAGCGGTTTGTGCGGGCATGGTTCTTGGCGAGGCGTTGCGGCAGACTGCGGCGCTGCCTGACGACTGAATGGAGTATCCGATGTCTGCCGCCCGCCCGTCTCTCGTGCCGCATGGCATGTCGTCGGACCTTCTCGCCAATCGCAAGGCTGGTGCCCGCGCCTGGTTCGAAACCTTGCGCGACCAGATCTGCGCCGCCTTCGAGGCGGTCGAGACCGATCTGCCGGCCGGGATGCCCTTCGCCGACCAGGCCGCCGGCCGTTTCGTCCGAAAGCCCTGGACGCGGACCGACCACACGGGCGCGGATGGCGGCGGCGGCACCATGTCGATGATGCACGGGCGCGTGTTTGAGAAGGTCGGGGTCCACACCTCGACCGTGTTCGGCGAGTTCTCGCCGGAGTTCCGAAAGGAAATCCCGGGAGCGTCGGAAGATCCGCGCTTCTGGGCGTCGGGGATTTCGCTCATCGCCCATCCGCAGAACCCGAACGTGCCGGCAGTGCACATGAACACGCGGTTCGTGGTGACGACGAGCGCCTGGTTCGGGGGCGGTGCGGATCTCACGCCGGTGCTGGATCGCCGGCGCACGCAGGACGATCCCGACACCCGGGCCTTCCACGCCGCGATGGAGGGGGCGTGCCGGCCGCACGCCGTCGCCGACTATGCGCGGTTCAAGGCCTGGTGCGACGAGTACTTCCATCTCAAGCACCGCAACGAACCGCGCGGGGTCGGCGGCATTTTCTACGATTGGCTCAATTCGGGCGGCTTCGACGCCGACTTCGCCTTCACACAGGATGTCGGCCGTGCGTTCCTCGCGATCTATCCGCAGCTCGTCCGCGGGAATTTCGCGACGCCCTGGACGGCGCAGGATCGGGAGGAGCAGCTCATCCGGCGCGGCCGTTATGTCGAGTACAATCTGCTGTACGACCGCGGAACGATCTTCGGTCTGCGGACAGGCGGGAACGTCGAATCAATCCTGTCCTCCATGCCCCCGGTCGTGAAATGGCCGTGACGAGTATTGAGGTATTAAATAACCATTTCGTCCCATTTCAGGCCGGAATTATGGTTAAAGATTAGGGTTAAGCGCTTCTTAAGGTTCCTCGGGCACTCTGGCACCACTGTCTGCTCGGCCTGCCGGGCATTGCCGAAAAGAGGGCCTCGCCATGCGTTACCTGTTGCTGTCCGCACTCGCCACCAGCGTCGCCGTCGCGGCGCTGTCTCCCGCCGTCGCCGCCGACATGCCGGATCCGCCGCCGGTCTTCGTCCCGGCCGAGGAACCAGCCTATGGCGGATGGTATCTGCGCGGCGATATCGGCTTCACCCATCAGGATCTCGGCGAGCTCGACAATGATTACTGGGCGACGGCCGGCACCTTCACGGTGACGTCGGCTGACTTCAGCCCGTCCTACTTCATCGGCGCCGGTGTCGGTTACCAGTTCGGCGCCTGGTTCCGGACCGACGCGACGATCGAGTATCGCGCCAAGTCGGACTTCGATGGCAGTGACACTTACACCAATACGGTTCCGTCGACCGGTGCCAACTATTTCGATACCGATAAGACCGAGATCGTCGGCATGTTGAACGGTTATGTCGATCTCGGCACCTGGGGCGGGCTGACGCCCTATCTCGGCGCTGGTGTCGGTTTCGCCCACATCATGATCGGCGATCTGACCGATCGCGGCTTCAACAGTGTCGGCGGCGCAACCGCGGGCAACGCCGGATCGAAGACCACGACCAACTTCGCCTGGGCGCTGATGGCCGGCCTCGGCTACGAGGTCGCTCCCGGGGTCTCGGCCGAACTCGGGTATCGCTATCTCGACATGGGTGACGCCGAGTCCGGCATCATCACGGACGCCTTTGGCGGCACCTTCGGCGCGCTGCAGTTCAAGGACATCATCTCGCACGACGTGCGTTTCGGCCTGCGCTGGACGCTGGGTGGCGTGGCGCCGGTGGCGATGGCCGAGCCGGAGTATCCGATCATCTCGAAGTGAGCGACGGTCGCTGAAACGGCGATCACCCGCGACGGATGGCCCGCGCGCCGCAAGGCACGCGGGTCTTTCGTTGCTTCAGCCTTCCCAGCCGATCGTGTCAGCCTTCGCCATGGCGAAGAATTCACCGCCCGAAGTGACGCCGAACCAGTCCTCGCCGTCGATCGCGCGCACCTCGCCGAGCGCGACGAGGTCGTAGAAAAGGGCACGCGAAACCAGCGCCCACAGATCGTCGCGCACGTGGACATAGGGCTTCAGCCCTGCAGAGGCACCGGTTTCGAATCGCATCGGGTGCTCGCGGCCGGCCTCGGTCCAATCATCGACAGTGGTCCGAAAGGCGAGGACGCGTTGCGACCCGTCGTCGCGCACGGCGAGTTCGACCGCGAGGAACGGCGCGTCGTCAACGGTAATGCCGACCTTCTCCACCGGCGTCACCAGGACATAGCGGTCGTCATCCTTGCGCAGGATCGTAGAGAAGAGCCTGACGAGGGCGGGGCGTCCGATCGGCGTCTTCATGTAGTACCAGGTACCGTCGGCCCCGATCCGCATGTCGATATCGCCGCAAAAGGGCGGATTCCATTGATGAACCGGGGGCAGGGGCCGATTTCCGGTGCCGCCGGTTTCCGGACCCGCTGCCGAGCGCGCGGCGCGGGTGAGATCGCTGAGATCCGGTTTCGACATGCCACGCTCCTTCAGGCCGGTGTAACCGTGTCGGGAAAGACCGCCAATCCCCTCTCGCTGCCCGAATTTGCGCACTATATCGTGATCGCGTGATTTGCCGCTGTTGCGACAGAATGCGGTGCCACGGTCGGATCGAAACGGGAGTGCGGCATGCAGGGCGACAGCGCGACGAGCCTCGACGAGGTCATCATCAAGTCCGCCGAATCGACGGCCGCCGCCGTGAAAGCGGCGCGCGCGGGCATTCATTCCGTGATCTTTGGGCAGGAAGACGTCGTCGACCGGGCGCTGATCACGCTGCTGTCTGGTGGCCACGGCCTGCTTGTCGGTGTTCCGGGGCTTGCCAAGACGAAGCTCGTCGAGACGCTCGGCACCGTGCTCGGTCTCGATGCGCGGCGTATCCAGTTCACGCCCGACCTGATGCCCTCCGACATTCTCGGGTCCGAGGTTCTCGAGGAAGCCGCGGGCGGGCGCCGGGCGTTTCGCTTCATTCAGGGCCCGATCTTCGCCCAGCTTCTGATGGCGGACGAGATCAACCGCGCCTCACCGCGCACCCAGTCGGCGCTGCTGCAGGCGATGCAGGAATACCACGTCACGACGGCCGGCCAGAAGTTCGACCTGCCCAAACCGTTCCACGTGCTCGCGACGCAGAATCCACTCGAGCAGGAGGGCACCTATCCGCTGCCTGAAGCCCAGCTCGACCGCTTTCTGATGCAGATCGACGTCACCTACCCCGATCGTTATGCCGAGCGGCGGATCCTCCTCTTCACCACGGGCGCCGAAGAGGCGAAAGCCAAGCCCGCCATGACGGTCGATGACCTGACGACGGCGCAGCGCCTCGTGCGGCGTCTGCCCGTCGGCGAATCGGTCGTCGAGGCGATCCTGTCGCTGGTGCGCTCGGCCCGGCCGGGCGAGACGAAATCGCTCGACGGCAAGATCGCCTGGGGACCGGGTCCGCGCGCGAGCCAGGCGCTGATGCTGGCCGTGCGGGCGCGCGCGCTTCTCGACGGACGCTTCGCGCCCTCCGTCGACGACGTGATTGCGCTGGCCGAGCCCGTGCTGAAGCACCGCATGGCGCTGACATTCGCCGCGCGCGCGGATGGCGACACCGTGCAGGACATCATCGCCCGCCTCGTGAAGTCGATCGGCTGATGGCGGCATCGACCCGCCGCCTCGATCCAGCGGCCGCGCGGCCGGCGCCGTCGGTTCAGCAGACGGCGCTCGATCTTGCGCGGGTCATTCCGCGCCTGTCGATCGAGGCGCGTCGCGTCGCGACCGCGGCCGCCATGGGCGTGCATGGACGACGGCGTGCGGGTGTCGGCGAAAACTTCTGGCAGTTCAGGCACTTCACCTTCGGCGAATCGGCGGCCAGGGTCGATTGGCGGCGCTCGGCGCGCGATGATCATCTCTATGTCCGCGAGCGCGAATGGGAGGCGGTGCACACGGTCTGGCTCTGGATCGACCGCTCTGCCTCGATGCTGTTCCAGTCGACGCTGTCACCAGTCTCGAAGGTCGAGCGAGGGCTTGTCCTTGGCCTTGCGCTCGCCGATCTGCTGGTGCGCGGCGGTGAGCGTGTCGGGCTCATCGGTGCTGCGCGCCCGACCGCGACCCGCGCCATCATCGAAAAACTGGCAGCGACGCTGCTCGCCGATCGCGAAAAGCCGGCCGATCTGCCCCATGGCGATCCGCTGGCCCCGCTGACGGAGGCGGTCCTGATCGGCGACTTCCTGTCGCCCGCCGATCGGGTGATCGGACGGCTCAACGCACTCGCGGCGCGGGGCGCGCGCGGCCATCTCCTGATGATCGCCGACCCGATCGAGGAGACGTTTCCCTTCACCGGGCGGGCCGAACTGGTCGAGCCCGAGGACGGCGCGACCCTGACGGCCGGGCGCGTCCAGGCGCTGCGTGATGCCTATGTGGCACGGCTCGCCGCGCATCGTGAGGCTTTGCGCGAGGCGACGCGGCGCCTTGGCTGGACCCTGACCCTGCACCGGACCGATCGGCCGGCCTCCGAAGGGCTTTTGGGGATCCATCCGCTGCTTCAGGCGAGCGGAGGGCGTCGCTGATGCTGCCCATCGCCTTTGCATCTCCGCTGATGCTCATCGGCCTTGCGGCGCTGCCGATCCTGTGGGTGCTGCTGCGCCTCGTGCCGCCGCGCCCGACGCGGATCGATTTCCCGCCGTTGAAGCTGATCCTCGACCTCATCCCGGCCGAGGAGACCCCGGCGCGCACGCCATGGTGGCTGACCCTTCTGCGGATGATGATCGCGGCTCTCGCGATCCTGATGCTCGCGGGTCCGGTGTTCAATCCCGATCCGGCGCGCAGTGGCGGGCAGGGGCCGCTGCTGCTGCTTCTCGACAATGGTTGGGCGGCCGCGCACGACTGGGACGCCCGTGTCGCGACGATCTCCAGTCAGATCCGCGAGGCTGAGTCCGCCGGTCGCCCGGTCGCGCTGGTGGCTCTCGCCGACAAGCCGGGCGATCTGTCGCTTGGGCCGGCAAGTGCTGCCGCCGAGCGCCTGCGGGCGCTGGAGCCGCGACCCTGGACGCCTGACCGCGCCCAGCATCTCGACGGCGTGCGGGCCTTTCTGGCCGCGACGGCTGATGCCTCGGTCGTCTGGTATTCGGATGGCTTGTCGCTGTCCGAGACCGATCCATTCCTCGAGGGCCTTCGTGGCGCGCTCGGCGGGCGGACAG
The DNA here is from genome assembly GCA_046344875.1 of Labrys sp. (in: a-proteobacteria). Taxonomy (GTDB): domain Bacteria; phylum Pseudomonadota; class Alphaproteobacteria; order Rhizobiales; family Labraceae; genus Labrys. The sequence goes on along the minus strand of JBKDKQ010000012.1, from coordinate 88,903 downwards.
TGACGGTCGTCGAGGATCAGGCCCGCGGCGCGCTTGCGCTCGCCGATGCGCGCAATGATCCGGCGGCTCTCTCCGTGCGGGTGCTGCGCAGCATCGGCACCGTGCCGATGACGGGGACGATCCGCGCGCTCGACGAAAAGGGGCTGCCGCTTGGCGACGCTGCGTTCGCGCTTGATGCGGGCGTTCGCGAGGTGACGGCGCGGTTCGATCTTCCCATCGACCTGCGCAACGAGGTGACACGGCTCGAAATCCTCTCCGAGCCCTCGGCCGGCGCGGTGCAACTCCTCGATGACCGCTGGACGCGGCGCACCGTCGGCATTGCCAGCGGACAGACTGCCGACCGCGCCCAGCCGCTCCTGTCCGCGACCTATTTCCTGTCGCAGGCCTTCCAGCCCTTCGCCGACGTTCGTGCCGCGGAAGGTGCTTCGCCGGCCGAGGCGATCGGCCGGTTCATCGAACAGAAACTGCCGCTGATCGTGCTCGCCGACGTCGGCACGCTCGGTGACGCGCAGGAGCCGCTGACGCGTTGGGTCGAAGGCGGCGGTGTCCTCATCCGCTTTGCCGGCCCGCGGCTCGCGGCCTCGACCGATCCGCTCGTGCCGGTGGTGTTGCGGCGGGGCGATCGTACGCTCGGCGGCGCGCTCAGCTGGGAGACGCCGCAGGCGCTCGGCGGGTTCTCGCCGCTCAGCCCCTTCGCAGGCCTCCCTGTGCCGACCGATGTCAGCGTCACCCGTCAGGTGCTCGCCGAACCCGATGCCGATCTTCCGGATCGTGTCTGGGCGACGCTTGCCGATGGAACGCCACTGGTGACGGCCGAGAAGCGCGGCGACGGGCTCGTGGTCCTGTTCCACGTCACGGCCGACGCCACCTGGTCGAACCTGCCGCTCACCGGCATTTTCGTCGACATGCTGCGCCGCGTGACCGCCATGGCCGGCAAGGCGGTCGTGGCCGGCGCGGGGGCGGGGCAGCAGGAGGTCGTCTTGCTGTCGCCCACCCGCACGCTCGACGGGTTCGGTGCCTTCCAGTCGCCGCCGGCTGCGGCAGAACCACTGCCGACGACGGCGACCGGCCCCGCCACCGAGCGGCATCCGCCGGGCTTCTACGGTCCGGCCGACGGGCGGGTGGCCGTCAACACGCTGCCCGAGAAGGTCGTTTTCCATCCGCTCGCCTATGGTGCCATGGCTGCCTCGATCTCGCCCTTCGTCGTGACGGAAGCGCTCGATCTGCGGCCCTGGTTGCTGCTCGCCGGCCTTCTGCTCCTCTTCATCGACGCGCTCGTCGTCTTCGCCTTCGGCGGCGGCTTCAGGAAGATGCGACGGTTCGCGACGGCATCGGCCGTGGTGCTTGCGACTTTGGCTGTGATTGCCGCCCCAAGCGACGGGCGGGCGCAGGCAGCCGACGACACGCGGGCCTTCGCCTCGGCCCTGAAGACCCATCTCGCTTATGTGATCACCGGCGATGCGGAGGTCGACGAGACGAGCCGCGCCGGCCTGTTCGGCCTGACCGAGTTCATCACGGCGCGCACGGCGCTCGAACCGGGGCCGCCCGTGGGTCTCAATCTCGCGACCGATGAACTCGCCTTTCACGCGATCATCTACTGGCCGATTGTGGCCGGAGCCGCTCCGCCGCCGCCGGCGGTGATGGCCAAGGTCGATGCGTTCATGAAGTCGGGCGGCACGATCGTCTTCGACACCCGCGACGCGCTCGATCAGGGTACCGATTTCGGCTCTTCGCCCGCCGGCGAAACCTTGCGGCAGCTCCTTTCGTCGCTCGACATTCCCGCGCTCGAGGTCGTGCCGAGCAATCATGTGCTGACGAAGACGTTCTTCCTGATGGAAACCTTCCCGGGCCGATATGAGAGCGGGGCGACGTGGGTCGAGGCGACCGTCACCGACAGCGCCGAGGACGTCGACCGCCCGGCGCTCGCGGGCGACGGCGTGACGCCGATCGTCATCACGTCAAACGATCTCGCCGCCGCCTGGGCCGTGGGCCCGGACCTCGAACCGCTCTATCCGCTGACGCCCGGCGGGCCCCGCCAGCGCGAGATGGCCTATCGGGCGGGCGTCAACATCGTGATGTATGCGCTCACCGGCAACTACAAGTCGGATCAGGTGCATGTGCCGGCGCTTCTCGAGAGGCTCGGCCAATGACGAGCGCGCTGTCCCTGACCTTCGCGCCGTTCCTGCCCTGGACGGTGATCGCGGTGCTGGCCGTCGTCGCGGCGATGCTGGCGCTGATGAACATCCTGGCGCATCTGCGCGGCGCCTGGCTTCGCGCGCTGGCGCTCGGCCTCTTCGTCTTCGCGCTCGCGAACCCGTCGATCTCGCGGGAGGATCGCGAGACGCTCCCGAACGTCGTTGCCGTGGTGGTCGACCGCTCCGCCTCGCAGGCGCTGGCCGATCGCACCGAACAGACGCAGTCGGTGCGCGCGGAACTCGAAAAGCGGCTCGCCACGCTGCGCGACACCGAGGTGCGCTTCATCGAGGCCGGCGCGACCGGGACGCAGGATGACGGGACGGCGCTGTTCGCCGCGCTGTCGACGACGCTCGCCGACGTGCCGCCCGACCGGGTCGGCGGCGCGATCCTCGTGACCGACGGCGTCGTGCATGACGTACCCGCCCGCGCCGCCGCCCTCGGGTTCGCCGCGCCGGTTCATGCCCTGATCACCGGGCGCGCGGACGAAAAGGACCGGCGGATCGCTCTCGTCGAGGCGCCGCGATTCGGCATCGTCGGCAAGACGCAGACGATCCGCTTCCGCATCGTCGACAGCGGTCCGGGCCTGCCTGCGACCGCGACGGTCATCGTGCGGCGCGACGGTGAGGAAGTCGCGCGCCAGCCGGTGCCGGGCAATGCCGTGTCGTCGGTCGATGTCGAGATCGCGCATGGCGGCGCCAACATCATCGAGCTCGAGGTCGAACCCCTCGCCGACGAACTCACCCCGCTCAACAACCGCGCCGTGCTGCCGATCGAGGGCATTCGCGACAAGCTGCGTGTGCTGCTCGTTTCGGGCGAGCCGCATGCCGGCGAACGCACCTGGCGCAACCTTCTGAAGGCGGACGCCAATGTCGAACTCGTCCACTTCACCATTCTGCGGCCGCCGCAGAAGCAGGACGGCACGCCGATCAACGAATTGTCGCTGATCGCCTTTCCGGTCCGTCAGCTGTTCGACGAGAAGATCGACGAATTCGATCTGATCATTTTCGATCGCTACGCCCAGCAGGGGATCCTTCCCTTCGTCTACTTCGAGAACATCGCCAACTTCGTCCGTAAGGGCGGGGCGGTGCTGATCGCCTCCGGTCCGGATTACGCGAGCGAGGAGAGCGTCTGGTACACGCCGCTCGCCGACATTCTGCCGGCGGAGCCGACGGGCGGCATTCTTGAAGAGCCGTATCGCGCGACCCTGACGGCACCTGGCCAACGCCATCCGGTCACACGCGGCCTGCCGGGTTCGACCGCCGAGCCGCCGAACTGGAGCGAATGGTTCCGCCTCGTCGAGGCCAACCAGCGCGGTGGCACGGCCATCATGCAGGGCCCAGGCGACAAGCCGTTGCTGCTCCTCGACCGGCAGGGCGGGGGGCGCGTCGCCCTGCTCTTGTCGGATCACGCCTGGCTTTGGGCGCGCGGATTCCAGGGCGGCGGTCCGCATGTCGATCTGCTGCGGCGCCTGTCGCATTGGTTGATGAAGGAGCCGGATCTCGAGGAAGAGGCGCTGCGGGCTTTCTCGCGCGACGGCGAACTCGTGGTCGAGCGTCAGACCATGGGCGACCGCGTGCCGCCCCTGACCGTTACCGACCCGACCGGCGCCCAGTCGACGCTCGCCCTCACCGAGACCGTGCCCGGCCTGTGGCGCGGTGGCCTCAAGACGCCCATTCTGGGATTGTGGCGTGTCACGGACGGAGAGCGGACCGCGCTTGCCAATGTCGGTCCCGCGAATCCGCGTGAATTTCAGGAGGTGGTGTCGACCAGCGAACGGATCGAGCCACTGTCGACCGCCATGGGCGGCGCCGTCGTGCGGGTTGCGCAGGGTGACGGCGTCGCGGTCCCGCGCCTGACACTCGTCTCCGGCGACGGTCCCTTCGCGGGGGACGGGTGGATGGGTGTCAAGGAGCCGTCCGTCACGGTGGTGCGCGGCATCGGCGTGCTGCCGCTCTTTGGCGGTCTTCTCGGCCTCGCGCTCTTGCTGGGCGCCCTGTCGGTGATGTGGGCGCGGGAAGGGCGCTGACGTCCGGCGGTCGGTCTGCGCCCAATCGTGGATGTCGTTGTCGCGGGAGACGTTACAGGGTGGCTCGTGGCCTGGGACAGGCGAACCTAAGCAAAGAGGCGCGGCCCGATCATCACCTGATGCTGGATGCGAAAAAGCCGCCCGGAGCAACCGTGCGGCTTCGCGTCTCCCTGGGAGAGGTGGATTCGGAACGCTCGCGTCGCCAGTACATCCGTGGTCGGGCTGTTGTTCCGAGGGTCGTCCGCGCGCTTTGTCGGCAGCGAGATCAACTCCACGGACGCATGTATGAAGGCGGAAGGTGTCCGAATTGTGTCCCCGGCAAAAAAAGTCGGATCGATCGATCCGGGTGTGGCGGGATTGTCGATCAGCGGATCTTCACGTTTGCGCGTTAGATCCTGCTCTTGACCGTGACCCGGCGCGACGCCAAGGTCGTTTGCGAGGAGAAACCACGATGAATCGCCTTGTCGCCCTTGCCACGATCCTTCTTCTCGGTTCGACGGCCACCGGATCCGCTGCCGGTCTTCTGGAAAAGAACTTCTGGCTGTCCGGTCCAAACTATCACGGGCAGGTGCCGCATTGCGGCGATCCGGGCGTCGAAGGCAAGATCCGGACGCGCTTCACCAATCGCGAGACCGAGTTCTGGGGATCGGACCTGAAGATCGGCGAGATCTACAAGACGCGTGAAGTGGCGCTGCGGCCCTGGGGTGAGGACTTCATCCCGAGACGCTTCTGCGCGGCGCGGGTCGAGATGTCGGACGGCAAGAAGCGGTCGCTCTATTATGAGATCGCCGAGGATCAGGGCATCATCGGGGCGACCTGGGGTGTTCGCTGGTGCATCACCGGGCTTGATCGCCACAACGCCTTCGCGCCCGACTGCTCGATGGCCCAGCCTTGAGGGCTGGCCTTCTCGGCGCCTTCCTCGTCCTCACGCTGACGGTTTCCGCCTTCGCGGGGCCGCGTGAGGTTCGGGGGGCTAAACCCGGCGCGTTCGACCTCTACATCCTGGCTCTGTCCTGGTCGCCCGGCTTCTGTGCCTCCAATGCGCGTGCGAGCGACAGCGACCAATGCGCCGTTGGTGCCAATCTCGGCTTCGTCGCTCATGGCCTCTGGCCGCAATATGAAAGCGACTACCCGGCGTTCTGTGGCAATCCGAACCGATCGGTTCGCGCCTCGGATCTCGACATCGTCGATGGCATCATCCCGACACGTGGCCTCGCACGCCATCAATGGCGCAAGCATGGTTCCTGCACCGGGCTCTCGCCTTCTGCCTATTTCCGCGACGTAGCGGATGCCTTCAATGCTGTCGTCCGACCCGACAGCGCGATCGGCCAAGCCGGTACGATGCGCCCGATCGAGGTGGAGCAGGCCTTCGTCGCGGTCAATCCGGGTCTGCGGACCGACATGATCGCGGTTGATTGCGGTCGGGCCGAGGACGGCACCGTCGTCCTGCAGGAAGTACGGGTGTGCCTGACGCGCGATCTGCGCCGTTTCCGACCCTGTCCGGCCGAGGTTGAGCGCGATACCTGCAGGGCCCCCACGATCAGCATTCCGGAGCCAAACTGAGCCATGGCCAAACACGTCTTCTTTGCCCAGCAACCGGGTGGTGAGCCCGAACTCGGCATGCCGAAGCCCGAGCGGCTGATCGCCGGCGAGCCGCGCACGCGCACCTGGGTCACCTATGAGAGTGCCGACGGGAAGACGTTCTGCGGTGTCTGGGAGGCGACACCCGGCGCCTGGCGCGTCGAGTATGACGAGTGGGAAAGCTGCACGATCCTTGCCGGTCGCAACATCGTGACGCCGGACGGTGGTGAGCCGGTGGTGCTGGAAGCCGGCGACACGCTCGTCCTCGAGCCGGGCTTCAAGGGCGTCTGGTCCGTGGAGGCCGAGACGCGCAAGACCTTCGTGATCCGCATCTGAGCGGCATCGGTCGATCGTTAAAGTTTTAGCTCCTTTTGCAAAGGATTTGGAACCAGATCGACCTATCGTCGGTTTGAACGGGGAGCGGAGCCCGATGACCGACGCGCGATTGTTCCAGTTTATCCGCCGCTTCGTTTATGTCGCGGGTACGGCCTACGCCCTCATCTGGGGCGTCGTCGCGTGGTTCATTTTCGATGGCAGCCTCATCACCCAGAACACCGCCTGCGCGCCGGTCGTCTGGCCGCCGGTCGCATACTGGACATGCCATGAGGGACCGGCCGCGATCTTCGCCGTGACCTTTCTCAACGTCTCGCTGTCGGTGACGGTCTGGTCGCCGGTGATCATGGCTCTGGCGCTCGCCAATTACGCCTATGTCCCGATGGCTTTCCTGGTCCTCAGCCTCAATGTGATCGGCCTGACCGGACTGGTGGTGATCGTCTGGAAGCTGACCTGGGGCGGTTACGCCGCGATTCGGCGGGAGTTCGTCGCCGAATTCAGCTGACCGATCGTCGCTCGGCGCCGCCGGCTCCACGCTGCACGTCACATATGACAAACCCCGGGCCGATGGCCCGGGGTTTTGCATGGCCGTTCCGGCGTCTCGTCAGCGGTCGTGCGTGACGAGCCCGGTCATGGTCGAGAGATAGTCGAGAAGCGGGCCGCCGCCGACGGAGACGACCGCGTCGGACGAAATCAGTTGCGCCTCGCGCAAGGAGTCGTTGACGGCGGTGTGAAATTCGGACAACGGCACTTCCAGCATGGCAGGCTGATAGTCGGCCAACCCCGGATGCCCCCAGGCATAGACGGCCGACGCAAGAAAGATCGATCGCAGCATGATCCATCATCCCCACAGGTGGTCGGGACAATCCCGAGCCTCAGTGCAACCGATGATAGCGGGCAGGATCAAACACCATACTAAACCATTACCGCCAAGTTTAGCGATTAACCCGATCCGCGCCTGCCGGAGAGATCGATGAACTATCGACACGGGTTTCACGCCGGAAACTTCGCCGACGTGTTCAAGCACGCGCTTCTGGCGCGGGTTCTCGTTCATCTGAAGAAGAAGGACGCAGCGTTCCGTGTCCTCGACACGCATGCCGGTGCCGGCGCGCACGATATCGGCGCGGATGCTGCCGCGCGGACGCTCGAATGGGAGGGCGGGATCGGGCGTCTTGCGCAGGCGCGGCTGCCGCAGCCGGTCGCCGATCTCCTCGCGCCCTATCTCGGCCTCGTCCAGGCGACGTTCGACAGCCGGCCGACGATCTATCCCGGTTCGCCGCTTCTGGCGATGAAGCTCAGCCGGCCGCAGGATCGACTGGTCTTCTGCGAAAAACATCCGGACGAGGCGCGGCGCCTGCAGGCTTTGACGCGGCGGGACCAGCGCGTGACGGTGTTGCCGTCCGACGGCTGGTCGGCCCTGTCGACGCAGTTACCGCCGACGGAGCGCCGCGGCGTCGTGTTGATCGACCCGCCCTTCGAGGATCCGCGCGAGTTCCAGACGATCGTCGACGGCCTCAAGACGGCGCATCGGCGCTGGGCGACCGGTATCTTCGTCATCTGGTACCCGATCAAGGCACGGCGCCCGATCGAGGCCTTCATCCGTAAGATCGTCGGACTGGACATCCCGAAAATCCTGCGCACGGAGATCGGGCTCTATCCGGTCGAGCGGATCGACCGTCTCAACGGCTGCGGCCTCCTCATCGTGAACCCGCCCTGGCAACTCGACAGCGAATGGTCGCTGATCGGCCCCTGTCTTGCCGACCTCATGGCCGTCGAGGGAAGCGGGTGGTGCCGCACCGACTGGATCAGCCCGGAGGAGAGCTGAAGGCCTCGTGAAACGCACCAATGCGACTGCCTCTTGCGCAAATGCGTCACTTGCATGACACTTTCCGGTAGTCGATCTCGTTGTGCAACCAGCGGGCGTGACCTTTTTCGACGGGGCGCCTTTGTTCTGGTCGGGCGGGGTGGGTACGACGATGATCGACGGAGGTCTGTCAACGATCATGGGAGCGGGCGATGGCGCAGGGCGGCACCGTCAAATTCTTCAACGCGCAGAAGGGATATGGCTTCATCAAGCCGGATGACGGCGGGCGCGACATCTTCGTGCATGTGACGGCGGTCGAGCAGTCGGGCTTGACGAATCTCAACGAAGGCCAGCGGATCAGGTTCGAGGTCGAGCCCGACAAGAAGGGCAAGGGCCCGAAAGCGGTCAATCTAGTACTGGGGTAAGTCCTTGAACCACGAACTGATGATGGGCGCCGCATCATGATGGTGCTGCGTTCATCGCCGACTTCACCCTTCGGACGGAAGGTGAAGATCGCGGCCCATGAACTGGGTCTTTACAACCGGCTGTCGGTGCAACTCGCCGACACGCTCGATCCCGCCGATGATCTGCGCCGGCAAAATCCACTGGGCAAGATCCCGGTGCTGGTGCTTGCCGATGGCACCACGCTCTATGACAGCCGTGTCATTCTCGACTATCTCGACGCGCTGGTCGGCGGCGGGCGGCTGACGCCGACGGGTCTCGAGCGGTTCCCGGTTCTCGTCCGTCACGCGTTGGCGGATGGTCTGATGGATGCCGGCATCCTGCAGATCTACGAGCAGCGGTTCCGGCAGCCCGAGCAACGCGCCAGCAATTGGGTCGACCATCAGGCCGGCAAGGTTGCGCGCGCGCTCGACGCGCTCGAGGCGTCGGCCGGTGATCTGACGCAACCGGTCAACGGCGCGGACATCGCGGTCGCCTGCGCGCTCGGCTATCTCGATTTCCGTTTCCACGGCGCCTGGCGCGCCGACCATCCACGCCTCGTCGCCTGGCTGGCGGCTTTCGAGGCGAAGGTTCCGGGCTTCGACAAGACCCGCCCCCCGCCGCTCTGAGGCCCAAACGAAAAAGGCCCGCCTGTGGGGCGGGCCTTTTCCGTCGATCGCAATGCGATCAGAAGCGGTAGTTCAGACCGATCTTCACTTCCGAACCGGTGTAGCCGACCTTCGTCGCCGCCGGAATGCGGAGCGTCTCAGAGCCGAGATCGGTGTAGGCGTATTCCGCCTTGATGCTGATCTGGTTGGTGACGGCGTATTCGGCGCCGACGCCGACCGTCCAGCCCCACAGCGTGGCGTCATCGCTGGTCGTGTTCGACGCTTCGACGCTGCCATAGGCAAGACCGGCCTTCACGTAGGGCATGAAGCGGTCCATGGCGAAGCCGATGCGCGGCGTGAGCGTGCCCTTCCAGTTCAGGTCGGCCTTCACGGCGCCGCTCTTGTCGGACAGATCCGTGTAGGAGATTTCCGCCTCGATACCGACGACCAGCGGGTCGAACTGCACATTGTAGCCGGCCTGCAGACCGCCGACGAAGCCACTGGCGCCGTCGAGCGCGTTGTTGAACTCGCCGGTGAATCCGTAGCCGAGATGCAGACCGACATAGGGGCCGGACCAGTTGAAGGCGGCCGGCGCGATATAGGCCGGAGCCACCGGCTCGCCGGCGGCGGGGATGTCGGCAGCGAGGGCCGGCGTGGCGAGGCCAAGGGCCGCGACCGTGGTGAGCAGAAGCTTCTTCATGATGTTCTCCAGATACGCAGAACGCGGTTTACTCAAGCACTCATCGGGTTTCCGGATGAGTTGCCGGCTTGGGGTAATCAATATCCAAGACCAATCCGAAAGTCTGTAGCGTGCTCACCACAGTAAGGCAGGCGCTCATGGCGTGAATGTGGCAAGTTTCTGGTGGGCGAAATCACAATTGATTGGTTCAGAAATGATGGCGAAAATGCATCAAAAGTCTGTCATGCTTTGATGCACGGCAGATATGACGAAATCGGATGATCGGATATTGTCAGAAGCGATAGTTGATCGCGGCGCGCAGGACGGTCGAATCGCTGTCGAGCGACACCGGAACGCCCAGGCTGAACGTGTCGCGGCCGAGATCGTAGTAGAAGGCCTCGATCCGCGCGGTCCAGTTGGCGGTCAGCATGGCTTCGGCACCCACGCCGATCACCCAGCCCGCGGTCCACACATCATCGCTGTTGCCGCCACTCTTGGCGGTGATGCCGGCAAACGAGAAGCCGCCGGTGCCGTAGAGCAGGAACTGGTCGAAAGTGATGCCCGCGCGTCCGCGCACCGAGCCGAGGGCATCGATTTCGGTCCGCACACCGCCATTGTCGTCGGAGATGCCGGCGAGGCCGAGATCCGCCTCGATGCCGACCACGAAGGCGCCCATCTGCATGTTGTAGCCGCCCTGGACACCACCGGTCCAACCGCTGATGTCGTTCGTGCCGCTTTCGCCCCAGCCATAGCCGAGATGGCCGCCGACATAGGCGCCCGTCCAGTTGTAGACGGCCGGCGAGGCCGTGTTCTGGTAATAGCTGTCATTGGCGAGATCGGCGGCCTGCGCGCTGCCGCCCGTGAGCAGCACGATGGCCAAGGTCGTCTGACGCAGCTTTTGCGCGATCCCCATGATCAAGCCCTCCGGTGGCACTGGCGAACCACGATGAAACGGGCATACAGGGGCGCTGGTTAACGCGAATTAAGAGCAAGCCGCGCGATCCGGTCATCCTTCGTTTAGCGTAAATGGACAGTAAACGCGGTGGCTCCCGATGCCACCTTGCGAGCCGGAGACCCCCATGACGACGAACCCCTCGGCCGGGAAGGCCGCGCTGGTCACGGGCGCGGCGCGCCGGATCGGCCGCTCCATCGCGGTGACACTCGCGCGCCGGGGCTACGCTGTGGCTGTCCATTATGGCCGTTCGGAGAACGAGGCCGTCGCGGTCGTCGCGGAGATCGTGGCGCTGGGCGGCCGGGCGGTGGCGGTACAGGCCGATCTCGCCGATCCACAGTCTGTCGCCGCGCTCGTCCCGAAGGCGGGTTCGGCCATCGGCGCACTGACGCTTCTCGTCAACAATGCCTCGGAATTCGAGCGCGACGAGATCGGGGCGATGTCCGTGCCGCTGTGGAACCGGCATTTCTCGGTCAATCTGCGCGCGCCCGTCTTCCTCGCGGAGGCCTTTGCCGCACAGATCCGCGAGGATGCGGTCGATCCCTCGATCGTGAACATCATCGATCAGCGTGTCTTCAAGCCGACGCCTGATTTCTTCTCGTATCAGTTGACCAAGTCGGCGCTGCTCACCGCCACGACGACGCTCGCCCAGGCCCTGGCGCCGCGTATCCGCGTCAACGGCGTCGCGCCCGGACCGACGATCGGCAATGTCCGGCAGGATCCGGGCGACTTCGCGAAGCAGTCCGCTGCGGTGGCGCTCGGCCACGGCCCGGAGCCGGAGGAGATCGCCGATGCGGTGGCGTTTCTTGCGTCCGCCCGCAGCATCACCGGCCAGACGCTGGCAGTCGATGGCGGCCAGCATCTCGCCTGGGAGACGCCGGACGTCGCCGGCATCGTCGAATAGGGCGTCTCAATAGGCCCAGCGCTGGGCCTTGCCGACGAGGAAGTCGCGGAAGACCTGGATACGGGCGAGCGACTTCATCTCTTCCGGATAGACGAAATAGGTGTCGAAGGCCGGCATCTCGGCATGGGTGAGGACCTGAACGAGCGGCGAATCGCGGCCGACGAGATAGTCGGGCAGAACCGCGATCCCGACGCCCTTCTCGACCGCGATCTTCATGGCGGCGATGCTGTTGACCTCGAAGATCGGTTCGCGCGCATCGCGCGCGTCGCGGTCGATCAGGTTGAGCCAGTTCATCTCGCGCATGAAGCTGCCGGCCGGTCCGCCGAAGGAGATGATGCGGTGGCGCTCAATGTCCTCGATCGTGCGCGGCTCGCCGAAGCGCTTGATGTAGTCGGGTGAGGCATAGACGTGGAAATGCACCGTGAACAAGCGCCGCTGGATCAGGTCGCCTTGGTCCGGTTGGCGAAGGCGCACGGCGACGTCCGCCTCGCGCATGGTGAGATCGAGTTCCTCTTCCGTCAGGATCAGCTTCAGCCGGATGTCTGGATAGAGATCGAGGAACTCGCCGATGCGTGGCGTCAGCCAGTTGGCGCCAAGGCCGACGGTCGTCGTCACGCGCAGTTCGCCGTTCGGACGCTCCCGGCTGTCGGTCAGCGCCGTTCGCGCCGCCTCAAGCTTGAGCATGACCTCCTGCGTCGTGCGAAACAGCATCTCGCCCTGTTCGGTGAGAATGAGGCCGCGTGCATGGCGATGGAACAGCGGCGCCTTGAGATCCCCCTCGAGCGATGAGATCTGCCGGCTGACGGCAGACTGCGACAGGCCGAGGACTTCGCCCGCATGGGTGAAGCTGCCCGCTTCGGCGGCCGCATGGAAGACTTTCAGCTTGTCCCAGTCCATCGGGGCGCTCCATTGACGCGGTCGTCAGCCAGACGCAGAGCGCCAACTCTCGGGGAGGCGACCGCTCGCGGACAATAGGGACTATTACCGCGTGTGTCCCGCGCGCCGTCGTGCCTAAGCCGGGTGCGACGCTTGGTCGTCACTCCGCCGCTTCGCGGTGGCTTTCCGCGGCGGCGAGCCAGCGCTCGGCCTCCAGCGCCGCCATGCAGCCGAGGCCCGCGGCCGTCACGGCCTGACGGAAGACGTCGTCGGCGACGTCGCCTGCGGCGAAGACGCCGGGGATGGCCGTCGCCGTCGAGCCGGGCGTCGTCACGAGATAGCCGCCGGCCTTCATCGGCAACTGGCCCTCGAACAGCTCCGAGGCGGGCTTGTGGCCGATGGCGACGAAAAGGCCGTCGGTCGGCAGATCCGTCCGGGCGCCGGTCTTGATGTTCTTGAGCTTCAGATGGGTGACGCCGAGCGGCATGTCGGTGCCGCAAACTTCCTCGACCACCGTGTCCCAGATGATCTCGACCTTGGGATGCTTGAACAGGCGATCCTGCAGGATCCGCTCGGCGCGGAACCCGTCGCGGCGATGGATCACGGTCACTTTGCCGGCGATGTTGGCGAGGTACAGGGCCTCCTCGACCGCGGTGTTGCCGCCGCCGACGACGGTGACGGACTTGTTGCGGAAGAAGAAGCCGTCGCAGGTCGCGCAGGCCGAGACGCCAAAACCGCGGAACTTCTGCTCCGTATCGAGCCCGAGCCACTTCGCCTGCGCGCCGGTCGCGATGATCAGGGCGTCGCAGGTATAGGTGTCGCCACTGTCGCCGGTGAGGCGGAAGGGACGCTGCGCGAGGTCGGCCTTGACGATGTGGTCGCCGACCATGCGGGTGCCCATGTGCTCGGCCTGCTTGCGCATTTCCTCCATCAGCCAGGGCCCCTGGATGACCGAAGCGAAGCCCGGATAATTCTCGACATCCGTGGTAATGGTGAGCTGGCCGCCCGGCTGGATGCCCGAGATCAGGAGCGGCTCGACCATGGCGCGCGCCGCATAGATGGCGGCCGTGTAGCCGGCCGGTCCCGAACCGAGGATGATCAGCTTGGCGTGGTGCGTAGCCATGAGGCCCTCGCTTCGAAGCGGCGCAAGAGAGCCTGCGCGATGACGGGAGTGGAATTTAGGGGTGGGGACGTGCCCGTTTCAAGTCGCCCGTCGAAGTTCGCCACAGCGCCGTCGCGCACGAGCGCATCGAGGAAGGCGTTGTGCTTCGCCGGCAGCCGCGCGAGCCGGAAGGCCATCACCGGCTTGCCGCGCGAAAGCGCTTCGCCGACCATGTTGACGCTGTCGCCCGTGACCACGAAGGCGTCGGCGACGGCGAGCATGGCGAGATAGGGGTTGTCGCCGGTGCCGTCCCAGATCCAGGCCGGGCAACCGTGCGTGGCGGCCCTCACGGCTGCGATCAGGGCCGGCGAGGTGCGGCGCGAGGGCGTCACCATCAGGCCGGCGCCGGAGCGCGCCAGCGGGCGGAGCAGGGCACCGAACCGGTCGATGTCGGCCTGTGTGAAGTCGATCTCGCGGGACGATCCCCCGAGCAGCACCGCGACGCGCGGCGTCGGCAGGTCGCCGAGCGCGGCTGGCATGGCCGCCTGAGCGGCGGCGAGCCGCTCGGGCGTGAGGCGATGCGGTGATGTGACGGTGACGAGCACGTTTTCGCCCCGCAGCTTGTCATGCGCCGGAACCCAGATGAAATCGGCCGTTCGCGGGCCGGTGTAGGGGTCCTTCAGGAACACGGTGAAGGTTCCCGGCGAGCGGCGCTTCAGCGCGCGGAGCGAGGTGACGGTCCGCCGCCCGGTGGCGATCGCGATGTCCGGATAGGGGGGTGCATGCGCGCCCCTGTCGCGCGGATCCGGAAAGCCCCACGGCATGATCCAGACGAGCGGCGGGCGCGGCGCCACCCGTCGCTCCTCGATCTCGACCGGCCGCAGCGCTGCAAGGGCCTCCGCGACCCCCATCGCATGGGCGAGATCGCCGGCCTTACCGTCCGTGATCAGGCGGATGCGCAGCGGTCGGTCCGGCATGGTCTGGTCGGCGGGCAACGGCGGGATCCGGGATGTCGACGTGTCGCGTCTCTCTTAGACCGCCGGTCGGCAAATGCCGAGAGGGATCCCGAGCCATGCGTCGCGGAGCCTTTCCGCGCCGGTCAGCGTCCTGGCGGGAGGGTATTCGCAGCCTCGTGGTAAGCGTCTGAATTCATTAATGAAGTGTGAACAGCGGCGATGCGTGTGCGGGTGTTTCGATCGATAGAATTCGACCAATGTCGCCGGTTCGTCCGGGGGTCGCGGAAAGGCTTTCGGGCACGCGCGCCGAAAGGTGAGGTCAGCAACGCGGATAGATCTGCGAGCTTCATCTTGACGAAAAGAATCCACGCGTCATGCTGGATGCGTCGGACCTGCCGGACAAGCGTCGCCGAGACTGACACGGTATTTTCGCTTGCCTGGCACCGCCTGCATCGATAGGGAGAAGCCTCTCCCAATAGCATGAGGGTGTGTGGATGACGGTTTCGTCAGTTGCCGTTCGTTTGGTTGCGCTGGGCGTGCTCTCGCTGCCTCTGGCCGGGTGCCTGCTGCCGCTTCCGATCGAGATGGCCGATGAACGCAGCGCCGCCCCGGCCTCGTCCGCGCCGGTCGCAAGCGCGACGACTACGCCGGGAGACATGCTCTCGCTTGAGGATCTGCCGGTCAGCCGGCCCGGTCTCGCCTATGCGGCGGCTGCAAACCCGGACGACATGATCGCGACCCCGGTGGCGCTCTCCGGTACGGCCGCCGTCGGCATGGCCTCCTATTACGGGCGCGAACTGCATGGCCGCCGCAAGGCGAACGGCGAACTGTTCGACATGAACGAGTTGACGGCCGCGCATCGCACCTGGCCGTTCGGCACCATGGTCCGGGTCACCAATCTTTCGAACGGCAAGTCCGTGGTCGTTCGGATCTCCGATCGCGGGCCCTTTGCCCGTGGCCGCGTGATCGACGTGTCGCTCGCTGCCGCGAAGGAACTCGACTTCGTGCGACGGGGCGTCACCAAGGTCCGGATCGACAAGCTCTGACGAAGCGGCCTCGCGGCCGCCTCAGGCCCACAGCCGCTCGGACTCCAGCCCCTTGTAGAGATCGGCGACGAGGTCGCCATAGCCGTTGAACAGGAGCGTCGGACGGACTTCCTCCGTCCCGAGAATGCGCTCCGTCGCCTGGCTCCAGCGCGGATGCGGAACCTCGGGGTTGACGTTCGCCCAGAAGCCGTATTCCTCCGCCTGGATCGCCTCCCAAAAACCCTTGGGTCGTTCGGCGACGAAGGACACCTTCACGATCGACTTGATCGACTTGAAGCCGTACTTCCACGGCGTCGCAAGACGCAGCGGGGCTCCATACTGATTGGCGAGCGGCTTGCCATAGGCACCGATCACCATGAAGGCGAGGTCGTTGGTCGCTTCCGCAATGGTCAGTCCCTCGACATAGGGCCAGGGATACCAGGTCTGCGATTGGCCGTTGGCGACGTCGGGGTTCATGAAGGTCTCGAAGCGCAGATACTTCGCATCGCCAAGCGGCTTGGCGTAGTCGACCAGCGCCTTGAGCGCGAAGCCGGTCCATGGAACTGTCATCGACCAGGCTTCGACGCAGCGATGGCGATAGAGCCGCTCCTCGACCGGCATGGCGCGGATCAGCGTGTCGATGTCGACGGTCATCGGCTTTTCGACAAGACCATCGATCGCCACGGTCCACGGTCTCACCTTGAGGGCCTGCGCCGCCCGCGCAATGCCCTTGTGTGAGCCGAACTCGTAGAAATTGTTGTAGGCGCCGTTGATCTCCTCCGGCGTCAGCGGCCGGTCGAGCACGAAGGCCTCGTTTTTCTTCGCGGGGAACAGGTCGGCGATCGGGCTCGCCTCCTGCGCACGACCCATCGACGGAACCAGCGGCAGCGCGGCTGCGGCCATGCTGCCGGCGAGGAGCGCGCGGCGGTTGAGGAAGACCTGTTCCGGCGTCGCGACGTCGTCAGGCAGATGCCAGGGCTGGCGGTGGGTGATCAGCATGATGGGCTCCAACGGTCGCGAGACTGCGGGACGATGCGGCGCGTTGCCCTCAACTGCAAATCACGCCTTGGGGAGGCGGGATGGCCCGACCATCGCAATGGCGAGACCTGTGCGCAGACCGTCGCAGGATGGCCGGACCGTCTCGCCAAAATCGGCGACGCGCCTTACATCGGTGGCATGGACAGCCCCGACACCCAGCCCGACACCGTCGAGGAGGCCTCCTCCGGCGTCGACCTCGACTTCGACGTGCAGGCGCTGCCGTCGGCCCTGCGCTCCGGCGCGGCCGTGATCCATGCCTTCTGGAAGACGCTGCCGAACGCACCCGGCGTCTATCGGATGATCGATGCCGAAGGCACTGTCCTTTATGTCGGCAAGGCCAAGAGCCTGAAGAAACGGGTGGCGAGCTATGCGCGTGGCGTCGCGCCGACGGCGCGCATTGCCCGCATGATCGCCGAAACGGCGTCGATGGAATTCGTCACGACGGAGACGGAGACCGAGGCTCTGCTGCTCGAGACCAATCTGATCAAGAGCCTCAAGCCGCGCTTCAACGTGCTGCTGCGTGACGACAAGTCATTCCCCTACATCCTGATCGCGCGCGAGCACGACGCGCCGCAGCTTACCAAGCATCGCGGCGCGCGGACCCGGAAAGGGGACTATTTCGGACCTTTCGCCAGCGTGTGGGCCGTGAACCGCACGATGACGGCGCTGCAGCGCGCCTTTCTGATCCGCTCCTGCACCGACAGCTTCTATGCCGCTCGCACGCGGCCCTGCCTGCTCTTCCAGATCAAGCGCTGCGCCGGCCCCTGCACCGGCGAGATCGATCTTGCGAGCTACCAGGCGCTGGTTGGGGAAGCGCACTCCTTCCTCTCCGGCAAGTCGCGGGCGATCAAGGAGCATCTGGCGCAGGAAATGGAGGCGGCGGCCGAGGCGCTCGAATTCGAGACGGCGGCGCGGTATCGCGACCGTCTCGCCGCGCTTTCGGCCATCCAGGGGACGCAGGGCGTCAACCCGCAGAGCGTCGAGGAGGCGGACGTCTTCGCGATCCACGAGGAAGCCGGCCAGTTCTGCATCGAGGTGTTCTTCTTCCGCACCTACCAGAACTGGGGCAACCGGGCCTATTACCCGAAGGCCGATCGCACCCTGACCGAAGCCGAGGTGCTCGACGCCTTCCTCGCCCAGTTCTATGACGACAAGCCGGCGCCGCGGCTGATCCTGCTCTCCCATCCGGTCGAGGGAGCCGCCTTGCTCGAGGCGGCCCTGTCGGCGCGTGCGGGCCATCGCATCGAGATCGTGACGCCGAAGCGCGGCGAAAAGCGCGACCTCGTCGACCATGCGGCGACCAACGCGAAGGAGGCGCTGGCGCGGCGGCTCGCCGAAACCTCGACGCAGACGAAGCTCCTTGACGGCGTCGCGGAGGCATTCGGCCTCGAGGAAGCGCCACGGCGCATCGAGGTCTATGACAACTCCCACATCATGGGCACCAACGCCGTCGGCGGGATGATCGTCGCGGGGCCGGACGGCTTCCTCAAGACGAATTACCGCAAGTTCAACATCCGCTCGACGGATCTCACGCCCGGCGATGATTACGGCATGATGCGCGAGGTGCTGACGCGGCGCTTCTCGCGGCTGTTGAAGGAATCGCCGCGCGACGGCGCGCCGGAGGCGGTGGACGGCGAGACGCCGCCCTGGCCGGACCTCCTGCTGATCGATGGCGGTGCCGGTCAGCTGAAGGCGGCGCGCGAGGTCATGCTCGAACTCGGCATCGACGACGTGCCGATGGTCGGTGTCGCCAAGGGACTCGACCGGGACGCCGGTCGCGAGACCTTCTTCATCGACGGACGCCCTCCGTTCAAGCTGCCGCCCCGTGATCCTGTCCTCTATTTCGTGCAGCGCCTGCGCGACGAGGCGCATCGCTTCGCCATCGGCGCTCATCGCCAGAAGCGATCGAAATCCCTGCGCGAAGGTGGGTTGCAGGAGATCGGCGGCATCGGTCCGCAGCGCAAACGTGCCCTTTTGCGCCATTTCGGCACGCTCAAGGCCATTTCCCGTGCATCGCTGACCGATCTCGAGGGCTGCCCCGGTATTGATCAGACGACGGCCAGCAAGGTCTATGCCTTCTTCCACGAGAAGGGCTGACGCCGTATCGCCGGCTACCTTGATTGCAGGATCGGGCCGTGATCGCGCGGGTTGGGTTGAAACCCGTTGCACGCCGCGATTGTCGCCTTGACGCGTCGGCCTGCTGCATGTTCCCTCCTACCATGCCGACGCAACCCGCGACCCGGCGCGTGTCACCGCTCGCGCTGCCCAACATCCTGACCTATGGCCGTATCGCGGCCGTACCGGTCGTGGTCGCGTGCCTGTTCTGGCCGACCGACATCTGGGTGCGCTGGATCGCGTTCGGCGCCTTCGCGCTGGCGGCGGTCACGGATTATTTCGACGGCTATCTCGCGCGCGCCTGGGGGCAGCAATCCTCGCTCGGCCGCATGCTCGACCCGATTGCCGACAAGCTGCTCGTTTCCGCCTGCCTGCTGATGCTGACGGCCGATGGCACGATCCGCAGCTGGTCGCTCTGGGCGGCGATCATCATCCTGTGCCGCGAGGTTCTGGTGTCCGGCCTCCGCGAGTTTCTGGCCGAGCTGCGTGTCTCCGTACCGGTGACGTGGCTCGCCAAATGGAAGACCACGGCGCAGCTTCTGGCGGTCGGCTTCCTGCTCGCCGGGCCGGCTGGTGATGCGTTGTTCGAGCAGGAGCGCGTCGTGACGCAGGTCGGGCTCGCGCTTTTGTGGATCTCCGCGCTTTTGACGCTCTATACCGGGTACGACTATTTCCGGGCCGGCCTTCGCCATCTCATCGAGAATGACGATCAATGAAGATCCTGTACTTCGCCTGGCTGCGCGAGCGGATCGGGCGGGGCGAGGAGGAGATCGATCTCCCGCCGTCCGTCACCACCATCGCCGACCTCGTCGCGTTCCTGATCGGGCGCGGCGAGGAATATGCCTATGCCTTCGAGAACCCGGCAATCGTCCGCGCGGCAATCGATCAGGTGCATGTGAAGCCGACGGCGCCGATCGGCCGAGCCCGCGAGATCGCCTTCTTCCCGCCGATGACGGGAGGGTGAGATGGGCGTGCGGCTGCAGCGCGAAGGGTTCGACGTCGGCGCCGAACTGGCGGCACTGACGCGCGGCCGCACCGACATCGGCGCGGTCGTGACCTTCTCGGGCCTTTGCCGCGACAGCGTCGGCGACGAGCGGATCGTGGCGATGACGCTCGACCACTATCCCGCCATGGCGCAGGCCGAGCTCGAACGCATCGAGGCGGAGGCCTCGACCCGCTGGCCGATCCTGGCCTCGACCATCATCCACCGCTATGGGCGGCTCGAGCCGGGCGACGAGATCGTGCTCGTCATCGCTGCCTCCTCGCACCGGGCGGCGGCCTTCGAAGCGGCGAGCTTCATGATGGATTTTCTGAAGACGCGGGCCCCGTTCTGGAAGCTCGAGGAAACCGCCAGGGGCGGAGCGGAATGGGTCTCCGCCAGGGATGAGGACGACCGCGCCACCGAGCGATGGCGGAAACCCTGACGGCGGCCTGATCGCCGCTCACCAGGTCGTGATGGCGTCGCTCGCACTTCCTTAAGCATGGTCGCCGAGGCTCGATCGCGGTTCGGGGGGCCCGGCTGTGCGCATCGTCAACGGATATGTCTGCATGACGGGCTGCGACGTGCGCGTGGCGAAGCAGGGCGTCGATCCAGAAAACCCGCGACGGGACCCGGTGAAGCAGCAGATGCTCGATGCCGAGCGGGCGCTGCGGACGGGTCGTCCGGATCCTGAGAAAGCGAAGGTCGAGACGGTCGGCGCTGTGTCTGCGGGCACCGCCAATGCACGTCTCGTCGACCGGCTGGCCTAGGCAGCGGGCGTGCTGCAGTTCAGAGTCAGATTCAAGTACTTAAGTACCTGAAAGTGGAGTCTTTTCCGCCGTCTCCTGACGCAGGAGAATCGGAGCCTTCACGCACGGGTTTCGCGCCGCGGTCACCCGCGGCGCTCGATCATCCCGTTCATGTTGTGAGTCAGCTTCACCCGGCCTCGGGCTGCGGTTCAGGCGAAGAATCCGATGGTCGGCCCGGTGAGAGCGGCGGCCGCGACAGGCGCGGACTTCACCATGGCGGCGAGCATGAAGATCGCGAGCACGAGCGCAAGGCCAGCCACGATGCCGGCGAGCACGTCGAGCGTCACGCCCATGGCTTCATCCTCGGGCGCTTGCGCATCGAAAATGTGAAACAATGTCGTCAGGCGCTTCATGACCGCCTCCTTCTGCCATCCTCATGGCACGTCGGGTGTTAACGGAGCGTGCAACCAACGCCGCAAATCAAGGTTACCGTGTGTTTTGAATCGCCTGGGCGGAAGACATCGTCCGGCGTGGAAAGCGAGGGGCCAGCGTGAACACACCGTCCCACATGCTGATCAACGCGGCGCTGTTCGGCCGGCCGGCGCAGCCGCGTGTCACGGTTGCTGCCGCCATCGGCGGTCTGATGCCGGACCTGCCGGCGATCCTGATGGTCGTCTGGGCTCTGCGGGTGGCGGGTGACACGCCTGCGCATGTGTTTGGAACGCTGTACTTCTCGGAGGCCTGGCAGGCGATCCTCGGGCCGACACACTCGTTCCCGCTCTGGGGCGCGGCGCTTATCGTCGCGCTCTGGCTGCGGTCAGCGACGGCTCAGGCCTTCTTCGCCTCGGGGCTCTTCCACTCGATCTGTGACTTCTTCCTCCATCATGATGATCCGCATCGCCATTTCTGGCCGCTCAGCGATTGGCGCTTCGCCAGTCCGGTGTCCTATTGGGATCCGGCGCATTACGGCGACGTGTTCCGGCTCGTCGAACTTGGGATGGTGGCTGCGGCGATCCTCTATCTGCTCGCCCGGCACCGGTCCGTCATGGTGCGCGTCGCGGTCGGTCTGAGCGCGGTCGGGATCGCGGTTCAGACGATTTCCTTCATGTTCATGTTCGGTACGAGCTGAGACAGACTTCGCACAGTGAGTCCGCCCGCCGACGCAAGCCCGCGACGGACCATCGCCAAGCGGTTCCTGACGCCACGCTGTCAGGATCGGCGTCGCGAAGGCCTTTTCCTCCGCGGGGACTCCGACCATATTGGGGGGATGCCCGACACGCCGAAGAAGACCATCCGACCGACCCGCGCCAAGGCGTCGAAGCCGGAACTCAAGCCGCTCGACGACCATCTCAAGGCGCTGCTCAATCCTGGCCTTCTCGACAAGCGTGGATTTGGCGAGGCGCCGCAGGCGCCGTTCGACGCGGGCCCGGTGACCGGTCTCGACCCCGATCTCGCCGAGCGCCTTGGTCTGCCGCGCGCGGATGGTGCCGCCGCCATGGAAGGGCGCAAGGTCAAGCGCAAGCCGAAGGAGACCGCGTCCGCGCCGGGTGGCGAGATCGACGAGGAAACCGGGCTCGATGCGCTCGGCGGATCGCAGGCGACGATCCAGTCGCTGCAGGCGTTGCTCGAAGGCGGCGATCCGCGTTTCAAGGATCGCCCGATCTGGACGCCGCATCGGCCGGCGCGACCCGAGAAGTCCGAGGGCGGCATCGCCTTCGATCTCGTCTCCGAGTATCAACCCGCCGGTGATCAGCCGACCGCCATCGCGGAACTCGTCGCCGGTGTCGACAGTGCGGAGCGGGATCAGGTCCTGCTGGGTGTCACCGGGTCCGGCAAGACCTTCACGATGGCGCAGGTGATCAGCCGCACGCAGCGACCGGCCTTGATCCTCGCGCCGAACAAGACACTCGCCGCCCAGCTCTATGGCGAGTTCAAGTCGTTCTTCCCCAACAACGCGGTCGAGTACTTCGTCTCCTATTACGACTATTACCAGCCCGAGGCCTATGTGCCGCGGACGGACACCTACATCGAGAAGGAATCCTCCATCAACGAGCAGATCGACCGGATGCGCCACTCCGCGACCCGGTCCCTGCTGGAGCGCGACGACGTCATCATCGTGGCCTCGGTTTCGTGCATCTACGGTATCGGCTCGGTCGAGACCTATACGGCGATGACGTTCGGCATCACGGTGGGCGAACGGGTGGAGCAGAAGCAGCTGATCGCCGATCTCGTGGCGCTGCAGTACAAGCGCACCCAGATGGATTTTTCGCGCGGCACCTTCCGGGTTCGGGGCGACACGATCGACCTGTTCCCGGCCCACTACGAGGATCGCGCCTGGCGCATCAACTTCTTCGGTGACGAGATCGAATCCATCTCCGAGTTCGATCCGCTGACGGGCCAGAAGGTGCAGGACCTCAAATTCGTGAAGGTCTACGCCAATTCCCATTATGTCACGCCGCGCCCGACGCTGGCGCAGGCGATCAAGGGCATCAAGGAAGAGCTAAAGGCGCGTCTGCAGGACCTCTATAAGGGCGGACGCCTGCTCGAAGCGCAGCGGCTTGAGCAGCGCACCACCTTCGATCTCGAGATGCTGGAGGCGACGGGCTCCTGCGCCGGCATCGAGAACTATTCACGCTGGCTCACCGGACGCCAGCCGGGCGAGCCGCCGCCGACGCTGTTCGAGTATCTGCCCGACAACGCGCTGGTCTTCACCGACGAGAGCCACGTCACCGTGCCGCAGATCGGCGGGATGTATCGCGGTGACTTCCGGCGCAAGGCGACGCTGGCCGAATATGGCTTCCGGTTGCCGTCCTGCCTCGACAACCGGCCACTCCGGTTCGAGGAATGGGACGCGATGCGGCCGCAGACGATCCACGTCTCGGCGACGCCGGGACGCTGGGAACTCGACCGCACCGGCGGGGTCTTCGTCGAGCAGATCATCCGTCCGACTGGTCTGATCGATCCGGTCTGCGAGATACGACCGGCCCGCACCCAGGTCGATGATCTTCTGGGAGAAGTGCGCGAGACGGCACGCAAGGGCTATCGGTCGCTCGTGACGGTGCTGACGAAGCGCATGGCGGAGGATCTGACCGAGTACCTGCACGAGCACGGGATCCGCGTGCGCTACATGCATTCGGACATCGACACGATCGAGCGCATCGAGATCATCCGCGACCTGCGGCTCGGTGCCTTCGACGTCCTCGTCGGCATCAACCTGCTGCGTGAGGGTCTCGACATTCCCGAATGCGCGCTGGTGGCAATTCTGGACGCCGACAAGGAAGGTTTCCTGCGCTCCGAGACCTCGCTGGTGCAGACGATCGGGCGCGCCGCCCGCAATGTCGATGGTCGCGTGCTGCTCTATGCCGACCACATGACGGGATCGCTCGAACGCGCCATCGCCGAGACCAACCGGCGCCGCGAGAAACAGATGGCCTACAACACCGAACACGGCATCACGCCCGAGAGCGTCAAGCGGTCGA
The DNA here is from genome assembly GCA_046344875.1 of Labrys sp. (in: a-proteobacteria). GTDB lineage: Bacteria > Pseudomonadota > Alphaproteobacteria > Rhizobiales > Labraceae > Labrys. The sequence goes on along the minus strand of JBKDKQ010000012.1, from coordinate 65,060 downwards.
TCGCCGATCTCATCAACTCGGTCTACGAGCGCGACCGCGTCACGGTCGACGTCGGCATGGCGCAGGATGTCGCGACGGTCGGCCACAATTTCGAGACCGTGCTCGCCGATCTTGAAAAGCGGATGCGCGAAGCCGCCTCCGATCTGCGCTTCGAGGAGGCGGCGCGCCTGCGCGACGAGCTCAAGCGGCTGCGCGAAACGGAACTCGCGGTCGTCGAGGATTCCGACATCCGGCCGATGGCGCTCAAGGCCAAGGCCGGCGCCTATGCCGGCGACAAGAGCTATGGCGCTGCCGCCAATCTGCCGCCGACCCGGGCGCGCAAGCCATCGCTCGACGCCATGGGGCCGGGAACCGATCGCGAGGTGCCGATGGGTGGCGCGGTGCGGCCGAAGGGCGGCGGCAAGCCGGGACGGGGTTGGAAACGCTAGATCACGATCAGGCGGGACCCACGCGTCGCGGCGACGTGATTGGCAATCAGAAACGAACAGGATAGGCAGGCGAGGGGGGAGTCGCCATCGGCTTCCACCCGGAACCGTCTGTTTGGTCGAGGATGAGGATGCGTCAGGAGGACGGGCGGGCCGCGATGACGGACGCCGAGGCGGAACGGATCGCGGCGATCCTCGGTGGCCAGCGCGCCTTTCGTGACCTGCCGGCATCCCTGCTTCTGGCGATCGTGCGCGGCGGCGAGCCCTTCGTCTTCTCGGGTGGTGATCTGATCATCCGCAAGGGCGACCGCAGCGAATATGCCTATCTGGTGCTCGACGGCAGCGTCCACGTCTCGATCGAGACGTCCTACAGCCCCGTCCAGCTCGCGAGCCTGACGGCGCCCTGCCTCGTCGGCGACATCGGCGTCTTCACGGGCGCGCCACGCACGGCCGATGTCCGCGCCGGCGCGGCCGGCCACGGGCTGCGCTTCGACGCCGCGCTGCTGCACCGGGCGGGCGAAGAGCATCCCCGCTTCCTCGCCGCTGCCATGCGTGAACTCGGCGGGCGGATCGAGACCTTCAACCGCGCCATCGGCTTCTACACCAACGCGCTGTCGGCCCTGCAGCGCTATGATTTCGACCTCGCCTTGCTTGACGATCTGCGCAATCCGCTGCCCGAACTCGCGGATTTCTCGCATTCCTTCCGCCAGCTCGCCGAAGAGATCATGCACCGGCGCGCCCAGCGCCAGGAAATGGCGAGTGCGGCCGCGATCCAGCGTGCGATGCTGCCCTTCCTGCTCTCCGACGCCCAGACCGGGGGCCGCGTGTCGATCACCGCCGACATGCGGCCGGCCAAGGATGTCGGCGGCGACACCTATGATTTCCTTCTGTCCGACAGCGACACGCTGGTCGTCAGCATCGGCGACGTGTCAGGCAAGGGCATCCCGGCCTCGCTCTTCATGACGGCGACGCAGACGGCGATGCGCATGGTTTTTCGTCAGGAAGGCACGCTCGAGGAGAAGATGCGGCGGGCAAACGAGCTCTTGTCCGCCGACAACCGCGAGATGATGTTCGTCACGTTCTTCTGTGCCGTGATCGATCTGCGCACCGGTGCCTTCGACTATTGCAACGCCGGCCACAATCCGCCGCTGGTGCTGCGCGCCGACGGGCGGCTCGAAAAGCCGACGGTCGCCAATCTTGCGCTCGGCATCCTGGAGGAGGCCCGCTTCCGCTGCGGGAGCATGAAGCTGACCCCCGGAGACCGGCTGCTCCTGTTCACCGACGGGCTGCCGGAGGCGGTCGATCCGCGCAACATCCCCTTCGGCGACGATCAGCTGGAGGAGGCGGCGCTGCGGTTGCACCGCGCGGGTGGCGACGCGGATCTCGTCACGGTGCTGCACGACAGGGTGCAGGCCTATGCGGCCGGCGCGCCGCAGTTCGACGATCTGACCAGCGTCTCGGTGCTGTATCGCGGCGCCGCGTAAGGCCGCCGGCCTGAGCCTTGGTCACGCGGTGGGTGCGAGAACCAGCGGAAAGGTGAGGCGGAGATGGTTTCGCTCCGCTTCCCGCGCATAGCTCATCGATCGGGCCATGTGCCGGATGAAATGAATGCCGAGTCCGCCGATCCGCGCATCCTCGAGCCGCGAGGCCTGTTCCGGCGGCGCCACCGCAGTCGGGTCGAAAGCCGCTCCGTCGTCGATGATGTCGACCAGCAGGGTGTCGCCGTCGCTTCTGAGCCGGATCTCGACCGCGCGCGCCCGGCCATCACCGACGCCATGCTCGAGAATGTTGGCGAAGGCTTCGTCGATGCAGATCTGGACGGCGCTCCAGGTGGTCTCACCGACCGCATTGGCCTTGAATGCCGCTACGAGCCATTGCATCAGCCGGTCGAGTTCCGCCCGCTCGTTGGCGAGCGTCAGACCGAGCCCGGCTGAGAGGGTGCACACGTTGTCCAAGACGAGCCCGTCAGTCGACGACTAACGCGACGGCAGCCGCCTCATCGGCACAGAGCGGGATCAACTGGTCGACGCCCGCCATGGTGAGCACGGTCGCCACGGTCGGCACCGGTGCGTACAACGCCATCTTGCCGCCCTTGCTCTTCACCGTCCGTGCGCCCATCAGCAGGATGCGTACTGCAAGTGACGTCATGATCTCAACCGCCGACAGGTCGACGACGATCTTTCGGCGCGCGCCACTGGCCACGCTGAACTGAAGCTCGACCTCGCCGGCACCGGTCGTGTCCATGCGACCCGCGAGCGCGATCTTCGTCACGCCGCCGTCGAGATCGCTGATCGTCATCCCCATGGTCTCTTCCTTTCAATGCAGCCTGCGCGGCGTACAAGCCGCGTCCGTCGCCGGATCCCGGAGAGCATCCGATCCGGCCGTCGCGCTCCATGAACAGGTTACGTATTGCAGTAGTGTGACAGAGCTTCTGTCGTCCCTGCAAGTCGATGCGGCCGCGTCATGATCCTGTTTGTCGTCGAGAAATCACGACTTCGTTGCTTGCCGTCGACACCGGAGAGGCCCAGCATGATGGTCTGCCTCGGAGGTGATGGCATGCGCGGCGCCCTTGTCCTTGGATTCATGGCGGTGACGTTGGGGATGATCGCGCCGGCCGATGCGCGGTCGACCCTCCGCATCGATCCCGCCAAGACGCAGATCGGCTTTTCGATCGACGCGGTGGGTTGGCCGACGACCGTCGGGCAGTTCCGCGACTTCGACGGCAAGATCGTCATTGATCTCGACAGCCCCGGCAAAAGCTCGGTCGAGTTCAAGGTCGACGCGGCCTCGGTCGATGTGGGGTCGCCCGACATGACCGCCTTCGTGAAGAGCTACGCGATGCTCGACGTCGAGAAACATCCCGTGATCCGGTTTCGTTCGACCCAGGTCGAGAAGACGAGCGACCGCAGCGTCGCCGTGACCGGTGACATGGAGTTTTACGGCGCGACGCGGAAGCTGACATTCGTGGTCGACGTCGACCGCGCCACCGGCGTCTTCGGCTTTGTCGCCAAGGGGCTCATTCATCGATCCGAGTTCGGCTTCAACTCCGGCCAGCCGATCATTTCCGATGCCGTCGAGGTCACGGTGAAAACGGTGGGTTCGCTGGAATGACGGATCGCGAGCGCTGGCCGGCCGGCCTTCGCCTCGTCCATGGCGTCGCCGCGCTGGTTGTCCTGACGACGCTCGGGATCGGCCTGTGGATGACGCATCTCCTCGCCGATGCCGGGCAGCGCTTCAGCTGGACGCAGACGCACAAATCGCTGGGCGTTCTCGCGCTGGCCCTTTTTGTGCTGCGCCTGCCGATCCGTTGGACGGCGATAGCGCCGGCGGGCCTCGGCGATGCCATCCGCGACAAGGCCGCCGCCGTCGCGCATCTCCTGCTGTACGGGCTTCTCCTCGCCGTGCCGCTCAGCGGCTGGGCCATGGCATCGACCTCACCCCTGCCGGTGCCGACGCGCGTTTTCGGGCTTTTCACGCTGCCGCCGATCGCGGCGCCGGACTTCGCCCTGTACCAGACCTTCCACGCGCTCCATCAGAGCCTCGCCTGGGCGCTGGGTGCGCTGGTCCTCGTCCATGTCGCGGGCGCGCTGACGCATGGCGCGCGCACCGGCATGGTGCTGCGGCGGATGTGGTCGCTTCGTGGATGACGGACGCCGTTCGTCTCACGCGGTCGGCGCCGGACCCTTGATGTAGGGTTCGACGGCACCCTTGAGCAGGATCGTCATCGGATTGCCGTGGCGATCCCGCGCCACGCCGGCCGCTACCCGGATCCAGCCCTCGCTGACGCAGTACTCCTCGACATTGGTCTTCTCGGTGCCGTTGAAACGGATGCCGATTTCGTTCTCGAGGATCGCGGCGTTGTAGTGCGGGCTCTTCGGATTGACGGACAGTCGGTCGGGCAGGTCGGTCATTGCAACAGGGTCCATGCTTTCGGTGGGCGCATCGATAGCAGCAAGGACCCCGTTACAAAAGCCGGCAGATCAGGCCACAGCGCGGCGCGGCGGCGGCGTCATCGCCTCGCGCGGGAGACGGACCGGGAAGCGCTCGCGGATCTGGGCGTCGACCTCTGGCGCGACATGGCCCGGGAAGTGGTTCGACAGGATCTGGTCGACCTTCTTCATCGCGCGCTCGACCGCGGTGGTCTTGCCCTGTTCGGTCCATTCATTCGGGCTCTTGCGGTCGCCGATCGCCGGGTAGACGTATTCGGTTTCCATGAGCTGAAGGGTCTGGTCGGATCCGAGGTAGTGGCCCGGGCCGTTCAGGCAGGTGTCGCGGATCGTCTCGAAGGACAGGGTCTCATCATTCACCTCGATGCCGCGAATGGTGCGCTGCGTCGCGCCGATGATGTCGTTGTCGATGATCAGGCTCTCCAGCGAGAAGCCGAGCAGGCTCGCATGCATGCCGGCCGACTCGTAGATCAGATTGGCGCCGGCATTGCCGACGAGCGCATGGTTATAGGCCTTTTCCGCGCCGGCCTGAGCGTCGGCGACCTTGGAGTCGGTCATGCCCGAGGCGGTGCCGCCGGTGAGATCGTAGAAATGCGCCATCTGGCCGGCCGCAGCCGACAGCAGCGCCTGTTCCGGGCTGCCGCCCGACATCGCGCCGGTGCGCAGATCCGAGACGAAGCACCAGGTGCCGAAGATCGCGGGCGCGCCGGGCTTGATCGCGTTGACATAGACGAGACCGGCGAGGCACTCGGCGACTTCCTGGGCGAGAGCACCGGCAAGCGCCGCGGGCGCCGTCGCGCCGGCCTGACCGGCCGAGAGCAGCAGCACCGGCATGCCGCCACGCACCGCCATTTCGAGGCAGGCGCAGGCATCGGCCGCAAACTTCATTGGCGGCACGACGAAGCAGTTCGACTGGCTGACGAAGGGCCGTTCACGCCACTGCTTCTCGCCACCGGCGATCATGTGCAGCATTTCGAGCGAGGCCTTCAGATGGTCGGGATGCACCCAGCTGGTGCCGACATGCTTCGTCGTGGCGTTGACCGCGGCGTAGCAGGTGTTGAAGTCCATCTCGAAGGGATCGGGCAGATCGCGCGCCACGACGGCACGCTGGAAGAAATGGATGTGCTCCATCTCGTCGACGATCCGGCCGATGTCGTAGAGGTCGCGCAGAGTCGACTCGCGATAGCCGCCCGTAACCGGGTCGACCATGTTCACGGCGGCGCCAGCGGTACCGAAATAGACCTTCTTGTCCCACGGCTCCATGTCGTGCCTGGGATCCTGCGCATAGAGCGGGAAGTGCCGCGCGGCCTTGGCGAGCGTGTCCTCGACGAGGGAGCGCGGGAACAGCATCCGCCCCTTGTCGGTCATCGTGCAGCCGGCGGCCGTCAGCACCTCGATGCAGGAGGGGATCGCATCGGCGAGGCCGACTTCGCTCAACAGCTTGAGCGCCATCTGGTGGACCTTCTCCACCGCCGCGTCGTCGAGCGGCCGGTAGCGTCCGCTTTCGAGACCTGGCCGGACGGGACGCACATTGTCCGCGAGAGGCTCCGCCCGCATGGCCCGGCGGGCCGCACGCCCGCCACGGCGGGAAGACAATTGAACGTCGCTCATGGGAAGCCTTTCTCACCAAAACGGACTTCCTCTCATTGCCAAACTCCTGCATCGCATTCAAATGCTTGCTATTCAGCGATCGATGAGTATCGCTCATCCTTGTCGGAGTGTGGGAGGATCGCGTGGCCAAGACACCGCTACCGCCGCTGGCAGCACTCCGTGCCTTCGAGGCCGCCGCGCGCCATGGCAGCTTCGGCAAGGCCGCTGACGAGCTGAGCCTCACCCAGTCGGCGGTCAGCCACCACGTCGCCAACATCGAGGGACTGTTGCGCATCAAGCTCTTCCGTCGGCTGGGGCGACGTGTCGAGCTGACCGAGGCCGGAGCGCAGTACTACCCGTTCCTGCGCGACGCCTTCGACCGGATCGCACAGGGAACCGCCCTCGTCAGCCGCGCGACGGCAGGGGGCGACCTGACGGTTCAGGTCTATGTCACTGTGGCGGTTCGCTGGCTCATTCCGCGCCTTTTGGATTTCCAGTCTAAGTTCCCGGACATCCTCGTCCGACTGAGTGCCAGCCATCTCGATTGGGATTTCGACGTCGAGACGTCGGATCTCGGCATCATCTACGCGCGCGAGCCCGTGCCGGCGGGACTAGGCTCCGTCCATCTCTTCGATGCCCGGCTGTGCCTCGTGTGCAGCCCCGCGCTGCTGCGCGACGGACCGCCGATCCATGCGGTCACGGATCTCGCGCCCTATCCGCTGCTGGAACTCTACACGGCGGCCGAGGACTGGACGGTGTGGCTTGCGGGCGTCGGCGCGCCGGACATGAAGCGGCGTCCCGCGGCAAAGTTCGACAGCTATCTTCTGGCACTGGAGGCGGCGGCGGACGGGCAGGGCATCGCTGTCGTGCCGCGTTTTCTCGCCGCGGCCGATCTTCGTGCCGGGCGACTTGTGCAACCGATCGACATCGATGTGCGTCAGCCGGGCGGGTGGTATCTCGTTTGCCGGGCGGAGCGGATCAACGAACCGCGCATTGTTCGGTTTCGCGATTGGCTCAAGGCCGAGATCGATCGCGACCCGATCTTCTCCTGAGCCTCAGCCGATCTTGATCAGGATCGCGCCGAGGCAGACGAGCACCGTCGCCACAGCCCGGATCGGGCCGAAGGGTTCCTTCAGCAGCACGACGGCGAGAAGGGCCGCGAACAGCACGCTCGACTCGCGCAGCGCCGCGACCATCGCGACGGGCGCCTGCGAGAAGGCCCAGATGATCACGGTGTAGCCGACGAGCTGCATGGCGCCGCCCGCAATGCCTCGCCCGATCACCGGCCGCATGGCCCTGAACGCCGGCGCGCCCTTCTTGGCGTAGAGGATCGCGGCCAGCACGACCATATCGATCGGGTAGAGCATCAGCGAATAGGCGATCGGGTTCCCCGACACGCGGGCACCATGGGCGTCGATCATCGAATAGGCGGCGATGCACACGGCGGTGAGGCTCGCAAAGCCGAAGGCGCGACGGCTTGCCAGAAAAGCCCGGACCCCGCCGGCGAAGGACAGGGCGCCGATGCCGCAGATCAGGCTCGCAATGCCGAGATAGGCGTGGGGCGACAACGTCTCGCCGAACAGGACCGTCGACACGATCGTGACGATCAGCGGTGCCGAACCACGGGCGATCGGGTAGACGAAGCCGAGTCCGCCGGTCTTGTAGGCTTCCACGAGGGACAGGTTGTAGACGATGTGGATCAGGCCGGACGCGATGATGTTCGGCGCGGCCGCCATGGCAGGCAGGCCGGTCAGAAACAGGAGAGGCGTCGCGATCAGGCCGCCTGCCGTCACGATCAGCGTGAGGCCGATGAGCGGATCGAGGCTGATCTTGACGGCCGCGTTCCAGCCCGCATGAAGCGCCGCCGCGAAGAGGATGGCCACGAAGACGATCGGATCCATGGCCGAGGCGGTCCAGGCGAAGAGAGCGGACCGGCTATCGATCCCGTGTCATCGTACTGTCATAATCGGGCGCGCCGCGAAAGTCCCGTCCTAGCCGTTTCGCCCCGAGACGGCCCGAACGGCGAAAAGCAGGCTGATCGCGAACAGCGCCGGACCGACGGCGTACCAGGTCCCGGCGGCGAAGAGTCCGGCCGCTGCCGCCCATGACAGCGAGACGAAGGCCTCCGCGAAGGTCGCGATGCGGGAGGATGTCTGCCGTCTGCGGAAATGCGAGCGTTTCGCCTGGCGGCGGAAGAAGATCTGGATCAGCGTCGCCGAAGCCGCCGCGACCAGCGTGCCGAGGAGCGTGACGGCGGCGATGCGGTAGGACACGGCCGAGATAGCCACCACGAGCGGCATCAGCGGCACGAGCACCGCGAGCAACACCGCCTCGACCTTGGCACGTAGAACGGCCGCCGGGCGCACCGGGGCCGTGGCGACAAGGTCCGGCGCGTCTTCGCCCGAGATCGCGAGCCAGGCGAGACCGCCGGCGAGCTGCCCGGCCGCCATGACGATCACCGGCGCCAGAACGACGAGCGATCCGACATCGGAGCCGAAGTTGCGCCAGAGAAGGAGCGCGGGCGGGATCAGGTAGAGCACCTGCATGAGGCTCTGCGAGACCAGCCAGGGGTCGCGGATCAACAGCGTCCATTCCTTGTGACGCAAGACCGCATCCGCCGACCGCGGCCGGAAGGTGAAGAGCCGACGCGATCGTCTGGGCTCGAAGGCGATGCCGGCGGCCGCGGTCGCGATCTGGCCGAAGCGCGCCGCGACCATCGCGATCGTCGCTGCCAGCAGCACGCCGGCCACGAGCAGCATCGCGATGAGCGCTTCGAGGTCACCGCTCGCCGCCCGTGCCGGCAGCCAGACGAGGCTCGACGGATCAGGAGCCGCCGCGATCCATTCGGCGGACTGGAAGGCCGCGAGCCGGGACATGTTGCCGTAGGAGAGGATGGCGACAGCCTGTACGCCGATCACGAAACCCGCGCCGACGATGGCCGCGATGACCTGTGCGATGAAGCGGGTCCGGCGCGGTCCGAGCAGGCGGAACAGGGCGACGGTGAGAAGGATCGCGATCGCCGTCGCGACCATGCCCATCGCCATCAATAGCCCGTAGGCGGCGAGATAGGCGCCGCCACCTCGCCACGCAAGGATATTGATAAAGGGGCCGACCAGAAGGGTGGCGAGCAGGATCGTCGCCAGCGCGATCGAGCCCATGCGCAGTGCGAAAACGAGGCGCGCGGAGGTCGGCGAGGAAAGGATCAGGTCGAGGTCCGCGCGGGCGTAAAAGCCGCGCGTCACGGATTCCATCGCCTGCGACAGCATCAACGTCCAGGCTAGGAAGGCCGAGCCGCCGAGGGTCACCAGCGTTGGCTTGTCACCGGCGAGCGCGCCGATCTCGATCGGCACGACGCTCCAGGCGATCGCGTGCAGCGCCGCCGCACCGAAGAGAAACACAAGCACGAGTAGACGCCGCCGATGCGGCTTGCCGGCCGTCATCATCGCGAGCCAGTCACGCCAGGCGAGACGCAGCTCGTGACGGGCGTACCAGAGCAGGCCCCCGACCGGCAGGGTGGCCGCGCTCATGCGGCGGCTGCCTCGGGCGCGGCCTGGTCGACGAGGTCGATGAAGATGTCCTCGAGGCTTGCCCCGTCGCTGCCCTGCTGCCGGCGCAGGTCCTCGAGCGTGCCCTCCGCGATCAGGCGGCCGCGGGCGATCACGCCGATGCGTTCCGCCATCCGCTCGGCAACCTCGAGGATGTGGGTCGTCATGATGATCGAGCAGCCCGAGCGGACGCGATCGAGCAGGACGTCCTTGACGAGGCGGGCCGAGCTGGCATCGAGCCCGGTGAGCGGCTCGTCGAGGATGATGAGGCGCGGATCATGGACGAGGGCGCCCGCGAGCGCCACCTTCTGCCGCATCCCCTTCGAGAAGCCTTCGCAGCGCTCATGCGCATGCGCCCGCAATCCGAGCCAATCCAGCAGGTTTTCGGCCGAAGCCTGCGCGACGCGGCTGTCGATCCGCCAGAGGCCTGCGACGAATTCGAGATATTCGAGTGGCGTGAGCTTGTCATAGATCATCGGCTCGTCGGACACCCAGGCCGTGATCTGCTTCGCCGCGACGGGATCACGCCGCGCGTCGACGCCGAAGATCTCGATCGCGCCCGCATCCGGCTGCAACAGCCCGGCGACCATGCGCAGCGTCGTTGTCTTGCCGGCCCCGTTCGGACCGAGCAGCGCGTAGAACTCACCCGCTCGCACCGTCAGGTCGATGCCGTCGACCGCTGGCCGATCGAAGGCCTTGCGCAGGCCGGTGAGTTTCAGTGCGGTCACGCGACGCCACCCGGTACCGTCGCAGGAACGCGACGGTCGTGCCTAGCATCGCGAGGGTTGCGTTCCGGTGAATCCGATTGCGGAATACCGGCCTAAGCGGCCTTTGCGAGCATCGTCGCGATCTCGTCCTTGAGATGCAGGCGGGTTTTCTTCAGCCCTTCGAGCGCTTCGTCGTCCATCGGCTCGATCTCGGTTTCGGCGCGATGGATCTGGCGATTCACGTCGTGATAGCGCTGCGACAGGGTCCGGAAATGAGCGCTCGTCTCCTTCAGCGCGTGCAGCTTGGCGGCGGCTTCGGGAAACTCTTCGTGCAGCTCGTGCGGTGTGTGCGCCATGATGGCCTCCGTGGTGGTGAGACCATATCGGCGCAGCGGCGAGACCGCCGCCTTGATGCGGATCAAGGCGGCGGCCGGGCAGAGACGGTGCGGCGTGACCGCCCTACTGCGCCGCCTGGTGCGAGGCGACGACGTGATCGGCGGCACGCCCGGTGAGTTCGGCCATATGGTCGAACCGCGCCGTGAAGGTGCCGACGCCAGCCGTCGCCGAGCGCAACTCGACGATGAGGTCGGTGATCTCGGACTCCGGAATGAGCGCACTCACCGTGTCCCAGCCCTCGAACCCGCTGCGGGCATCGAAGCCGAGGATCTGGCCACGACGCGAGGAGACGATCGCGTTCGCCCGCGCCGTCGCCTCTGATGGAACATGGATCTCCACGGCGAAGATCGGCTCGAGCAGGATCGGCTGACAGTTCGGCAAGGCCTCCGCCATGGCCAGTCGTCCGGCCATCTGGAAGGCCATGTCGGAGGAATCGACCGTGTGATACGAGCCGTCGATCAGCGCGACCGCCACATCCACCACCGGGAAGCCGAGCGGCCCGCGCCGCAGCGCCGAGCGCACGCCTTCCTCGACCGACGGGATGTAGTTTCGCGGCACGACACCGCCGGTGATCTTGTCGGTGAAGGTGAACCCCTGACCGCGTGGCAGGGGCGCGATGTCGATCACGACGTCGCCGAACTGGCCATGGCCGCCCGACTGTTTCTTGTGCCGGCCGCGAACCCCCGTGGCCGCCCGGCGGATCGTTTCGCGGTAGCCGACATGCGGCGCGTAGGAGTCGACGCCGACGCCGAATTTTGACGCCAGGCGCTCGACGGCAACGCGCAGATGCATCTCGCCCTGGCCACGCAGCAGCATGTCGCCGAGCTCCGGATTGAGTTCGACGGCGAGCGAGGGATCCTCGTCGATCAGCTTGTGGATGGCGGCGGTAAGCTTGACGTCGTCCTTGCGCTCGCGTGCCTTCACAGCGAGCGCCATGACCGGCGTCGCCATCTGCGCCGTCGGCAGGGCTGATGGCTGTCGGCCGATCGCGAGCGCCTGGCCGGTCCGGGCCTCGTCGAGCCGCCCGAAGGCGACCGTGTCGCCGGCGCCGGCAGCGGCGACCTTGTGGCCGGTTTGTCCGACTATGCGCGACAGGCCCGAGATCCGGCCATTGCCGCCGTCGGACGTGATGATGCTCGCACCGTCGGCAAAGGCACCGCGCAGCACGCGCACGACCGAGAGCTTGCCGGCATGGGCGGTGTGGATCGTCTTGACGACATGGCCGAGTGGCTCGCCACCGGCGGTCACGCCGAGACGCTGCAAGGTGCGGTCGATCCCCGGCGCCTCGTGGCGCAGCGCCTTCATCAGGCGCAGCATGCCGTTGCCGTTGAGCGCCGAGCCGATCAACACCGGGACGGCCAAACCGTCGCGCAATTCGCGCCGCAGATCGTCGAAGACACGATCACGGGGCGGTTCGACCTCTTCGAGCAGGCTTTCCATCAGCGCGTCGTCATGATCGGACAGCCGCTCAAGCATGGAGTAGCGGGCGTCGCGCTCACGCTCGCGATCGCCGGGCTCCATGTCGACGATGCGGGAGGGCGCGTGTTCCTGGTAGATGAAGGCGCGCTCCAGCGCGAGATCGATGAAGCCGACGGCGATGCCGTTGCGCCAGATCGGGATCTGGCGCAGCAGCAGGGGCACGCGGGAGGCCGGCTGGAGCAGCGGCAGCGTCTCGCGCACGCTCTGGCTCGTCGCGTCGATCTTGTTGAGGAACAGGAAGCGCGGGATCTTTCGCTCTTCAAGCTCGCGCAGGATCAGTTGAAGGGCAGGGACCTTTTTGGGGTCGGCCTCGCAGACCACGATGGCCGCGTCGACCGCCGGCAGGGCACCGCGCATGTCGGCGGCGAATTCGATCGAACCGGGGCAGTCGATGAAGGTGTAGGTGTCGCCCATGAAGTCGAGCGTTGCGAGATTGGCCTCGACGCTCATGCGGTGGGCGCGGGCTTCGGCGCTGGCATCGCCGATGCTGGTGCCTGCCGCGACGCTGCCCTGTCTTTGCAGGGCGCCCATCCGGGCGAGCAGGGCTTCGAGCAGGGTGGTCTTGCCGCTCTGGTAGGGGCCGACGACTGCAATGCAGCGTGAGCCCCTCATTGATCTTCCGCCGTCATCTCCCATGGGTCAGCCTCCTCCGCGAAACGATCCGTCGTTGCGAGGCCCGGTGCAGGCCCGGTCGGCGGTTCTGGTTGATGCTGTCTGCCGGGCATGCTCGCGCCGATGGAGGGCGCTGGCAAGGGGAGCCGTGATCCGTACTTGAGCGTGCGTGAAAGTACCAAAGGTCAGATGCGCGAAAGCGCCGGTAGGGGCGGCGCTGACGGGGCTGTCAGGAGACGAGGCTCACGATCGTCATCAGGGCCGTTGCGCCGACGAGCGCCGTGATCAGCCACAGCGAGACGAAGAGCTGACGCTCCGCCTGTAGATTGTCCCGCGCCGCGCCGCGCCCATTGGCGGTCGGCATGCGCATCACGCGATCTGTCCGGGTCATGATGACCTCCGAATTCCGCAGCCTTGATGTGGCTGTATGGTTTGTAACAAACATGAGAGTACGAACGAAGGCTGTGCTGTTTTGCACATCACGCGACCACCCGTCGCCGACCATGGACCGGATCCATGGCCATATGTGCACCGAACCGTGACAGAAACGACGCGTTGCTGCGGCAAGTTTGAGGCAGCACTTCAACTCTTAAAGCAACAGGACCGACCGTAGGGACCCCGGTTCGATCAGCGAATCAGAATCAACGGAAAGCAACTAAAGGAAGTTAACCGCATGTTGCGGTAACATAGAACAGCGTACTACGACCTAGTGGGAAACACGTACCATCAAGATAGTGGTATTCAGGAAGTGTATCCGAGGCTTAATCGCGACTGTTCAACCGGCCACTCCATCGGCGACCTTGCCCGGAAACGTCGCTCTTTCGCCTTGCGATCGGTTGCGGGCGCGCCTATGCAGGACCGCCCCGACGCAGGCATCGGAGAAAAAGCCGTCGGGGGTTGCGTTCTCGGAGAATTCCCATGGCCTTCATCGCCGACGCCCTTTCACGCATCAAGCCATCCGCGACCATCGCCGTCAGCCAGAAAGCGCGTGAGCTCAAGGCCGCCGGTCGCGACGTGATCGGCCTTGGCGCGGGCGAACCGGATTTCGACACGCCGCAGAACATCAAGGATGCCGCCATCGCCGCCATCCAGCGCGGCGAGACCAAATATACCCCGGTCGCCGGCATTCCGCAGCTGCGCGAGGCGATCGCGGCCAAGTTCAAGCGCGAGAACGGGCTCGACTACAAGCCGTCGCAGACGATCGTCGGCACGGGTGGAAAGCAGATTCTCTTCAACGCCCTGATGGCTACTCTGAATCCGGGCGATGAAGTCGTCATCCCGACCCCGTACTGGGTTTCCTATCCGGAGATGGTCGCGTTGTGCGGCGGTACGCCGGTTTTCGTCGAGGCCGGGATCGAAACCGGATTCAAGGTCACCGCCGAAGCCCTTGATCGCGCGATCACGCCGCGCACCAAGTGGTTCATCTTCAACTCGCCGTCGAACCCGTCGGGCGCCGCCTATTCCAAGGCTGAGCTCAAGGCCCTGACGGAAGTCCTGATGCGCCACAAGCAGGTCTGGACCCTCTCCGACGACATGTATGAGCACCTTGTTTTCGGCGACTTCGTCTTCACGACGCCGGTTCAGGTGGAGCCGGAACTCTATGCGCGTACGCTGACCATGAACGGCGTGTCGAAGGCCTACGCCATGACCGGTTGGCGCATCGGCTATGCCGGTGGCCCCGATCAGCTCATCAAGGCGATGGACATGGTGCAGGGGCAGCAGACCTCTGGCGCCTGCTCCATCGCGCAATGGGCGGCGGTCGAGGCGCTCAACGGCCCGCAGGACTTCATCAAGACGTCGCGGGTGGTGTTTGAGAAGCGTCGCGATCTCGTCGTGTCGATGCTGAACCAGGCGAGCGGCCTGAAGTGCCCGACGCCGGAAGGGGCGTTCTACGTCTACCCATCCTGCGCCGGCGCCATCGGCAAGACCGCGCCGTCGGGCAAGGTGATCAAGACCGACGAGGATTTCGTCAGCGAGCTTCTCGAGGCGGAAGGCGTCGCCGTCGTGCATGGATCGGCCTTCGGTCTCGGCCCGAATTTCCGCATCTCTTACGCGACCGCGACGGAAACGCTCGAGGAAGCCTGTAAGCGGATCCAGCGTTTCTGCGGCAATCTGCGCTGATCCCGTGATGGTGCGGCAGCTATGCGCTGGCGTTGGACCGGCCATGCGCCGTGACCACTTGTCGGACCATATGGTCAAAACCATTTGAGGTGCGTCGGTGCCGCGCCGGCTCCCCCGAGTGGAGCGGCGCCGACGTCTCCCCCTCTGACTGGTTGACGAACGCTCTGTTCATGACCACGGCCTGGCCTTTGCCGGGCCGTTTTTTTTGGTCAACCGGGTGCTTGACGGAGGCGGGCTGCGACTGCCACCGAGGAGGGTGCGCGGGAGACAGTCATGGGCGACATTCTGATCGGCGTGGATGCCGGCACCTCGGTCATCAAGGCGGTGGCGTTCGACCGTGACGGTCGCCAGCTCGCCGTTGCCGCCCGGCGCAATTCCTTCGATACGCCCATGCCCGGCCATGTCGAGCAGGACATGCGCCGCACCTTCGCGGACGTCGTCGCGGTTATCCGCGAGCTTGGCGACGAGATCCCCAACCTCGCACGACGCGTCATCGCGCTGGGTGTCACGGCGCAGGGCGACGGCACCTGGCTGATCGACGGCGCGGGTGATCCGGTCGGCGGCGGGCTCCTCTGGCTCGACAGCCGCGCCTCGGATCTCGTCGCGGAACATCTGCGCAGCGAAGCCTATCCGCAGCACTACGCGCTCACTGGCGCCGGTCTCAACGCCTGCATGAGTTCGGTGCAGATTGCCTGGATGCAGGCCCATCAGCCCGAGCGCCTTGCGAAGGCCGCGACGACGCTGCATTGCAAGGACTGGCTCTATTTCCGCCTGACCGGGATCCGAGCGACTGACCCGTCGGAAGCGTCCTTCACCTTCGGCAATTTCCGCACGCGACGCTACGAGCCCTCGATCCTCGAGGGCATGGGGATCGCCGACCAGGCGCGCCTGCTGCCCCCCATCGTCGACGGCACCACGACGACCCATCCCCTGACCGCGGAAGCGGCAGCCGCGACCGGGCTTCCGGCGGGGCTGCCGGTCGCGCTCGGCTATATCGATGTCGTCTGCGCGGCGCTGGGCGGCGGACTCTATGATCCGGAGGTCAGTGCCGGCGTCACGGTTCTGGGCACCACCGGCATGCATATGCGTCTCGCGCTCACGCCCGAGGCGGTACGGCTCAACCCGGATCGATCCGGGTACACCATGGCCTTTCCGGTGCCTGGCGCTTCGTCGCAGATGCAGTCGAACATGGCGGCGACGCTCAACATCGACTGGCTGCTCGATGTCGCGATGGAAGCGGCCTCGATCGGTGGCGTCACGCTCGATCGCGGCGCGCTGCTCGCGGGCATGGACGCCGCGGTCTTCGCGGCGCGCCCGGCCTCGGCCCTCTACCACCCGTACATCGTCGAGGCGGGCGAGCGGGGCCCCTTCCTCGATCGCAACGCGCGCGCCCAGTTCAGCGGCCTGTCGCAAGCGACCGGCTATGCCGGCCTGATGCGGGCGATCTATGAGGGGCTCTCGCTTGCGGCGCGCGACTGCTACGTCGCGATGGGTGAGATCCCGGCCGATGTGCGCGTGGTCGGCGGCGCCGCGCGCTCGCAGGCGGTCAGGCGGATCCTCGCCTCCGTGCTCGGCGCCAATGTCCGCAGCGTCGATCGCGAGGAGACGGGCGCCGCCGGCGCGGTGATGATCGCATCCGTCGCTCTCGGCCTTCATGCCGACATGGCCGCCTGCGTGAAGGCCTGGGTGACGCCTGCTCTCGGCGAGGCGGTGACGCCGGACGCCGAGCTTCGGCGCGTCTATGACGGCGCCTTCCCGATTTACCGCTCGATCCGCGAGGCCATGCCCGGCCCCTGGGCCGCGCTTGCGAGCCTGCGCCGCGGCTGAGGGGTGAGGCCGGCCGGGGCCGGTCTCACTCGTCTCGGTCCTTGCGGCTCGCGAGCCTTACTTTTCGCGAGCCCTACTTCTCGATGGTGTTGATCTCGGATTTGGTGCCGTCGCGCCACGTCACCTGCAGGCTGATCGACGTCGTATCCTCCGGCACCTTGATGTAGATCTTGGCATCGTCGGGGATGTTGTAGGGGTTTTTGGTGTCGCAGGGCGGCAGATCGTGCCGCTTCAGCGGTTCGGCGCCGTTGAGACCGTAGCGGATCTCGGTGATGGCGCAACGATAGCTGATCATCGTCGTGAAGTAGATGAGCAACCCCTCATATTCGCGGAACTCCACCCAGGTCGGCCAGAGCTGCTCGAGCGTCTTTTTCTGCATGTCGAAGAGGGCAATGTCGGGGTCGAACCGGATCGGGAACGGTCCAAGCACGCCGCCATCGGCCGTCCGGTAGCGCACGAAGATCATCCCGGCCTTCGCCTTGCCGGAGAGCTGGACAGACGGATTGGGCATGCGCTGGCCGGTACGCTGGTCGAGAATGTCGAGAAGGCCGGTCTCGCGGAAATCGCCGGTCTCGCCGACACGGTACTCGATAGCGGTCGCGGGTTCGGGGAGCGAGAACGTGACCGTCCAGCCCGCGTTGGATCGCATGAAGTTGGCGATCGGCGCGCCGCCCGTGCCGTCGCCGGCGCCGAGCCCCGAGCCGAGGCCCGGATTGGCCGGCAGCAGCGCGAGTTTCGTCTCCGCTCCTGCCGGATCGAGCTTCGGCGCATTGGCCGGATCCTCAACCGCGAGCTTCGCGTCCTTGCCGCCGATGATCACGCCGGCGCCGATCTGCACGCCCGTTCCGGCACTGACGCCCGCGCCGAGCTGGGTGTTGGCCGCGGTGTTGATCTGGGTCTCGACATTGTCGCTGACATTCGTCGCATCGTCGGCCGCGCCGGCGTCGGCGGTCTGGGCGTCCGTTTGGTCGGTCTGCGCGTCCGCCTGTGTGTCAGTCGCGGTCTCGCCCGCGGCAGGGTCCGTCGCGCCCAGCACGACGTCGCCGATCACCTGGTCGTAATAGGCAGGCGTCTGCTCATGCCCGATCTTGGCGGCGAGCGCCTTCACCTTTACCTGTGTGCGCTTGGCGATCTGGACGAGCGTCTGGTCGGGCTTTTCCAGTTCCTTGAGGAAGGTACGGGTGAAGACGGAGTTGGGATCGGCGTCCTCGTCCGACAGGCGGTCGAGCGCCATCTGCTTGGCGCCGGCCGACATCAGAACGAAGACACCTTCGGGCGCCTCGACGCGGGCGAGGCCGCGCGTCGCCGCCGTCGAACGCGTGCCCGGCCCGGCGAAGGGGTTGTCGCGGCAGGCGTCCAGAATGAGGATCGAGATCCCCGCGCCGCGCTGGCGCAACCGGTCGACGATCGCGTCGACCGCGAAGGAGGCGTCGCGGATCAGCGGCAACTGGTTGGCGTTCTGCACCTCCGGAACGTCCGTCGGCAGCAGATAGTTCGATCCGCCGATCTCGAAACCATGGCCGGAGAAGAAGAACACGACCCGGTCACCGGGCCCGACGGCGTTGTCGAAGGAGGCGAGCGCCCGGCTCATGGCGCGCTGATCGAGGTTCTCATAGCGGTGGATGACGAAGCCGAGCTGTTCGAGCCGCGCCGAGATCGCGCGCGCGTCGTTCACGGCCTTCTGCAGTTCGGGCACGTTCTCATAGCGGTCGTTGCCGACGATGAAGGCGACGCTCTTGGACGCCTTTGCCGGGCTTTGTGCCGCGACGACGAGCGCGAAAGCTGCGGCGACGGCCCACAGCATCGCCCTGGCGCTTGATCGAACCATGTCCTGCCCCCGTATCCCCCTGTCGCGCCGAAGACGCGCGCCCTCAGGATAAACTCTACTGCAAGACCGTTAAATCGTCTGTGCCGTTCCGCACGACACGTTCACCCTGCGGGCGGAGGCAGTTCGGTGGGGACAAGCGCTGCTGTCTTGGTCTCGCCCAGCGTGAGGGCCGTTCGGACATTCTTCACTGAGGGCGCCGCGGTCAGCTCGGCGACGAAGGTCTGGAAGGCGCGCAGATCCGTCGCGACGCAGCGCAGGATGAAATCCACATCGCCCGACAGCATCGCGCATTCGCGCACCAGCGGATGCCGGTCGACGAAGTCGCGGAAGGCGGACAAATCGGTCTCGGCCTGCGAGACCAGGTTGACCATGGCGTAGAAGGTGACGCCATAGCCGACGCTCGCGGGATCGAGCAGCGCGCGATAGCCGGTGATGACACCCGCTTCTTCCAGCGCCCGCACACGGCGCAGGCAGGGCGGGGCGGAAATGCCGACGCGCGAGGCGAGCTCCACATTCGTCATGCGGCCATCGGCCTGCAGTTCCTTGAGGATCTTCCAGTCGATCGCATCGAGCCGAGCGCGCACGGGCCGTCTTCCCCCTTCTGCAGTATGGCGGACCCTTGCCTCGATGGGGCCGGGCTCCTAAGCCTGAGGGCACAATGGCGCGATCATCGTGCCGAACGCAACAAAACTTCGCGGATCTGCATCATGGCCACTGTTCGTATTGCCGCCGCGCAATATCCGATCGACTGGTTCGATGGCTTCCAGGCTTTCGAGGCCAAGCTCGCGCGCTGGGTCGACGAGGCGGCGGATGAGGGCGCGCAGCTTCTGGTCTTCCCCGAATATGCCGCGATGGAGACGGTGAGCCTGCACGGGCGCGACGTGACCATGAGCATCCCGCGCTCCTTCGAGGTCATGGCCGAGCTCTTGCCGCGCATCGACGCGCTGCATGCCGAGCTCGCGGCCCGCCGCAAGGTGCACATCCTCGCGGGTAGCGCGGTTCTGACGCGGGATGGCGGCCTGCCGAATGTCGCCCGCCTGATCACACCGAAAGGCTCGATCGGCGTGCAGGACAAGCGCACCATGACGAAGGGCGAGCGGCGCGATTTCCATGTCACGCGCGGTGGCCCGATCCGCGTCTTCGACACGAGCCTCGGGCTGATCGGCGTGTCGATCTGCTACGACATCGAGTTTCCGCTGATCGCGCGGGCGCAGGTGAAGGCCGGCGCCAAAATCATCCTCGCCCCATCCTACACCGAGACGATGGCCGGCTACTCTCGGGTGCGGATCGGCGCCATGGCGCGCGCGCTGGAAAACCAGTGCGTCACCGTGCAGTCGCCGCTCGTCGGCACGGTCGACTGGTCCGTGACCGTCGACATCGCAAGCGGCCGGGCAGGGATCTACGGCCCGCCGGACATCGGTTTTCCGGATGACGGCGTCATCGCGCAGGGCGAGATGAACCGCCCGCAATGGGTTTATGGCACCGCCGACTATGCGGCGATCGACGAGGTCCGCCGCGACGGGCGCGTGCTCAACCATGCCCATTGGGACGAGCAGGACGGCGCGGAGGTGCCGGTGGCGGAGGTGGTCAGCCTCGCCTGACGCGGGAGCTTTTCTGGCTTGTAGAGTCGCCGCCCATGGATCTCACATCGACAATCGATGAGACACCTTCTGCATTTGTTCGTGTTCTGATCGAAAAGGGGTGTTGATCCGACTTTTTGATGCCACAATGATCTATATTTTTTCCAAACCGTGCTTTCGTCATCTTTATTTGAATACTTTTTCTCTTTTTCGTTTTTTTCCTGAGCGTGTCGATGAATGATGTTGTGGTCTCGCGACCGTCATTGTTGATTTTGTACATCAATCTGGACGCTTCAGAGCATCGACGCGATGCCATGGAGCAACAGTTCAAAGGGCTGGATATCCCCTACCAAAGAGTGCCCGCGATCGACGGGCAATCGGTCTTCGGTTCACTATCCGTTGCGGACAGGAAGCGCTTTCTGCAGTGTCATGGCCGCGACCTGCGCCCCGGTGAGCTCGGCTGTTACATGAGCCACCTCAAAGCAATGCAGTTTTTTCTTGATACAGACTATGAGTACGTGATCATTTGCGAGGATGATGCCGTGATCGTCGATCACGACGTCGTCTTTCGATTGATATTCTCCGACTCATCGGATGAAAAATGGGATTTCCTTCGCCTCCATTCGCGAAGAAATCCTGTCCGCGTGAAAGTCTCCGTAGCGGCGGGTGGCGTGTCATACTTCATCAATTTCACACGCTCGACCGGCTCGGCGGCCTATGCTCTCAACAGAAAAGCCGCGCAACGTCTCCTTCACGCGCTTCGGCGCATTGAAGTTCCATTCGATCACGCGTTTGATCTGCCCCATCAGTTCAAATTGCGGTATCGACACGTCTTTCCTCTTCCAGTCTCTTTACGTGAGGCACCATCAAGCATTGAGACTTCAAAACCAAAGAAACTTCCGTTTTACAGGAAGCTTCCTACCCTCGGATGGAGAGCGAAAACCGAGACGTCACGATTTTTCTGGGCGCTTCGGTCGGTGCTGACGGAGAGATGAGACCCGTGTCCACCATTCTGTCTCTTGCCCGGGACGTCTCCAAGAACAGTGCTTCACCGGTGGCACCTCGTTTGGTCGGCTTCGGCTCTATGGCGCGCAGAGATCGTCGGCTGATCTGCATGACATGCGAAGGCTCCGGGCTGCGGTAGCGCGAGCAGCCGGGCAGGGATGCACGGTCCGCAATGGGACTTTGGCATCGCCGACGATGCCGATCATCAGCCTCGCCCACTCACTCCACCAGCTCGAACGTCACGCTGACCTGCGTCTGGAGCGTCTGCTCGCCGGCCTCGACGGGGACCGGGGCGGCGGATAAGGCGCGGGCTTCGGCGGCCATGATGGGCATCGGCGTCGCAAAGCCGCTTTCGCCGATCGAGACGACGCGGCCGATCTTGGCGCCGGCCGCGCCGGCGAGGAGGTCGGCCTTGCGGCGCGCGTCCTTCACCGCCTCGACACGGGCCTCGTCGAGCTTTTTTGACTGATCCGACACGACGAATGTGATGCCGCCGATCGAGTTCGCGCCCGCCGTCACCGCCTGATCGAGAATGGTGCCGAGCTTCGACAGATCGCGCACGCGGACATTGACGTTGTTGCTCACGGCAAAGCCGGTCAGCACGGATTTCTGCGGTTCGCCGTCGCGGGGCTGCGGATAGACATAGACGGGCCGCAGCGAAAAGCCGGTCGTCTCAAGATCGCGGGCCTCGATGCTCTGCTGCTTCAGGCTCTCGATCACGGCCGTGACGGCGGCCGAATTGGCGTCGAGCGCGTCGCGCGCGACCGGGGCCTCCGTCATGACGCCGGTGGTGATCACGGCCATGTCGGGCCGCGCCGACACGCTCGCCTCGCCGGTCACGGTGATCAGGCGGCGGGCTTCCTCCGCCTTCGCGGCGGCCATCCCGAAGGCCATGGCGGTGACGAGGGTGGTGGCGAGCATCAGCGATTTCATCATCTGGGTTCCGGACTTGTGTCGGGTGCAGAGGTGCCAGCTTAAGGGGGCTGGAAAATGGCGGAAAAGCAACCGCAATCGGTCGCTTTTGACTTCGCGCCGGTGCGGCGGCATCAAGGGCGCATGAGCCAGATCGACCATCTCTTCCCGACCAAGTTCTACCGCGCCGCCCTTGAACCGGCGGAAACCCTCAATCCCGAGATCGAGGCGGCCTGCCGGTCGCTTGCGGTCGACGATGATGCCGGCATCGCCTGGTGCCGCAAGAACAACTATCCGGGCTACACGTCCTACGCCTCGCTCAACGATCTGCCCTGGCGTTTTCCGGCGTTCCGGCAGTTGGTCAAACAGCTCGACAAGCACGCGAGCGCCTTCGCCAAGGCACTCGATTTCGATCTGCGCGGTGGCAAGCTGCAGATCGACGACATCTGGGTGAACGTCCTGCCGCGGGGAGGGGTGCACACCTCCCACATCCACACACGCTCGGTGATTTCCGGCACCTATTACGTGGCGGTGCCGAAGGGGGCGAGCGCGCTGAAGCTCGAGGATCCGCGGCTCGGCTTCATGATGGCGGCACCGCCGCGCAAGGCGAAGCCGTCGCCGGAAAACCGCAGCTTCGTCTATCTGGAGCCCTCGCCCGGCACCGTGCTCCTTTGGGAAAGCTGGCTGCGGCACGAGGTGCCGGTAAACCAGTCCGACGGCGAGCGCATCAGCGTCAGCTTCAATTACGGCTGGCGGTGAGGGAGCGCCTCACACGCTGCCGACGGTCCGAAGCCTGGCGCGGGGGTGGATCTCGGCCTGGCTCATGACGGTCGTCTGCGCGCGGAAGCGCTCGACGATGCCGCGCACGAAGGGCCGGATCGCGGTCGAGGTGAGCAGCACCGGCATCTCGCCGTTACGCGCCGCATCCTCGAAGCCGTCGCGCACCGCCTGAACGAATTCCGTCAGCTTCGAGGGCTGCATGGCGAGGTGGCGGTCGTCGCCCTGGCCGACGATCGATTCGGCGAAGGCGGTCTCCCAGCGCGGCGACAGGGCGAGGATCGGCAGCACATTATTCGGCCCGGCGTTCTGGGCACAGAGCTGGCGTGCCAGCCGGCCGCGCACATGCTCGGCGATGTCGCGGGTGTTGCGGGTGAAGCCGACCGCCTCGGCAATGCCCTCGAGAATGGTGCCGAGATCGCGGATGGAAACCCGTTCGGCCAGCAGCGCCTGTAGAACGCGCTGGATGCCAGTGATCGAGATCTGCGAGGGGACGATGTCCTTGACGAGATCGGCCTGCTCCTTCGGCAGTTCCTTGAGCAGTTTCTGGACCTCGGCATAGGAGAGGAGGTCCGACATGTTGTTCTTCAGGATCTCGGTGAGATGCGTCGACAACACGGTGGTGGCGTCGACGACCGTATAGCCGCGCACCGAGGCCTCATCGCGCAGATTGCTTTCGATCCAGGTGGCGGGCAGGCCAAAAGTCGGCTCGATCGTGTGGTGGCCGGGCAGGTTCACCTGGCCGCCCGAGGGGTCCATGACCATGAACTGGTTCGCCCAGACCTGTCCGGTGCCGGCTTCCGTCTCCTTGAGCTTGATGACATAGGCGTTGGCGTCGAGCTGGACGTTGTCGAGGATGCGCACGGCCGGCATGACGAAGCCCATTTCGCCGGCGAGCGAGCGGCGTAGCGCCTTGATCTGGTCCGTGAGGCGGTCCGTGCCGTCGGGCGCGTTGACGAGCGGCAGCAGCCCATAGCCGAGCTCGATCTTGAGATCGTCCATCTTGAGCGCCGTCTGGATCGGCTCTTCCGACGGCGCGGCCTTGGCCTCTGCCACCACCTTGTCGGCGGCCTGCTTCGCTGCGGCGAGGCGCTGCGACCGTGAAATCACATAGGCGAGGTAGCCCATGCCGATCGCAAGGCCAAGGAAGGGGATCACCGGAATGCCGGGCAGCACCGACAGGATGGCGAGGACGCCGGAAGACAGGCCGAGAGCCTGCGGATAGCCCGACAGCTGGCGGGTCAGCGCCTTGTCGGCGGCGCCGGAGACACCCGCTTTCGAGACGAGCAGACCGGCGGCTGTCGAAACGATCAGCGCCGGGATCTGGCTGACGAGACCGTCGCCGACGGTGAGCACGGTGTAGCTGTGCGCGGCATCCGAAAAGCTGATCCCCATCTGGAAGACGCCGATGAGGATGCCGCCGATGATGTTGATGAAGGTGATGAGCAGACCGGCGATCGCGTCGCCCTTCACGAATTTCGAGGCACCGTCCATGGCGCCGAAGAAGCTCGACTCGTCCTCGAGCTCCTTGCGGCGGCGCTTGGCTTCCTGCTCGTCGATGAGGCCGGCGGAGAGATCCGCGTCGATCGCCATCTGCTTGCCGGGCATCGCGTCGAGGCTGAAGCGCGCCGCGACTTCCGCAATGCGCCCGGAGCCCTTCGTGATCACCATGAAGTTCACGATGATCAGGATCGCGAAGACGATGATGCCGATGACGAAATTGCCGCCCATGACGAAATCGCCAAAGGCCTGGATGACGTGGCCGGCGGCATGGGTGCCTTCGTGACCATTCTCGAGAATGAGGCGCGTCGAGGCGAGGTTCAACGCGAGCCGCAACATCGTCGAGATCAGAAGCACGGTCGGGAAACTGTTGAACTCCAGCGGGCTCTGGATGAACAGCGCCGTCATGAGGATCAGCACCGAGAGGGTGATCGACGCCGCCAGAAACAGATCGAGCAGGAAAGCGGGCAGGGGCAGGACGAGGATCGTCAGAATGCCCAGAACGCCGATGGCAAGCAGCAGGTCGCCGCGCATCAGCATGGCGAGGCCGGCCTTCAGATCGAGATTGCCGGTGGGGATCGAAACGCGGGGCGGGGATCGCTCCGTCGTGAGGTCCGTCATGGCATGCTCCTGCCGTCGCGTCTGGCGCGCACTGGGCAAGAATTGCCGGGTACATGGTTAATGGCGGGTTACCGAACTACCCGTCATTCGATGATCGGAATGTGCGGCGCCGTCTCGCGCGGCAGATGGCCGGACAGGCGCGGATCGGCCGCGATCTCGATCTCGACCGCATAGGGCCGAAAGCCCGAGCGGATGTAGAAGGCCACCGCGCTCGGATGATCGAAGGTGCAGGTGTGGACCCACAGCCGCTCGATCGGCTTCGCCCAGGCGAGCGCAAGCGCCCGCTCCATCAGAAAACGGCCGGCACCGCCGCCGATCGCCTCCGGAACCAGCCCGAAGAACGCCAGTTCGCACTGGCCGGGCGTGCGGAAATCGAGCTCGAGCAACCCGATGTCGCGCCGGTTCTCGCGCAGGAAATAGACCTCGACGGCCGGGTCCGACAGGATGGCGTTCAGCTCCGCTTCCGGCATCACGAGCCGCGAGAACCACAGATACTGCGCGCCGATGCGGCGAAAGAGCGCGCGATAGCCCTCGACGTCGGGTTTCGCGATGCGGTCGAGGACGATGGGTCGCGGTAGGGGGCGGGCCGGCTTCGGCTTCGGCCGCGCCGTCATCTCAAGGCAGGTGACGACAGAGGCAAGCTGACCCGGCGCGACCTTGTGATAGCCCGGCGCCAAAAAACTCTGTGACGACGACATGACGCGACCTCTTGTTGCCATGCTTCGATGGCCGCATTGTCGGCTGAAATCAACCGCCAACGCGTCCGTCGCAGGAGGGCTCCTTGTCGTCGACCGATCGTCCCTGGTTCCCCTTCTACGATCCCGGCGTCTCGCCCCACCTGCCCGAACCGGTTTTCAAGACGATCGGCGAGATGACGCGCCAGATCGGCGCGCAGTTCGGCGGCAAGACGGCGTTCCGCACCATCATGCCGAACGGCATGGCGGGCGGGCTGAGCTTCGCGCAGACCCTGTCGCATGCGGCGGCCTTCGCGGCCTATCTGCGCGAGGACCTGAAGCTGGCTCCGGGTGACCGTGTCGCGATCCAGGCGCCGAACGGTCTTGCCTATCCGGTCGTCGCGCTCGGCACGCTCCTCGCCGGCCTCGTCCTCGTCAACATCAACCCGCTCTACGTGCCGGAGGAGACGGCGGGCGTGCTGCGCGACGCGCGGCCGAAGGTGGTCGTGGTCATCGACATGTTCGCCGACCGTCTGGCCAAGGCGCTTGCCACGACACCCGTCGACCACGTGATCCTGACGCGGGCAGCCGAGTTTTTCCCGACCCTGCCGCGGGGCGTCATCGGCTTCGTGCAGCGCTATGTGAAGAAGCAGATCCCGCCGGCGGCCTTTCCGCATCTGAGACTGCCGGAGGTGATCGCGAAGGGAATGCGCCACGCGCCGGGCGACGGTCGGCGCTATGCCGGCGACAGTGGTCCGGAGGCGATTGCCTGCCTGCAGTATACGGGCGGCACCACCGGCACGAGCAAGGGTGCGATGCTGACGCACGGAAACATCATCGCCAACGTCCAGCAGTTCCACGCCTTTGGCGACAACGGCATCCGGCCGGACGACATCATTCTGACGGCGCTGCCGCTCTATCACATCTTCGCCTTCACCGTGAATTTCTTCGGCGCCTTCGTGAAGGGCTGCGAGAACATTCTCGTGCCCTCGCCACGTCCTCTCGCAAACCTCGCCAAGCCCTTTGCGGTCGGACGCCCGACGTTTCTCACCGGGGTCAACACGCTCTTCAACGGCCTGTTGAACGAGCCCTGGTTTCGCGATGCGCCGCCGAAAAGCCTGCGGAAGTCCGTTGCCGGCGGCATGGCGCTGCAGTCGGCCGTCGCCGAGCGCTGGCAGACCGTGACGGGCACGCCGGTCGTCGAGGGATACGGGCTCACCGAGGCCTCGCCTGTGGTCACGTTCAACCCCTTCGTCAAGGCGAAACCCGGAACGATCGGCATTCCGCTGCCGGGAACCGATGTCCGCGTCATCGGTGAGGATGGCACACCGGTCGCGGCCGGCCAGCCCGGTGAACTGATCGTCAGGGGTCCGCAGGTGATGCGCGGTTACTGGGAGCAGCCCGAGGAGACCGCAAAAGTGTTGCGCGAGGGATGGCTCTACACCGGTGACATCGCGACCCTCG
The DNA here is from genome assembly GCA_046344875.1 of Labrys sp. (in: a-proteobacteria). Classification (GTDB taxonomy): domain Bacteria; phylum Pseudomonadota; class Alphaproteobacteria; order Rhizobiales; family Labraceae; genus Labrys. Next base: position 38,050 of record JBKDKQ010000012.1, on the reverse strand, counting down.
ACGAGGAGGGCTACGTCACCATCGTCGATCGCCTCAAGGACATGATCATCGTGTCCGGCTTCAACGTCTACCCGAACGAGGTCGAGGCGGTGCTCGCCCGCATGCCGGGCGTCAAGGAATGTGCGGTGATCGGGGTGCCGGATGCCGATACGGGGGAGGCTGTGAAGGCTTTCATCGCCAGGAGCGACGCCGGGATTGACGCCGAGGCCGTTCGACGCCACTGCCGCGACCATCTGACCGGTTACAAGATCCCGCGTCAGGTCGAGTTTCGCGACGAGTTGCCCAAAACGCCCGTCGGCAAGATCCTGCGGCGTGAACTGAGGGCCTGAACGCCAAAAGGCCGGGCGGCATGTCTGCCGGCCGGCCTGGCGCCGATCATGCTGGCGAGAAGAGACGGTCTACTGGCGATAGTGCTGGATGCGCGTCGTGCGCAGCCCGGCGAGGCCATGCTTGTCGATCGACATCTGCCAACCGAGAAATTCCTCGGTGGTTAGGGTGTAGCGCTTGCACGCTTCCTCGAGGCTGAGAAGGCCGCCGCGCACCGCGGCGACGACTTCCGCCTTTCGACGGATCACCCAGCGATGGGTTCCAGGGGCGGGCAGATCTGCAATCGTCAGCGGACTTCCGTCCGGTCCGATTACATACTTCACCCGGGGGCGAAGAGGCTCGGTCATGGGTACGCTCACACAAACTCAACGAGACCAATCGAGGCGAAGCTAGCGCCTGCGATTTAAGATTTGCTGAAAGAAACAGCAGCAAATGCACGTGAGATGCGGATAGAGCGCAGAAACCGGTCCTTCTTATTGCGGCGGCACCACGAAAAGGTCCTCACCGGGCAGGGATCCGTACAGGAACGGCTCCTGCTTGCGGCCCGTGGCACTGAGCACGTCATCGCGCACGAGGCGGAAGAGCTTGCCGATCTCGAGGCCTGGCGTCTGCATGCGTTCGGCGAGGGCCAGCACGAAGGGTGAGTTGTCGCTGTCGCCGTCGAGCGCGACTTCGCCGGCTTTCGCGGCATAGGCGATGAGCGTGCCGCCCTCCGGCTCGACGCGGGCTAGGCCGCGCGACACTGAGCGCGTCGAGGTCGTGCGCTGCATCTTGGTGTCGAACGGGTTCTCGCGGCAGGCATCGAGGATGACGATGCGCAGCTTTTTGGCGCCTTCGACCGACCGGACGACACGGTCAAGCGGAACCGCCTCGAACTCGAGGTCGCGGTCGACCGTGAGCGACGCGTCGACGGGGATGAGATAATTGGTGTTGTTCACCTCGATCCCGTGGCCGGCATAGTAGACGACCGCCCAGTCCGCGGTGTCCGCCTCGCGGGCGAACTTGCGCAAGGTGGCGTTGAACGTGTCATGGGTGAGGTCGTTGGCGACCGTGACGCTCGTGAAGCCGACATTGCGCAGCGTCTCGGCAATCTTTTCGGCATCGCGGCCAGGATTGGGCAATTGCGCGACGGCCGCATAATTGCCGTTGCCGATGACGAGAGCCACGCGCTTGCCGAGATCGATGACCTTCTTCGGCTCTTCCTTTTTCGCAACCTGTTCCGTCTTCTGCTGAACTTGGGTGTCCTCGGCTTTGTCGGCCTCGCTGTTGCGATCGGCGACGACCGGGTTCGCCGCCGCGATGCGGACGCGCTCGATCCCGAGACGGGCCTCGATGAAGGCCGGCATGAGTTGGAGCGCCTCCTCATAGGCGATCTTGGCGTCGGCGAAGCGGTTGAGCTTCTCGAGCGCCCGGGCCCGCTCGATGCGGCTCTGGGCCTTGCTGTAGATCGACCGTGTCGTGCTCTGCGAGGCCGCGAAATCCTCGGCCGCGGCGGCGTAGTCGCCATCGAGATAGCGGACGACGCCACGGGCATAATGCGCGCCGCTGACCTCCCGCGCTGTGTCGATCACGATGTTCAGATCGACGATGCCGGCATCGCGCTGCCCGGTCAGGGCGCGGGCGAAGCCGCGGAAGGTCTTGTATTCGGCGACCGAAGCCGGCTTCAGGTTCGTCTTGGCGAGTTCGGTATCAGCGAGCTCGCGAAGCCGCGTGAGGAAGGGTTTTGCCTGCTCGAGATTGTCTTCGCGCACAAGGAGTTCAGCCCGCGCCGACAGAGCCCATACATCCTGCGGCGCCTTCTCAATCGCCGCATCAAGGTCCTTGGCCGCCCCGTCAAAATCGCCGCGAACCCGCTTGCAAAGGCCGCGCAGGTAAAGCGCGTCCGCGTTGTCGGCGTAAAGCTGCAGGGCCTCGTTCGTGTCGTCGATCGCGGCGTCGGCCTGCCCCATGATGATCCGGGCGCGAGCGCGGTCGGTGAAGACCCAGCTGGGCGCGTTGCCCTGCGCAATCGCCTGATCGAAGAACGACAGGGCTTCGTCGGCGCGATCGAGCCGCACCAGCGTGTTCCCCATGCCCGTCAGCGCGTAGATCGACTTCGGCACAATCGCGAGAGCCGCCCGATAGCCGGCTTCGGCCGCGACATTGTCACCTTTGTCGAGTGCAATCCCGGCCTTGCCGGTGAGCGCGTCCCCGTGGTTCGGCTCGCGCTGGAGCGCGTCGTCGTAGCCGGCCGCCGCTTCGTCGTATCGCTGGAGATTGTGCAGCGCGACGGCCCGATCATAGTGGTAGTTCGCGATGCTCGCGTTGATCGCGATGGCCGCGTCATAGTCGGGGAGAGCGTCGGTGTAGCGGCCCATCAGGGCATTGGCGCGCCCGCGATCGTACAAAACTTCCGGCAATTGCGGATTGGCATTCAAAACGACATCGAAATCCTTGATCGCGTCGTCATAGCGACCAAGCGCGAACAGGGAATGTCCGCGCCATTGGCGTGCGCCCATCATCGAGTTGTCGATCTCGAGAGCGGCTGTGTAATCCTGGACCGCCTCCGCGAAACGATTGGTCGAGAAATAGCCGTCTGCACGGTTCGAATAGCCGATTGAGCTTTTCGGATCGAGCGCGAGCGCCGCGGAGTTGTCGTCGATCGATTCCTGATAGCGCTGCGCCGAGTAGTGACCGACCGCGCGGTTGAGGAGCGCAATGACCTGATCCGCCTTCGGCAGCTTCGAGCCACGGGCGAGCAGTTTCGAGCATGCCGCGACTCCGGCATCGGGGGATTTCGCCGAGGTCGTGCAGGATTTCCAGAGCTTGTCGGTGGACTGTGCCTCGGCGACACCGATGGAAAGGGTCGCCGCAAACGCACAGCCGATGAGGAGTCGGACACAGAAGCGCATGGGTTTTAGGTTCCCGTTCGGTCGGATGGATGCGATCATTCGCTGCGCTTGTGTACAAGTCAACGACTGCCCGGACTGTGCGATTTCGCGCTTGGGACACCCTTGGGCAGTTCCGCAGCTTATCGTTTATCCCTTTGCACAAGCGACGCATTGTGCGCACCGCTTCTTTACGCTAATCGAGCCGGAAAGTGTTGCTGGGGAGAGCCATGGCCGACGCGTCGCACCAAAATCCGATGGACTACAACGAGCACAACCGGACCTATGAAGGGTTCCTGCGCTTCACGATGGTCGGCATCTTCTGGGTGCTCTGCATCGTCGTCACGCTTGCGATCGGCGGAACGGCCCATCGCTGGGGCCTCGCGAGCTTCTGGCTGGTGATCGCCACGGTCGGATCCGCGCTCGGCCTCGCCATCAAGGGGCTCGACTGGCGTCCGGGTGCCGTGGTGCTCGCGATCATGCTCGCCACCCTGTTGATGGTGAACGCCTGAGCGGCATCGCAGCGGGACTTGCCGTCCCGACTGGCTGGACCATATGGCCCGACATCGGGCCGCCAACGCCGATCATCGACGGGGATGATCGACAGACGGACTGTCGCGGATGGTATCCCGACGCCATGCCCATCGCCGGTGCGCGCCCGTGCCGGATTGGTGTGCGTCCGATCGGGACCTGACGCCTTGCAATCGCGGAGACGACGAGAATGCGCATCGCAGTTCCTGCCGAGGTTGACGGGGGCGAAACCCGCGTCGCGGCGACGCCGGAAACCGTAAAGAAGCTGATCGCCATCGGCGGCACGATCGCGGTTGCGAGCGGGGCGGGGAAGAATTCGGGCATCACCGACGACGACTACAAGGCCGCCGGCGCGACGGTCGAATCGACCGGCAAGGCGGCCGTGAAGGATGCCGACATCGTCCTGAAGGTGCGGCGGCCGACCAAGGCCGAACTCAAGGATTACAAGGACGGGGCGATCGTTCTGGCGATCATGGACCCCTACGGGAACGATGAGGCGCTGGCGGCCATGGCCGGTGCCAAGGTTTCGGCCTTCGCCATGGAACTGATGCCGCGCATCACCCGCGCGCAGGTCATGGACGTTTTGTCCTCGCAGGCAAACCTCGCCGGCTACCGCGCGGTGATCGACGCCGCCGAAAGCTTCGGCCGCGCCCTGCCGATGATGATGACCGCCGCCGGCACCGTGCCGGCCGCCAAGGTCTTCGTCATGGGCGCGGGCGTCGCCGGCCTTCAGGCGATCGCGACCGCCCGTCGCCTCGGCGCCGTCGTCACGGCGACGGACGTGCGTCCGGCCGCCAAGGAGCAGGTGATGTCGCTCGGCGCGAAATTCGTCGCGGTCGAGGACGAGGAATTCAAGCAGGCCGAGACCGCGGCCGGCTACGCCAAGCCGATGTCGGCCGAGTATCAGGCCAAGCAGGCCGCGCTCGTCGCCGAGCACATCAAGAAGCAGGACATCGTCATCACGACGGCGCTGATCCCGGGCCGGGCGGCGCCGCGCCTCGTGTCGGCCGAGATGGTCGCCAGCATGAAGCCCGGCTCCGTCCTCGTCGACCTCGCGGTCGAGCGCGGCGGCAATGTCGAGGGCTCGGAGGCCGGCAAGACGGTGACGACCGCGAACGGCGTCATGATCGTCGGCCACCTCAACGTGCCGGGCCGCATCGCGGCGTCCTCATCCTCGCTCTACGCCAAGAACCTCTTCGCCTTCGTCGAGACCATGATCGACAAGAAGGAAAAGACCCTGAAGCCGAACTGGGACGACGAACTCGTCAAGGCGACGCTGCTGACCCGCGACGGCGCGGTGGTTCATCCGAATTTTCAACCGAAGGCCTGATCCCACGATCAGCCGTCATCCTTCATCCGCCGGTGCAACCGGCACGCCGACCGATGGTCGGTGCTTCACATCCAAACGGGGCTGACCATGACCGACACCCCTAAGCAACTCCTTGACAAGGCCCAGGCCGCGGCGGAAGCCGCGCGCCAGGCAGCCGATGCGGCGCAGACCTATGCCGACCAGCTCGCGACCGTCGCCGGCGCATCCGCGCATGCGGCGACGGGCGGGGCGATCGATCCCTTCGTGTTCCGCTTCGCGATCTTCGTGCTGGCGATCTTCGTCGGGTACTACGTCGTGTGGTCGGTGACGCCGGCGCTGCACACGCCGCTGATGTCGGTGACCAATGCGATCTCCTCGGTGATCGTCGTCGGCGCGCTGCTCTCCGTGGGCGTCGCGTCCGGGCCGATTGCGGATGACGGGCCGCTCTGGGCACGCGCTCTGGGCTTCATCGCCCTCGTGCTCGCCTCGATCAACATCTTCGGGGGCTTCCTCGTCACGCAGCGCATGCTGGCGATGTATAAGCCCAAGGACGGCGCCAAGCCGGCCGGCAAGAAGCACTGAGGAACCCGGCCGATGTCCGTCAATCTCGTCCAGATTCTGTACCTCGCCGCCGGCGTCCTCTTCATTCTGTCGCTGCGCGGCCTGTCGAGCCCCGAAACCTCGCGTGACGGCAACCGCTACGGCATGATCGGCATGGCGATCGCCGTGCTGACGACGCTCGCCGTTGCGCCGCCGGCGGGCTTCTCCGGCTGGCTGCTCGTCATCCTCGGCATCGGCATCGGCGGTGCGATCGGTGCGGTGATCGCCCGCCGTGTCGCCATGACGGCGATGCCGCAGCTGGTCGCGGCCTTCCATTCGGGCGTCGGTCTCGCGGCCGTGTTCGTCGCGGCCGGTGCGCTCTACGCGCCCGCCGCTTTCGGCATCGGCAATCCCGGCGAGATCCATGGCGCGAGCCTCGTCGAGATGAGCCTCGGCGTCGCGATCGGCGCCATCACCTTCACGGGTTCGGTGATCGCGTTTGCCAAGCTCAACGGCAACATGTCCGGTGCGCCGATCATGCTGCCGCAGCGCCACGCCATCAATCTCGGCCTGGCGATCCTGCTGCTCGTCCTGATCATCGCCTTCGTGCAGACCGAAAGCCATGTGCTCTTCTGGCTGATCGTGCTCGTCGCGCTCGTGCTCGGCGGCCTGATCATCATCCCGATCGGCGGCGCCGACATGCCGGTCGTCGTGTCGATGCTGAACAGCTACTCCGGCTGGGCCGCAGCCGGCATCGGCTTCACGCTGGGTAACCTCGCGCTGATCATCACCGGTGCGCTCGTCGGTTCGTCCGGCGCGATCCTGTCCTACATCATGTGCAAGGCGATGAACCGTTCGTTCATCTCCGTCATCCTCGGCGGCTTCGGCGGCGATTCCGGCCCGGCGGCCGGCGGCAAGGTCGAGACGCGCCCGGTGAAGCAGGGCTCCGCAGACGACGCGGCCTTCATCATGAAGAACGCCTCGAAGGTCATCATCGTCCCGGGCTACGGCATGGCCGTCGCTCAGGCGCAGCACGCGCTGCGCGAGATGGGCGACCGTCTCAAGGCCGAGGGCGTCGAGGTCAAGTCCGCGATCCACCCGGTCGCGGGCCGTATGCCGGGCCACATGAACGTGCTGCTCGCCGACGCGAACGTGCCCTATGACGAGGTGTTCGAACTCGAGGACATCAATTCGGAATTCGGCCAGGCGGATGTCGCCTTCGTCATCGGTGCGAATGACGTGACCAACCCGGCCGCCAAGACCGATCCGAAGTCGCCGATCTTCGGCATGCCGATTCTCGACGTCGAGAAGGCCAAGACCGTGCTCTTCATCAAGCGCGGCATGGGCTCGGGCTATGCCGGCGTCGAGAACGAACTCTTCTTCCGCGACAACACGATGATGCTCTTCGCCGACGCCAAGAAGATGGTCGAGGACATCGTCAAGGGACTTTGAGCCCACTCGACGGCCGCATTGCTGCCAGCAAGGAGCCCTCTTCACCCGCGTGAAGGGGGCTTTTTGCTGACAGGCGCTGACGAGGTTGAGAACTTCCCGTCAGTCGCAGCGCTTATAGGCGGTGTCGGCGCCATCTTCGGTCACGGTGAGCGTGTCGCCGACCAGCGTGAGCTGCCAGTGTCTGACGGTCCTTGCGGGGGCGTTCAGGCACTGAAATCGAAGCGCCACACCGGTCCTCACCGGCGGAGTCTTGACCGGGCAGCTATCGTCATCGATCAGCTCGATCGACTTCCGACTCAAGGCGATCTGACCTGCCGTGTCGCTGCACCAGGCCGCATAGAGGCTGTCCTCGGCAAAAGCCGAGGAACAGGCTGCGAGAAACATCAGAAACGACAGCCGAAACTTCATGACAATGCGGTCTCCATAGCTCCGAACAGAGCGCCGTCAGTGGAAACAAGATTTAACATAGAGCCGCTGGTATTTTCGATCTGTGCCATGCAACACGTTGTTCTGGCCGGGTGCGGGTATGGCACCTTGGCCCTGCCTCGTGGCGCGCGAGAAGCGCTGAAGATCGGCAGCCGTCGCACCACGGTGAACCTTCGACGCTTGTCCACACCGGGTGAATCTGCGCTTTCCCTCAACCTCGAAATCCTCTAAGCCCAACACTCGATCTGCCCAGCGCCGCGGTCTTTTTCCGCGGCTTTTTCATGGGCCGGGACGAACGCGGACAGACAGATGCCCAAACGCACCGACATCCATTCGATCATGATCATCGGCGCCGGGCCGATCGTCATCGGTCAGGCCTGCGAGTTCGACTATTCGGGCACACAGGCCGTGAAGGCGTTGAAGGAAGAGGGGTATCGCGTCGTTCTGGTGAATTCCAATCCGGCGACGATCATGACGGATCCGGAACTGGCGGACGCGACCTATGTCGAGCCGATCACGCCCGAGGTTGTCGCCAAGATCATCGAGAAGGAACGTCCCGACGCGCTCCTTCCGACGATGGGCGGCCAGACGGCGCTCAACACCGCTCTGAAGCTGGAGGAAATGGGCGTTCTTGCGCGCTTCGGCGTTGAGATGATCGGTGCCAAGGCCGATGCGATCGACAAGGCCGAGGACCGCGAGCGGTTCCGCGAGGCGATGAAGAAGATCAGGCTCGAGACGCCGCGCTCGGCGACTGCCAACACGCTCGCCCAGGCCCTCGACGCGCTCGACGATATCGGCCTGCCGGCGATCATCCGGCCGTCCTTCACGCTGGGCGGCACCGGTGGCGGCATTGCCTACAACAAGGCGGAATTCATCGACATCATCGAGCGCGGGCTCGATGCCTCGCCGACCTCCCAGGTGCTGATCGAGGAGAGCGTGCTGGGTTGGAAGGAATTCGAGATGGAAGTCGTGCGCGACCGCGCCGACAACGCCATCATCGTCTGCTCGATCGAAAACATCGATCCGATGGGCGTCCACACCGGCGATTCGATCACCGTCGCGCCGGCCCTGACGCTGACGGATAAAGAGTACCAGATCATGCGCGACGCCTCGATCGCGGTGCTGCGCGAGATCGGCGTCGAGACCGGCGGATCGAACGTGCAGTTCGCGGTCAACCCGGCGGACGGGCGGCTGGTCGTGATCGAAATGAACCCGCGCGTGTCGCGCTCCTCCGCGCTGGCCTCCAAGGCGACGGGCTTTCCGATCGCCAAGGTCGCGGCGAAACTCGCCGTCGGCTACACGCTCGATGAAATCGAGAACGACATCACCGGCGGCGCGACTCCGGCGAGCTTCGAGCCGACCATCGACTACGTGGTCACCAAGATCCCGCGCTTCGCCTTCGAGAAGTTCCCCGGCGCCGAGCCGACGCTGACGACCGCGATGAAGTCGGTTGGCGAGGCCATGGCGATCGGTCGGACGTTCCAGGAAAGCCTGCAGAAGGCGCTGCGCTCGCTCGAAACCGGCCTGACGGGCCTTGATGAGATCGAGATCGAGGGACTCGGGAAGGGCGACGACAAGAACGCGGTCCGCGCCGCGCTCGGCGAGCCGACGCCGGACCGGCTGCGGCACGTCGCACAGGCGATGCGCATGGGTCTTTCGGATGCCGAAATCCATGCGGTCTGCAAGATCGACCCGTGGTTCCTTGCCCAGATCCGCGGCATCATCGAGATGGAAGAGAAGGTGCGCCGGCACGGGCTGCCGACAACGCCTGGCGCGTTGCGCGGCCTGAAGGCCATGGGCTTCTCCGACCGCCGCCTTGCCGCGCTTGCCGATCTCGACGAGGACACCGTCACCGCGCAGCGCCGGGCGCTCGGCGTGCGGCCGGTCTTCAAACGGATCGACACCTGCGCCGCCGAGTTCGCCTCGCCCACCGCCTACATGTACTCGACCTATGCGCCGCCCTTCGCGGGCGCTTTGGCGGACGAGGCCGAGCCGAGCGACCGCCGCAAGGTCGTGATCCTTGGCGGTGGTCCCAACCGGATCGGGCAGGGGATCGAGTTCGACTATTGCTGCTGCCATGCCTGCTTCGCGCTGACCGATGCGGGCTATGAAACCATCATGATCAACTGCAACCCGGAGACGGTCTCGACCGACTACGACACGTCCGATCGGCTCTACTTCGAGCCGCTCACGGCCGAGGACGTGCTGGAGATCCTCGAAACGGAGAAGTCGCGCGGCACGCTGCATGGCGTCATCGTGCAGTTCGGTGGCCAGACCCCGCTGAAGCTCGCGGGCGCACTGGAGGCGGCCGGCATCCCGATCCTGGGCACGTCGCCCGACGCCATCGACCTCGCCGAGGACCGTGACCGCTTCAAGCGATTGATCGACCGGCTCGGCCTGAAGCAGCCGAAGAACGGCATCGCCTATTCGGTCGAGCAGGCGCGGCTCGTTCTGGGCGATCTCGGCCTGCCGCTCGTCGTGCGGCCGTCCTATGTGCTCGGCGGACGGGCCATGGCGATCATCCGCGACGATGCGGCATTCGACGAATATCTCCTCGGCACGCTGCCGCAGATGGTGCCGCCGGATGTGAAGGCGCGCTACCCCAACGACAAGACCGGCCAGATCAACATGGTGCTGGGCAAGAACCCGCTCCTGTTCGACCGCTACCTGTCGGATGCGGTCGAAATCGACGTCGATTGCCTGTGCGACGGCAAGGACGTCTACATCGCCGGGATCATGGAGCACATCGAGGAAGCCGGGATCCATTCGGGCGACTCGGCCTGCTCTCTGCCGCCGCGCTCGCTCAGCGCCGCCATGATTGAGGAGCTCGAGCGCCAGGCGACCGCGATGGCGCTCGCGCTGAAGGTCGGCGGACTGATGAACGTGCAGTTCGCGATCAAGGACGACGCGATCTATGTGCTGGAGGTCAATCCGCGCGCCTCGCGTACGGTGCCCTTCGTCGCCAAGGTGATCGGCGAGCCGATCGCCAAGATCGCCGCCCGCATCATGGCCGGCGAGACGCTGGCGAGCTTCGGGCTGCAGCGCAAGTCGCTCGGCCATATCGCCGTCAAGGAAGCGATCTTCCCCTTCGCCCGTTTCCCGGGCGTCGATACGGTCCTTGGCCCCGAGATGCGCTCGACGGGCGAGGTCATCGGCCTTGATCGCGATTACGGGTTCGCTTTCGCCAAGAGCCAGCTCGGTGTCGGGTCGAAGGTTCCCACGAGCGGCGCGGTGTTCGTTTCGATGAAGGATGACGACAAGCCGCGTGTCGTCGACGCTGTCCGGCTGTTGCACGAGCTCGGCTTCACGATCGTGGCCACGGACGGCACGCAGCGCTTCCTCGAGGAGCACGGCATTCCCACGCGCAGGGTCAACAAGGTCCTGGAAGGTCGGCCGCACATCGTCGACCAGATCAAGAACGGCGACATCCAGCTCGTGTTCAACACCACGGAAGGGGCACAGGCGCTTGCGGATTCGCGGTCTTTGCGCCGCGCCGCCCTCTTGCATAAAGTCCCTTATTACACCACTCTTTCAGGAGCCATCGCCGCTGCGGAAGGGATAAGGGCCTATCGCGGGGGTGATCTGGAGGTGCGAGCCCTGCAGGCCTATTTCGACTGACGCGTCACGGCGTTGTCGGGCGGTGCCGTCGGGGCTCTCGCGACATCTCAGTGCCGGATCGCGGGGCCGGATTATAACCGGCCCACGCCCGTTTTTGCGTTTTACGCTCGTACAGCGTTCTGGAAGAGAAGACTGCCGATATGGAAAAGATCCCGATGACGCCGAAGGGCTTTGCCGCCCTCGAAGCCGAATTGAAGTTCCGTCAGGCCGAGGAGCGCCCGCGCATCGTCGAGGCGATTTCCGAGGCCCGGTCGCATGGCGATCTGTCGGAGAACGCCGAGTACCACGCGGCCAAGGAAGCGCAGGGCCACAATGAGAGCCGGATCGCCGATCTCGAGGACATGCTGTCGCGCGCCGAGGTGATCGATGTGTCGAAGCTTTCCGGCGACGTCGTCAAGTTCGGGGCGCATGTCACGCTGATCGACGAGGATACCGAGGAGAAGAAGACCTATCAGATCGTCGGCGAGAGCGAGGCTGATGTACGGTCGGGCAAGATTTCGATCGGATCGCCGCTGGCGCGTGCCCTTGTCGGCAAGAAGAAGGGCGTGTCGGTCGAGGTCAACACGCCGCGCGGCCCGAAGGCCTATGAAATCGAGAACGTCGCCTGGGGCTGACCGGGATCGACGATGGTCGGGTTTGAGGGACGCGGCGATGGAAGCGATCGCCGCGTCCCCTCTTTTCAGGCGAGGAACGCGTCGATCGCCGCGTTGAACTGAGCCGGGTCCTGCCACATGGCGAAGTGGCTCACATCCTTCATGACCAGAAGCTTGGCGCCCGGTATCGCCTTGGCCATGGCGGCCGTATGCTCCTGCCGGATGGCTTCGTCATAGGCACCGTCGGTGATGACGACGGGGGTCGCGATCTTCGCCAGTTGTTCGGTCGTGTAGCTTGGTTCCGAGTACCACATCTTCGAGATGTTGCCGACGAAGGCGTCGAACTTGTCGGGTGTCGTCGAGAGCTTCTTGTAGTCCTCCGCCATCAGACCGATGTAGTTCGAGAAAACCGGATCCTTGTCGATGCCGTCCTTCAGGCCGGACAGGTCGTAATTGGCACCGAACAGAAATCCTTTCGACATCACGCCCGGATGAGCCATGGCGAGTTCGAGCCCGATGATCCCGCCATCGCTCCAGCCGATGATCGGGGCAGGGGCCACGCCGAGCTTCGTCAGCACGGCCTTCACGTCCTCCGCCATCTTTGCATAGGAGTAGCCGTCGGTCGGCTCCGTGCTGCGGCCATGGCCGCGGGAATCGATCGTGATCACCGTGTGGGTCTTGGCGAGGTGATTGATCTGGTTGCCCCAGACCTCGCCATGGCCGAGCCCGCCATGCAGCAGTACGACGGTCGGGCCGGAGCCATAGACCGCATGCCAGATCCGGGTCGTCGGCAGATCGATATAGCCCTTGGATGTCGGTTCGATCGGTGCGGGCGGCAGTGGCAGCGTCTTCCACAGATCGTCGGCACGGGCGGGCCGCGAGGCGAGGGTCGCCATGGCGGCGAGGCTCGCGCCGAGCGTGAAATGGCGGCGGGTCAAAAACAGCATGGCAATCTCCACAGGCGTGACGGCAAAGCAGGGGCGATCCGGTTCGCCGCGCCCGTCATGTGCGCGACGCCGTGCAGAGGCTAGACCACCTGTGCGTGCAGACGCATCCGTATCAATCGCCACCCGGTCCGGTCAGGCGCCGAGGACGAGGACCTGACGCGGGGCGAGGAGGAACGGAGCGATGATGCCACAGGTGTCGGCGAGCGGCAGGAGATCGTCGGGAACGGAGAGGCCGATTACGGCACGCATGAAGTCACGGCGGGCCGTCGCACGGCGCAGGAGCGCCGGATGGCGGGCGGCCAGCTCCGCGCGCAGGGTCGCGTCGGTGATGACGTAGCCGTCCTCCATGCGCGTCGAGCCGAACACCGGATGGGCGGGGATGATGTCGCACTGCATCGCCATGCCGGATTGGAGGGGGATATCCGAGCCCTCGAAGATCGGCGAGGAGATCCACTCGTCGATGCCGATGAGGTGCCCCGGATTGAGTGTGATGCCGAAGCGCTCCACCGGCAGCGCCGTCATCGTTTTGGCCCAGACCGCGCCGCCGGAAACGCCCGGTCGCATCTGGGCGAACCAGTCCGACAGGGCGGCGAGGTAGGGCCCGGCAAAGGCCTCGACATAGGAACGGGCGGCGGCCGGCAGATCGTCAGCAGACGACGCTACCCAGCCGGCGCGGCAGATGTTGGAGCGCCAGTGGCATATGTTGAACGCGATCGGTGAGCCGCGCTCCAGGCGCTCGCCGCTCGCGCTGCTCAGGCCCTGCCAGGCACGACGCCCGGTGGCGAAGGTGATGTGGCAGCCAAGCGGCAGGCCGCCGACCCGCGCGGCCTCGACCGCATCGAAATCGCTGATGCCCTCGCGCAGCGAAAAGGCCATCCGCCGCAGCGCCGCCGCCGCCTGCTGGTTGGCGAATTCCATGCGCACGATCTCCGCCACCGAGACCGTGGCGCGCAGTCCGTCGGCCGGGTTCATGAAAAGGGCGGTGGCGTTGCGCACCTGCTTCGCCCGCTCGCGCAGGAGGTCGACGATGATTGCCGGGATCTCGATCGCGGCCGCGGGATCCGCGACTTCGCCCTCCGTCCAGTACTTCCAGCCGATGGTTCCGACGATTGCTCCCATAGGGATCGTGTCCGCGACGAGCCGGTCGAAGCGCAGTCCACCGCGCGGCTGGGAGACCAGCGACAGGCTCGCGCAATGGACGACGCGGATGTCGCCGGATGCGACGAGCGGGGAGAGTTCCGTATAGGGCAGGCACTCGTTGCCGGCAGCGAGAACGGCCTCGGTCGCCGTCAGGATCAGGAGAGCTTCCTCGAAGCGCGGATCGAAATCCGTCAGCCAGTGCAGATTGGCGCAATGCTCGCGGTCGCCATAGACGACGAGGACGTCGAGGCCGTGCCGCGTCATTGCCGCGCGCGCCGCCGCGAGCCTTTCGCGCAGCTCTGCGAGGTCCGGGCCTTGCGGCGGTTCCGGCATCCCGAAATCCGGCCAGTCGATCTCCTTCAGCGAAACCGTCACGTCGAAACCTCCCGCCCTCGTGCCGCCGTCCAGTCGTCCGCGCCTGCGATGCTAGCACAACCCCACGGTACCACTTCACGACAGCCTGGGATTTGACGTATTCCTTGAGTGGTAATGAAGGGTCGTCGTCATGAAGAAGCCCGCCGTCCTCCAACGCCTTGGCGATGAACTCGCGGCATTGCCCGAGGAAAAACGCTTCGGCTCCGGCTGGATCGCCGGCACCCTGGCGCTCGTGAGTGGCGCGACGGCGCTCCTGATGATGATCGCCATGCGCTATCCCGCGATCTTCACCACGCCGGAACTCGCCGTCATCCGCGACAGTGCCGGTTTTCGGCCGTTCCTTTATTTCGTGCTGATCGCCGGCTTCGCACTCTCCGCGCTGAGCCTCGTCCTGCGCCGGACAAAGACGCTCGGTACGACCGCCATGGTGCTGACGCTCGCCGCGTCTCTGATCGGGAGCCTGCCATCGCCGTCGATCGACGTGGAACTCGACGGCGTCTTTTTCGGTCTCGACTTTTTTGTCCTGAACGTCCTTTTCACCGGCTTCCTGTTCATTCCGCTCGAACGGATCTTTCCGCATCGGGAGGGTCAGCAGATCCTGCGAACCGAGTGGCGCGAGGATCTTTTCTACTACCTCGTCAGCTCGATGATGGTGCAGGTGCTCGCCTTCCTCACCTTCGCGCCCTCACGGGCCTTGCTGTCGACGGGCGGCTTTGACGCGGTGCGTGGCTTCATCAGTGGCCTGCCCTGGCTGGTGCAGCTCATCGCGGTGATGTTTCTGACCGATTTCGTCCAGTACTGGGTCCATCGCGCCTTCCATCGCGTCCCGGCGCTCTGGCGGTTCCACGCGGTCCATCATTCGGCGCAGTCGATGGACTGGATTGCGGGCGCTCGGATGCATTTTCTCGAGATCATCGTGCTGCGTGCCGCGAGTGCGACGCCCATGCTCGTGCTCGGCTTCGATCAGAGCGTGATGCAGACCTATATCCTCGTTGTCTACGTCTACTCGGCGCTGATCCATGCCAATGTGGAGTTCCACTCGCGTCTGCGCTTCCTTGAGCGCATTCTGGTGAGCCCGCGCTTCCATCACTGGCACCATGGGATCGAGCGCGAGGCGATCGACGTCAACTTCGCGATCCATTTTCCGCTCCTCGACAAGCTCTTTGGCACCTATCATATGCCGGAAGATCGCTGGCCGAGCGGCTACGGGATTGCGGGGCATCCTGTGCCGCGTGGATACTGGCGTCAGTTCCTTTATCCTTTCCGGCGCGAGAAGCAGGGATCCTGACCGCGCCCGATGTAAGCCGGAGCCTCGACCATGGCGTCTGACCCGTCCTCACCCTCATCACCCGATCGCCGCCGCATGCTTGCAGGCCTCCTTGTGGCAGCCATCGGTCTCGCCGGCTGCGAGCCGGTGACGCCGGTTCGGGCCGGGCCGCCGCTGGTTTTCAGCGAGGTCAGGGTTGTGCTTGGGCAAACGGGGATCACGCTGCGCCAGTTGGCGCCGTTCCTGCGTGAGGAACTCGAAGCACAGCTCGGCGATCGCTTCCGTCCCGGCCTCAAGGGCGGCCTCACCCTGCAGGTGACGTTGACCGGCGTGCTTCTCGCCGATCGGGACTCGGGTGGATTCTTCGACGATGACGGTTTTGGCCGCGGTCGCCGCAGGTTCGGTGGCGGATTCAATATCGATCAGCTGGAGGGCAGGGTCGAGGTGCTGCGCGGCAAGAAGATCATGTCCAGCGAGCCCCTGCTCGCAACCCGCGGCGCGACATTCCGTCCGCCGGCGTTTGATCTGATGCCCGATCCGGATCGCCTGCGCCGCCTCGCCCAGACCTACGCCTATTGGGCGATCCGGAAAGTCTAGGCTTGATTGCGCATGAAAACGGCGCCGACCCTTTTTCGGATCGGCGCCGGGTTTAGCTGAGCGTCAGCGCCAGGTGCGGACGTCGACGAAGCGACCGGCGATCGCCGCCGCCGCCGCCATCTGCGGCGAGACGAGATGCGTGCGGCCCTTATAGCCCTGCCGACCCTCGAAATTCCGGTTCGAGGTCGACGCGCAGCGCTGGCCGGGCTTCAACTGGTCCGGGTTCATGCCAAGGCACATGGAGCAGCCGGGTTCGCGCCACTCGAAACCCGCATTCTTGAAGATCACGTCGAGACCTTCCGCTTCCGCCTGCGCCTTCACGAGGCCGGAGGCCGGCACGACCATCGCGTAGTCGAGCCGGTCGCTGACCTTGCGGCCTTCCACGATCGCCGCCGCCGCACGAAGGTCCTCGATGCGGCCATTGGTGCAGGAGCCGATGAAGACGACGTCGAGTTCGATGTCAGTGATCTTCGTGCCCGCTTTGAGGCCCATGTAATCGAGCGCGCGCTGTTTGGACCCGCGCTTGGTCTCGTCGGCGATCATCGCCGGATCCGGCACGAGGCCTGCGACCGAGACCACATCCTCCGGGCTGGTGCCCCAGGAGACGATCGGTGGCAGGTTGGCGGCATCGAGCGTGACGATGCGGTCGAAATGCGCGCCCTCGTCGGACTTGAGCGTCTCCCAGAAGCGCACGGCGGCATCCCAATGGTCACCCTTGGGTGCGCGCGGACGGCCCTTGAGATAGTCGATGGCCTTCTGGTCCGGTGCGATCATGCCGGCGCGGGCACCGCCCTCGATCGACAGGTTGCAGATCGTCATCCGGCCTTCCATCGACAGGGCGGTGATGGCATCGCCCGCATATTCGATGACCGATCCGGTGCCGCCGGCCGTGCCGATCTCGCCGATGATGGCGAGGATGATGTCCTTGGCGGTCGCGCCGGGGGCGAGGTCGCCGACGACCTCGACCTTCATGTTCTTCGCTTTCTTCTGGATCAGCGTCTGCGTGGCGAGCACATGTTCGACCTCGGAGGTGCCGATGCCATGGGCGAGCGCGCCAAACGCGCCGTGGGTCGAGGTGTGGCTGTCGCCGCATACGATCGTCGTGCCGGGCAGGGTGAAGCCCTGCTCGGGGCCAACGGCGTGGACGATGCCCTGTCGGCGGTCACGCTCGCCATAATACTCGATGCCGAAATCGGCGGCGTTCTTCGCCAGCGTCTCGACCTGCGTGCGGCTTTCGACGTCATCGATGCCCTTGGTGCGGTCCGTGGTCGGCACGTTGTGATCGACGACGGCGAGCGTTTTTTCGGGATGGCGGACCTTGCGGCCGGCGAGGCGAAGTCCCTCGAACGCCTGGGGGCTCGTCACCTCATGGACGAGGTGGCGGTCGATATAGAGAATCGATGTCCCGTCCGCGCGCGTTTCGACGACATGGTCGTCCCAGATCTTGTCATAGAGCGTGCGTGGCTTTGCCATGGTGGAACCTTTTGGGCAAGTCGGTTGAAGCGAGACGTTTAGCCGGTAAGCCTCGCGTGGAAAAGCGTTTCTTCGCGCCGCGAGGCACTCATGCTAGTCTTCGACGCAGGAGTTGGAGATGGCCGACGTGAAGCGCAAGGCGATGAGCCTCGACGCCTTCCTCGAATGGGAGGCGCAGGAACCCTCGCGCTATGAGTATGTCGACATGCAGCCTGTCGCGATGACGGGTGGGAGCCTCGCGCACGACATGGTTCGACTCGGTGTGGCATCGTCGTTGCGGCGGCAGCTGAGAGGCAAACCGTGCCGGGCAACGCTCGATGTGAAGCTGGTCTGCCCTACCGGGAATGTGCGCTATCCCGATGTCGCGATCGATTGCGGCCCGTACGAGCCGAAAAGCCAGGTCATGCAGGAGGCGCGAGCCGCCATCGAGGTGCTGTCGCCATCAACCCGCGCGACCGATCTGTTGGTCAAACTGAAGGACTATGCGAGCGTGCCGACCATCGATTGGTACATCGTGTTCTGGCAGGATGAGGCGAAGGCGACGGTCTTTCGTCGCAGCGGCGACAATGCCTTGGGCTTTAGCGAGACGTTCGAGGGTGTTGATGCGTCGATCAATCTCCCGGAATTCGGCGTGTCGCTCGATTTCGCCGAGATCTACGAGCAGCCGCCGGCCTGATCAGCGCGCCTGCGTCGTCAGGATACGCCAGGCGAAATAGCCGAAGACGCCGGCGAAGGAGTAGTCGATCGCCCGCAGCACGCCCGGCCGCCGCTTGAGCCATGCGACCAGACGCTCCGCGACGAGGATGATTCCAGTAGCGAGGGGCATGTTGAAGACGACGAAAAACGCGCCGAGGAACAGAAGATTCCCGGTCGCGTGCGGATCCTGCGCCGACACGAATTGCGGCAGGAAGGTCACGAAGAACAGCACGACCTTCGGATTGGCGAGATTGATGCCGAAGCCGGTCATGAAGTCGGCGAGGTCGCTGCCCTGTCGTTGCACCAGTGGCGTGACGCTGAGCGCCGATCCCTTGCGGATGGAACTGATCGCGAGCCAGAGGAGGTAGACGCCGCCCACGATCTTCAGCGCGGTGAAGGCGACCGTCGAGGCGGCGAGAAGCGCCGAGACGCCGATTGCCGCCAGCACGGTGTGGACGAGACACCCGGCCGTCGTGCCCAGCATCGCGAAAAGCCCCGCCCGCCGCCCGCTGCCGAGCGTCTTTGCCAGCCACAGGCTCATGTCGGGCCCGGGCGTGATAAAGAGGATCAGGCACGCCACCGAATAGAGAAGCAGCGTGTGGGCGTCGGGAAGGAAGGTCATCGCGGGCCGTCGTCAGGGTGCCACGAAGCCTGCCGCCTTGTGCGAGCCGTCGCAATAGGGCTTGTTCTTCGACTGGCCGCAGCGGCACAGAAAGGCGCGCTCGACGCGGTTGATGGTATGGCCGGTGCCGGTAATGATCTCGAGCGAACCCGTCACCTTCAGCGAGCCGTTGGGCTGCGGTTCGACGTTCAGCGGACCATTGCGGACCGCAAGCGCAACGCTTTCCTTCGCGGCGGGTTCACCGGTAGCGGTGAAGCCCGCCTCCGTGTGGGAGCCGTCGCAATAGGGCTTGTTCTTCGACGCGCCGCACCGGCACAGAGTGGCGCGGGTGCCGTGCGGCTCGCCGTTCAGCTGCAGCTCGGCATGGATCGCGATCGGGCCGTTCTCGCGGATCGTCGCGAGATTGACCGGCGGTGGCGTTTCGTCCGGGCGGCTGTCTCGCCGCGTATAGGTGATTGCGCCCGAAGGGCAGGAATGCGCCACCGCGACGAGCGCTTCGACATCCATCGCGTCAGGATCGATCCAGGGCCCCTGGACATTGGCCTTGAACACGGCAGGGGCGCCGAGGACGCAGCGCCGCGCATGGATGCACCGTTTGCCGGAAAAACGGAGGGTCAGCTTGGAGCCCGCGACTTCCTCGGTGCCGTCTGCGAGGATCGTCGGTGTCGGTATCGGCATGGATCGCGTTCCCTCGCTGCATCATCGGCTTCCGCCCGTGGCGGGACGATTGCGCAGCCGACCCCACAAAGCAAGAGCGCGGCCGGTGGCCGCGCTCGGGAACGTCAGATTGCAGCAGGCGCGGTCACGCACCCTTCTTGGCGGTGTTGTCGACGCGCTCGGCAATACGGGCCGACTTGCCGCGACGATCGCGCAGGTAATAGAGCTTCGCACGACGGACCTTGCCGCGGCGAACGAGCTTGATCGAGTCGATCAGCGGCGAGTAGAGCGGGAAAACGCGCTCGACGCCCTCGCCGTAGGAGATCTTGCGAACGGTGAAGCTCTCGTTGAGGCCACCGCCGTCGCGCGCGATCACAACGCCCTCATAGGCCTGAACACGGCTGCGTTCGCCTTCGACAACCTTCACATTGACGATGACGGTGTCACCCGGCGCGAATTCCGGAATGGTCTTGCCGGCCGAGAGGCGGGCGAGTTCTTCGTTCTCGATCGTCTGAAGCAGGTTCATGGGTCACCTTTTTTCGCACGCCAGCGAGGGCGCGTCTTGCTCTTGCTTGAAGAAGCGCTGCGCATACGCGAAAGACCGGCAAAAGTCTATCGCTTCCGTGAAAAATCGTCCCAAAGATCGGGCCGGCGCGCCCGTGTCAACGCCTCGGCCTGTTCCCGGCGCCAACGTGCGATGCGGGCATGGTGTCCGGATCGCAAGATCTCGGGTATCTCCCGCCCTTCGAACTCCAGAGGACGGGTGTAGTGCGGATATTCGAGAAGGCCGTTCTCGAAGCTTTCCTCCTCGCCCGAGGCTTGCGCGCCCATGACGCCGGGCAAGAGCCGCACACAGGCATCGAGCAGCGTGATCGCTGCGATCTCGCCACCCGACAGCACATAGTCACCGATCGAGACTTCCTCGAGGTTTCGTGCCTCGATCACGCGCTGGTCGACACCCTCGAAACGCCCGCAGATGATCACGACGCCGGGGCCCGCCGCCAGATCGCGTGCCCGCGCCTGTGTGAAAGGACGACCGCGCGGTGACATCAGAAGGCGCGGGCGCGCGTCCGCCCTGATCGCGTCGATGGCGTCGGCGAGCACGTCGGCGCGCAGAACCATGCCAGGGCCACCGCCTGCCGGCGTGTCATCGACGGCCCGGTGCCGGCCACGGCCATGCTCGCGAATGTCGCGGGTCTCCAGCATCCAGGCCGATGCCGCGAGTGCCTCGCCCGCGAGCGAATGGCCGAGCGGGCCTGGAAACATCGCCGGATAGAGCGTGAGGACGGTCGCCGCGAAGGTCACGGCTTGCCCCGCCGGCGCGGCGGTCCGTCCGGCGCAGGTTCCGGGGGCGCGTCGGCAGTCGGGCGACGGCGCTGCGGCTGTCGCTCGGCGCCGGTTTCGCTGGGCTCACGCTCGCCGACCTCGACAGGCGGCACGACGGTGAGCGCGCCGCCGGCGATGTCGATCACCGGCACCACGGCCTTGGTGAAGGGAAACAGGAGGCTGCGTCCGGTCTCCGGCGCGACCTCCAGAAGATCGCCCGCGCCGAAATTCGGGATGGCGATGACGCGGCCGAGCAGCGTCCCGTCCGGTGTGCGGGCCAGAAGCCCGACGAGATCGGCGTGGAAGAACTCGTCCTCGTCCTCGTCGACCGTCCCGAGCCGCTCGCGCGGCGCGGACAGACGGATGTTGACGAGCCGCTCCGCTGCGGTCCGGTCACCGATGCCGGCGACACGGACGATCAGCATGTCCTTTTGCGGACGTGCCGCCGTGAGCGTGTAGCTGCGTCCGTCGGAGCCTGTGAGCGGGCCGTAATCCGTGATCGCCAGCGGGTCGGCGGTGTACGACTTCAGCCGGATCTCGCCCCGAACGCCATGCGGTGCGCCGAAGACGCCGAGCAGGACCATCGGAACCGGGGAGGGGGGCTCGTTCTTCGGCATCGATCATCCCTCCACGGCCGGACGCTGGCGCGTGACGAACGGCTGCGGGATCCGGAAAAGGGTGCGGTCGCCACGGGCGCCGGCGCGGGACCGCGCCGGCCGATCGACATACCTTTCCGTCAGGCGACGGATCAGGCCGCTGCTGCGGCCGCCTTCTTGGCCTTCTCGGCGGCGCGCTCCTGCGCCTTCTTGCCCGGCTCGCCCTTCTGCGGGTTGTTGCGGGCGGCGCGGGTCAGGATGCCAGTGTCGGCGAGGAAGCGCAGCACGCGGTCGGTCGGGGTCGCGCCCTTGGCGATCCAGGCCTTGGCGACGTCGAGGTCGACCGTCCAGCGCGGCTTCGACCCGTCCTTCGGCAGCATCGGGTCATAAGTGCCGATCTTCTCGATGAAGCGGCCGTCGCGGGCGGAGCGCGAGTCGGCGACAACAACGGCGTAGAACGGGCGCTTCTTGGCGCCGCGACGGGCGAGACGGATCTTCAGGGACATGCTCTTCTCCAGTTTTCCTGAGGTGTTGCCGGTTCGGTCACAGACCGAGCGGGAATGGGGTTGCGGTGATCATTTCTTCTTCCCTCCACCGAAGGGAAAGCCGGGCGGCAGGCCGCCGGGAAGCTTGGGGCCGCCGAGGCCGGGAAGGCCGGGCCCGCCGGGGAACTTCGGCGGCAGTCCACCGAGGCCCGGCATCTTGGCGGGAAGGCCCGGCATGCCGCCGCCCTTCTGCAATTGCTCGATGGCCTCGGGCGGAACCTGGGGCATGCCGCCGCCGATGCCGAACATCTGGCCGAGACGCCCAAGCGGGCCCTTCTTGGCGCCGCGCATCGACTTCATCATGTCGGCCATGCCGCGATGCATCTTGAGCAGGCGGTTGATCAGTTCCGGCGATGTGCCGGAACCGGCTGCGATACGGCGCTTGCGGCTCGCCTTGAGGAGGTCCGGGTTGCGGCGCTCCTCGGGAGTCATGGATTCGATGATCGCCCGCATGCGCTTGAACTGGCGGTCGTCCATGTTCGAGGCGGCGATCTGGTCCTTCATCTTGGCAATGCCGGGGATCATGCCCATCAGGCCGCCCATGCCGCCGAGCTTTTCCATCTGGGCGAGCTGGTCGCGCAGATCCTCCAGATCGAACGAGCCCTTCTGCATCTTGGCCGCCATCGAGGCGGCCTTTTCGGCGTCGATCGATTCCGCCGCCTTCTCGACGAGCGAGACGATGTCGCCCATGCCGAGAATGCGGTTGGCGATGCGGCTGGGGTGGAAATCCTCCAGCGCATCGGTCTTCTCGCCGGTGCCGACGAGCTTGATCGGCTTGCCCGTGACCGCGCGCATCGACAGTGCCGCACCACCACGGCCGTCGCCGTCGATCCTCGTCAGCACGATGCCGGTGACGCCGACCCGCTGATCAAAGGCGCGCGCCGTGTTGACGGCGTCCTGGCCGGTCAAGGCATCGGCGACGAGCAACACCTCATGCGGGTTGGTCGCGGCCTTGACCTCGACCACCTCGGCCATCAGCGCCTCGTCGACCGTGGTGCGGCCGGCGGTGTCGAGCATGACGACGTCGTAACCGCCGAGGCGGCCCGCATCCATCGCGCGCCGCGCGATCTGGACGGCGGTCTGACCGGCGACGATCGGCAGTGTGTCGACCCCGACCTGCTTGCCGAGCACTGCGAGCTGTTCCATTGCGGCCGGGCGGCGTGTGTCGAGCGAGGCGAGAAGGACTTTTCGCTTCGCCTTGTCGGTCAGGCGTTTGGCGATCTTCGCGGTCGAGGTCGTCTTGCCCGAGCCCTGAAGACCGACCATCAGGATCGGGACGGGCGCGACCGCGTCGAGATTGATGGGGTCGGCGTCCGAACCGAGCATCTCGACGAGCTGGTCATGGACGATCTTGACGACCATCTGGCCGGGCGTGACCGACTTCAAAACCTCGGCGCCGACGGCGCGATTGCGGACCTTGTCGGTGAAGCTCTTGACGACGTCGAGCGCGACGTCGGCCTCGAGCAGGGCGCGCCGGATCTCGCGCATGGCCTCGCCGACGTCGCTCTCGCTGAGAGCGCCGCGGCGTGTGAGCTTGTCGAGCACGCCCGACAGGCGGGAGGACAATCCTTCGAACATCCGGTCTCCGATCCGCGAAGCGACATGCCAACAACGAGCGCGCCCGCGGGCGCATCGCGCTGGCGGGCGTTGGCCTCCGGTCCCTGCGACCGGTCGGCGTTCAGCAGTCACTCCGTCAAGAGTGCGGCGGACTTATGGGATCGCCGGCGGAAAGTCAACAAATCGAGCCGTACGCGGCGGCCCGTCCGGGATGAAGGGGAGCGTACTTTGCCATCGTCATCCCGGACAAGGCGCGGCCAGCGGCCGTGCCGCCGATCCGGGACCGTCTCGTGGGTGTGCCTTCGGGCGCTGCGGCCGGGAACTGGCGGAGTGAAATGCGGAGAACGGTCCCGGATCTGCACCGCACCGCTGCGCGCTGCGGTGCGTCCGGGATGACGGGGGGTGCATATCTAGCCATCGTCATCCCGGACAAGGCGCGGCCAGCGGCCGTGCCGCCGATCCGGGATCGTCCCGTGGGTATGCCTTCGGGCGCTGCGGCCGGGACATGGCGGAGTGAAATTCGGAGAACGATCCCGGATCTGCACCGCACCGCTGCGTACTGCGGTGCGTCCGGGATGACGGGGTTGTAAATCTAGCCATCGTCATCCCGGACAAGGCGCGGCCAGCGGCCGTGCCGCCGATCCGGGACCGTCTCGTGGGTATGCCTTCGGGCGGTGCGGCCGGGAACTGGCGGCGTAAAATTCGGAGAACGGTCCCGGATCTGCACCGCACCGCTGCGTGCTGTGGTGTGTCCGGGATGACGGGGTGGGTTTGGGGGCGTGGTGCGCTATCCCGGAAGGCGCTCGCCCGGCCGGTGAAGGAAGCCGCTACCGGCCGCGACGGCAATACGGCCGCCAGCTAAAGGGTACCAATGATGGATGTGATGGCTGCCGGGCGGATCGTCGGGATCGCTGAGAAAACTTCGCCGTCACGCCGCCCGGACGCGCTCGACGAAGGCCAGCACCCGGCCATCGAGGATTTCGGCCTGGCGCGACAGATCGCCGGCGGCCGAGAGGATCTCGCCCGCGACGGTGCCGGTGCGCTGCGTGCTGTGGCTCACAGCCTCGATGTTGGAACTCACCTCCTGTGTGCCGCGCGAGGCTTCCTCGACATTGCGCGCGATTTCCTGCGTTGCCGCGCCCTGCTGCTCGACGGCGGCCGCGACAGTGGCGGAAATGGTGTTGATGCGCTCGATCGTCTCGCCGATGCTGGCGATCGCGTCGACCACCTCGCGGGTCGCCGCCTGCACGGCGCCGATCTGCTGGCCGATCTCATCCGTCGCGCGCGAGGTCTGGGCGGCGAGGGTCTTTACCTCGGTCGCCACCACGGCAAACCCCTTGCCGGCTTCGCCGGCGCGCGCCGCTTCGATGGTAGCGTTCAGCGCGAGAAGGTTCGTCTGCGAGGCGATTTCGTTGATCAGGCGCACGACGTCGCCGATCTTCTGGGCCGTGGTCGACAGGTCCGCTACGAGGCCGCGGGCATTGCCGGCTTGCTGGCTGGCATCGCCGGCGATTGAAGAGGCTTCCGAGACCTGGCGAGCAATCTCGTGGATCGAAGCGGTCAATTCCTCTGCCGACGCCGCGACGGTTCCGACATTCGCCGCTGCTTCCGTCGAGGCCGTGGCGACCAGACCCGAACGGTCCGTGCCTTCGCTGGCGGATTCCCGCATCGCGAGGGCGTTCTGCTCGAGTTGGCGCGCCGCCGCGCCGACGGACTGGACGATGCCCTGCACTTCGGCGACGAAGCTGTCGGCGAGATCCTGCATCGCCACGCGGCGCTCGCGTTCGGCCTCTTCGCGCATGGCAACCTGACTTTCTTCAAGCGCTCGGACCCTTTCCGCGTTCGCGCGGAAAGTTTCGAGATTGCGCGCCATCGCGCCGATCTCGTCCTTGCGCTTGGCGCCGCTGATCTCGACCGCGAGGTCCCCGTCGGCAAGCTGCGCCATGGATCGGGTGAGGCGGTTCAAGGGTCGCGCGAGCATGCCGCGCAGCATCCACAGGATAAGACCGAGCAGGGCCACGACGCCGCCCGCGATCCCGCCCGCGAGGAGGGTGACGACCTGCTGCGCCCGCTGTTCAGTCGCCGCGATCGTCTCCGCCATGCGCTTCTGGCTTTCGTCGGCGAGCGTCTTCATCTGGGTCGTAAGGCCGAAGGCGATGCCGGTGAGGGTCCGGCGCACGAAGTTCATCGCCTTGCCGTCATTCTCTGCCGCGGCGAGCGCGAAGGCCTTGTCCATCGCCGGCTTCACGTCCTTGACGTAGGACTCTTCGAGCTTGGCGAGCTTTTCACCGATCTGCGGGTCAGCCGTCGCGGCGGCCCGCAGATTCTCGCGGAGCCGGGCGTCGATCTTGCCGGCACTCTCGGTGAGAATGGCGATCGTCGTCTTCTGGTTCTCGGCGACCGCCGTGTAGATCAGGCGGTTGAGATCGGAAAGGTCCTGATTGGCACGCGACAGGGCGAGGGTCGCGGTGATCTCCCCGTTGATCACCTGATTATAGGCGGACGAGGTCTGCTTGATTGCCGTGTAGCTACCGACGACGGCCGCTGCGGCGCCGAATGTGAGGACCGCTGCGAGCGGGATGGCGAGCCGCGTGGCGAGGCCGAAATTGAACATGCGCATCAGGAAATCCAGCCAAAGGTCTTCTACAACCACCAGATGCCGGATTTACTTCTAAGATTTAATAAACCGCGCACATCAGTGCGATCCCGCAGTCTCCGCGTTCAGCGACACCTTTTCCAGCGTCCGAGGTCCATGTGCAGGTGGTTCTCGTGATAGCCGTCTGATCCTGGTCCCAGAACCACCTGGAAGAGGTCGCAGGTCGTCGCGTGAACATCTTTGAGGAAGGCGGATTTCTTGCCTGAACCGCGCCAGTCGCGCGCGATCGTGACTGTCTCACCATTGGCGAGCTTGAAACCGGCCACGTCGATCGCATTGCCGAAGGAGTGTTCGCTCAGACGAGCCCGGCGCCGATGGTTCTGCGTACGGCAATCATAGGACCCCGCCACCATCACGGTCTCGATCTCCTGACCGAAGTGCTTTTCGGCTGCCTTGCCGACCGCCTGAGACCAGAGCCCGATCTGCTTGGCCATGCGCTCGTTCAGCGTGGCGTCGGGTTTCAGGTCCATCGTGCCGCCACCAACCGCCATCACCTTGAACGGCTTCTCGACATGGCAGGCCCCCGAACCGATCGGATCGGTGGCGGCCATCTTGACGAGATTGCCGATCGCCAGGCCGGCCGTCGGGCCGCCGAGCATGGCGACCTTCGTCGGCGCGGGTTCGAGGCTATCCTTGGCCTCTTCCGGGGCGGCACGCTCGAGCAGGGGGATGTTGCCGGGGCGCTCGATCGGGAAGGGGATCGCCTCGAGTGCGTCGGTGTCGATCGGGGATCCGGCCAGCGAGGCATAAGCCATCAATTGCGGGCGCAGCACCGGGCGTGGAGGTTCGGTTGCAGGATCGCCGGCCGGTATCGATGCGCTTTCGACAACCGGGACCGGATCGTTTCCGGGGTCGTTTGGCGGTTGTTGCGGTGTCGTGACGAGGTCGGCGAGCGGCAATCCGCGCTGGACGCTCGCGAGCGCAGGCTGGGGCCTGATCGGCAGTCGTGCCGACTTGCCGCTCGACGGGACGATGCGCAGCAGCGGCGCGGCGTCGACGATCGCCCAGCTCTCCGCAAAAAACGCGGGCAGGTCGGTGTAGGAGGCTGTGGCCGGCACGCTGACCGCCACGGCGCTGACGATCACCGCCAGCCTGAGCGCTCGTCGCATCGACGGCTCTCCCTGGTTGAGGTCGGTCTCAACGCGCCCGACGTTGGTCCATCAACGCAACGAAACGATCGAACAGATAGTGGCTGTCGCGCGGCCCCGGCGACGCCTCGGGATGATGCTGGACAGAGAATGCCGGTTTGTCGGTCAAGGCAAGTCCGCAATTCGACCCGTCGAACAGCGAAACATGGGTTTCCACCGCATTGGCGGGCAGCGAGGCGCGGTCGACGGCGAAACCATGGTTCATCGACACGAT
Organism: Labrys sp. (in: a-proteobacteria); assembly: GCA_046344875.1. GTDB lineage: Bacteria > Pseudomonadota > Alphaproteobacteria > Rhizobiales > Labraceae > Labrys. The sequence goes on along the minus strand of JBKDKQ010000012.1, from coordinate 10,571 downwards.
CTCGACCTTGCCGGTCGTCAGGTCCTTCACGGGGTGATTCGCGCCGTGATGTCCCTGCTTCATCTTCATCGTTCGGGCACCGACCGCGAGACCGAGCATCTGATGACCGAGGCAGATGCCGAAGGTCGGGATCTCCTTCTCGATCAGCGCGCGGATCACCGGCACGGCGTATTCGCCGGTCGCGGCAGGATCGCCCGGGCCGTTCGACAGGAAAACGCCGTCCGGCCGGAGCGCGAGGATCTCCTCGGCGGTCGCGGTCGCGGGAACGACGGTGATGCGCGATCCCGTATCCGCGAGAAGCCGCAGGATGTTGCGCTTCACGCCGAAATCGATCGCGACGACGTGGCGCTCCGCGCGATCGCTGCGGGCATAGCCATCCGTCCAGGTCCAGGACGTCTCGTCCCAGCCAAAGCGCTGCGCGGTCGTCACCGGCGGCACGAGGTCGAGGCCGGCCATGTCGGGGAGGGCGCGCGCTTCCGCGATCAGCCTGTCGCGGTCGAAGACACCGTCGGGAGCGTGGGCGATGACCGCGTTCGGCATGCCGTTCTTGCGAACCAGCGCCGTGAGGGCGCGCGTGTCGACACCGCTGAGGCCGACGATGCCGCGGCTGCGGAGCCATTTGTCGAGATGCTGCGTCGCCCGCCAGTTCGCCGGATCGGTGATCGGCGCGTGCAGAATGACGCCCCTCACCCCGGCGGCCGAGGCGGCGTTGACCGTCTCGATGTCTTCCTCGTTCACGCCGACATTGCCGATGTGCGGGAAGGTGAAGGTGATGATCTGGCCGTTGTAGGACGGGTCGGTGAGGATCTCCTGATAGCCCGTCATGGCGGTGTTGAAGCACACTTCGCCCGACGCGCTGCCGATGGCGCCGAGGCCCTGACCTTCGATCACCGTGCCGTCCGCCAGCACGAGAAGCGCCGTCGGCTTCGGCTCGATCCATCCGGAGGTCGTGGCGGCGCTGTCTTGTGTCAGGGTCATTTTCGCCTTAAGTCCGGAATCGCCCGCGCCGATGCCGCGCCGCCTCGAATTGGCGCGGAAACTAGGGATCGGCGGTGCCGGCGTCAACCCGACCCGTGCCGCTCGGCCGGCGCGGCGATCACCGCCAGCCGGACAGATTGATGAGGAAGATCCGATGCGCGACCAGTTCTCGACCGCCCTCAAGGAAGCGATGAAGGCCGGTGACAAGCGCCGCATCGCCACGGTGCGCCTGATCACCGCCGCGCTCAAGGATCGCGACATCGAGGCGCGCGGAGCCGGCAAGGAGGCGATCTCGGATGAGGAGATCATGGCGCTCCTGCAGAAGATGGTCCGTCAGCGGCAGGAATCGGTGACGATCTATGAAGGCGCGGGGCGCACCGATCTCGCCGAGCAGGAAAAGGAGGAGATCGCCGTGATCAACACCTTCCTGCCGAAGGCGATGGATGCCGACGAGGCGCGCGAAGCGATCAAGGCCGTGATCGCCGAACTCGGTGCGTCGAGCCTGCGCGACATGGGCAAGGTCGTCGGCGCTCTGAAGGAGCGGTTTCCCGGCCGCCTCGATTTCGGCAAGGTCAGCCCGCTCGTGAAGGAACTGCTCGGCGCCTGACCGGGGCGCCGAGCCTTTGGTGGCGGATCGGGCGCGAGCCATGCCCGGTCAGGGTTTCATCGATCGGGCGTGCCCGTGATCCGGAAGGCGTTGACCGCGAACAGGATCATCGAGATCAGCGCCGTGAGCGAACTGATCGAGGCTCCGATCTCGGCCTGAGGATTTCCGTAGAACAAGAGGACAAGGCTCGGGAACATCACGAGCACGCTCGCCAGCCACAGGACGATCTGGAGAACGGCGAGGCGACTGGCATCGATCGCGGCGTCGAGCCGGTAGACCAGTCCCATGATCATCGAGACGGCAAAGCCGAGCAGGTTGAGATGGGCATGGGCCGAGGCGGCGGTGTGGTCGGTCGATGCGGCCATGTAGATGCCGAAACTCATGCCACCGATGAGAATGAGGGGCCCGGCGCGCAGGGCGAGGGTTGAGGCTCTCACGACACGTGTCCTTCTTGTGATCCCGTCGAACGGGCGCGGGGATTGTCGATGGCGTCAGCCGTTGGTCGTGTGCCGCGGCCGCGGAAAGGGTCGACCGGGACGGTCCTGACGATGCCCGCTGCGGTGGCCCATGACGGTGCGGAGGGTTTCGGCAATCCCCCTGAGCGGAGGACCGTCCGACGCCTCCGCGGCGAACCGCGAACTGCCAGAAAAGGAGTGTATAAAAACCTCTTCCTGCGTCCCTAAGTACAGTTCCGAAGGTCGGGCGTACCGTACGCGGATAGCGATTGGCTCATCGAGCGCATCCTCGCCCTGAATGATCCGCATGCCGTATGGAACGACGATGTCGCTGGCGTCGAAGCCGTCGACTACGAGCAGAACGGCGCGCACAGCGAGCGTCCAAATCTCGTCGATCACGGCCTGGACAGACGCGCTGCCGACATCGTTCAGGGCGCGGAGATCAACGAGGATTGTCTTGCGCTGCGTCGTCGCCATGATCGGGGGCGAGAGGCCGGGCGCATCGACAGGTCTTGCGTCAAAGTACGGCATGAAACGGCTCGTTCGTGCGGCGATCGCAGGGCATTACCCGGCCGCGACGGCGGGTGAGTCCGGTTCGCGGTTGTTTGTAATGCGTCAGAAGCGCGATCAGAGATCGGTTTCGGAATGTTTGTTTCATGCTCCGTTCGCGTCGGCACGACTGTGCGTTTGCGCACAGCGCTGCCGATCCAGCGGTCGGTCGGAGTTTTCAGGGGCCGGGTGTTGCGTTCAGCGCTCGCGGCCGCGCTGGGCATGCAGCATGTAGGCACGCAGCACCGCGTTGATCCGCTTCTGGTAGCCTGGTCCTGCCTCCTTGAAGAAGGCCAGAATGTCGTCGTCGAGACGGATGGAGATCGGCGTCTTGCCGGCGGCTGCGATGTCGAGGCCCGACCAGTCGACATCGGGGACGCCCACCTCGCGCAGGTCGGTTGGCGCCGCCAGCGCGTCACCGTCCGGCGTCCCGCGCAGACGTTCGAGTGCCGCCGCGAAGGGACGCTGGTTGCCTTGGGCCGGGACCGTGGGGCGCTCTGCCATCTACTCATTCCTCATGCGCGGTCGGCGTCATGCACGCGGGACGTCGAAGCCATCCGACAAGATTCGTGTCGAGGCCCCGCACTGGATCACTTCCTTGCCAAGCGCTTCACCTTCGCCACATTAGATCCATGAAGTTCCCGCCTTCCTTTCTCGACGAGATCCGCGCCCGGCTGCCCGTGTCGGCGGTCGTCGGTCGGCGCGTGAAGCTGAAGAAGCAGGGGCGCGAATGGCGTGGTCTGTCGCCGTTCAACGCGGAGAAGACGCCGTCATTCTACGTGAACGACCAGAAGGGCTTTTATCACTGCTTCTCCTCGGGCCGGCACGGCGACATTTTCCGCTTCGTGATGGAAACGGAAGGACTGCCCTTCCCGGAGGCCGTTGAACGGCTTGCCGGCGAGGCGGGCGTGCCGATGCCCGTGATCAGCCGTGAGGAGGAGCGGCGCGAAGAGCAGCGCTCCACGCTCTACGACGTGCTCGAGGCGGCCGTGTCCTTCTTCGAACGCACCCTCCAGGCGCGCGAAGGGGCCGCCGCGCGCGGCTATCTCGCCGATCGCGGCCTGACGCCGGCGACGCAGGCCGAGTTTCGTCTGGGCTTCGCGCAGAACGAGCGTTTCGCGCTGCGCGATCATCTCGCGGGGCGCGGAATTTCGCGCGAGCAGATGATCGAAGCGGGCCTTCTGGTGCATGGCGAGGGGATCGAGGTTCCCTACGACCGGTTCCGCAACCGCATCATGTTCCCGATCGCCGATTCGCGGGGTCGGATCATCGCCTTCGGCGGGCGGGCCATGGAAAAGGATGCGCCGGCCAAATACCTCAACTCGCCGGAAACGGAGCTTTTCCACAAGGGGCGGAGGCTCTTCAACCACCACCGCGCGCGGACTGCTGCGCACACCAAGGGCACCGTGATCGCCGTCGAAGGCTATGTCGACGCGATCATGATGAGCGTCGGCGGCTTTCCTCACACGGTGGCTCCGCTCGGCACGGCGCTGACCGATGACCAGCTGCAGCTCCTGTGGCGGATGAGCGAGGAGCCGATCCTGTGCTTCGACGGCGACAAGGCCGGCCGACGGGCGGCTTACCGCGCCATTGACGTCGCGCTCGCCCATCTCGCGCCCGGCCGCACGCTACGCTTCGCCCTGCTGCCGGACGGTCAGGACCCGGATGATCTGATCCGCCGGTCGGGATCGCAGGCGATGGACGACGTGCTCAAGAGCGCGATGTCGCTTGCCGATCTGTTGTGGCTGCGGGAAACCGAGGCGGGCGACATCTCGACGCCGGAGCGACGGGCCGCGCTCGAAAAGCGGTTCGGCGAGGTTCTGGCGGTGATCCAGGACGAGACCGTGCGCAAGCATTATCGGGCGGCGATCGGCGAGAAGCTGCGCGGCCTCTTCGCCGGAAGTGCGGCGCGTGCCGGCGAGAGCTGGTCTCGGACGCGAACTGGGAGTGCGCAGCGTGAATGGTCCGGGGACCGGCGCGATCGTCGGCCGGACCAGACAGCGACGGTCGTCACCGCCGGCGTGCGTGAGGGCGCTCTCGTGCGCGGTGCCCGCAGCGTGCTGCCGTCGCGCGAGGCCCTGATCCTCGCGACGCTCATCGCCCATCCCTTCCTCCTCGAGGCGCGGTGCGAGATGCTATCGGCGGTCGAGTTCGAGCATCCCGAGGCCGCGCGGCTCTGCGCCTTTCTGGTCGACCTCGCCGCTCAGGGCGTGCTAACGCCTGCCGATATCCGCGATCAGCTGACCACATACGGATTCGCACGTATGGCCGATCGGCTCGGCGCGAGTACATCCGCTCTCCACTGGTGGGTGCGGACGGATGCCGCGGCGCCGGATGTTGAACGTGCCTTCGACCACGTGGTGACCTTGCACACCAAGATGCGGACGCTACATAGAGAACTCAAGCTCGCGCAGGCCCAGCTCGAACGGGATCTATCCGAGGAAAACTTCGCACGGCTTGCGGACATCAAGGCACAGATCGACGGCCTTCAGGGCGCGGAAGCGACGATTGAAGGGTTTGGCGCCTCTTCCGGGCGACCGGAAACGGCGAGCTGACGGGTTCGTGAGGGTTAACGGCCGCTTAGGCGGCGGTCACCTAGGGTGACGAGACTTGGTTTGTTGCGGGCGGCGCCGGGGGGCGGCTGCCCTTTTCGAGTGGCAGAACGCGGGTTCGGTCCGGGGAAGACAAGAATGGCGACGAAGACGAACGACAAGGACGAAGCGCCCGAGGCCGAGGTTGCCAGCGAAGCCGGTCCTTTGCTCGACCTGTCGGATGCCGCCGTCAAGGCGATGATCAAGCGCGCGAAAAAGCGCGGCTATGTCACGCATGAAGAGATCAACAACGTCCTGCCGTCCGATCAGGTCGATCCCGACCGGATCGAGGACATCCTCGCGATGTTCTCGGAGATGGGCATCAACGTGGTCGATTCCGAGGAGCAGGTCGAGGGCGAGACCGAGGCTGAGGAACCGGCGGCCGCCGCCGACGACGAGGAAGCCGAGGGCGGCGAACTCGTCGAGGCGACCTCGAGCCGCGCCGTCGCCGAGCGCACCACCGCGCGCGAGCCGACGGACCGCACGGACGACCCCGTCCGCATGTATCTGCGCGAGATGGGCTCGGTCGAACTTCTGTCGCGCGAGGGCGAAATCGCCATCGCCAAGCGCATCGAGGCCGGACGCGAGGCGATGATCGCGGGGCTTTGCGAGAGCCCGCTGACCTTCCAGGCCATCATCATCTGGCGCGACGAACTGAACGAAGGAAAGATCCTTCTTCGCGACATCATCGATCTCGAAGCGACCTATGCCGGCCCCGATGGCAAGAACCCGGCACCGGCCGAGGAGGGGGAGGGCGCCGTCCCGCCGATGGGCGACGACGAACTGCCGCCGATGGAAGGCGAGATGGATGAAGACGACATGGAGAACAACGTCTCCCTGTCCGCCATGGAAGCCGAATTGAAGCCGAAGGTGCTCGAAACCTTCGACCGCATCGCCGACAACTACAAGCGTCTGCGCCGCCTGCAGGACGTCAATGTCGAAAGCCGTCTGCAGAACAAAACGCTCTCGCCGGCCCAGGACCGCAAGTACAAGAAGCTCAAGGACGACATCGTCGCCGACGTGAAGAGCCTGTCGCTGAACCAGGCCCGCATCGACGCGCTGGTCGAGCAGCTCTACGACATCAACAAGCGTCTGATGGGCTATGAGGGCCGCCTCATGCGCCTGTCCGAGAGCTATGGCGTCGATCGGTCGGACTTCCTGAAGACCTATCAGGGTGCCGAACTCGATCCGAAATGGGTCCTGCGGGTATCGAAGCTCGGCTCGAAGGGCTGGCGGGAATTCGTCGCGCGCGAACTCGAGACGATCAAGAAGATCCGCGAGGACATTCATAATCTCGCGACCGAGACCGGGCTCGAGATCACCGAGTTCCGCAAGATCGTCCAGATGGTGCAGAAGGGCGAGCGCGAGGCGCGTCAGGCCAAGAAGGAAATGGTCGAAGCGAACCTGCGTCTCGTGATTTCCATCGCCAAAAAGTACACCAATCGCGGGCTGCAGTTCCTCGACCTCATCCAGGAAGGCAATATCGGCCTGATGAAGGCGGTCGACAAATTCGAGTATCGTCGCGGCTACAAGTTCTCGACCTACGCGACCTGGTGGATCCGTCAGGCGATCACCCGCTCGATCGCCGACCAGGCCCGCACGATCCGCATCCCGGTGCACATGATCGAGACGATCAACAAGATCGTCCGCACGTCGCGCCAGATGCTGCACGAGATCGGTCGCGAGCCGACGCCGGAGGAACTGGCGGAAAAGCTCGCCATGCCCCTTGAGAAGGTGCGCAAGGTTCTCAAGATCGCCAAGGAGCCGATTTCGCTCGAAACGCCGATCGGCGACGAGGAGGATTCACATCTCGGCGATTTCATCGAGGACAAGAACGCCGTCCTTCCGATCGATGCCGCGATCCAGTCGAACCTGCGCGAGACGACGACCCGCGTGCTCGCCTCGCTTACCCCGCGCGAGGAGCGCGTGCTGCGCATGCGGTTTGGCATCGGCATGAACACCGACCACACCCTCGAAGAGGTTGGCCAGCAGTTCTCGGTGACGCGCGAGCGCATCCGCCAGATCGAGGCGAAGGCGCTGCGCAAGCTCAAGCACCCGAGCAGAAGCCGCAAGCTGCGCAGCTTCCTCGACAACTGAAGCGGGCTGGTCCGAGCCACCGCCATCCGTTTACCACCGCGCCGGAACCGAGAGGTTCCGGCGTTTTGCTTTGGGACAGGTACTGGGCAGATTTTGCCGGATTGGGGTACGCAAGTTTACCGCGCATTAACCATGACGACCTAACCGTTAACCGATGGCGGAGGGGCGGCATGGACATAGCATCGGCACTGGGCATTCTCGGCGGCGCCGGCGTCGTCGTCGTCCTGATCCTGATCGATGGCGGCAACTTCGGTCAGTACTTCGATAAGCATGCCGTGATCGTGATCTTCGGCGGTGCGACCATGGCGACGATGCTGCGCTATTCCTTCGCGGCCGTCATGCACGGGCTGCCCATGGGCATGAAATGGGCCTTCAAGCTACGTGGCATGAGCCATCGCGACCTCGTCGAGGAAATCTCGCGCGTCGCCGAGATCAACCGGCGCAACGGCCCGACGGCGCTCGAGAGCGTCGAGACCAACGATCCCTTCCTCGCCCAGGGTCTTCGGTATCTGGCGGACGGTTACGACGTCGACTTCATCAAGGATGCAATGTCGCGCGACCGGGACAACATCTATACCCAGCTCGATGAGAGCCAGAAGATCTACCGCTCGATCGGCGATTGCGCGCCCGCCTTCGGCATGATCGGCACGCTTCTGGGCATGGTCAACATGTTCGCCAACATGACCGACCCGTCCAAGCTCGGGCCCTACATGGCCGTCGCGCTGCTCGCGACGCTCTATGGCGCCGTCGTCGCCAACATGATCTGCATGCCGATCGCCGACAAGCTGCATGGCCGCATGGTGGAAGAAGACATCGCCCGCGCGATCGTCATCGACGGCATCGTCGAGATGCGCAAGTCCAAGAGCCCGCAGGTCATTCGCGAGCTGCTCGTGAACTATCTGACCGACCACGACCGCGAACATCTCGCGGAAGCGGCGTGAGGCTCACATGGCGCGTCGCAAGGGTGGAGCGCATGGCGGTCACGGCTGGTTCGTGACCTTCGCCGACCTAATGGGTCTTCTGTTGAGCTTCTTCGTCGTCGTCGTCGCCTCCTCGACCCAGGAGAAGGAGAAGATGATGGCGATCGCGGGCTCCTTCCGCGAGGCCTTCGGGACGATCGAGGTCAGCCGCTCGGCCGGCGTCATCGAGGTCGACGGCATCCCGACCCGCAATGCCGTGAAGAATGTCGGAACGGACCTTGACAGCGCCGCCGAGATCACGACGCCGGACGTCGACAACGCCAACAGCCCCAACGCCAAGATGGCACTGCCCGGTGATGGCGGCACGGAGCGTCTGCGCACCGAAATGGCGATCCGACAGGCGCTCCAGAACGAGCCGGCGCTGGCCGATCTGTCGTCGCAGGTGATTTTCGAGGAGCGGCCGGAAGGGCTCGCCATCGAACTCGTCGATCAGGATGGGCGCTCGATGTTCGCGGATGGCAGCGTCTCGCCGACGCCGCGCATCGTCGAGGCGCTCACGGTCGTCGCCAAGCAGCTTTCGGCTTTGCCCAACCGCATCTCGATCTCCGGGCACACCGCGTCGCGCGAGGGCGACGGGCGCATCCTGCTCGACAAGGCCTGGGAACTGTCGACGATGCGGGCCCTCAAGGCTCGCGACATCCTCGCCGATCAGGGGATCACATCCGATCGCTTCCGCGAGGTGGGTGGCCGGGGCAGCACGGATCCGTTCTTTCCGGACGATCCGAGCCTTGCGCGCAACCGCCGGATCACGCTGATCCTGCACGACGCCGGTTCCGTCCTGCCGGAAGGCCATTCGCCCTGATCCGTCGGAATTGACAGGTTTCCGCCGGCTCCGCTACGCCTTGGCCCGAGGGCGCGCTTCTGGCTGCGCCTTGATCACGGAGCGGCCATGTCCTTCCTCAAATCCCTGTTCGGTGGCGGCAAGCCCAAGGCTGAAACGCCGGCGAAATCCGCCGAGCACAAGGGCTTCATCATCCGCGCGACGCCTTTTTCCGAGGGAGGTCAGTTCCAGACCTGCGGTGTCGTGGCCAAGGAGATCGACGGCGTGATCAAGGAACACCGCTTCATCCGCGCCGACCGTTTCGCCTCGCGCGAGGAGGCGGAGGATTTCGCCCTGCGCAAGGGACGCCAGATCGTCGACGAACAGGGCGAGCGCCTCTTTTCCTGACGCGCCCGCCCGCTCCCGCCTTAGCCCTGCGGTTTGGCTGGGAGGGTGAAGCCTGCCTTGGCGAAGATCGCCGTCGCGTCCGGCGACTGGAGATAGGCCAGGAACGCCGCCGCGGCCGGTTTGGCCGATACGGTCAGGGCGACCGGATAGACGATCGGGGGATGGCTGTCGGCCGCGAAGGTCGCGACGACGCTGACGCCCGGTTCGATCAGCGCATCCGTCGCGTACACGATGCCGAGCGGCGCCTCGCCACGCGCGACGAGGGCGAGCGCTGCCCGGACGTTTTCGGTCTGGGCGAGTTTCGGTTCGATCTCGCCCCACAGCCCGAGATGCTCGAGCGCGGCCTTGGCATAGCGCCCGGCCGGCACCGACTTCACTTCGCCGACCGCGAGCTTGCCGTCGCCGAGGGCGGCGGTGATGCCTGTCTTGTCGAGTGTGATCGCGCCGGCGCCCTTGGCGCCGACCACGACGAGCGCATTGCCGAGAAGGTCGCTGCGCGTCGACGGGTTGATGAGGCTGCGTTCGGCGAGATAGTCCATCCAGGCCTGATCGGCCGAGACGAAGATGTCCGCCGGGGCTGCCTGCTCGATCTGCTTGGCGAGGGCGGAGGAGGCGGCATAGCTCGCGACGACGGTCACGCCGGTTCTGGCCTTGTAGCCAGTGATCGCTTCATCCATCGCGTTCTTCAGGCTGGCAGCGGCAAAGACGGTCACGGTTTCCTGCGCCCGAGCCGGAAGCGTGGCGAGGCTGAGGATCAGAGCGGCGCCGAAGGCGCGCAAAAGGTTCCGCATGGTGATGGGTCCTGCGTAAAGGTGCATGCGAAAGGCATGCGGGGAAAAAGGGGCTGTCGCCGATCACCCGAGACCATCGTGACGGGGTTTTGGGAGCACGCGCCATGGTGCGCCCGGATCGACGGTCAGAACGCTATCGCAACGCGGATCGGTTTGGAAGGGCCGGATCAGCCGGCGCTGATCTTCGCGAGAAGAAGCGGCGCGGCGAAGAAGGCGCCGGCGCCGGTGCCCACCGCCGTTGCCGCTGCGAGGACGTAGAGGAGCTTGAACCGGCGCTCGCCGAGGACAACGGCATAAAGCGTATTGGCGGTGATGTCGGCTGCGATGGCAGCCGCGACCGCCGTCGCGACGAGGC
>JBKDKQ010000011.1:0-18807 GCA_046344875.1 Labrys sp. (in: a-proteobacteria) | reverse complement strand
GCCCGAAGGCATCAACACAAGGCAAGCGCGCCGCCGGGCCGGGCGCGCCGCCCAAGCACGATTGGGACGCCTTCGCCGGCGCCATCGCCCGGCGCGTGCACGATCACGGCATGCCGGTCAGCCAGGGCGAATTGGTGCGCGATATGATGGACTGGTTCGCGGGCCGGGAGGATTTCCCACCGCCCGACGAGCGGACAGTGCGCAGGAAGGTGTCGGCGATCTGGAGAGAACTGGTACAGAATGCGGAGAATTAGTGGGTTGCGTCCGCATCATTGACCGTCTCTGTTCAACGTTACGGTTTGGTGGTATATGAAAGTTGGGTGAAGTTCGTTTAGGAACATCGGGAACGAGCAAGAGACACAACACGGCACTGGGGGCAGGTCTCGGGATGATCATAGGAAAGTCCAAAGCTGAGCACTTGGCTCGTCTATTGCTGGATGGACGACTGATACTATTTGTTGGGGCGGGTATTTCTCTCCAGGCCAAAAATACAGTTACGCCCGACAAAAGGATGCCTCTCTGGCGTGAACTCGCTCAATCAGTGGCTACTAGTTGCCACGAGGAGTTAAGTAATTACGGGGGAGACTTGTTTGATCTGTTCGATTCTATCGCACAGAAAAATTCGCGGAGGGTGCTTGAGGACGCAATTAGAAAGATCATTTCCGAGAACGAATATGAACCCAGCGAGTTGCATTTAACACTTGCTCGGCTGCCCTGGGTCAGGGTGTACACGACCAACTACGACAACCTCCTGCAGCGCTCCTTCAAGGAACATTATCCCATAGTTAGCGAAGGCGACTTCGAGTTGCTATCTCGCCCCATCTCTGAGCAGCCGAAACTAATTCATCTCCATGGCACATTTGCGAACATGCACACTCTGAGTGGTGAAGACTACGCGAGGTGGCCAGAGCGGCATCCAAGGGCAATGAACCGAATCGTGTCAGATGGCTCTGAGCATAGCTTTCTGTTCCTAGGATACTCAAATTCAGACCCCCACTTCAGACATACAATTCTGCCTCTAATTCGTGAGCTGAAAACCGACCGAGGTCACAAGAACTATTCTTGGATGTGGAATCCTTCGGACGATCAGATCCGCCTTTTGCAGAGCAGAGGGTTGGAGGCTCACCCGATTCAGACTGATGGGGAATGGCTTGAGAGCGCTTCGATTCTTTTGGAAGCTTATGAGAGATTGAAGAACAGCAATGGTCGCGGCCGCACAACAAAAGGCCGGACTGCTGTTCGTCCTGTTGACGGCGTGAAAGACGTCAAAATCAACGGATATAAACTATTCTATTACAGAGATCATAAAAGCATTTCTCGAATGAATCTTTCTCAGAAAACCAAGATTCCTGTAGATAGAATTCGAATTTTGGAAACTGTGGATAGATCAAAGCCGCTTGGGTCTGACTGCTTTAAGGTGTGCTCTGCGTACGATATCATAAGCCTGGAAAAGGCGTTGAGATGCGACACATCCCTTGCCTTTGGGCGCGACGACGATTTTCTGGCATATTACATCGAGTATTATAAAAATAACTGGCAGAAGCCTCGTGGAAAGAGAGGGGTTCAGCAAGCGCAGCTTTTTTCCGGCAAAACCAAAGCAGTGGTTTTTGACTTTGGTGGGACGCTCACGCGGCCAACTTTTCGGGAGAGCACATGGGAGCGAATTTGGCAGTCCGTAGGCTACACATTGCAGGATGCGGCGAAGTTACACCACGAGTTCTCAGCAGGGAAGATAACTCACAAAGAGTGGTGCGATCAAACACGAGATAGTTTGAGAATACGAGGCTTTTCCCGCGACCATTTCGAGGAGGTGATTAAGGGAGTTGAGCCGATCGATGGATTAGCTGAAACATTTGAGAATCTGCGCAGTCGAAAGATTCGTATACATATAGTTTCGGGTTCGCTTCGCGCAATAATAGAGCGCGTTATAGACAAATCGTTCAAGCATGTGGACTCTGTGACTTGCAACGACTTCGAGTTCGATGCGAATGGAGTGATAAGTCGTGTCATTGGGCATGACTACGATTTTGAGGGGAAAGCAAACTTTATTAGACGGGTGGCAGCAGATTTGCACTGCCATCCTATTGAAGTTCTTTTTGTCGGAAACTCTCTAAACGATGAGAAGGCGGCAAATTCCGGTGCCCGCACGCTTTGTGTCAATCCTAAGCACACGCATCACTATGTTTCATCAATGTGGAATAACACTATTCGTGACATGAAGAACCTAAAAGAAATTCTTGACTACGTATAGCTGGTTAATTATGTCCATTGTTGAGCAAGGCGGAATTAAGCCGCTTCTATTCCAACCAGCCTCGGCTTCGCCCGCAGCATATCGCCGACCTGTTCAAGCCCGGCGCGAAGGGGATCGTCGAGTAGGTGGGCATAGCGCTGCGTTGTCTGAACCTGCGTGTGGCCAAGGAGCTTGCCGATCATTGGCAGCGTCATGCCGCCCGAAACCAGCAGCGACGCGAAGGTGTGGCGAAGATCGTGGATACGGACGGCGGGCAGATCGGCCTTCGCCCGGACATCTTCCCAGAACCGCTTGATATCCTGAAGCGGCTTGCCTTCGGCCTCGCCCGGAAACACCCATTCGCATTCTTCGGGCACGCGCAGCCGGATCGTGCGCAGCAGCGCGGCGGCGGAGACGCTGATCGGCGCGCGATGCAGGCGGCGCTGCTTGGTGGTGGCGGCGGGCTTGATCCAGACGGCGGCGTCGAGATCGAATTGATCCCAGCGCGCGTTCAGCACTTCGCCGCGCCGCGCGCCGGTCAGGAGGATCAGGCGCACCGCATCGGCGGCGCGCCGGTTCGGATGGGCATCGAGCGCGGCGGACAACCGCCCGAGTTCATCGGTTGAGAGATAGCGGTCCCGAGGCGCTTCGGCGTTCCGGGCGAAGCCTGCGGCGGGATTGTCAGCGCGGATGCGCCAGCGGACGCTCAAGTTGAACATCTTGCGCAGGATTTCGCCAAGGCGGTTCGCCCGCACCGGCGTCGGCTTGCGGCCTCGTTTTCCCGGCGTGCCACCAGCGATCTGGCGCAGAAGCCGATCAACATCATCAGGTTGGATCTCAGCCGCCTTGCGCGGTCCCCCAGGCTCCACGATTTATGTTTTCCGCTTCAGGACCTTGAGCGGGACACGATGATGTCGGGATTGGGAGCGTTGCGGGAAGCGCGGGGACGGCCAATTTCCGCTCAGCGCGCGGAGTAGACCCCCGCCATCGCCTGCCTTTGCGCGCCAGAACCCTACGCCCCCTGATCCCCTGTTGATCCGCCGCCGCCTGGCCGCTCATTGATTATCCCCGCCCGCGTTCGCGCTTCTCGCGATGCGGCCTCCGCGAGGGACAGCGATGTCGCTTCATCCGCTGAAAGAGCTCACCAGCGCGCGCGGCGCACGGATGTTGCGCACCGCGCTCGGGCCGGCCGTCGCCGCCTGGCTTGAGGAGCCAGCGGTCGTCGAGGTGATGCTGAACCCAGATGGGCGCCTCTGGGTCGACCGGCTCACCACGGGCCTCGCCGAGACCGGGCATCGCCTGTCGCACGCCGACGGCGAACGCATCATCCGGCTCATCGCGCACCATGTCGGCGTCGAGGTCCACGCTGAGCGCCCGTGCGTCTCGGCCGAGCTGCCCGAGACGGGGGAACGGTTCGAGGGCCTTCTGCCGCCGGTGGTGGCCGGTCCGGCCTTCGCCATCCGCAAGCCCGCCGTCGCGGTGTTCACGCTCGACGACTACGTCGCGGCCGGGATCATGCGCGCCGAACAGGCCGCCGTGCTGCGTGCGGCCGTGGCGGCGCGCAAGAACATCCTCGTCGCCGGCGGCACCTCGACGGGCAAGACGACGCTGACCAACGCGCTTCTGGCCGAGATCGCCCAAGAGGGCGGGCGCGTGGTGCTGATCGAGGACACGCGCGAGCTCCAGTGCCGCGCGCCGAACCTGGTAGCGCTGCGCACCAAGGACGGCGTCGCCTCGCTCTCCGAGCTCGTGCGCCGCGCGCTGCGCCTGCGGCCGGACCGCATCCCGATTGGCGAGGTGCGAGGGGCCGAGGCGCTCGATCTGCTCAAGGCCTGGGGCACCGGCCATCCCGGCGGCGTCGGCACCATCCATGCGGGCTCGGCGCTTGGGGCGCTGCGGCGGCTTGAGCAGCTGATCCAGGAGGCGGTGGTCACCGTGCCGCGTGCGCTGATCGCCGAGACCATCGACCTGATCGCCGTGTTGGCGGGCCGCGGCCCCGACCGTCGCCTTGCCGAACTCGCCGCTGTGACCGGCCTCACGCCCGCCGGCGACTACGCCCTCGCAGATCCCGTCCTTCCTTCAATCGGAGACCGTCCATGACTTCGTCCCTGCGTGCGCGGCTATCCGCCGCGACTGCCGTCGTAGCCTGCCTCGCGCTTGCCGCGCCCGCCCATGCGGCGGGCTCCAACATGCCCTGGGAGCAGCCGCTCCAGCAGGTGCTGGAATCGATCGAGGGCCCGGTCGCCAAAATCATCGCGGTGATCATCATCATCATCACCGGCCTGACGCTCGCCTTTGGCGATACCTCGGGCGGGGCGCGCCGGCTCGTGCAGATCGTGTTCGGCCTGTCGATCGCCTTCGCGGCGTCGAGCTTCTTCCTGTCCTTCTTCTCGTTCGGCGGCGGGGCGCTGGTCTGATGCTGCCGGAAGACCAGAACAGGTTCGGCGATCCCGTCCCCGGTTTTTCGGCCCCGGTCCATCGCGCGCTGACCGTGCCGATCCTGCTCGTCGGCGCGCCGCGCGCGGTCGCCATCGCCAACGGCACGCTAGCCGCAGCGATCGGGCTGGGTTTGCGCCTCTGGATCGCCGGGCTGGTCATCGGTCTCCTTGGTCATCTTGCAGCCGTCTGGGCCGCAAAGCGCGACGCGCAGTTCGTCGAAGTGGTGCGCCGCCATCTGCGCTACCCGGCTCACTTCCGGACTTGAGGGAGGCGTTGCCAATGCTGAACCTCGCCGAGTACCGGAAGAAGCCGCAGACGCTGGCCGACTTCCTACCGTGGGCGGCGCTCGTCGCGCCGGGCGTCGTACTCAACAAGGACGGCTCGTTCCAGCGCAGCGCCCGGTTCCGCGGACCGGATCTCGATTCCGCGACGCCGGCCGAGCTCGCCGCCACCGCCGCCCGGCTCAACAACGCGCTGCGCCGCCTCGGCTCCGGCTGGGCGATCTTCGCCGAAGCGCAGCGCGTGCCGGCGCGCGGCTACCCGTCGAGCCAGTTTCCCGATCCGGTCTCCGAACTCGTCGACGCCGAACGCCGTGCGCAGTTCAAAGAAGCAGGGGCGCATTTCGAGAGCCGCTATGTGCTGACCTTCGTCTGGCTGCCGCCAGCCGACGACGTGCAGCGCGCGGAGAGCTGGCTCTATGAGGGCCAGGCCGACGCCGACGGCGCCGACGGGCGCGAGGCGCTGCGCGGTTTCGTGGACCGCACGAGCCGCGTACTCGACCTGATCGAGGCCTTCGTGCCGGAAGCCGAATGGCTGACCGACATGGAGACGCTGACCTACCTGCATTCCACGGTCTCGACGCGCCGCCATGCCGTGCGGGCGCCCGAGACGCCGATGCATCTCGACGCGCTAATCGCCGACGAGCCGCTCGTCGGCGGGCTTGGACCGCGGCTCGGCGACCAGCATCTGCGCGTGCTGACGGTGCTCGGGTTTCCGAGCGCAACCTATCCCGGCGTGCTCGATGATCTGAACGCGCTCGCCTTCGAGTATCGTTGGTCGACCCGCGCCATCTGCCTCGACAAGACGGACGCCGGCCGCCTGATCGGTCGCGTGCGCCGGCAGTGGTTCGCCAAGCGCAAGTCGATCGCGGCGATCCTCAAGGAGATCATGACCAACGAGGCGAGCGTGCTGCTCGACAGTGACGCCGCCAACAAGGCCGCCGACGCCGACGAGGCGTTACAGGAGCTCGGCGCCGACATCGCGGGCTGGGCCTATGTCACCGCCACGGTCTGCGTCCTCGACGAGGATGCGCGCGCAGCGGATGAGAAGCTGCGCCTCGTCGAGAAGGTCATCCAAGCCCGTGACTTCACGGTGATCCGCGAAGGGGTGAACGCGATCGAGGCCTGGCTGGGCGGCCTGCCGGGCCATCTCTACGCCAACATCCGCCAGCCGCCGATCTCGACGCTGAACCTCGCCCATATCGCGCTGGTCTCGGCGGTGTGGGCGGGACCGGAGCGCAACGCGCATCTCGACGGCCCGCCGCTCTTCTTCGCCAAGACGAACGGCGCGACGCCGTTCCGCTTCTCGCTGCACGTCGGGGACGTCGGCCACACACTCGTCGTCGGCCCGACCGGCGCGGGCAAGTCCGTGCTGCTCGCACTCATGGCGCTCCAGTTCCGTCGCTATGCCGGCGCGCAGGTCTTCGCCTTCGATTTCGGCGGCTCGATCCGCGCCGCCGCCTTGGCGATGGGCGGGGACTGGCACGATCTTGGCGGCGCGCTGGCCGACGCCGCGGCCGAACCGGTCGCGCTGCAGCCGCTCGCCCGCATCGACGAGCCCGACGAACGCGCTTGGGCCGCCGAGTGGATCGCTGGCGTTCTGGCCCGCGAGGGCGTCACCGTCGATCCGGCCGCGAAGGATCTCGTCTGGTCGGCGCTGTCGAGCCTCGCCTCGGCGCCCGTGCATGAGCGCACGCTGACCGGCCTTGCCGTGCTCTTGCAGAGTCAGGCGCTGAAGCGTGCCCTCGAGCCCTACACGCTCGCCGGTCCTTGGGGCCGGCTGATGGACGCCGAGGCCGAGCGGCTCGGCGAGGCCGACGTGCAAGCGTTCGAAACGGAAGGACTGATCGGCACGGCCGCGGCGCCCGCCGTGCTCGCCTATCTCTTCCATGCCATCGGCCGGCGTCTCGACGGCCGCCCGACGCTGCTCATCGTCGACGAGGGCTGGCTCGCGCTGGACGACGCGACCTTCGGCGCGCAGCTGAAGGAATGGCTCAAGACGCTGCGCAAAAAGAACGCGTCTGTCGTCTTCGCCACCCAGTCGCTCTCCGACATCGACGGGTCCGCCATTGCACCGGCGATCATCGAGAGCTGTCCGACGCGGGTGTTCCTGCCGAACGAGCGCGCGCTGGAGCCGCAGATCGCCGCCATCTACCGGCGCTTCGGGCTGAACGATCGCCAGATCGAGATCGTCAGCCGCGCAACCTCGAAGCGCGAGTATTACGCGCAGTCCCGGCGCGGGAACCGGCTGTTCGAACTTGGCCTGTCCGAGGTCGCGCTCGCCTTCTGCGCAGCCTCGTCCAAGACCGATCAGACGGCCATCGCCGAGACGCTCGCGCGCCACGGCCGGGACGGCTTTGCCCGCACCTGGCTTGAACGCCGGGGCCTGTCTTGGGCCGCCGAGATGCTGCCCGAGCCCACCTCCCAATCCCCAGAGGAGACCAGCCCATGATCACGCAGCCCCTCCGTCGCTCTCTCCGCGCTGCACTGCTCGGCTGCGCGACACTCACAGCTGTCGCCGCGCCGACACTGATCGCCGCGCCTCCAGCCTATGCCTGGACGGTCTTCGACCCGTGGAACTATGCCCAGAACCTGATGTCGGCGGCGCGCGCGCTCGACCAGATCAACAACCAGATCCAGTCGCTTCAGAACGAAGCGCAGATGCTGATCAACCAGGCCCGCAATCTCGCGAGCCTGCCGTACTCCTCGATCCAGCGGCTCCAGCAATCGCTCCAGCGCACGCAACAGCTACTCGGTCAGGCCCAGCGCCTCGCCTATGAAGTGACCGACATCGAGCGCGCCTTCCAATCGGGTTATGGGGCGGGAGCCGGCTCTGGTTCAGCCGCGCAGATGATCGACGGCGCGCGCGAGCGTTGGCGCACGTCGATGGCGGGCTTCGAGGATGCGCTCAAGACGCAGGCGACCGTGGTCGGCAATCTCTCGACCATGCGCAGTGAAATGGACGCACTCGTCGCCCGCAGCCAGGGCGCGACCGGTGCGCTTCAGGCGACACAGGCCGGCAACCAGCTGATCGCGCTCCAGACCCAGCAACTGGCTGACCTCACGGCGCTGATGGCGGCCCAAGGCCGAGCCCAGGCGCTCGAAGCCGCACGCGTCGCTAGTGGCGAGGAACAGGCCCGCGAGCAGCTTCGCCGGTTTCTCGCGCCTGGCGCGGGCTATCAGGCCGGCTCCGCCCGCATGTTCTACGGTAACGGCAACTGAGGGCGACGCCATGCGGAACGGCGGCCAGACCCTTCTGCGTATCGCCGCCGGCGCGTTCGTCGCCTCGGTGATCGTGCTGGCCGCCATCGAGGCGACCCGCGGACCAAACGAGGCCAAGCAACCTCTCAGGTCCGCCGTGCCGCCAGCCGATCCGCTGACCGCCGAGATGTCGCGCTGCGCCGCCATTGGCGAGGCCGCGCTTGAGGACGAGGCCTGTCGCCGCGCCTGGGCCGAGCATCGCCGCCGCTTTCTCGGCCTCGAACCGGGACAACCGGAGGAGCGGCCATGAACGGCACCGGCATCATTGATCGTTTCCTCGAGGTCTTCACCCGCTACATCGATAGCGGCTTCGGTCTTCTGGGCGGGGAGGTCGCTTTCCTCGCCGCGACCCTCATCGTCATCGACGTGACGCTCGCAGCGCTCTTCTGGGCCTGGGGCGCGGACGACGACATCATCGCACGGCTCGTGAAGAAGACGCTCTTCGTCGGCGTCTTCGCCTACATCATCGGCAACTGGAACTTCCTCGCGCAGGTCATCTTCGACTCGTTCGCCGGGCTCGGCCTGCAGGCTTCGGGGTCGTCGATCACCGCGCAGCAACTCCTGCAACCCGGTCGCGTCGCACAGGTCGGCATCGAAGCCGGAAGGCCGCTGCTCGAATCCATCTCCGGCTTGATGGGCTACATCTCGTTCTTCCAGAACTTCATCCAGATCGCGATCCTGATGTTCGCCTGGGCGATCGTTCTGCTCTCCTTCTTCGTTCTGGCGATCCAGCTCTTCGTCACGCTGATCGAGTTCAAGCTGACGACGCTCGCGGGCTTCGTGCTCGTGCCCTTCGGCCTCTTCGGCAAGACCGCCTTCCTCGCCGAACGCGTGCTCGGCAATGTCGTCGCCTCGGGCGTCAAGGTCCTGGTGCTCGCCGTCATCGTCGGCATCGGCTCGACGCTGTTCTCCGAGTTCACGCGCGGCTTCAACGGCGCCCAGCCGACGATCGAAGACGCCATGGCGATCGTACTGGCGGCGCTCGCGCTGCTCGGTCTCGGCATCTTCGGTCCCGGCATCGCCAACGGCCTGATCTCCGGCGGGCCGCAGCTCGGCGCGGGCGCGGCGGTCGGGACCGGGCTCGCCGCAGGCGGCGCCGTGGTCGCTGGAGGCGCCGCGGCAGCTGGCGCCGCTCGTCTCGGTGCCAGCGCGATCGGCGGTGCGGCGCGCGGCGGGGCCTATCTGGCCGGCGGCGCCGCCGGTGGCGGCAGCCTTGGGGCCGCGAGGGCCGCGGGCTCGGCGATCGCCAGCCCCTTGCGCGCCGCAGGACGCAGCATGGGCGACAGCTACGCCGCTGGCCGCGCGGCCGCGACGGGCGGTTCGCCTTCGGCGTCCGCGCCCGCTGCTTCGGACGGTCCACCCGCCTGGGCCAAGCGCATGAAGCGCGCGCAGAGCATGAGCCATGGCGTCTCGACAGTGGCCCATGCCGTGCGCTCCGGCGACGGCGGCGGGTCCGGCACATCCATTCGCGTCTCGGAGGAGCGGTGATGTTCAAGAGACCCAGCGTCCGCTACGGTCGTACGCCCGAGCCCGAGACGCCTTATCAGAAGGCCGCCCAAGCCTGGGACGAACGCATCGGCTCGGCCCGCGTGCAGGCGAAGAACTGGCGCCTGATGGCGCTCGGCGAACTGGCGCTGATCGCAGGGCTCGCGGGCGCGCTGGTCTGGCAGTCGGCGCGCGGCACGGTCGTGCCCTGGGTCGTGCAGGTCGACCGGCTCGGCCAAGCGCAGGCGGTCGCCCCAGCCGTTGCGGATTTCCGACCGACCGATCCGCAGATCGCTTGGCATCTCGCGCGCTTCATCGAGCAGGTGCGCTCGATCCCCGCCGACCCGATCATCGTGCGGCAGAACTGGCTGCGGGCCTACGACTTCACCACCGATCGCGGTGCGCTCGCGCTCAACGACTATGCCCGTGCGAACGACCCGTTCTCCAAGGTCGGCCGCACGCAGGTCGCCGTCGAGATCTCGAGCGTCATCCGCGCCTCCGACGACAGTTTCCGCGTCGCCTGGGTCGAGCGGACCTTCGAGAATGGCCAACTCGCCAAGACCGAGCGCTGGACAGCGATCCTGACGCTCGTCGTCCAGCCGCCGCGCGACGCCGAGCGACTGCGCAAGAACCCGCTCGGCATCTTCATCCACGCCATCAACTGGTCACGGGAGCTCGGCCAATGACCCCAGCACGTCCCGCATCGCTTGCACTCTCACTCCTTGCCGCGACTGCGCTTGCCGGCTGCGCCACGTGGAAGCCGCCCGCGATCGCCTACGACAACGATCCCGTGCCGGCGACGCTGGTCCCTGAGCCGCCCCGTCCGGTGCAGGTGGTGGAGGTCCCACGGCCGTTGCCCTTGCCCGGCCAGCTTCAGCGGGTGGAGGCGCGGCGCGCGACGCCGGAGGCGCCCGAGCCGACGGCCCGCGTCAACGAAGCCAACGCCTCAGCCCGTGTTCAGCCGGTGCGCGCGGGCTTCCTCAACGCCGTGCAGGTTTACCCGTTCTCGGCCGGGGCGCTTTATCAGGTCTACACCGCTCCGGGCCAAGTCACCTCGATCATGCTGCAGGAGGGCGAGAGCCTCGTCGGGACGGGGCCGGTCGCGGCCGGCGATACGGTGCGCTGGATCATCGGCGACACCGAAAGCGGCACGGGCGCGAACCGCCGCGTGCACATCATCGTCAAGCCGACCCGGCCGGACCTGATGACCAACATGATCATCAACACCGACCGGCGCACCTATCATCTCGAGCTGCGCTCGACCGAGCGGACCTACATGGCGTCGGTCTCCTGGCAGTATCCGCAGGACGCGTTGATCGCGCTGCGCCGCCAGAACGCCACGGCAGAAGCCGCCGCGCCGGTGGCGCAGAGCCTGGACGTCTCGCGGCTGCGCTTCCGCTATGTGATCGAGGGCGACACCCCACCCTGGCGACCTTTGCGCGCCTTCGACGACGGACGGCAGGTGTTCATCGAGTTCCCGCGCGGCATCGGACAGGGCGAACTGCCGCCGCTCTTCGTCGTCGGACCGGAAGGCCAGGGCCAACTTGTCAACTATCGCGTCCGGCAGAACTACATGATCGTTGACCGGCTGTTCGCCGCCGCCGAACTCCGTCTCGGCCAGCGCCAGCAGACGGTGCGGATCGTGCGCACTGATGGCGTCCGGCGCGGTCTGTTCGGCGGCCATCAGGATGCGGCCATCCCGGTCGATCCGGCCGGGCGCGGCGACGGCGGAGGCTCGTGATGAGCGCGTCAGAAACACCCCGCTCCGGTGAAGCCCGCACTGAGCGCGAGATCGCACAGGCGCTGCGCTTGCGCCCTGATCCGCCGCGCGTCATGCGACTGTCGCGCAAGGTGATGATCGGCTTAGGCGTTGTCGCCGGCCTCGGCGTCGGCGGCGCTCTGATCCTGGCGCTGCAAGGCCGCTCCGGGCGGGACGCGCCGTCCGAACTCTACTCGACCGACCGCAACCCGCAGGCCGACGGGCTCGCGAACCTGCCGCGCGACTATGCTGGCATTCCCCAACTTGGTCCGCCGCTGCCCGGCGATCTTGGCCGGCCGATCCTGCGTGCGCAGGAGCGTGGACAGCCCGTGCCGCCGCCGCCCGTCACGGCAGCGCCGGGCTCTGACCCGGCCGAGCAGCGCCGACTGCAGGAGATCGAGGCGGCGCGCGTGGCCCGGGTGTTCTTCGAAACCGAAGGGCGCACCCGAACTGCTGGCGATGGCGCGGCTCCGGCGCCCGCCGCGATGCCCGGCAGTATCGCGGCGCCCGCACCAAATCCGTTCGGTTTCGATGCCGGGATCGGACCGCCGCGCGCGCCGGACACGGCCGAGCGCCAACTCGCCTTCGTCAACGCGCCCGTCGACCGGCGCACGGCCTCGCCGGACCGCTTGCAGGCCCCACCAAGCCCCTTCGTCATCCAGGCCGGCGCGGTCATCCCGGCCGCGCTCGTCACCGGCCTGCGATCTGACCTTCCTGGGCAGATCACCGCGCAGGTCACCGAGAACGTCTTCGACAGCCCCACAGGCCGTCATCTTCTGATCCCGCAGGGCGCTCGCCTGATCGGCACGTACGACAACCGCGTCAGCTTCGGCCAAAGCCGGGTGCTGCTCGTCTGGACCCGCATGATCCTGCCGAATGGCCGCTCGATCGTGCTGGAGCGCATGCCGGGCGCCGACGAGCAGGGCTTCTCCGGCCTCGAAGATGGCGTCGACTATCACTGGGGCCGGCTCTTCCTTGCGGCCGGCCTCTCGACGTTGCTCGGCGTCGGGCTCGAGCTCGGCAGCAACAACGAGAGCGACATCGCCCACGCCATCCGAGAGAGCGGCCAGGATACGGTCGGACGCACCGGCGAAGAGATCGTGCGCCGCCAACTCAGCGTCCAGCCGACGCTCACCGTCCGGCCCGGCTTCCCGGTTCGGGTCATCGTCAACCGCGACCTGATCCTCGAACCCTACCGAGTCTGACCGATGAGCAAACTGAAGCTCGGGCCGATCCTCGACGACAAGCCGGTCAAGCTCGCGTTGGAACTGCCGGCTGCGCTGCACCGCGACCTTGTCGCCTATGCCGAGGCGCTGTCACGCCAGTCCGGCCAACCGGTCGATCCGGGCCGCCTGATCGCGCCGATGCTGGAGCACTTCATGCGCAACGATCGCGGGTTTCGCCGGGGCGCGGCTAAGCGCAAGACCGACGTTTAGAGCCGGCATCAACGCAATTGACGATACGATCGCCCGCGGCGCCGTCTCGGCCGTCAGTCGTCATGTCGAGAGACGTTGGGCATCCTGACCGTCTTAACCCAAGCGATTACTTGGTTTATGCCGCAACGAAGTCGGCGAACGCGCCTCCGCTGTTCATCGGTGGCGATTCCACCCACACCGAAATCATCAGCGTGCTCGACGATCTACGCCCGACCACGCGTTGATCAAACACTCAGGCAGGTTTCGGGAACCGCCGCTTCAAGAGCGCTACGAAGCGGCGCAGAGCCGGATTGTCGTTCGAGGGCAACCACACGGCGTAGAGCGGGATGGCGGCCCCGGGCTCCTCAATCGGCACGAAAGCGAAGCCCGGCGTGTTCGCAAACCCTGAGGAAGCGGGCGCCACGGTGACGCCATCGCCGGCGGCGATCAGGCTGAGGATGCCTTCGCGCGAGCATTTGTGGATCACGAACTGCGGGATTTGTCCGGTCTGAACGGTCAGGTGATCCTTGAGAGAGACCCAGTCGTCCTGATCGCCGACTAGGATGGGATGGCCAACGAGATCCGGCCAGGTGGCGCGCGTCATTCCGTGGGCTCTCTCGGCGGGGAGAACCAGCATCATCCGCTCAGTCCAGACGCGCCATTGATCGAGCCCTTCCAGGGGCTGTCGACCGGCGAGAAATCCGATGTCGATCTCACGGTCGAACACGGCCGCCGCGATCTGCGCCGATCCGCCTTCGCGAACGCCCAGGCTGATGTCCGGTGCGGCTGCCTTGAACGCCTTCATGGTCGCCTGGGCTTCGCCGTTGGCGATCGTCCAGATCAATCCGATCTGCAACACGCCTTCCTTGCCCGCTCCCGCGGCACCCGCCCTCAGGACGGCTGCGTCGAGTTCGCCGAGCAGACGGTCGGCCGTGTCGAGGAACGCAGCCGCCGCATTGGTCGGCCTCACGCCGTTCGCCATGCGATGGAACAGTGACACTCCCAGATGGTCTTCGAGAGCACGCACCTGGCGGCTCAATATCGATGGCTGCAAATCAAGGATCGTCGCAGCGCTACGGAAGCTGCCGGCTTGCCGGACGACAAGGCAGGCACGCAGGGCCCCGAGATCGAGAGGGTCGCCTCTCGCTCTGCGTCGTTGCCGGACTTTCGCGCCGTCACGTCCTTGCGTCATGGGTGTCGACCTCCAACACCCCCCGTCGAACCTGATACGACGTTACAGGCGTAGAAGACCAAATCGGGGCGCGCCGGTGCGATGAAGCGCCTTGGTCGCGCGACCGAATCCTCCGCCGAACATGCGCAGAAACGCGCCGGAATTTCTCTCCAACTGCTTCCGTGGTGCTTCCGCGCGCAGAAATCGAGGCCGGCGCCTCAAGGCTCGTCTTGCCAAGTCCTTCAAAACATGAGAGAAAACGGCGCACCCGACAGGATTCGAACCTGTGACCTCTGCCTTCGGAGGGCTGGGGATTTAGGTTTCCAAGGATTTCCTGAAGTTCCCGGTGATTGATAACATATTGTTTTTGTTGACATTGAATCGCCTAGTCGATTACCGATCTTCCTCGAGATGGTTCAGGCCGTGTTACCCCGGTGTTACCCCGGCGAGGTTGGAATGGCGACGGGCGGCATAGTGAAACGTGGTGAAAGCGAACGGGCGAGACGGCTGACGAAAACCGTCGTCGATGCGCTTTCGCCGGCCGTCAAGGAGTACACGGCGTTCGACAGCGACCTGCCCGGCTTCGGTGTTCGCGTCCGTCCCAGCGGAAGCAAGTCCTATGTGGCGATGTACCGGATAGGCGGCCGGAACAGCCCACTGCGCAAGGTCACGATCGGCAAGGTCGGCAAGCTTACGGCCGAGAAAGCGCGCCAGGAAGCGCGCGAGATCCTCGCCAAGGCTGAACTTGGGTTCGATGTCGCCGAGGAGCGGGCCAAGGTACGGACGGAGCAGACGGTTGCTGACCTTTGCGAAATCTACCTCGCGGAGGGCTGCGATACGAAGAAAGCATCGACTCTTGTATCCGACCGCGGCCGGATCGAGCGGCACATTAAGCCGCTCCTCGGGCGCCGGCTGATCGGTGAGGTCAGCATGGCGGATGTCGAACGTTTTCTCCGCGATGTCGCGAACGGAAAGACCGCGGTCGACGTTAAGACCGGCAAGCACGGTCGGGCCATCGTCCGCGGCGGAAAGGGCACGGCAACGCGTACGACCCGTTTGCTTGGCGGCATCTTCACGTTCGCCGTCCGTCGCGGCCTGCGAACGGATAATCCCGTTGTCGGTGTCCGCAAGTACGACGACGGCCGCGGCGACCGCTACCTGACCACAGATGAGTTGCAGCGCCTAGGTGCCGCGCTACGCGAAGCCGAAACCACCGGAATCCCGTGGGCGGTCACGTTGGATTCACCGGGCTCGAAACACCTGCCAAAAGACGCTGCGGCACGCCGGACCAAGATTGACACGTTCGCCATCGCGGCGATCCGCCTTCTGATTCTGACGGGATGTCGGCTGAGGGAGGTCTTGGCCCTTAAATGGGAACAGGTGAACTTCGAACGTGGCTTGATCCTTCTTCCAGACAGCAAAACAGGCTGGAAGCCTGTGCTTCTCGGCGCGCCCGCTTTGCAAATCCTTTCGAACCTCGTCCGAGTTACCGGATGTTCCCA
Organism: Labrys sp. (in: a-proteobacteria); assembly: GCA_046344875.1. Lineage (GTDB taxonomy): Bacteria > Pseudomonadota > Alphaproteobacteria > Rhizobiales > Labraceae > Labrys. The sequence continues at coordinate 3,267 of JBKDKQ010000011.1, read as the reverse complement.
TGTCATCCCCGGCGAAAAACCCGGCAGGCCCCGATCGGATCTCAAGCGGCCGTGGGACACTATCCGGCGTCGAGCTGGTATCCCAGACGTTCGCCTGCACGACCTGCGGCATACTTTTGCTAGCCATGGCGCCGCGTCTGGCATCGGCTTGACTGTCGTTGGTCGCCTGCTGGGGCACGTCGATGTGAAGACCACCAACCGCTACAGCCATCTGGCTGACGATCCGCTTCGGCGCGCGGCGGACATGGTCGGGAAAACATTGGCAGCGGCGATGGGGGAAAGTTCTGAAGGTGCTACTGTCATCACATTGACGGCAGGCGGCGGGCGCCAAAAGGCCTGATCGTTGATTTCAATTGATAAGTGACCCGTGGGGCTGCCCGGCTCGATATACGCTGTCAAGGCACCCACCGCGCCGCTCCATTTCCGTATTACTTTGGCAACAAAATCGAGCCTTTTGGCGGACCGACTATGCACGGGCGCGCCGCGAAGAAAAAACAGATCTGACAGAACATCGATGAAATCTTTTGACCAGAATCTCCGATCAACCAGGGGCGATTTATACACAGGGAGCGCGCTACTTTGATCGGTCTATCACCACAGACTTCTGAGGGCTTGTTAGCCCGCGTATGACCCGTGCTACAATCAAGAACATAGACACGGAGTTGCCGCTCACTTTGACAATAGCCGACTTCCCGGACCCACGAGACGAACTGATCGATGCCGTTAGACACGGCCGCAAGTTTCCGTACGAGGCCGATACTGAGGCGCTACGTCTGGGGCTGGAACCACTGTCGTTCGAGCCGAATCCGGCTGCGTTCGATCCGATGCGGGAAACGTTCTGGACACCCGCCATGGCGATCGCATGGATTGCGTCGCGTACGACGCATGCAGTCCGTGAGATGTGGAACGCATACCGGGCCGAATGCCGCGACTGGCATTTCCGCGACTGGCGCGTGGGGTTGGATGGTCCCATCCATTCGGGGTACTTTCTTGAAACGCGCAGACCCGCCACCCTGATGACGCTCCGCCTCATCGAAGCCATGTCCCGACAGCGTGACGAAAGCCCGGGGAAGATGACGGTGGCGGACGCCATCGGAGCGTTGATGACTGCTCTTCAGGAAGGGCAAATAACGGCATCCGGTCTGCCGCTCGGGAGCGGATCCCGTGCCACAGTTGCGCCGGCGGAGTGGCACGACCTCGAACATTTTGAAGAGGATGAGGAGGACCAGTTCCACGGCCGTCCAGGCGTCGAGTACCGGGGCGGCTACTCGACCGTGCTTCTGCCGCGCGCGACGATCATCGGACTTTGGCGCGCCGATCCAGAACGGGCCGCTCCGACGGAGCCGGAAATCATCCGTCCTGAGGGGCACGGTTACATGACTATGTTTCACGCGGCCTTATGGATTGGGACCGAAGGGGGCTTAGTCCGGTTCCCGGTGAACGACGAGGTAGCGTGGGAGACAGCTTTTCGTGCCCTGCTCGCGGCGGTTTCGACGAATGCTGTAAGCGTGATCGGCGTGCGGGACGGGACAAGCGAGCCCATACCCGGCTATCACTTCGCCGGTTGCCCGGTGGATTTGCCGTGGTCGGACACGTCGATCGACCTCCGCTTTGGCATGGAACTCTACCTCCGGTCGTACAGCTATATCGACGAGGATCATTGGCGGAAGGGCTTCGATGATTCGCTTTGCGTCGGCCGGATTGTGCGCTGGAGCCGGCTGATGGTCCCAAAGGAGCACGTGGTCAAGCTCTGGCCGTTTGCCATACAGGCCGCCGCCGGTTCAGGGCTGCCGGGACGGCCGACCTCGAAGCATCTGATTGACGCGGAATTCATGCGGCGGGCTGAAGCCGGCGAAATGGCAAGCAAAATCACTGATGAGGCGAACGCGTTGGTCGAGTGGTTGCGAATTCACCATCCGGATGCCCAGGTGCCGACGACCAAAACGGTCCGAAACAACCTCGCCGCGCGATTTAGAGCAGCGACGAACGCCCGAAAATAAACGTCAGGCACAATTTCAGGCCAGCTTTTTCGGGCATTACAAATCGTCGATCTGATTTCCCGTAACCACTGGGCATTCCCGGTACTCACGGTGAGATCACGACGATGACGAACGCAAGCACTACGCCTGCAACCCTGTACTTGGCGCGGGCCGATGCGGCCCTCTACGTTCGCAACACCTATGCCTTCCCCTGCTCACGGCAATGGCTCGCCAAGCTGGCCGTAGTCGGCGGCGGCCCCGTGTATCGCAAGGCGGGCCGAACGCCCCTTTACGCGCCTGGTGATCTCGACGAATGGGCTTCCGCCCGGATCGGCTCACCGCAGCGGTCGACGTCGGAGGTTGCTCCCGTCGGCCGTGGCACAGAGGCGTGACTGTGGCGAAGCGGACCGACATCCGACGCGTCAAAGGGAACCGATCGTATCTGGTGGACGAGGCGGCTGCGGTGACGTTTTCGCACCGCAACACCGTCCGAAACTGGATCAAGCAAGGCCTAACCGTCGTCGACGGCCGGCCACTCTTGATTCTGGGAGCCGACCTCATCGCGTTCCACCGTGGTCGCAGGGAAAAGGCGCGGACGACCTCGCCTCCGGGCACGATCTTCTGCCTCCCATGCCGGACGCCGCAAAGGCCGGCGGGCGACACGGTCGATTTCATTCGCGACGGTGCAGGAGCGTGGAGGCTCGAGGGGCTATGCCCGCGATGCGGGCGTCTGATCAGTCGGATCACGAGCGAGGCGCAACTCTGCGAAGTTGCGTGCGATCTCGACGTCCATCATGTGCAGCCGCCGCCAACCCTATGACAGAGGCGCGGTAGCCGCGTGAATTGTGACTTCAGAAGGAGACCGCTCATGCGGAAGAGGAACGATCCTAATGAGCGCTTAAAGCGGGAGTACGCGGAGCATCTCCAGCATGCTCGCGGGCGCGGAGCGGTTACCATCGACAATGCCCTCGCAGCCCTCCTGCGTTTCGAAAAGCATACAGGATTCCGAGATTTCAAGACCTACCGGCCCCCTCAGGCGCAGAGCTTCAAACAGAAGCTTGCGGAGTTGAAGGGGCCGACAGATCGCCCTTTGAGTGCGGCCACCCGGGTGGCCATAGTGAAGCACCTCCGCGGCTTCTTCCTCTGGCTGCGCGAACGCCCCGGTCACAGGCGCATCACGCTGGGTGATTGCGAATACTTCAGCCTTTCGCGCGCCGAGGAGACGATGGCCGCAGCGAACAGGCCGAAGGTGGTTCCCACGCTTGGCCAGATCCGGGCAGTGCTGAAG
>JBKDKQ010000010.1:0-31353 GCA_046344875.1 Labrys sp. (in: a-proteobacteria) | reverse complement strand
AACCATCCCCGAACAACAAGCTCAGGTGAGCTCACTTCCCAGAATGAAAAGCTGAAAACAAAGGCCGCCGCCAACCGTGGGCAGCAACCCCGTCCGTCATGGCCGCGATATAGACCCCACTCCCCAAACCTGTCAACAGCCTTGTTCGAGAAAAATTGCCGGCTCGTCATCCAACCGTCGCGAGCCCGCCGATGACGCGATCCACCCTCCCGGCTATGACGGGTGGCGGGCAGGACCCGCCGAAGCGCAAGCCCGTCGCTTCGTCCGGATCCGTGATGCGGACAGGAAGGCAGCGATGGCAGGCGATTATCCCGATCACTTCGTTCGCCGTCTGGAGCGGCTCTGGGGGCCGGGCTTCATGTCGCCCGGCGGCCCGGGCGAGGTTCGCGCCATCGTCGACGGGCTGTCACTCGCGGGTCTGAAGGGCCTCGATATCGGATGCGGGATCGGTGGTCCCGACATCGTGCTCGTCCGCGACCTCGGTGCGGCTCACGTCCACGGCGTCGACGTTGATCGGGCCCTGCTCGACAGGGCGGCGGCAAACGCCGCGGCAGCGGGGCTCGGCGACCAGCTGTCCTATGAACGCATCGATCCCGGGCCTTTGCCCTTTGCCGATGGGAGCTTTGATTTCGTCTTCAGCAAGGACGCCTTCCTGCATGTCGCGGACAAGCCCGCGCTCTTTGCCGAGGTTCATCGCGTGCTGCGCCCCGGCGGCTGGATCGCCGCCAGCGACTGGATGGCGAGCGAGGACCGCGACAGCCTCCCCGCCTGGCAGGCCTACCAGGCGCGCGCGCCCTATCCGCTGCGACCCGCCACCGCCGCGGAGACTGAACGCGATCTGCGCGCGGCAGGGTTCGTGGCGGTTTCAACGCGGGATCGCAACGCCTGGTACGCCGAGGTGGCGGTGCGCGATCTCGCGCTCATCGAGGGCGCGCTGCGGTCAGACCTGATCGCGGCATCGAGCCCCGAGATCTACGAGGACTGGCTGACCATGCGCCGGGCGCAGACCGCGGCCGTCGTCGCCGGAGGCCTGCGGCCGACCCATCTGCGGGGCCGGCGCCCGTGACGCCGCCGCCCGTTCATCGTGTCTTTTCGCGCGCGAGAAGGGCTGCCTTTCGCTCGATGCCCCAGCGATACCCCGCGAGATCGCCGGAGCCACGGACGACGCGATGGCAGGGGACCGCGATCGCGACCGGATTGGCGGCGCAGGCCTGGGCGACGCCGCGCGAGGCTTTCGGGTCGCCGATCGCGGTCGCGATCTCCTTGTAGCTGCGCGTCGAGCCCGGCGGGATCGTCCGCAAGGCCTGCCAGACCCGCTCCTGAAAGGCCGTGCCGCGCACGTCGAGGGGCAAAGCGAGGCCCTCGGCGGGCGTCTCGACGAGATCGATCACGGCAGCGACGGTCGAGGCGAAGTCCGCCTCAGCCGGTACGAGGGTGGCTGCCGGAAACCGGGCGGCGAGATCAACGAGGAGCGTGTCGGCGTCATCGCCCAGCGTGATCGCGCAGATGCCGCGTTGCGTCGCGCCGACAAGGACAATCCCCAGCGAGGAGGCGGCTGTCGCGTGCCGGATCACCTCACCGGCGCCCCCCGCACGACTGACCCGCGGCGCCATGCCGAGCCGGTCAGTGGCCGTCTCGTAGAATCGGCTCGACGAGGAATAGCCGGCACCGTGGATCGCTTCCGTCACGCTTGCGGTTTCCGCCAGCATGGCTGCGGCGCGCCGGCTGCGGGCGGCCTTCTCATAGGCCTTCGGTGTCACCCCGAGGCTCCGCTTGAACAGACGATGGAAATGGAACGATGAAAAACCGGCCCTGGCCGCCAGTGCCTCGAGGGACGGGGCAGAGCGCTCGGCCGAGACCGCCTCGTCGATCAGGCGGGCAGCGGCGGTCACCGCCAGAACCGCCAGCGTCTCGCCCGGCTGATCGTCCGGTCGGCAGCGCTTGCAGGGACGAAAGCCTGCGGCCCGGGCCGCGACGCCGTCGGCATGGAAGGAGACGTTCTCGCGCCGGGCCGGACGGGCGGCGCAGGACGGTCGGCAATAGACGCCGGTCGTGCGAACCGCGTAGACGAAGGCGCCGTCGGCGGAACGGTCCCGGCTGCGCAGGGCCGCCCAGCGCCAGTCCTCGAGAGCTTCGGCGGAAGAAGCCGCCTGCTTCGTCGACGAGGACGGCGGTCCGACCGCGGCCGATCCCATCGCTTCAACGTCATCAGGCCTCGACACGGTGATCTCCGGTTGACCGTTTGCCTGCGGATGTCGTGTGAACATGGAACCTCCGATTGGTTATTGCGACTCCATTTCGACAGACCGGCGTCGCTTTCGCGCTCCGGGTCTTGCGGTCAAATCGGCCGCACGCATTCGGCGGACCGCCGGTGGTGACGCATGCTTCCGGCAACCGAACCGATGATCGCGCCTCGCGCCCACCCGCAACCCGCCGATTGAGGCTTGTGAATGAACTGAGTTCACTTCAAACTCTCGGCAGTGGATCACCAACCGAGGCACCAAGGCGCGGAGGCACGGCCCATGGGACGCAAGGCTCGGACGATCGATCCGGCGGGAAAACGCGCGGCGGTCCTCGACGCCGCGATGACCCTGTTCACCCGGAAGGGCTATGCGGCGACTTCCATCGCCGACATTGCCGCGCAGGCGGACGTGGCGGTCGGCTCCGTCTACCGCGCCTTTGCCGACAAGGCCGCCCTGCTGGCGGCGATCCAGGATCACATGTCCGACCACCTCGCGGGCGTGATCCGCGCGACCTGGTCCACTGACCGGCCGGCGGTCGAGCGAATCCGCCACATGTGCGCGGCGATCCTCGCCGAGGCCCGTATCCAGCTCGGCGCGACCGCCACCCTGCCGGGCACCGGGCTCGTGATCGACGGCGCCCAGGTCGTCGACGCCCTCGCCGGCGTCATGTCGTCGGGCATCGAGCAGGGGATCCTGCGTCCGGTGCCGCTGCCGGAGACGGCACGCCTCGCGGCCACCCTGATTGATTCGGCGATCCGATCGGCGATCACCAGCACCGACTCAGCCGAGCGAGAAAGGTATCTAACAGCCATGGAAGGTATGTTGATCCGCGCAATTGTCGCTGATCCGCCACAGAGCGCGCCAAAACGCATGGGGCTGACGCTGTGGCGCTGATTCCATGTGCGGCAACGCACGGCACGTCACACATCCTGACGTAACGTGAGGGTGTCGAGGCGTGGTCGCGCGGTGCCGTGCTCCACCCTCGTCCTTTATGCCGGCCGCAAGGTCCGCAGCTCGGAGAACGCCTCAGGTCAGTTGAGCCGCCGCACGATACTGGTCGCGAGCGTTCTCCGAGCATTTGTCAAACGAAACCGCCTTCCCAGTCGAACTCTGATGCGGACCGGAGATGTCGATGGCGCTCTCACCCTGCAGCCGCTTCTTCGTCGCACTGTTCCTCGCCGCCTGGTTCGTCGGCATCGGCCCCGCGCCCGCAGCGCGCGCGGCGACGGATTTTGCCGGCAATCATGCAGACTTCCTTCGCGCCGTCGCTGCCCTGAAAGCCAAGGTCGGGGGAGACGCACGCCTTCTCAGCCTCACGGTGGAACCGGACGACGTGACGCTGGTCTATCAGGGACGCGGCGGCGGCCATCGTCTGCTCGAGGTCCGCTACGGCTGGCGCAACCGCCTGTTCCGGATGGAAATGCTGTCGTCGCCGCGCCCGACGCGGGATCGGGGTATCGTCCCCGACGTCACTGCGGGGTTCTTCGGCTTCGATGAGATCAATGTCGATGCCGTGGCGGGGTTGCGGGCGCAGGCCGTCGAGCGGGCCGAGATGCAGGATCGTGCCTCGATCGCGGCGTTGACGCTCGAGCGAACGATCCAGCTTCTGCCAACGCCGGGCTACGGCCCGCTGCGGTGGACCGTATCGCTGCGCACCGACTACGAGCAGGCCTCGATCACGGCGACACCGCAGGGAACAGTCCTCGGCGCTGATCTCTCGGGCACGATCCGGGCTCGTACCCTCAATCTCCATCGCGACAGCTGGGCCTACGCGCAGGCCACCAGGGACATTGCGGCGGTGTTCGGCGGCAAGCCGGTTCTCGTCGAATTCAGGATCTATCCAAGCTACATCTTCCTCGTCACGCGCCACCCGACGGACCGCATGACCCTGCGCAGCTTCAGCTGGGACCTCGGTGGCGTTAAAGGCAGCGGACCGGATTCGCCGGCCTTCCCCGACAACGACAATGCCGGGCCGCCGACATTTTCCCCCGATGCCGTGACGCTCGAGGGCTTGCCCGGGATCATCAAGGCGGGGCGCGCGGCCATCGGCGCACCGGATGCGGCGGTCACCCTGATCGAGGCCGACATCGTGACGGATCGGCCAGGGGGACCGCAGCTCCTGTGGGAGGTTCGTTACAAGGAAGACTCCGGCGAGGAGTCCGTCGTCCTCGCGACGATGGCGGGTGTCGTCGTCGAGACGAGGCTCCCAAAAAGCCGCCGGCCTGCCGTGGCCTGGCTCGAACCCTCGGGCATCCTGGCAACGCTGGCCCGGATCGAGAAGGAGCTTGGATCGGATGTCGAGTTCCACGAAATCATGTTCCGCGACGATCGGGCCGACGTGACGATCGTGGACCCCAAGGCGCCGGACGGGCAACGATCGCTTCTGGTCTATGCGGACTCCATTCGCGAAAGCCCCATGAGCATGGGACCGATGCTGGGCTTCGTCGGACCGCAACCGCCCTTCGGCTTCAAGGACCTCAAGGTGCTCGATGAAGCGCGGCTCACCGCCTATCTCGATCAAACGATCAGGACGATGAACCTGCCGGGTGGGGCGGTCAGCCGGGTGACGCTGTCGCGCGGCGTCGTCGAGGCGTCGCCGCGCGGTGTCGTGATCGTCGAAATCCGCTACGACAAGGGCATGGCCGGTGGGCGCATGACCTTCGAGAGCGACAGCGGCAAGGCTATCGAGACGATGACGCCCTGAGCCGCCGCCCTGTCAGGCGGCGCGGATGGCCGCGAAGAAGTCGTCAACCTTTGCCTTCAGCGTCGTCGACTGGCGCGCAAGTTCCTCGGCGGACGAGAACACCTGCGAGGCGCCGGCGCCGGTCATGCTCGCCCCCTCCGTCACGCTGACGATGTTGGCGGAGACATGGCGGGTGCCGTCAGCCGCCTGCTGCACGTTCTGGGCGATGTCACTCGTGGCGGCACCCTGCTCCGTGACGGCCGAAGCGATCGCGGCAGCGGTGTCGTTGATCGTGCGGATCGTCTCGCCGATGGCCCGGATGGCGGCCGCGGCCTTGCCGGTCACCGACTGCATTTCCTGGATGTGGCTGGCGATTTCCTCCGTCGCCTTGGAAGTCTGACCGGCGAGGCTCTTCACCTCGGAGGCGACGACCGCGAAACCCTTGCCGGCCTCACCGGCGCGTGCCGCCTCGATGGTGGCGTTGAGGGCGAGCAGATTGGTCTGCGCGGCGATGTCACTGATCAGCTCGACGACCGTCCCGATGCGATCGGCGGAGGCGACGAGGACGCGCACGGTCTCGTCCGTTTCCCGAGCGGTCTCCATGGCGCTCTGGGTGACACGGCGCGATGATTCGACCTGATGCGCGATTTCATTGATCGAGGCCGAGAGTTCCTCCGACGCCGACGCGACCGTCGAGACGTTGGCGGTGGCTTCTTCGGCGGCTGCGGCGACGGTGGTGGCGTTTCGAGTGCTCTCCTCGGCCGTCATCGTCAGCGACCGGGCGGTCGCCTCGAGTTCCGTGGAGGCGGAAGCGACGGTCTTCAGGATCAGGCTGACGTCACGATCGAAACCGGCGATGAGCGCTTCGACGGCCTGGGCACGCCGGGTCCGCGTCTCCTGCTCCTTGCGCTGCTCTTCCTCCAGCCGAACGCGCTCGACCGCATTGTCACGGAAGACCTGAACGGTCGCCGCCATCGCGCCGATCTCGTCGCGGCGATCCTTGCTCGGGATCTCGACCGCGAGATCGCCGTCGGCAAGGCGACGCATGGCGCCCTGCATACCATTGAGCGGGCCGACGACACCGCGCAGCACGGTGTACAGCGAGAAACCGATCACGAGCACAGAGACCAGCATGAGGCCGATGGACACATATTCTGCCGCGACGATCATGGCCTCCGATTCCTCGAGCGATGCGCGGGCGACGGCGATCTGAAGGTCGATCAACTTGCTGATCGGCGTCCCGATGGGATCGATCGCCGGGTAGAGATCCTTCTCGGCGAAGACGGCGAGGGCCGCCATGTCCTTTGCCTTCAGGATGGCATCGAGCCGGGCAATGGCCGGCGCTGCGGCTGCGCGCGCCGTATCCGTGTCGACGACGAGACGCTTTTCATCCTCGGTCAGGCTCGTCGAGAGATAGGCCTTCCAAGTCTCGTCGATCTTTTGAAGAGCCGCACCGACGCTTGCGAGCCCTTCTTCCGGGGTCAGGGTGCCGGCACGCACCTTGTGGGTCGTGTCGACGATCGCGACCGCATAGGCATCGCCGATCTCGCGCAGCTGCTTCACCGGCACGACGCGATCCTGCAGGATACTCCGCATGGTTGCAGCACTGTCCTGCAGGGTGAGGAAACCTTTGCCCGCCATGGCTGCAATCGCACAGGTCAGGAGACCGAGACACAGCATGAGCTTCAGTTTGATCGACATAACGGTCTCCTGATTTAATCGTTACAGGTATCATAAACCTCGAAACATTGCCTGAATCTAAACTACGAAGAAGAATGTGATACGTGAAAACCCGTATAGGCGGTATGATAAAGCCCCCGTGCGGGCGACGAGGTTTTCAAATACCCTTCAAAGTTGTCCTATCAGATTACCTCGGTCTGGGTGACCGTGCGACAACCCCTCCGCCTGGTGCTCCCGCCGACAAGATGGTGTCGGCGACGGGCTACCGACGTCCCCACACCCGCGCTAAACAGAGACAGGCCAAGGCACTGAGATGGGCCGGGCTCGGACGCTACCGAGGACAAGACGCATGACGCACTCTCTTCAGCATTACATCGACGGCGCCTGGGTCGATCCGATCGAGCGACGCACGATCGACGTCGTCAATCCGGCCACCGAGGAAGTCTACACCAGCATCGCCGCCGGCTCCGCGGCGGACGTCGACCGAGCCGTCAGGGCCGCTCGTGCCGCCTTTCCCTCCTGGACGCGGTCGAGCCGCGAGGAGCGCCTGGCGCTGCTGCGCCGTGTTCTCGACATCTACAATGGCCGCGCCGACGAGATCGCGGCGGCGGTGACCACCGAAATGGGCGCGCCGCTCTCCTTCTCCACGGGTGCCCAGGTCTGGGCGGGGCGCGTCCATCTCGAATCGACCATCAAGGCGCTCGAGACCCTTCACTTCGAGGAGCATCGCGGCACCACCCACATCATCCGCGAGGGCATCGGCGTCTGCGGCCTGATCACGCCGTGGAACTGGCCACTGAACCAGATCGTCTGCAAGGTGGCGCCCGCGATCGCCGCGGGCTGCACGATGATCCTGAAGCCGAGCGAAATCGCGCCAATTTCCGGCGTCATCTTCGCCGAGATCATGGAAGCCGCGGGCACGCCCAAAGGCGTGTTCAATCTCGTCAGCGGCGACGGCCCCTCGGTCGGCGCCGCCATGTCGGCCCATCCCGACATCGACATGATGTCCTTCACCGGCTCGACCCGCGCCGGCATCCTCGTCGCCAAGGCCTCCGCCGACACGGTCAAGCGTGTCGCGCAGGAACTCGGCGGCAAGTCACCGAACCTGATCCTGCGCGACGCCGACTTCGAGGCGGCGATCACGACCGGCGTCGGGGCCTGCTTCGCCAATTCCGGCCAGTCCTGCGATGCACCGACACGCATGTTCGTGCCGGTCGAGCGCCATGACGAGGCGCTGGAGATCGCCAAGCGCGCGGCGGCGACGCACAAGGTCGGCAATCCGCTCGACGCCGACACGGTGCTCGGTCCGGTCATCAGCCAGATCCAGTACGACAAGATCCAGCGTCTGATCCAGGCCGGTATCGAGGAGGGCGCGACGCTCGTCTGCGGCGGTCTCGGCCGACCCGAGGGGCTCAATCGCGGCTACTATGTCCGCCCGACGATCTTCGGCAACGTCAGGCACGAGATGACGATCTCGCGCGAAGAGATCTTCGGCCCGGTTCTGTCGATACTGCCCTACGAGACCGAGGAAGAAGCGATCGAGAAGGCGAACGACACGGTCTACGGCCTTGCCGCCTATATCGCGTCGGGTGACATCGCCCATGCCCGGCGCGTGGCCCGGGAGCTGCGCGCGGGAACGGTGAACATCAACTATCCCGACTGGGACGTCTTCGCGCCCTTCGGTGGCTACAAGCAGTCGGGAAATGGCCGCGAATACGCGGACTGGGGCATCCACGATTTCCTGGAGACGAAGGGAATCGTCGGCTACGGCGAGGCCTGAAGCCGCGCCGCGATCGCCCGTGCCGCCGCCTCGCCAGAGACGGCGGCACCCTCGAACCAGCCGGCATCGGCGGCGGCGATATCAGACGATGCGAAGGCAAGGCCCCTGTCGGGTGGCCAGAAATCGGCCGTGTACCGCTCTTCCGCACCGACAAGGGCAGCGACCCAGGCCCCCCGCGCGAAGGGATCGGCATTCCAGTCGTGCCAGTCAGCGGCGAGAAGCTCGCCCCCGGGAAAGAACCGCTCCACGGCCTTTTCGACATCCCTTGGCAGGTCCGGTGTCCAGCCATTGGCGGCAACCCCGAAACCGACGATCAGGGTCGACCCGTCCCGCGCCAACCGGTCCGAGATCATGAACTCGAGACCCGTGCCGCCGGTTGCCAGAATGCCTGGCTCAACGCCGCGCACCTTGGCCCAGACCTTGACGCAGCGTCCGCCATGGCCTTCCGCGGCAGCGGCTGCCTGATGTGGAGGCAGCGGCGGATCGAACCGGATAGAGCCGAGCGGATTGAGCCCGGTCGCGAGCAGGGCTCCCCGAGCCGCGAGCACCCGTCCCCCGGCCAGCATCACCGAAACACCGTCGCCAGCGGTCGAGACCGCCTCGACGGGCGCGCCCAGCAGCAGTGATCCGGGCGGCAGCGTGTCGAGCATCGTCGCGACGAGCCGCTCGACACCCCCATCGAGCGTGCCGGCCCAGACATCGATCATCGCCTCGGCGAGGGGGCCGCTATACCCCGCCGAACCGAGCAGTTCGGAGACGGGGACGCGCGCCTTGTCGCCATTGCCGGAGACCGTCCACCAGGCGCTGAAAAGATCGAGGGTCGCCTGCGGCGGATCGAGGCGGCGCATATAGTCGGCATAGCTGATGCCGGTGATCGGGCGCCCCTTCTCATCCGTGTCGTGGCCGAGCTTCAGCAGAGCCGCATCGGCCGCCATGCGGGCGATGGCGCGTTCATGCCGGGCGCGATCGCCGTCTGACGTCGGGCCGTCACGATGCAGGGCACCGTCGCGGAACCATCGCCGTTCGCGGATCGGCGGACGCGGGGTGAGGGCGATGCCGTGGCGGGCGCACAGGGCCCGGATGCGGGTCTGCCAGGGCGTGATCCAGGCGCCGCCGAAGTCCACCACGTTCGCGCTGTCGCCGAAGGCGCGGGCATGACCGCGACCCCCGACGCGCTCGCGCGCCTCGACGACGAGAACCGACAGCCCCTGTTCATGGAGCGTCAGCGCCGCGACGGCGCCGGCGAGGCCCGCACCGATGACGATCACATCCGGCTGCATCAGACCGATCTCCGCTCCGCCTGGCCCTCACCGCCGATCCACACCGACGTCACCGCCAGTCCATCGTCGAGGTGAACGAGATCCGCGCGATGACCCTCGGCGATCCGGCCCCGATCACGCTCAAGGCCAAGGAACAGGGCCGGATAGAGGCTCGCCATGCGCAGAGCCTCGTCGAGCCCGACACCGAGATGGGTGACCGTATAGCGCAGCGCCGCGTCCATGGTGAGGTCGGAGCCCGCCAGCGTGCCGTCGTCGAGCGTCAGCCGGCCCTCGCGCCTCGTCACGCGTCGACCATTTAGCAAAAACACATCGCCCGGGTCGCCGGCCGTCGGCATGGCGTCGGTGACGAGGAACAGGCGCCCTGGTCCGCGCTTGGCGGCGATCGCCGCGCGCAGCGCCGCCGGATGGACGTGAAGACCGTCGGCGATCAATCCGCCCCATAGCCCGCCATGATCGAGCGCTGCCCCGACGACGCCCGGCCCGCGATGCTGCAGCGGCGACATGGCGTTGAACAGATGCGTGATGCCGCGCGCGCCACTGTCGGCCGCCGCCATCGCGGTCTCGTAGGAGACGTCGGTGTGCCCGAGGCTGACGACGACGCCGGCATCCGCGAGCTGCCGGATCATCGCATTCGGCGTGTTCTCCGGGGCGACCGTGGTCAGCACGACACCGAGCCCGGGCGCGGTGAGACGTTCGGCATCGGCCGGCGTCATCGGCCGGATCAGTGCCGGATCATGGGCGCCCTTGCGCGCGACCGACAGATGCGGGCCTTCGAAATGGACGCCGACGATACCGGGAGTGCCCGCGGCGATCGCCGCGCGGATCGCGTCGGCGGCGCGCGCCGTCACGTCGGGGCGGTCGGTGATCAGGGTCGGCAGCAGCGCCGTCGTCCCGTGCCGGGCATGGGCGGCCGCCAGACGGGCGAGGGCGTCGGCATCGGGCGTCTCGTTGAACAGGACGCCACCGCCGCCATTGACCTGCGCATCGATGAAACCCGGCACCAGCATGCCACCGTCCAGACCCTCGACGGCAAGGCCGGGATCAAGCCTCGCCCGCTCGGTGACGGCAGCGATCCGGTCGTTCTCGATGACGAGGGCATGATCGTCGAGCCAGCGATCACCGGTGAAAATGCGGGCTCCGACAAGGGCGAGGGTCGGCATCAGATCGTTTCCGTGACTTTCTTCAGCTGCGAGGGCGCATCGGGGTCATGGCCGCGATCCCGCGCCACGGCTTCAGCCAGACGATAGAAGGAGGCGAGCATCGGCAGCGGATCGAGGAAGGGATGGCCGGTCGACATGCTCGGCAGGCGACCCGGCGCCGCGTCGCCGACCTCGGCCGCGAACACCCGTCCGCCGGCGGCCGCGATCCGCCTCAGCGTTTCCCCGGTCGACGCGAAGGCGGCATCGGCCGGGCGCAGTGCGATCACCGGAAAGCCGGCGCCGACGAGTTGCAGAGGTCCATGCATCACTTCGGCGCTCGAATAGGCCTCGGCATGGAGAACCGCCGTCTCCTTGAGTTTCAGCGCGGCCTCCTGCGCGATCGGAAAGGCGGGGCCACGGCCGAGGAGATAGGCCGAGGGGGCGCTGGCGAGCGCATCGCGCGCCGCATCCCAGTCGAGCGACAGGGCTTTTGCCATGATTTCGGGAAGCCCCGCGACCGCCCGCTCGAGCGCCTGATCGCCGGCGACGGCCGCGGCGAGGGCGGCGAGGGCGGCGGCACTGGCGAGAAAGGTTTTCGTCGCCGCGACGCTGCGCCCAGGCCCGGCATGGATCGGCACGACGGCATCGGCCTCGGCCGCGAGCGGTGACTGCGCTTCATTGACGATGGCGATGGCCAGCGCGCCCGAGGCGCGGGCGCCCTTCTGCAGCGCGACAATGTCGGGGCTCTTGCCCGACTGGGAGACGGACAGCACCACACCCCCGTCGAGCCGCAGCCTCGCGCCATAAACGGACGCCACGGACGGTCCGACGGAGGCGACGGGAATGCCGGCGAGGATTTCGAACAGATATTTGGCGTAGGCGGCCGCATTGTCCGAGGAGCCACGTGCGCAGGTGACGATGACCGGCGGCGACCGCTCGGCGATGCGCCGACCGAGTGTGCGGATCGCCGCGCCCTCGCGATCGAGGAGCCGTGCGATCGCCTCCGGCGCCTGCGCGATCTCGGCCGCCATGGCGGTCCGGGTCCTGGGCAGGTCGTGGTGTCCCGGGCTGTCGCTCATGGGTCGCGCCTCAAGGTCATCTCCGCGACGAAGTCATAGGCATCGCCCCGATACCAGGAGCGGGTGAATTCGATCGGAACGCCACTGTCCAGGAAGGACACCCGCTCGATCGCGAGCGCCGGCGATCCGCGCTCGACCCCGAGGAGTTCGGCGTCAGTCCCGGTGACGAGCGTCGCCCTGAGCCGCTGCAGCGCCCGCACAGGGCGCACGCCGCGCGCTTCGAGCGCCGCATAGAGCGACTGGTCGACCGCATCCGGATCCGGCAGGAAGCGCTCCGGCACCACCGCACGCTCGATCGCCATGGGAACGCCGCCGGCCATCCGCAGGCGCTGGAAGCGGCAGACCCGGTCGCTCGGCGACAGGGAAAGCCGCATCGCCTCCTCCGGCGTCGCAAGTGACAGACTGCGATCGAGCCAGCGGGCGGTCGGTTCCAGCCCGCGAAGGCGCATGTCCTCGCTGAAGGAGGTGAGGCGCGACAGGGCCTGCTCGACCCGGGGCGCGGGCGACCCGACGAAGGTTCCGGACCCCTGCCGCTGGCGCAACAGCCCCTGATCGACGAGATCGGCCAGCGCCTTGCGCACGGTGACGCGCGAGACGGCGAGCGCCTGCGCAATGTCACGCTCGCCCGGCAGGGCCTCGAGCGGCTTCAGGTCACCGCGCTCGATCGCCGCCTTGATCCGCTCCTGCAGCCGCAGATAGAGCGGCGTCGGGTCATCCGACGGCGCGAGCGGCGGTCCGAAGGCAGCGGCCCGGCTCATCGCGCACTGCCCCGCCGTGCGAGCAGCAGCGCGCCGTCGAGCGCATCGCCGCGCGGCTCGACGAGCACCGGCGCGAGGCGAGAGGGCAGGCGGCCGCGATAGACCGCGGCGAGGCCGCCCATCAAGGCGACATGGGTGGCGCCCAGCGCGACGAGACGGTCGATCATGCAAGCGACCATCGCCGTCGCCTCGCCGAGAAGACCCAGGGCGACCGGATCACCCTTGTCGGCATGGGCGATGATCAGTGGCGCCTGCGCGCCATAATCGCGCGGCGTCGCGGTCCGGGCCCAGAGGACGGCCGCCGCCGGATCGTCGTCGAAACCGGCGAGGAGCGCGTCGGTCAGGTCGGTGCGCGGCGCGAGACCGTCATGGGCGAGGATCGCAGCCCTCAGCCCCGCACGCCCCAGAATCGCGCCCGAACCTTCGTCCGACAGGGCAAACCCCCATCCGCCGAGCGTCGTCACCACGCCGTCGCGCATCAGGAGACCCTGCGAGCCGGTGCCCAGAATGAGGATCGCGCCGTTCTCGCCGCCGTGCGCCCCGAGACAGGCGATGTAGGCATCCGATTCCACCGCCTGCGACGCATAGCCGAAAGGTGCGCTGCGGATCCCGTCCGCGAGCTTCAGCACATTGGCACCCGCGAGCCCGAAGCCGGCATGGATCCGGCCGGGCGACAGATCGGCGAGCCCCGCCTGCGCGAGTGCGGCGGCGGCGGCTTCCGAGAGGGCGGCGAAGGCGGTGTCGAATCCGAGCGTCAGATTGGCCGATCCGGCCGCACCCTCGCCGAGCACCCGGCCGGCCGCATCGGCCAGCCGCGCCCGGCAGCCCGTGCCGCCGCCGTCGAACCCCAGGAAGAACGCATCCATCGTCGGACCCTCGCGGCAACTATAATACCAATACAAACCAGTTTGTAAATTCTGAACGGCGGCAAGGCGCGGAACAGCGTGGAGATGCCGTCATTGAACAGCGTTCATCCGAAAAGCGCCAAGACAGATCCACCGATTGACGACAGAGGTGGGTGACTCTTCTCCAAAACGGGTCGCTACCGCTGGACGGAGCGAGGCATTGTCGGAATCCGCGCCATGGTTAATGGTTTTGCTTGACGATAGGTCTTACATTGGTATTAGCTGCGTGGATCGAGAAGGGGAGCAGCGACGCATGGGCCTGCCGCGCACGGAAGAGGCGAGCGACCGGTACCGCGATCTCGACACCTGGCCGAGCGCGCGCATTCTCGATGCGATCGTCGATGCCCAGCGCGCCGCCATCGAGGCCGTGCGGCCGGCGATCCCAGCCCTCGCCGAGGCCGCCGAGGCCGCTGCCACCCGCATCCGCGCCGGCGGGCGTCTCGTCTATGCCGGCGCCGGCTCCCCGGCGCTGATGGCGCAGTCGGACGCGCTCGAACTTCCCGGAACCTACGGGCTGTCACCCGAGACCGTGCCGGTCCTCGCCGCGGGCGGTCCGGCAGCGATGATCGCCATTCCCTCGGGCGCAGAGGACGACGGCGCGGCGGCGGAAGCCGGGATCGACGCGCTCGCCGTCGGGCCTGCCGACACCGTCCTCGCCCTGTCCGCGAGCGGCACGACGCCCTTCGCGCTGGCGGCGCTGCGCCGCGCCAAAACCCTTGGTGCGCTGACGATCGGCATGGCCTCGAATGCCGGGACACCGCTCCTGGTCGACGCCGACATCGCCGTGCTCCTCGCAACGCCGCCGGAGGTCATTGCCGGCTCGACCCGGATGAATGCCGGCACGGCGCAGAAATGCGCGCTCAACATGCTGTCGACCCTGATCGGCATCCGGCTCGGCCACGTGCACGACAATCTGATGGTCAATGTCCGGGTCGAGAACGAGAAATTGCGCCGCCGCGCCATCGGCATCATCATGCGCGTGACCGGGGTGGACGAGGCGGTCGCGCAGGATGCGCTGACGCGGTCGGACGGCTCGGTGAAGGTGGCGATCCTCATCGCTGCCGGCGCGCGCGACGCTCACGACGCGCATGACCTTCTTGCCCGACAGGGTGGCGCCGTCCGCGCCGGCCTGTCGGCGCTGACGACCAGAAACGGATGATGGATCAACCCATCCCGCGATCAGGAGAGGAGAGACGACCATGACACTGAACAGACTGAAGGCGCTGGCGCTGGGTGCGACCGGCCTTGCCTTGATGGCGATCGCGGGACCCGCCTTCGCCGACGACAAGACGCTCGTCATCGAAAGCTGGCGCAATGACGACCTCGCCATCTGGAACGAGAAGATCATTCCCGCCTTCAACAAGGTCCACCCGGACATCAAGGTGGTGTTCCAGCCCTCCGCGCCGACCGAGTACAACGCGGCGCTGAACGCCAAGCTCGAAGCAGGCACCGCGGGCGACCTCATCACCTGCCGCCCCTTCGATGCCTCGCTGCAGCTCTATGAGAAGGGCTACCTCGCCCCGGTGCAGGACCTGCCGGGCATGGAGAATTTCGGGCCCGTCGCGCGCTCCGGCTGGTCGACCGACGACGGCAAGGTGACGTTCTGCGTCCCGATGGCCTCCGTCATCCACGGCTTCATCTACAACAAGGACGCTTTCGACAAGCTCGGCATCGCCGTGCCGACGACGGAGGACGAGTTCTTCGCGGCCATGGACAAGATCAAGGCCGACGGCACCTACATCCCGATGGCCATGGGCACGAAGGACCAGTGGGAAGCCGCGACCATGGGCTACCAGAACATCGGCCCGAACTATTGGGGCGGTGAAGCGGGCCGCCTCGCCCTGATCAAGGGCACGCAGAAGCTCACCGACGCCCCCTGGGTCGAGCCCTACAAGACGCTCGCCAAGTGGAAGCCCTATCTCGGCGACGGCTTCGAGGCGCAGAGCTATCCCGACAGCCAGAACCTGTTCACGCTCGGCCGCGCGGCAGTCTATCCGGCCGGTTCGTGGGAAATCTCGGGCTTCAACGCCCAGGCGCAGTTCAAGATGGGCGCCTTCCTGCCGCCGGTGAAGAAGGCCGGCGACAAATGCTACATCTCCGACCATGTCGACATCGCGATCGGCATGAACGCCAAGACCAAGAACCCGGAATCCGCCAAGGCCTTCCTGAGCTGGGTCGGATCGTCGGAATTCGCTTCACTCTACGCCAATGCGCTGCCGGGCTTCTTCTCGCTGTCGAACCACAAGGTCGAGATGGCCGACCCGCTCGCGCAGGAATTCGTCTCCTGGCGCGGCAAGTGTGAATCGACGATCCGCTCGACCTATCAGATCCTGTCGCGCGGCACGCCGAACCTCGAGAACGAGACCTGGGTTGCTTCCGCCAACGTGATCGCCGGCGCGTCCACGCCGGAAGACGCGGCCAAGAAGCTCCAGACCGGCCTCGACGCCTGGTACAAGCCGGCGCCCTGACGCCGTGACGATCCCCGCCCCGCCCATCGCGGCGGGGCGGGGGTTCCGCCGCAACCGCCGCCCGGCGACCGGACCCCGCACCCGGACACCCCCCATGGCCGACGACACGCCCTCGAAACGGCCAATCCGCTGGCACATCGCCGTGTTCCTGGCGCCGGCCGTCATCGTCTACACGATGATCATGATCGTGCCGCTCGCCGACACGCTGCGCCTCTCGGTCCTGCAAACCGCGGACGGCGAGACCGCCTTCGTCGGCCTGGCGAACTTCCACGTCCTGTTCTTCGACGACCGCTGGTCGGTGGCGTTCTGGAACGCGCTCGGCAACAACGTCACCTTCTTCATCATCCACATGCTGGTGCAGAACCCGATCGGGATCGCGCTCGCGGCGATGCTGTCGGTGCCGACCTTGCGCGGGCGCGCCTTCTACAGGACGGCGATCTTCCTGCCGACCATGCTGTCCTTCGTCATCGTCGGCTTCGTGTGGAAGCTCATCCTGAGCCCGCTCTGGGGCGTGGCGCCCACCGTCCTCGGCACGATCGGCCTGCGCTGGCTCTTCGCGCCCTGGCTCGGACAGGAATCGGCCGCCCTGATCGCCCTGTCCCTGATCTCGGTCTGGCAATATGTCGGCATCCCGATGATGCTGATCTACGCGGCGCTCCTCTCGATCCCGGACGAGGTGATCGAAGCGGCGGAACTCGACGGCATCACCGGCGTCTCGCAGTTCTGGAAGGTCAAGCTGCCGCTCATCCTGCCGACCATCGGGATCATCTCGATCCTCACCTTCGTCGGCAATTTCAACGCCTTCGACCTGATCTACACGGCGCAGGGCGCGCTGGCGGGACCCAATTTCGCCACCGACATCCTCGGCACCTTCCTCTACCGCACGTTCTTCGGCTTCCAGCTGCAGCTCGGCGACCAGCACATGGGCGCGACGATCGCGACGATGATGTTCCTCATCATTCTCACCGGCGTGATGATCTACCTCTTCGTCATCCAGCGGCGGATGCGCCGCTACCAGTTCTGAGGCGGCGACGATGAACCGGGCCCGCTCCTCCCCCCTCAACGTCGCGCTGATGCATCTCGCGCTCGGTGCCTACACGCTGATCTGCCTCGCGCCGATCCTGCTCGTCGTCATGAACTCGATGAAGTCCCGCGCCGCGATCTTCGCCAAGCCCATGGCGCCGCCGACGCCCGCGACCTTCGATCTCATAGGCTACACCACCGTGCTCGGGCAGGGCAACTTCCTGCTCTACTTCCAAAACAGCCTGATCATCACGGTCGTCTCGATCTTCTGCGTGCTGCTGTTCGGCGCGATGGCCGCCTTCGCGCTGTCGGAATACAAGTTCCGCGGCAACACGCTGATGGGGCTCTACCTTGCGCTCGGGATCATGATCCCGATCCGCCTCGGCACGATCGCGATCCTGAACATGATGGTCGCGGCCAAGCTCGTGAACACGCATCTGGCGCTCATCCTCGTTTACACCGCGCAGGGCCTGCCGCTCGCCGTCTTCATCCTCGCCGAATTCATGCGCCAGGTATCGGCCGACCTGAAGAATGCCGCGCGCGTCGACGGGCTGTCGGAATATGCGATCTTCTTCCGCCTTGTGCTGCCGCTGACCCGGCCGGCCATGGCGACCGTCGCCGTCTTCACCATGATCCCGATCTGGAACGATCTGTGGTTCCCGCTGATCCTGGCACCCGGCGAGAATACCAAGACCGTGACGCTCGGCGCGCAGATCTTCATCGGCCAGTTCGTCACCAACTGGAACGCGGTGCTCGCCGCGCTGACCCTCGCGATCCTGCCCGTGCTGGTGCTCTACCTCGCCTTTTCGCGCCAGCTGATCCGCGGCATCACCGCCGGGGCGGTGAAATGAACGGCCGCCCGATCCCAGACATCTGCCACTCGATCCCGCCGGCTCCGGAGACTGCATGAAACCGCTGCGCACCTTTGTCATCGGCCTCGGCCAGATGGGCATCAGCCACGCGCTCGCCTATCACGCCAATCCGGGCTTCGAGATCATCGGCCTCGCGAACCGCTCGCCGGTCGACCTGCCGGCCGAACTCGCCGCCTATCCGCGCGTCGCGGGCTTTGCCGAGGGTCTTGCGCAAAAGCCCGATCTCGTCTCGATCAACACCTACACCGACAGCCATGCCGATCTCGCCGTCGCGGCAATGGAGGCCGGTGCCCATGTCTTCGTCGAAAAGCCGCTCGCGGCGACGGTCGCCGATGCGCGTCGGGTGGTCGACGCCGCCAAGGCCAACAAGCGCAAGCTCGTGATCGGCTACATCCTGCGCCACCACCCCTCCTGGATCGAGTTCATCCGGCTCGCGCGCGAACTCGGCCCGCCCTTCGTCATGCGCATGAACCTCAACCAGCAATCCTCCGGCAGCGCCTGGGAGATCCACAAGAGGCTGATGGACTCGACCTCCCCGGTCGTCGATTGCGGGGTGCATTATGTCGACGTGATGCTGCAGATCAGCGATGCCCGCCCCGTCCAGGTGCGCGGCATGGGCGTGCGTCTGTCGAACGAGATCGCACCGGATCAGGTCAATTTCGGTCACCTCCAGGTGCTGTTCGAGGACGGGTCGATCGGCTGGTACGAGGCCGGCTGGGGCCCGATGATCTCTGAGACCGCCTTCTTCGTGAAGGACGTGATGAGCCCGAACGGCTGCGTCTCGATCGTCATGGACGAAGGCGCGAAATCGGCCGACGTCGAGACCCACACCAAGACGGCCAAGATCAAGCTGCACCGCGCCGGGCTCTCGGCGGACGGACGCTTCACGACGCCCGACCAGATGATCTCGATGGCGGGTGAGCCCGGACATCAGGCGCTGTGCGACCGCGAGCAGACCTTCGTTCTCGACGCGATCACCCATGACCGCGATCTGACGCGGCACATGGACGATGCCGTGCGGTCGCTCGAGGTGGTTCTCGCCGCCGATCTGTCCATGCGCGAGCGCCGCGCCATCGATCTTTAGGGAGTGCCCCATGGGGTCGCTGACGCTGGAAGCTGTCACCAAGTCCTTCGGCAAGGTCGACGTCATCAAGGGCGTCGACCTCACCGTGAGCGACGGCGAGTTCGTGGTCTTCGTCGGGCCGTCGGGCTGCGGCAAGTCGACCCTGCTGCGCATCATCGCCGGTCTCGAGGAACAGACGGGCGGTCACGTGCGGATCGACGGCAGGCTCGTCGACACCACGCCGCCCGCCAAGCGTGGCATCGCCATGGTGTTCCAGACCTACGCGCTCTACCCCCATCTCGACGTCCGCAACAATATGAG
Organism: Labrys sp. (in: a-proteobacteria); assembly: GCA_046344875.1. Lineage (GTDB taxonomy): Bacteria > Pseudomonadota > Alphaproteobacteria > Rhizobiales > Labraceae > Labrys. Next base: position 12,059 of record JBKDKQ010000010.1, on the reverse strand, counting down.
CCTCGCCCTGCAGCAGGAGGGCGTGGCGCGGACGGAGATCGAGCGCCGCGTCGCCAAGGCCGCGACCATGCTGAAACTCGATCCGCTTCTCGCCCGCCGCCCGGCGGAGCTCTCAGGCGGCCAGCGCCAGCGCGTCGCCATCGGCCGGGCGATCGTGCGCGAGCCGAGCCTGTTCCTCTTCGACGAGCCTTTGTCCAACCTCGACGCGGCGCTGCGCGTCGGCACGCGCATCGAGATCGCACGGCTGCACCGCGAGCTCGGGGCGACCATGATCTATGTGACGCATGACCAGGTCGAGGCGATGACGCTCGCCGACAAGATCGTCGTCCTGAATGGCGGGCGGATCGAGCAGGTCGGCTCCCCGCTCGATCTCTATCATCATCCCTGCAATCTCTTCGTCGCCGGCTTCATCGGCTCGCCGACCATGAATTTCCTCACCGGCGACGCGGCCTCGCGCGTCAACGCCGCGACGATCGGCATCCGGCCGGAGCACATCCTCCTGCGCACGGAGGGGGGATGGCGCGGCCAGATCGCCCATGCGGAATGTCTGGGCGCCGACACCATGCTCTATGTCGAGGTGCCGGGGCATGGCCTGCTCACCGTGCGAGCGTCCGGCGACACGCACCACCAGGTCGGCGCATCAGTCGGCATCGAGCCGATGACGGATCGGATCTATCGCTTCGACGCCGCCGGCATGGCGCTTGGCTGAGCACGCGGGAGCGTGGACTGAACGCCGTTCAGCCCACTGCCGGATCAGTCGCCGCGAGCAACTGTCCGTCACGATCGAAGACGGCGACGTCGATGGCAACGCCGGATCCCGCCATCAGCGCGAGCGCCGTGCCCTGCGCCGCCCGCGCGACCGGCATGGCGAGATCGAGCCCGGCCTGACCGGCGATCAGCAGCGCTTCCTGTGCCGAGACCGCCTGGGCGATCCTGTCCTCGACGGCCGGGTCGGCACCGGCCGCGCCCGCAAGGTCCGCGAGCCAAGCGTGATCGACCGCGCCTGCCCGTGAATGCAGGTCGAGGAGCCCCTGCGCGAGCTTGGTCATCTTGGCGAAACCGCCGGCGATCGTGACGCGCGGAACCGGATTCTTGCGGATGTATTTGAGCATGCCGCCGACGAAATCGCCCATGTCGAGCAGCGCCGTCTCCGGCAGGCCGTGCAGCGCGGCCACCGCCGCCTCCGAGGTCGATCCGGTCGCGCCGGCGACATGCGCGAGACCCGCCGCGCGCGCGACGTCGACGCCGCGATGGATCGAATGGATCCAGGCCGCGCAGGAGAAGGGGACGACGATACCCGTCGTGCCAAGCACCGACAGGCCGCCGACGATCCCGAGACGGCCGTTCAGCGTGCGGCGCGCGAGCGCCTCGCCGCCGGGGATCGAGACCGTCACGACGACGTCGCCGGACCCGCCATGGGCCGCAGCCACTTCGCCGATCGCCTGGCGGATCATGGCACGCGGGGCGGGATTGATGGCCGGCTCCCCCACCGGCAGCGGCAGGCCCTCGCGCGTCACCGTCCCGACGCCTTCGCCCGCCGCGAAGGTGACGCCGCTGCCGGGCACGCCATGCCGCACCGTCGAGACGATGAGCGCGCCATGGGTGACGTCCGGATCATCGCCCGCATCCTTGATGATCCCGGCCGTCGCGGTGTCGCCGTCGCTCATGTGGCGCGCGAGCGCAAAGGCCGGCTGCTGGCCCTTCGGCAGGGTGATCGTCACCGGATCGGGGAAATGCCCCGTGAGCAGCGCCTGATAGGCGGCCTTGGCGGCAGCGGCGGCGCAGGCGCCCGTCGTCCAGCCCGTGCGCAGCGGTCCCTTGGGTCTATCGTCGTCCATCGTGCGAGGATACAAGCTCGCTCCGGGCGCCGATAGCGCCCTGTCGCAGCGGAACCCGATCATGACGAGCGAGGCCGGCAGCCAGACCCGCCTTTTCATCGACCGCCTCGGCCATCGCGGCGACGGCATCGCGGTGGGTCCGGTCTTCGTGCCCTATGTGCTGCCGGGCGAGACCGTGGATGCCGAGGTCGAGGGTGACCGCGGCCGCCTGATCGCGGTCGTGATGCCGAGCCCGCATCGACATGACCCTTTCTGCCCTCACTTCACGCAGTGCGGCGGCTGCGCCACCCAGCATCTCGACGACGAGACCTATCGCGCCTGGAAGCGCGGCCTCGTCGTCGACGCGCTCGCCCAGGCACGGGTCGACGCCGAGGTCGCGCCGATCGTCGACGCCCACGGCGAGGGCCGCCGGCGGGCGACCTTTCATGCCCGCAACGGTGCTTTCGGGTTCGCCCGCGCCCGCAGCCACGCCCTGATCGATCTCGACGCCTGCCCTCTGCTGACGCCGGGCCTCAATGGCGCCCTGTCCGCGTGCCGCGCGATCGCCGCGACGTTGCGCGGTCGCGGCAAGCCGCTCGACTGCCTGGTCACCGAGACCCTGACCGGCATCGACATGGACTGGCGCGGCGCCGGCCCGCTCGAGGAGGGGCTGCGCCTGCGCCTCGCCGATCTCGCCCGCCGCCACGACGTCGCCCGCCTCTCGAACCACGGCGACGTGATCCTGGAGCGGCGGGCTCCCGCGGTGCGCTTCGGCACGGTCGAGGTGACGCCGCCGCCCGGCGCCTTCCTGCAGGCGACGCGGGCCGCAGACGGCCTCCTCGCCGGTCTCGTGATGGAGGCGGTCGGCGGAGCAAAGCGGCTCCTCGACCTTTTCAGCGGCTGCGGCACCTTCACCTTCGCCCTCGCCGACCGGATGACCGTCCATGCGGTCGACAGCGACAAGCCGGCGATCGCGGCGCTCGACAAGGCCGCCCGGCGCGCGCAAGGCCTTAAGAGCGTGACGGCGCAGGCCCGCGATCTCTTCATCCGTCCCTATCTCGCCGACGAGCTCAAGCCCTTTGACGCGGTCGTCTTCGATCCACCGCGCGCGGGTGCGGAGGCACAGGCGCGCCGCCTCGCGGCTTCCACGGTGAAGCGAATCATCGCCGTGTCCTGCAACCCCGCGACCTTCGCCCGCGACGCGGCCCTGCTGATCGCGGGCGGCTACCGCATCGGCAGAGTGACGCCGGTGGACCAGTTCCGCCATGCGGCCCATGTCGAACTTGTGGCAAGTTTCACACGCTGAGGCGGGATTTATCCGCCCGGCGCCCGCTCGTTACCGTGATTGCGAATTTGTGAGCGGGGGCCGCTTGCGGGTCGCGCCGATGCGCGCTTATCCTTACTCCCGTGAGCACGCTGACGATCGAGATCCGGCTGGCGCGGCCCGACGACGCGGGGGCGATCACGGCCGTTCACGACGCCGCCTGGCGCAATGCCTATCGCGGCATCATCCCCGGCAAGGCGCTGGAAGCGATGATCGAGCGTCGTGGCCCCACCTGGTGGGCGCGCGCGATCGAGCGTCGGACCCGTATCATCGTCCTGTCCTTCGGCGGCACCATTGCGGGCTATGCGAGCTATGGCCGCAACCGCGCATCGAAACTGCCCTTCGGTGGCGAGATTTTCGAGCTCTACGTGATGCCGGAATTCCAGGGCATCGGGCTCGGCAAGCGGCTCTTCAACGCGGTGCGCCGTGATCTCGCCGGCAACGACATCCGCAATCTCGTCGTCTGGGCGCTGGCCGACAATGAGCAGGCCTGCGGCTTCTACCGTCGCCTCGGCGGCCATCTCGTCGATCGCGCGAGTGAGCGGTTCGACGACGTGATGATTGACAAGCTGGCCTTCGCATGGCCAGCCAGCACGGCGTAACAGATCCCTTTCCTCCCTTTCCGGACATGAAGAACGATGCGTATCGACGCCATCCCGATCGGCCGCAACCCGCCGCATGAAGTGAACGTGATCGTCGAGGTGCCGGTCGGCGGCGAACCGATCAAGTATGAAATGGACAAGGCCGCCGGCACGCTGGTGGTCGACCGCTTCCTCTACACCTCGATGCGCTATCCCGGGAATTACGGCTTCATTCCGCACACCTTGTCGGATGACGGCGATCCCATCGATGTCCTCATCGCCAATCAGCGCGGCATCATCCCCGGCGCCGTGATCGCGGTCCGCCCGGTCGGCGTGCTGAAGATGACCGACGAAGCGGGTGGCGACGAGAAGATCGTGGCCGTGCCCGTGCCGCGCCTGACGCGCCGCTACGAGAAGGTGCAGAACTATACCGATCTTCCCGAGATCACGCTGCGCCAGATCGAGCACTTCTTCGAACACTACAAGGACCTCGAGGCCAATAAATGGGTCAAGGTCGTCGGCTGGGGTGATGCGGCGGAAGCCGAGGCGATGATCATCGCCGCCATCGAGCGCCACAAGGCGAAAGGCGGCGCGGGCGCCTGACCGCGGGCGCTCGTCTCAGGCGTCGAGCGCGGCGAGGCGGGCAAAGACCGGCTGCGTCGCGCCAAAGATCTCACGATAGACGGCGACGCGCGGCGCATAGGCCGCCACCAGGGCCGGATCGGGTTCGATCGCCCGCTCCGGATGCTGCGCCATGCTCTGCATCGCCGTTTCGATCGTCGGGTACCAGCCGATGGCGGTGGCGGCGAGCATGGCCGCCCCTGCCGCGACCGCCTCGGAGACGGGCGAGGGAGCGAGCGGCCGCTGCAGCGTCGCCGCCATGATCGACATCAGGAGCCGTGATTTCACACCGCCCCCGGCGACGATGAAACGCTCGGCGCGCCGCCCGACGCTCGCCTCGAGCGCGGCCGTCGCCACCGCCTGCTCCATGGCGATACCCTCGAGAACCGCCCGGAACAGATGCGCCGGGCCGTGATTGAGGCCGAAGCCGAGCACGGCCCCGCGCGCCGCCTCGTCCCAATACGGGTTCATCACGCCCGCCCAGTAGGGCATCAGCATCAGGCCCTGCGCCCCGATCGGCAGCGCCACCGCCTCGGTCTCGAGCCGGGTCAGCGTCTCGCCATCGGCGCGGCCGGCGGTGAGTCGCGCGACCCAGTCGGCGAGCGTCATGCCCGAGCGCAGCACCGTCTCGACCATGAAGCCCCGCCCCGTCGGGCTTGCCAGGGTCCGATAGGCGTCGGCCGTCACCATTGCCGCGACATGCATGCCGGTGACGACGCCCGTCCCGAGCGAGAGATAGGCGAGACCCGGCTCGATGGCACCGAGCCCGAGGCCGGCCATCTGCCCGTCGCCGGCACCGGCGATCAGCGGCAGCCCCGCGCTGACACCCGCGATTTCGGCGAAATCGGCCGTCAGCGTCCCGATCACCGAGCCCGGCGCCACCAGCGCCGGCAGCTGGTCCGGGCGCAGGCCCGCAGCCGCGACGAGGCCGGGATCCCACGTGCCACGGGCAAGATCGATGATGCCGAGGGGATCGGCGCAGGGCAGGCTCGTGGCAACCCGCCCGGTCATGGCGCGAACGAGAAAGCCATGCACGTCGACGACCGCCCGGGCGCGCGTCACCGTCTCCGGCTCATGCCGGGCAAGCCAGGCGAGCGCGTAGAGCGACGGCGTCGGATCCGGCGGCTTGCCCGAGATGTCGCGGATCCGGTCGCGCCCGAGACGGGCGCTCAGTTCCGCGACCTCGCGGCGCGCCCGTTCGTCGAGCCAGAGGATGCCGGGTCGCAGCGCCCGCCCCTCCTCGTCGATCAGCGCGAAGGTCTCGCGCTGCTGGCCGATGGCGAGCGCGGCGATCCGGTCCGCGCCGACCGCCTGCGCCACGCCGCGCAGCGCCTGTGCGGCGGCGTTCGTCCAGTCGGCCGGATCCTGCTCGAAATAGCCTGGCTGAGGGGACTGCGTCGGATAGGCCGAACGCACCTCGTGCAGCGGCACGCCCGCCCGGTCGAAGGCGATCGCCTTCGTGGCGGTGGTCGAGGAATCGATACCGACGACGAGATCGCGCATGATCCGCCGCTCAGGCGGCGTCGGCCGGCAGGAAACGGGCGTCCGCAAGGTCGAGCGCGCGGCGCATGACAGAAATCGTCATCGTCTCGTCGATGGCGATGTTGTCATAGGTGAGCGCCTCGCCGGCCTTGATCGGCCGCACCACCTTCGCCCGCTCGACCAGGCCGATCGGCACGGCGCGACCCTTCCGGGCCTCCGCCCAGGTCATCGCCCAGGCGCGATAGTCGTATTCGCCGATCATGCCGAGCGTCTGGCCCGGCGCGAGATCGCGCTTGGCGACCGCCACGGCCTCCGCCACCGGATGATCGAGCGGCTGAAGGTCCGACGTGCCATGCACGACGGCGCGCGCGGCCGACAGGGGGGTCTCGAGGCTTGTCAGATGATAGGGCCTGAGCAGCGAGAAGAACGGACCCTTGCCGACCTTGAGATCCGCCAGACGTTCGGTGATGCGCGGATGCTTGCCCTCGATGATGACGAAAACGCCGGGCGCCACACCCTTGCCAATCGAGTAGTCGACCACGCCCTTGCGCGACAGCACGCCGCCATGGCTCGTCGGACACAGCACGCTCGCCAGTTCCTCGCGCGTCGCCGATGGGCCGTGCATGCCCGGCTTGTCCGGCACCAGGCCGGTGGCGTTGGCCACGGCGACCATTTCGATCATGGTCTTGGAGCCGTCGACGAACTCGACCAGCATCCGCGCGTTCATGTTGCGCTCGCGCGCCTCCGCCTCGTACTGGTCGGGCGTGGCGTCGAATTTCAGCGGGTTGTTCTTGCCCTTGCCGGCCGCGACGATGGTGAAGCCGAGCGACTGCACGAAGCCGATCAGTTCGAGCGTCGCCGCCGGCTCGTCGCCCGCGGCGCCCGTATAGACGACGCCCGCCTTGGCCGCTTCCGCCTTCAGCGCGCGGCCGATGGTGATGTCGGCCTCGACGTTCAGCATCACGACATGCTTCTTGTGGCGCATGGCGGCGAGCGCGAAGGTCGCACCGACATTGGGGTTGCCCGTGGCGTCGATCACCACGTCGATGCGCCCCGCGGCGGCGAGCGCCTCGAGATCCTGCGTCACCGCGATCTTGCCCATCTCGATCGCCCGGTCGATGCCGTTCGCCGTGCCGGTCTCGACGATGTCGTCCTTGGCCCAGCCGGCCATCAGCGCGGCGTCGATGGCGCGTGGCAAACGATGCTCGGAGATCGCGCCGATGCGCATGCCGGGCATCAATCCGACCTGAACCACGATGTCCGTGCCCATCTGGCCGGCGCCGGCCAGTCCCACCACGATCGGACCCTTGTCCTTGGCACGCGCGACGAGTTCGGCGGCGAAATTGGTGGTGGTCATCACAGGCTCCCGACTGGCACGTTTGGCCGGTACGATCGGCCAAGCCGGTGCGTTTTGCAAGGCGAAGCGCAGGCACGCCGACGCACTTCATCCTTGACCGGCGCGCCCTTCCGGGTTTTGGTCTCACCGTCTCACGAGCATGTCCCGGTAGCTCAGCAGGATAGAGCGACGGTTTCCTAAACCGTAGGCCAGGGGTTCGAATCCCTTCCGGGACGCCATTTCTCCGATCCGTCGCATCGACCGGCCGGCATTAAACGACAGCGATTCACGTGTGATCCGGCGGCGGCGGGTCGACCGGCGCCTTATCACCCCCGCCGACGAGGCGATGACCGGCCTCGCGCAGGTTCTGGAAGATCGCGTAGAGCCCCGGAATGATCAGGATGCCGAGGATGCTCGCGGCGATCATGCCGCCGAACACCGCCGTGCCGACCGCCCGCATCGTGCCCGCGCCGGCGCCCGTCGCGATCACCAGCGGCACGAGGCCGAGGATGAAGGCGAAGGACGTCATCATGACGGCGCGGAAGCGCAGATGCGCCGCCTCGATGCCGGCCGCCACGATCGACAGCCCCTCACGCCGGCGCTCCATCGCGAACTCGACGATGAGAATGGCGTTCTTGGCCGCAAGCGCGATCAGGACGACGATGCCGATCTGGGCATAGACATTGTTGTCGAGCCCGGCGATGTGCAGCGCCAGCATGGCGCCGAGAAGGCCCGCCGACACCGACACCAGCACGGCGACGGGGATGGTCCAGCTCTCATAGAGCGCGACGAGGAAGAGATAGGCGAAGACGACCGCGAGAATGAGGATGCCGGCCGTCTGGCCGCCCGCTGCCTTTTCCTGCAGCGCCGTCCCGGTCCACTCATAGCCGAAGCCCGGCGGCATCGAATTGCGCGCCACCTCCTCCATCGCCGCGATGGCCGTCCCCGAGGAGATGCCCGGGGCCGGCGCGCCGTTCAGCGTGACGGAGCGCAGATTGTTGTAGCGCACGATCGAGGAGGGCGCCGTGACGAGTTCGACGGAGGCAAGCGCGCGCAGCGACACGAGATCGCCCGAGGCACTGCGCACCTGCACGCGGAAAATGTCGTCGACGAGCATCCGGCTTTCGGCCTCGGCCTGCACCTTCACCTGCCAGGTGCGCCCGAGATAGTTGAAGTCGTTGACGTAATTGCCGCCGAGCGCGATCTGCAGCGTGCTGAAGATGTCGGATACGGCGACACCGAGCGTCTGGGCCCGGTCGCGGTCGACGACGACGCGGATCTGTGGCGTCGAGGCGCTGAAGGTCGTGAAGACGCCGGCAAGGCGCGGATCCTGGTTGGCCGCGATCATCAGACCGCGCGCGACCGCGCCGAGATCTTCCGGCGACGCGCCGGCGAGGCTCTGGAGCTGGAACTCGAACCCCGCGCCCGTGCCGAGACCTGCGATCGGCGGCAGGTTGAAGGCGAAGACGTTCGCCGCCGGGATCGACTGGAAGGCCTGGTTGAGCGAGCGCAGCGCCGCGAAGGCCGACATGTCGGCGCTCTTGCGCTCCTCGAACGGCTTCATGAGGACGACGAAAAACGCCTTGTTGGGCAGCGACACGCCATCGAGCAGGCTGAAGCCACTGACGAGGAAGACGTTCTCGGCCCAGGGCTTCTCCCGGATGAGGCCCTCGATGTCCCCCACCACCTTGTTGGTGCGCTCCGTCGAGGCGGCGTCCGGCAGCTGGATCTCGCCCATGAACGCACCCTGGTCCTCGGCCGGTACGAAGCCGGTCGGGATGATCGTCGCGAGCCATCCGGCCGATCCGGCGAAGACGAGGGCGAGGAGACCCGCGAAGATCGAGCGGCGGACAAGCGGCCGAACGAGCGCGACATAGCCATCGCGCCCCTTGTCGATGCCGGACTGAAGCGCCTTCATCACGCCGCGCGGCGCTGACCGGCGCTTGAGGAGGAGGGAGCAGAGCGCCGGCGACAGGCTCAGCGCATTGATCGCCGAGATCACCATCGCCGCCGAGACGGCGACGGCGAACTGCTGGTAGAGCGCGCCGGTGATGCCCGGAATGAAGGCCGTCGGCACGAAGACCGAGAGCAGCACCAGCGTGATCGCGATGATCGGTCCGGTGATCTGGCCCATTGCCTTCTCGGTAGCCTCCGCGACCGTCAGCTCCGGCTCGTGCTCCAGCACATGCTCGACATTCTCGACGACCACGATGGCGTCGTCGACGACGATGCCGATGGCGAGCACGAGGGCGAGGAGCGAGATCGTGTTGAGCGAAAAGCCGAGCGCCAGCATGATGGCGAGCGTGCCGACGAGAGCGACGGGCACCGCGATGAGCGGGATCAGCGTCGCGCGGAGACTGCCGAGGAAGATCAGGACGACGAGACCGACGAGCACGAAGGCCTCGATGAGCGTGTGAACGACGCTCTCCATCATCTTTTCGACGAAGACCGTCGAATCATAGGCGATCGTATAGGCGACATCCTCGGGCATGCGCGAGGCGAGCCCTTCGAGCGCCTTGCGGACGCCTTCGGCGGTCGCGATCGCATTCGCCCCCGGTGCCTGGTAGATGCCGATGCCGGCGGCGGGCTTGCCGTTGAAGCGGGTAACCGAATCCTGCGTCCGCGCCGCGACCTCGACCCGCGCGACATCCTTGACGAGCACACGCGCACCGTCGGCCGAGGCGCGGACGACGATGTTCTCGAACTCTTCCGGGGAGGTGAGGCGCCCCTGCGCCGTGAGGTTGATCTGGAAACTCGTTCCCTCGATCAGCGGCGCCGACCCGATTCGTCCCACCGCGGCCTGCACGTTCTGGCTCTGCACCGCCCGCACCACGTCGGCCGGCGTCAGATCGAGGCTCGAGAGCCGATCCATGTCGAGCCAGATCCGCATCGCATAGTCGAGCGCGCCAAACTGCGAGGCCTGGCCGACGCCGGGCACGCGCGACAGCGTGTCGATGATGTTGAGCGAGACGAAGTTGGACAGGAACAGCGCGTCCTTGCTGCCGTTTGGCGAGTAGAAGGCGGCCACCTGCAAGAGACCGGCAGACTTCTTCGCGACGTTGACGCCCGAGCGCTGCACGTCCTGCGGCAGCTTCGACAGGACCTGGTTGACGCGGTTCGAGACGTTGACCGCGTTGAGATCCGGGCTCGAGCCGACCGCGAAGGTCACGGTCAGGGTGTAGGACCCGTCGGCGCCCGAGGTCGACTTCATGTAGAGCATCTGGTCGACGCCGTTGACCGCCGGCTCGATGATCTGGGCGACCGACTGCTCGACCGCGGCGCTGTCGGCGCCCGGATAGACCGTCGTCACCGAGACCTGGGGCGGGACGATGTCGGGAAACTGGGCGACGGGCAGGCGCGTGTAGGAGATCGCCCCCGCGATCGCGATAACGATCGAGATGACGAAGGCAAGGCGCGGTCGTCGAATGAACAGCGAGGCGATCATGACCGGCCCCGCTCAGTTCGTCGCGTTTTTCTGCGGCGTCACCACCGCGCCGGGCCTCACCCTCTGCTGCCCGAGCACGATGACGAACTCGCCCTCCTTGAGACCCTCGGTGATGGCGGTGACCCCGTCGCGCGTGGTCCCGGTCTTGACGCGGCGCTGCTCGACCTTGTTCTGCGCGTCGACGACGAGGACGAAGGCGCCCGACTGATCCGTCGCCACGGCGATCGCGGGAACGACGATGCTGGCCGTGCCGCCCTCCGGCTCGATCAGCACCCGCACCGTCTGCCCATCCTGGAGAAAGCGGTCGGGATTGGGGAAGCTCGCCCGGATGGTCTGGCTGTCGGTCTTCTGGTCGACGGTGACGTCGAGAAAATCGATCACCCCGCGCTCGCCATAGATCGACTGGTCGGCGAGCTTCAGCGTCACCTTCTGGGCGTCCTTGTTCTGGCCCGACTTGCGGAAATTGAGCACCTCGCGCTGGCTGACGGCGAAGAACACGTGGACGCTGTCGTCGCGCACGACGGTGGCGAGGCTGCCGGTCGCCTGATCGACGAGATTGCCCTGGGTCAGGGTTGAGCGGCCGATCCGGCCGTCGATCGGCGAGCGGATCGTCGTGTAGGAGAGGTTGATGCGGGCCTGATCGAGGGCCGCCTGGGCCTGCTGGACATTGGCGGCCGCGCGGGCCTGTTCGGCGCGGCGCTGGTCGACCTGGGCCTGCGACGTCGCGTTCGTCTTGATCAGCTCCGTGACGCGGGCGAGGTTCGCGTCGGCATTGGCGAGATCGGCCTTGGCGCCGGCGAGCGCCGCCGCCTGCTGGTCGACGGTCGCCTGGAAGGATTCGGGCTCGATCTCGAAAAGAATCTGCCCCGCCTTGACCGCATCGCCCTCGTTGAAGAGCGGCTTTTTCAGGAAACCCGTGACCCGGGAGCGGATCTCGACCCGTTCGACAGCCGAGACACGGCCAATGAATTCCGACCCCTGGACGATGACGCGCGTCGTCGCGGCCTCGACGACGACGACCGGCGCGGGGGCCTGCTGGGCCATGGCGACGGACAGCCCCGGAGCCTCGAGACACGCGACCGCCATCGCAACGAAAGTCCAACGCCAGCCGATCATGCCAACCACCCCGCCCAGAGAGCCCGGAACACGCGCATCGCGGCACCCGGTGCCAGGCCACAGAGTGGCAAATGGCACCGCAACTCTCAAGCCGGGAACCGGGTGCCGGTATCAGCTTCGTCGCAACGATCACACCTTCGACGACGACGACGACGAAAAACCCCGCCGGGAGCGACCCGGCGGGGTTTCGTTTTCGGGGCACCGATGATGGGCGCTGAACCGGCGCCCTGATCGGCGTCGCTTATTCGCAGACGCGGACCTTCTTGATCTTCCAGCCATAGTAGGTCTGGACGCGGATCTTCTTGATGTAGCAGACCGGCTCGTAGGTCGAGACGTA
>JBKDKQ010000009.1:0-24893 GCA_046344875.1 Labrys sp. (in: a-proteobacteria) | reverse complement strand
AGGCTCATCATCTCGTCGGTCATCGGTTGGTCCTCGATCAGGTTGCGTGTCGCAAACCCGACCTTGCCCGACGATCCACCGATGACCACCCCCCGCGAAGCCGCCCGCCCGCTCCGGCCATATGGAGGCGCGCGGGCGGGCCGCTTCGCTACCGTCCAGCTACACCACCCGGTGGGACACGACCGGGCGACGGCAGAACGAGACCTGCCAAATGCCCTGGAGGGCGGGTACGAAAGCGTTCCGTCTCTGCGGACGTTCGAGGCTCCTTCGTTGTCCGGCAGTTTTCAAGACGACGAGCAGCCCCTCTCCGCTCCCGTCACACCTGTCGATCGCGCTCCACTCGCGCCTGTCAGCGCCCCACCGGCAACGCCCTCGTTCGAGCGCTTCGGCCGGGGTCAGCCTGCATCGGCACCCGCCGCACCGCGCTCTGCCGCGGAGCCGCAAGGCGACATGCGCGCAGCGCCCGTAGCATCGAATACTCAGGCCCCGCAGGGTCTTGGCATCGCGTCTTCATCTAGTGTGCAAGCGCCGTCATCTCCCGGCAATCCGACGAACCCGCGCGCCGAGCCGAGATCGACCAGCCAGACGCGCAGCACTGTGACGAAGAACGCGGACGGCACGACCACGGTCAACGGCGTGAAGTCCGAGCCCGCGAAGACTGTCACGACACCAAGCAAGGAGTGGTCGGCTGATCGCCCGCTTCTCGGTGGCCAGGTGTCGGGCGCGTCCCGCTCGACCCAGGGCAAGGTGAAGTCAGCGGACGAGAGCCAGGCATCGGGCTCGAAGTCGATTGTGAGCGGTCCAAGCAATCCGCCCGCCGAACCGAAGTCGCAACAGCCGCCCACTCCCTCGCAGGGATCGATCACACCGGAGGCGGCGCAGGCGGTCGGAACGGCGGTCCAGTCGGTGCCAGCCAAAGTTCAGACGGCAGCAAAGACGGTGACATCGGCGATGCCAGCCGTCGGGCAAGGTCTGAAGTCCGTGGCAGGCATTGTCGGGCTTGGGGTCGCGGGCCTGAAGAACCTCGTTTCCGCAGCGGCAGCCGTCCCAGCCGCAAAGGTACAGCCGGCGGCCGCAACACCAGCGCCGGTAAAGAAGCGGATCAACAAGTATGTAGCGCCCATCTCCGCCACTGTCGGATATGGGGCCGGAACCGGATCAAGCCCTGCCGCCGTGCGTGACACATCAGACGAGGATCGTCCGTTCACCGAAGCCGGTATGACGCGCATCGGGACCACGCCTTCAGGCGCGGGCATCTACGACTCCGGGAACACCATCAACGGGGTCAAGCAGGTCTTCTCCGGTGACGCGCCATCCAACGCCTTCGGCGGGATGGGGTACGGCAACCAATCGACTGGCCATGGCGGAGGCAATGCCGGGGGTAACGGTCAGGCCGGCGGTGGAGGCGGATGGGGCAACAGCGGGGGGAGTGATGGGCACGGTGGCCTATCAAAATCCTCCCCTAACGCTTCAAGCACTGCAGGCGGAACCCGCGAACCCGGCGGCTCAAAGTAAGGAACTTTCCCATGGTTGGACTGAACACCGCCCTCGCGGCGGAACGCGAACCCGCGCCCGCTGACCAGGCAGAGGGCACGGCTTCGCCCGAAGAGCAGGCGGACTACGAGCGCTTGGTCACCAATGCCATGAAGGTGGTCTATGGCGACGGCGAGGTGAACCCGCAGATTCTCGACACCCTGCAAGCCGGTGATGATCCGATCGCAGCGCTTGGAGAGGCAACCGCCACCGTCGTCATGTCGCTCATCAGGAGCGCGCGCAAGGCGGGCAAGGAGCTATCCGCCGATGTGCTCTTCCACGCCGGGACCGAGATCTTCGAGGACCTCGCGAACCTCGCGACCGAGGCGGGGATCCACGACTTCAACAACGACCCCGATGCGCTGGAAGGTGCGTTCTTCATCGCGCTCGATCGCGTGCGCCTCATGCAGGAACAGGACGGCTCTCTGGACAAGCCGGCGGCGGAAAGCGACCTGCAGGCCTTGCAGCAGGAAGATCAGTCCGGTGCGCTCCGTGATCGGCTGATGGCGATGGAGGGCGACGACAGCGCGCCCCAGGAGGATCCCGACGCCGCGGCAGAGGACGAGCCAGCGGACGAAGAGGAAGCCCCGGAAGACGAGGATGAAGCGCCCAAGGAAGAGGAGGAACAGCCCTCCCCGCCGGGCCTTGGCGTCTCGTCGCAGAACCGTCCCAACCAGAAGCCGATGAGGTAGCGAGATGGCATCGCTTGGACTTTACGTCGCAGCCGGTGTCGCGTCCGGCATCGGGCAAGGCATGGTCGAGGACGCGAGGCAGAAGCGCGAAATGGCGCTCGAAGCTATGCGCAACGCTCGTCAGGATCAGTTGCGGTCAGAGGATCGGCGGTTCCAGTTGGAGGACCGGACGGATCAGCGCGCCTATGAGGACCGCACGCGCGCGACCGAGCGGTCAAACCGCATCGACGACTACAAGATGCAGCGCGACGATCGCCGCTCCGACGAGTTGGCACAGGACGAGCGCGCGGCCAAGCGTCCCGGCAAGACCTATGTGGGCGAGGACGGCTACACCTATGAGCAGTCGGCCGGCGGCGGCGCGCCGAAGCTCCTCAAGGATGAGACCGGCAAGCCCATCCCCAACCAGGGATCGGACTGGAACGAGCGACGCGGCCTGACAGCGGACCAGAAGCGCCGCGCCGTAAACGAAGCGTTCGAACCAGAGGGCGGGATAGGCGATCCGAACTATCGCATGGCCAAGGTCAAGCTCTCGCGCGCGGGCTTTTCTGAGAGCGCGGTTGCGACCGAGATCAGGGCCGATATCGAGGCGCGCTATTCCGACGACCCGGCGAAGGTCGCCGAAAAGCTCAAGGAAGCCGGGATTGGTGCCGCGCCAGCAGCCCAGGCACCCACCGCCAAGCGCACGGGCCCGCCCGGCGTGATGCCGCCGAAGCCCGGAACCTCGGGCATTCCGGCCGATCTGCAGGTGGGTGAGCGCGTGCAGGGCAATGACGGCACGACGTGGCGCTGGACGGGCAAGGACTGGGAACCGATCTGATGGCATGGACGCTTCTTGACCGCGACCCCCAGCCCGCGACAGGCCTTGGGGCAGCGCTCGGCACTTCCGCGATGACCGGCCCCGCGATGACCGTGCGTGAGGGTGGCGCGCAATCATGGACGATGCTGGATCGCGAGGCCCCGCCTCAGTCGGAGCCGTGGGCGATCACGCGCGGCTTTGCTTCCGGCTTGCTCGAGCAGAACCCGGAGATGTTCGGCGAGGCCATGGACGGTTTCGGGCGTCTGAGCGGATCGCAGTCGCTGATCGACGCCGGCGCGAACGTCACTGCGCTGAAGACCCTCAACCCCGAGGCCTACAAGCTGCGGTCCAAGGGCATCCTGGACTCGGGCAGTTTCAGCGAAGCCATGACGGCGCTTGGCGAAACCCTCGGCTCCGGTGTCGCGTCGACATTGCCGAGTGTCGCAACCGGCATCGTGGGCGGTGGCATCGGCGGAGCAGTCGCCGGCCTGCCGGGCGCGGCTGTGGGCGGCGTAACCGGCGCTGCATCCACTTCCTACGTCATGTCCTATGGCGAGCTCTACAAGGCGCTGAAGGATGAGGGTGTCGATCCGCAGCGCGCGGCCGAGGTTGCGCTCTATGCAGCCGCTCCCATTGCGGCCCTCGATGCGATCCCGGCATCGCGCTTTGCCGATCGCCTCGGAGGTCTAAGCGGTGCCAAGCGGGAGGTTGCTCGCGCCATCGCGTCTCGCATCGCGGGCGAGGCGGCAAAGGGCGCGGCCTCGGAAGGTATGACCGAGGCGGCGCAGGAAGTCGTCAAGCAGGCGACGATCTCGATCGAGACCGGGAAGCCCCTCGTCACGACCGAGAATGCGAAGAACATCGCGGAGTCCGCGATCGGTGGCGCACTGACGGGTGGTGCGATCGGCGGTGTTGGCGGGGCTATCGCGCCCGATCAGGTTGCGGCAACGCAACCCGCGCCGCCGCTCGATCCCATCGAGGCCGCGCCGCCGCCGAACGTGACGCCGGACGACATCGCCTCCCCGATCGATACGCAGACGATTTCCGAGGGCAAGGCGATCATCGATGATCTTCTGGCGAACCAACGCCCGGCGGCACCTGCCGCGCCCGTCATTGCCGCCCCTGCCGCCCCTGCCAGCCCCGGCCCCGAATGGGAACCGCTCGAAGACAGCGAGACCGGCGAACAGGTCGGCTGGATCAACGATCGCGGCGATGTCCGCTCGATCTCCGCACCAACAATGGAGACTGTGAGCGCCGCCCCTGCCGACGCGCCCGTGGTTGAAGATGCGACAGCGCAAGCCGCGCCCCTCGCCGCGCAAGCTCCAGCGGGGACGCAAGCCGAAACAGGTGCCGAAGGCGTCTCAAGCGTTGCCGCGCCCGGAATAACCCCCACCGGTGACGGCACGCGCTCGGCACCCATCAAGGTCGAAGCCCCCGACCACGTCGACATCGCTGCGGCAAACGTTGCGACGCCAAGCGACGCGCAGAAGGAGGCCGGGAACTATCAGAAGGGCCACATCCAGCTTTCTGGGATGGATATCTCGATCGAGACGCCGAAGGACGGGGAGCGCACAGGTACAGCGCCCGACGGATCGCGGTGGTCGGTCAAGATGCCGGCGAACTACGGCTATGTGAAGCGCACCAAGGGTGCGGATGGCGACCAGGTCGATGTCTATATCGGCCCGAAGGCTGATACCGGCCGCGTCTTCGTCATCGACCAGTTCAACCCGCAGACCGGCACGTTCGACGAGCACAAGGCCGTGCTCGGTGTCGACAGCCGTGAAGAGGCTCTTGCGCTCTACGACGCCGGGTTCTCGGACGGCTCCGGGCCAAAGCGTCGTCGTGGCGTGAGCGAGATGCCGACCGACCAGTTCCGAGACTGGGCGATGAGCGGCGACACCTCGAAGCCCCTGATCTCGTCGCAGGAAGCGCTAAAGCAGAAGATCGCGGAGAAGCGGGCGACGCCTGTTGTGGATGCTCCGGCAACTGCGCCGGCAGTGGCACCGGTCACATCTGAAAAACCAGCCCTTGCGGAAAAGCCGTCCAGAACAGCGCCATTTGTCGCAGAAGGTGCGACGCCGGAAATTACCGACGGCTTTGCCGCGAACGTTGCGGCCCTCAAGGACTTTGCCGTGGGCGATAACGTCCAATGGGAGAGCAAGAATTTCTATAGCGATGGTCGGAGCCGAATCTTCTCTGGCAAGGTCGCGAAGATTGACCGCTCTTCCGGGCAAGGAATTGTCGACGTTGAGGCAGACACGGGCGGCACGGTATTTGTCCCCGCTCGCAGGCTTTCGAAGGTCGCGGGCCAGAAGGTCGAGCCGAATGCCGCGACACCGGCGGCCGATCCGGCGCCCGCGCCGAAGCCATCCTCGAGGAAGGAAGGCCTGACTCCGGTCTCCAAGCGCGGCAAGGAGATAGGCAAGAACCGCTTCGGCCAGCCGGTCTTCGAGGACGAGCGCGGCGTGCGGTCCTATGTGGCTGACGGCATCCGAATGACTGAGCCAGTCCGGATAAGCCCGACACGGGACGGCGGCACAGCGACATCGGTCGACACTGCAAACCGCTCCGAGTCCTTCAAGACCAAAGAGGAGTCGGACGCCGAGATCGCGGAACGCCGGAACTCGACCGTTCCGACCGAGAAGCGCGTCGAAGAATGGGTTCGGCAAGACAAGACCTGGGCCGAGATCCTGACCGCGCTCAAGGAGGAAGCGGCACCCTACCCCGTTCCCGATCGCGTGCTCGCTGACGCCGCGCGTGCCTATCAGGCTGCCAAGAAACGCGCCCCGGCGGACAAGACCGTCCCCGTTGTCGACGATCGCGAGCGTCAGCGCCTCGACAACGTTCGCAAGCTCGACGAAGCCGAGAAGGCTGACACCTACGGCGGATCGAACAAGGTCTTCACGGCGGATGCGGCCGAGAAGGCGCGCGAGCTCCTACGTCAGAAACTCAAGGGTGCTCAGTTCAACTCCGGCATCGACCCGGAGGTTTTGCAGGCCGGCATCACGCTGGCGGGCTATCACATCGAGGCCGGTGCCCGGAAATTCGCTGATTATGCGAAGGCTATGATCGGAGACCTTGGCGAACAGGTTCGTCCGTTCCTACGTTCATGGTATGAGGGTGTCCGGTTCTATCCGGGCTTCGACGCCACGGGCATGACCCCGGCGAACGTTTTGGATGGCGCCGGATTTGAAGACGCGCCAATTGCGGGCGAGGCTGATGATGGACAAGCCGGAAGAGACCGACGAGCGGCACGAGAAGATGAAGGCGCGGTTCGCGAAGAGCCGCGAGCACTTCCTGAAAGAGAGCCATCCGAAGCAGTACCGAGCGCTGAAGGCGAGCGGCCAGCTGCAGGAGCATTGCGAGCAGATCGGCGAGGAAGCAGCCGACGAGGTGGAGCGCCTGACGGGACAGATGTTGAGCAACCCGAGCGCGCCGAAAGGCGAGACGCCGGAGTCGTTCCTGAAGCGGGTGGAGTACTTCCAGTCGATCCCGCTCGTGGTAAAAGAGATCGTGATGAGCGAGATCGTGTACGCGCCGCCGACGCCGTAGCGGATGAACGTGCCCGTCGGGCGCGTCGGAACTATCGCATCACCGACGAGGATACGATCGGCCAGGGCGGGCCGAAGGCCAAGGTCCGGGCCAACATCGAGGCGATCCGGGTTCTCAAGCGCATTGAGGACGAAAAGCGCCCTGCGACCGACGACGAGAAGAAGACCCTCGTCAAGTACACCGGCTGGGGAGCCTTTGCGCAGGCGGTCTTCGACACGCGCGTCAAGCGCCCGGAATGGGCCGAGGAGCGCGCTGCCATCTTTGACCTTCTCACACCGGAGGAGATTGACGCTGCCCGCAAGTCGACGCTGAACGCGCACTACACATCGACGGATGTCATCAAGGGTATGTGGAGTGCCGTCGAGCACCTTGGCTTCATGGGAGGCCGCGCGCTCGAACCGTCAGCCGGCATCGGGCACTTCATCGGCATGACGCCGGAATCGATCGTCGACACGACCGCATGGAGCGCCGTCGAACTCGACACGACAACCGGCCGGATCGCGCAGTTGCTCTATGAAGGCAGCGACGTGAACGTCATGGGCTTCGAGACCTTCAAGAAGCCGGACAACTTCTACGACCTCGCGATCTCGAACGTGCCGTTTGGCGACTACAAGATCCGCGATCCGAAGCGTCCGGGCCTCTTCATCCACGACTACTTCTTCGTGAAGGCGATCGACCTCGTGCGACCGGGCGGCCTTGTCGCCTTCATCACCTCGTCCGGGACGATGGACAAGACCAGCGACAGCGCGCGTCGGGCCATGGGCGAGAAGGCTGACTTCCTCGGGGCGATCCGTCTGCCCGGCGGCGACAAGGGTGCGTTTGCTGGCAATGCAGGCACACAGGTGACGACCGACATCATCTTCCTTCAGCGCCGGCTTGCCGGCGAAGAAGCCCGCCATGCCGGTGGTTGGTTCGACACGAAGATGGTGAAGACCCCCGAGGGTGAGACCCCGATCAACACCTACTTCGCATCCAACCCTCAGATGATGCTTGGAGAAATGCGCCTGATCGGCAGCATGTACCGGGCGGCATCGCCGGTTCTGATCGGAGACAGCGACGGCCTGGCAGAGCGCATCGCCGCGGCAGCCCGCAAGGGTCTGCCCAAGCAAGCGATCCTGAGCCGATCATCAATGGCGTCCCTGAAGGAGCCGCGCGCTGTCGATCAGCCGGCAGACGGGATCAAGGAAGGCGCTTTCTACCTCAAGGATGGCGCTGCATTCCGGAAGGTGAACGGCGTCGGTGTCTCGGCGAAGCTCGCGAAAGAGAACGTCAAGAAGCTCGTCGATTTCATCGCCATCCGCGATGCCGTCAACGCGCTACTCGCCAAGCAGGCCGCCGGCATCACGGAGGGCAAGGACGCGCTGCGAAAGACACTGACGAAGGCCTACGAGACTTTCGTGAAGGCGCACGGCCCGATCAACAAACTCGTCGAGACTGTTCAATCTCGTTACGACAAGAAGATCGGCGAGACCAAGAAGATCACGATCCGGTCCTATCCCAACCTGTCGCCGTTCAAGGACGATCCGGACGCGTTCAAGACCGCCGCGATCGAGAACTACGACGAGGCGTCCGGCAAGGCGTCCAAGGCCGCGATCTTCACGAGCGACATTGTCGGCGCCTATACGCCACCCGAGGTCACGAGCCCGTCCGATGCGATCGCGGTGTCGCTCAACGAGGCCGGCTCGATCGACATCGACCTGATCGCAAACCGTCTTGGTCTGTCGAAGAAGGAGGCTATCAGCGCACTCGGTGATCTCGTCTATCAGGATCCCAAAGGTGACCGGTGCGCACCGCACAGGATTATCTGTCGGGCGATGTCGTCACCAAGCTGGAGGAGGCACGCGAGGCCGCCAAGGCAGAACCGGGCGCGTTCGAGCGAAACGTCGAAGCGCTTGAGAAAGTGCAGCCGGAGCCGCTCACACGGGTCGACATCCGGGTTCAGTTCGGTGCCCCCTGGGTGCCGGAGGGAGTCTACAATGACTTCCTGACAGCGATCGGCGGGCGCGAGATCGTCGTTCGAACGAACCCCATCACCAAGACCGTCCAGGTGTCGGATGGCTCCTTTGACCTGTCCGCCGCTGCCCGCTTCGGCACGACGCGCGCGTCTGCGATGGATGTCGTCAACGCTGCGCTGAAGCAGACCTCGTTCAAGATCTTCGACAAGGACGCCGAAGGGAACGCTGTCGTCAATCAGGCCGCAACCGAAGAGGTGCTCGCGAAGATCGCGGCAGTGCGTGAAGCCTTCAGCGGAAACCCCGAGGCCGGAGTCGAGGGATGGGTGTGGGAGGATGAGGCGCGGGCGACAATGCTCGAGGCGCGTTACAACGCCTCGTTCAACCGGCTGATCCCGACCGTCTATGACGGTTCGCACCTGGCGTTGCCTGGCCTTGCAACGACGATCATCGACGGGGACGGAGACATCATCCCCTTCGACTTACGCCCCCATCAAAAGGATGCGGTCTGGCGCGTCGTCCAGTCCGGGAACACCCTTCTCGATCACGTCGTCGGTGCCGGTAAGACCTTCACCATGATTGCCGCCGGCATGGAACAGAAGCGGCTTGGCCTGATCCAGCGACCCATGTTCGTGGTGCCGAACCACATGCTCGAACAGTTCTCTCGGGAGTTCTACCAAGCCTACCCGAACGCCAAGATCCTCGTCGCGACGAAAGATCAGATGACGAAGGATCGGCGCAAGGAGTTCGCGGCGCGCGTCGCTGCGGATCGCTGGGACGGCATCATAATCACCCATGACGCCTTCGGACGGATCAGCATGTCGCCGGCCGCCTATGAGGCCTACATCAAGGGCGAGATCGACCGTTATCTGACCGCCATCCAGGCGGCCGTCGAGGAGGGTGGCAAGAAGGACAAGACCGTCAAGGAACTGGAGAAGGCCAAGGCGAAGCTCGAAGCGCGCCTTGAGGCCATCATCAACGCCGAGCGCAAGGATGAGGGTGTCACCTTTGAGGAACTGGGTGTCGATCACCTGGTCGTCGACGAAGCGCACCTGTTCAAGAACTTGCGGATCCCGACGCGGCACACCCGGGTCAAGGGCATCGGCAAGAGCGCCTCGCAGCGTGCGGAGGATCTGTTCATCAAAATCCAGTCGATCGAGCAGTCGAAACCCGGTCGCTCGGTTCTGTTCGCCACCGGAACGCCGATCTCCAACAGCATGTCCGAAATGTACGTGATGCAGCGCTACCTGCAGAACGACACGCTGCGGGAATACGGTGTCGACGAGTTCGATGCCTGGGCGGCAACCTTCGGCGAGGTGGTCACACAAATGGAGCTCGCCCCGAATGGGCGCACATTCCAGGAGACGACGTCGTTCTCGCGCTTCGTCAACATTCCCGAGCTCGTCGCTCTCTACAGCAAGGTTGCCGATGTCCGCACGGCGGAAATGCTCAACCTGCCGCGCCCCAAGCTGAAGGGCGGGACCATCACGGTCGTTGAAGCCGAACCATCCGACCGGGAAGAGGCCGTCATCGCCGATCTCGTCAAGCGCGCGGAGCAGATGAAAGGCAAGCGCGTCGAGAAGGGCGGCGACAACATGCTCAAGATCGTGTCCGAGGGTCGGAAGGTCGCGATCGACGGGCGGCTTCTGGTCGCCGGCGCGACACTGAACCCTGACGGCAAGATCGCGAAGGCTGTCGACAACATCCACCGGCTCTGGAAGACCGGCAAGGATCCGGCGCTCGCGCAGATCGTGTTCCTCGACATGGGCGTTCCCTCTGCCCGCACGGCTCAGGGGTCCGCCCTGGCGGCTGAGACCAAACCCGAAACACAGATGGAGGATGACGAAGAAGCTGAGGCCGATATCGAGTCTTCAATCCTCTACGCGACCCGCTTCAACCTCTACGAGGACATCCGGGAGCGTCTGGTCGCGAGGGGTGTGCCACGGGAACAGATCGCCTTCATCCACGAGGCCACCGACGACGTGAAGAAAGGCGCCCTGTTCAAGAAGGTGCGCTCTGGCGAGGTCCGAGTCCTGTTGGGCTCGACGGGCAAGATGGGCGTCGGCACGAACGTGCAGCGCAAGCTGATCGCCATGCATCACATCGATGCACCGTGGAAGCCGGCCGAGGTCGAGCAGCGCGACGGTCGCATCATCCGTCAGGGCAACGAGAACCCCGAGGTCGAGATCTATCGCTACGTGACACGTCGGTCCTTCGACAGCTTCATGTGGCAGACCCTTGAGCGCAAGGCGAAGTTCATCAGTCAGATCAAGGCCGGTGCGCGCGGTATCCGATCGGCTGAGGACATCGACGATCCCCTCCCCGAGGCCGCTACGCTCAAGGCGGCGGCATCCGGCGATCCTCGGATCATGGAGCACGCGGAACTGACCAAAGAGGTCCGCGATCTCGAAAACCTCGAACGCAACCACCTCCGCACCATCCGCACGGCCGCCGCGAACCTTCAGGCTGCACGGTCACGGCTGGCGTCGCTTGAGGAGAACCGCACAAAGCTCGAAGCCGATGCGGCTTCCATCACCGACACGGCGGGTGACAGGTTCAGTGTCGTCCTGTCGTTCCGCGCCGAGCCGTTCACGAAGCGCGAAGACGCAGGCATTGCGCTTCGGCACTGGATGAACAATGCCGGACGGCAGGTCTGGAGTTCGACACCGACGGTCTGGAAGCTGGGCGATCTCGCCGGTCTGAAGATGCGCGCCGAGGTCCGCCGAACGGCAGACGGGCTCGAGGTCGTCCCCTACATGGAGGGCAAGGGGCGATACTTCACGCGCTCCTTCCTGCTTCTTGAGGACAGCGACCCGCTCGGCCTGATCGCGCGCTGGGAGCGCCCTCCCCGCGACATCCCGGGCATGGCGGAAGCCGCGCCCGCGCAGATCAAGAACATCAAGGATGAGATCGCGCGCCTTACCGATCAGGCTGTTGAGCGTCCGTTCCCGAAGGCAGCGCGATTGATCGAGGCGAAGCGCCGGCTCGTGGAACTGGCGGCAGCGCTGCGACCGAAGGATCCGAACAAGACGGCGGAGGCCGATGCTGGTCCGACGCAGATGGGACCGGACACCGACGCCCAGTTCTCCGCCGCACCCACCGGTTGGGACAGCGCCGACACCGGCCCGGCACCTCGGCTGTCTGCGGAGGAGCTCGCGGAAGTGGGTCGCATCATCGGTCTCGTCGCGGGCCTTCCGTCCTTCAACACCATGGACACGATCGTCGTCCCGGCCGGATCGTCGGGTGCTGCGGCATGGTCGAAGAGCGCCGAACCGTTCCGTGCGGCCGGCTTCTATCTTCCGCATACGGATGCGATCACGGTCGCGCTCGACATCACCAATGGTCGGCGTGTCGCCTACCATGAGTCCTTCCATCGCCTGCAGACGCGCTTCCTGACCGACAAGGAGAAGGCCGCGCTCGCCAACGGGCACAAGGCGATGCGCGCCCTGATCGCGTCACGCCTTCGCAGCCAGGTCGATGTGAATGGCATGGCCGATCGCGAGGTCGAGGCGGAGGCCTTCGCGATCTGGTCGACGGAAAAGGATCGCAGCGAGGCCGCTCGGATCCTGCCGATCGGTGTGCGCCTCGCCTTCACCCGTCTTGGTGCGATGCTGAAACGGCTGCGCAGCTTCCTCACCGGCAAGGGCTACCGGACGTGGGAGGATGTGTTCGCGGATGCGCGATCGGGGAGGATTGCGGATCGGGGCGCGACGCAGGCTGCGACGATGCCTGGCAACGAGTTCGCGATGGCCTTCGACCCGGTCGAGGACATCCGGGGCGGTCTCGTCGGTGACGTCTCGTTCGGTGCGCCGCGTCGCTCGCTCGCGCAGTGGCTCGTGACAGGCAATCAGTCCTTCATGGGCAGGCTCAAGAACGCGACCTCGCGCGAAGCCCTCTCGGAAACCCTCGATCAGTGGCGGTTCTGGTTCCAGGACTCGGTGATCGATCTCAAGAAGGTGCAGCGCGAGATCACTGCGCGCCTCGGTCGCCCGCTGCTGGAGAGCGAAGACGCCTATCTGGCGCATGAACTCTTCGAGGGCCGCACCGGGCCGCGCATCAATCGTCTCGCCGACGAGATGGTGAACCCGCTGATGACCGCCCTTCGCGAGCGCGGGATCACGATGGAGGCCCTGTCCGAGTTCCTCTATGCGCGGCACGCGCCGGAGCGGAACGCCTATATCGCCAGCATCAACCCGAAATTCGAGGACGGCGGCTCCGGCATGAGCAATGCGCAGGCGGCCGACATCATGGCGAGGGTCGAACGCGCCGGCAGGATGGACGACATGATGGCGCTGGCCGGCATGGTCGACGCCATCAACGACTTCGCGATCGACACCCGCGTCAAGGCCGGGCTGATGACGGAGGATCAGGCGATCGGATGGCGCGAACGCTTCCCGACCTATGTGCCGTTGCGCGGCTTCGAGGAGCTCGACGGCGGTGTCGATGATCGTCCCAACCTCGGCGGCAGCGGTGTCACGGTGAAGGGAGCGGAGAGCAGGACGGCCTTCGGTCGCGAGAGCCGGGCGGCCGACATCATCCCGCACATCATCATGCAGGCGCAGGAGGCGATTGTTCGAGCCGAGCGCAACCGCGTCGGACAGGCGCTCTACGAGCTCGCGAAGGCTGCGCCGAACAACGACTTCTGGAAGACCGACCCGGTCAAGATGAAGCCGCTCTTCGACTCCAAGACCGGGCAGGTCGTCTATCGGCCCGTCCGCGCCCTGACGCGCGTGGAGGAAGACCACACGGTCTCGCTCAAGATCGACGGCAAGGCGCACCGCGTCACCTTTAACCACAACAACCCGAGAGCGCGG
Source organism: Labrys sp. (in: a-proteobacteria) (assembly GCA_046344875.1). Taxonomy (GTDB): domain Bacteria; phylum Pseudomonadota; class Alphaproteobacteria; order Rhizobiales; family Labraceae; genus Labrys. The sequence goes on along the minus strand of JBKDKQ010000009.1, from coordinate 11,554 downwards.
CGTCTTGCCGAAGGCCTGCGGAAACTGCACGGGCTCGAACTCGGCATCCTCGTCCGGACGATGGGAGCGATCACGCGGACATTGTCGGCAGTGAACACGGCCTACAATCCCGAGTTCGTCATCACGAACGCCTTCCGGGATGTGCAGACGGCGGTGATGAACCTCGGTCAGTTCGACATGCCGGGCCTCATCAAGGGCACGATCCGGGACTACCGGAAGGCCCTCGTCGCCTCGATGAAGGGCGAATGGGGTCGCGAGTCCGGCGAATGGGGCAAGTGGTATCGCGAGTTCATCGACGCCGGCGGTCGGACGTTCTGGAATCAGGCGGAGTCCATCGACCAGATCAAGGCGCGGCTTCAGTCCGAGGCGCGGGCCGCTGGACGATCGGCGGTCGATCCGCGCCGCTGGGCGAATGCGGTCGGTCGCACGGTCGAGAACGTCAATGCCGGGATCGAGAACGCGATCAGGCTGTCGACCTATGCGAACGCCCGGAAGATGGGGCTTTCGCCGGCACGCGCTGCCAGCATCGCGAAGAACGTGACGGTGAACTTCAGCCGACGCGGCACGGCGGGGCCTGCGATGAACTCGCTCTACATGTTCTTCAACGCGAGCGTCCAGGGCACGGCCGCATTGCTCACCTCGATGCGCTCGCCAACGGTGCGCAAGCGACTGGGCTATGTGGCTGCATTCGGGGCGGCCGTCACCCTCATGAACATGATTCTCGATGAGGAGGATGACGACGGCGAGAGCTTCTACGCGAAGATCTCCGACTTCGACAAACAGCGAAACCTCATCATCATGCTGCCGGGCACGGATGGGCAGCATCTCAAGATCCCCCTGCCCTATGGCCACAACGTGTTCTACGGGATGGGCCGCGGCGCGATCGAAGGCGTCTTCGGCAGACCGGCGCTTGAGGTGGCTGGCGATCTCGGCGTCGCCGCGATCGAGTCCTTCAATCCCGTCGGCGGGGCGTCGAGCCTCCTCAACCTGATCGCGCCGACCGTCGTAGATCCGATCGTCGATCTTTCCCGCAACCGCGACTTTGCCGATCGCCCTATCATGCCGGATCAACCGGCCTATGACACCCCGTTGCCGGATGCGCAGCGCTATTGGTCTTCGGTCAGCCCGATCTGGCGCACTGTCACCGAGGCACTGACGGATCTCACCGGCGGCGATCAGGTGAAGCCCGGCGCGATCGACGTCTCGCCTGAAACGCTGGAGTACATGTTCGGCGTCGCGACCGGTGCGGCGGGCACCTTCTACGCCCGGTCGCTGAACACCGTGCTGAAGATGGCAGACCCGACGAGCGAGGTGACGGCAAACGACATCCCGTTCTTCCGCAAGGTCTATGGCTCGAAGCCGGCCTGGTACGACAAAGCCGCATTCTACGAGCGACGGGCGGAGGTCCTGGCGATCGAGGACTACGTGAAGCGCTATGCCCGCGAAGGCGATACCGAGGCCGCGCAGCGCGAAGCCAGCGACAATGCGGGGCTTCTTCGGATGGTCAAGCCTGCCAAGACCGCCGGCAAGGCCATGTCTGGCATCCGGTCGCGTCGCGATGCGGCGCGCCGGGCCTATGAGCGCGGGCAGATCGACCGCGCCACGTTCCAGTCGACGATGACCGACCTCAAGGCAACCGAGGACGAGATCATCAAGACGTTCAACAAGGCGTTCCTCGAGGCGACGGCGCAGTGAGGCGGCGTCAGCTGTCGCGCTCGTCCCCCAATGCCAGGGCGATCAGACGCCGGATCGCCTCGGGACGGGACGGCTTGGGGTCAGGCTGAGACGCAATCCAGGAGTCAACGTGAGACAAAAGGGATGGCGAAAGGCGAACCATCACGGGCGTCGCATCGACGCGAGGTCGGCCGCCTTTCGATTTGTCGGTTTTCAATATTGACAACCCATCCATAAATTTACGATATTGAAAACGTAGCGGGCTGACAAGGCGCTACCAACACCGTGTCAGCCCTAACCGCAACCGAACCTCTGGAGTTCAGGTCATGGCTGACCACGACAGTACCACAAGCATTGCACCACCGTCACGGCGCGGGGTCGTGTTCTACGGCTCCGCGTTCGTCGCCGCCGCTGCGCTGGCACCGCCCGTGAGTGACATCGCGCTCGACGTCATCGCCCGGCACAGGGCCGCGCTGGAAGCATTCGAGGTGTTCTGCGCCTCGCACGCCGATCCCGACCTTGAGCCCGAGCACGCCGCGCTCGCTGATGCCGAATGGGCGGCTTGGGAAAGTGTCTATCGCACCGAACCAGAGACCGTGCGTGGTGCGGCCCTGATGGCCCGTCACGTCGCGGAGCACATCGAACGCACCGGATACGAGGAGAGGCACGCGACCGCCCTCTTCTCGCTCGCCAACGCTCTTGATCGACTGGCTTGAGGAACAACGACAATGAACGAGCCTGCCAAGAAGTTTGAACTCTCCGAGGGCGCCCGTCGCCCCATCGTCACCAACCGCGACGGCGAGGTGTTCGCCAACAGCCGCGACGTGGCCGACTATTTCGGGAAGAACCATCGCGACGTGCTTCGGGATATCGACAACCTGATCCGGAATGAGCCGTCGCTACCCCTGCGCAATTTTGCGCAGGGGGTCTACACGCTCGAAACGACCGGGTCGCAGCAGCACCGGTATTTCGACATGACGCGCGACGGCTTCACGCTCCTCGCGATGGGCTTCACCGGAGCCAAGGCGCTCAAGTTCAAGCTGGCCTACATCGAGGCGTTCAACGCGATGGAGGCGGAACTCCGCAAGCCGCGCCTCGTGGTGGACTTCTCCGATCCGCGCACGATTCTCGGGGTCATGAGCCACCTTCAGGAACAGGTCGCGGATCGGGATGCCAAGCTCGCCATCCAGGGCGAGCGACTGGAGAAGATGGACCGGCTGGAGGCTTCGATCGGGGCGATGGCGATCACCGACGCAGCGAAGACGCTCAAGGTGTCGCCTCAGCACCTGTTCCGGTTCATGAGCTCGCGGTCGTGGATCTACAAGCGCGCCGGGAACCAAAGCTGGATCGCCCGGCAAGAGAAGATTGAGTCGGGCTACATGGAACACCGCGAACACGTCTACATCGACAGTCAGGGCAATGAGCGTGTCGCCACCCGCGCGCTCGTCACCGGTAAGGGCTTGCTCAGGCTCTCCGAACTCCTGAACGAAAAGCCGCACTGACCTCAACCACATGCATTGTTTCGAGGGCGCCTGTGTAATGCAGGCGCCCTCGTCGCGCTTCGACATGCGCCTCGCCCGCTAGGGCGCCCCATCCCCCCCACTCACAACAACTGAACAACGGGAGAACTCGCCATGCGTGAGTTGCCGAAAGCCTATGCGTGGCTCAATGACGAGCCGGGCCCAAGGATCCTGCGCGAGGCGCTCGCCCTCCACGGGGTCAAGGAGGTCGTCGGCACCGGCTCGAACCCGCTGATCCTCGGCTGGGCCAAGGAGTGCGGTCTCGACGATGTGTACCGCAGTGATGCCACCGCGTGGTGCGGATTATTCCTTGCGGTGATCGCCAAGCGCGCGGGATGGTCCGTCCCCGACAGCCCGTTGTGGGCGCTGAACTGGGGCACCTTCGGGACCAAGTCCGATCAGCCGATGCTGGGTGATGTCCTCACCTTCTCCCGGCAGAGCGGCGGACATGTCGGTCTCTATGTCGGCGAGGATGCCAGCCACTTCCACGTCCTCGGCGGCAACCAGGGCGATCAGGTCTCGATTGTGCGGATCGCGCGCGTCCGCATGAAGGCCGCCCGTCGATCGCCGTGGCGGGTCAAACAGCCGGACAATGTGCGGCCTGTGACGCTCAACGCGACCGGCGCTCCGGTCTCCACGAACGAGGAGTGAGACCATGACGAAGCCCTCGATCCCCAAACCCTCCCGACGGTTCTCGCGTCGCTCCGTCATCGCGACCTTTGTCCTCGCCTGGGCCGTGATCGTCTGGCCGATCTATCTCGGCGATGCCGATCTCGTGCGCGCCGTCATCGATCCCATGGTGCTGCTCATCGCGGCCGTGCTCGGGATCTATACCGGCGTCGGTCACATGGATCTGCGCGTGCTGGCGCAGCGCGGTTCCGCCCCGCCTCCCCCGACAGAGCCGACGGAATAGCGCCATGTGGGCGTTGATCGCACCCCAACTGCAACGCTGGCTTCTCATGGCCGGCGTCGGTCTCTTCGCCGTGACGGCCGCCTTCGCGATCGGCTGGCTGCGCGGTCGCGACCAGGCGGTGAGCGAGTGTCAGACCGCAGCGCTTCAGGCGCAGGTCGAGGCCCTGTCGAAGGACCTCGCGATCTCACGGCGCGCGGCCGCACTCGCGACCGAGCGGGCGCAGAGCGCCGAGCGTGCGGCAACCGAGAACGAAACACTGATCGAGGACTTCCGCCATGCACTTGAGGCACGCTCTGACGGCGCTTGCCGTCTCGATGACGACGATGCTCGCAGGCTGCGCGCCATCAAGTAAACCACCGATCGAGCGTGCCCTCCCGCCTCCGCCGGAATGGCTGCGACCCGTGCCGCTGCCTCCAGTTCAGTCAGGCACCGATGCACGGCTTGTCGCAGCACAGAACCGAGCAGCTGCGGCACGCGCGAACCGGCGTCTAAACGACGCCTCGGCCTGGTACGGCGCGATCGTCAAGGACTACGCCAGCCCATCCGCTCAGTGAGTACCCCGCATCCCCTAACATCAGACACGGAGACTCCCATGTCGCCCTCCATGACCGTTGCCGAGCGCCTCGCTCGCATCGAGACAGCCCACGCTAACGCCGTCGAACACGGCTCGGTGCAGCGCCGCGACATGGTTGATCGAATGGACCGCGCGCACGAGCAGATGAGCCACCAGATCGCCGAACTGAAGGAGGCTTTGCGCGAGCAGGCCTCCGACACCAGGGCAGCGATCAAGGCCGCGACGGACGCTGCGGCGGCGGCCAATGCTGCGATTTCGGCGTTCCGCAACAAAATCGAGGGCGCGCGGATGTTGACGATCGGGGCGATCGCGCTCGCCGGTGGCGCCGGCGCGTTGATGAGCAAGCTGGCCGCGTTCCTCTGGACGCCGGGACATTAGGGGTGAGCACCATGGCACACCCACAGAGACTGATGCGCGACTAGGCGATCGATGCTGTTCGAGAAACGCGTGGAGCGGATCGAGCGGACTACGAAGTAGGCCAATTGAAGAAGTCGTCGGCTGGGTCGATGACCTCAAAGCCGAGACGTGGCTCATTCACGCTGTCCGCTTTCAACACAACAACCGCCCCAAGCACTGCCACGTTCTTGCTCATGAGGAGGGCTTCGGCGGCCTGCAGCGTTGAACCGGAGGTCATGACGTCGTCGAACAAAAGAACAGGGAGCTTCGGCATTCGTTTAGCGATCATGTGCCGTAACCTAGCTTCCATCCGTCTCGGTCCGCTGTCGGCGCGCTGCTTTTCCTGAACCGAGTCCCAATGGAGTGCGCGCGACACTTTGATCATGCCGTTGGATGCCGCCGCGATTGCTTCCGCATATTCGGCGTTCCGGAAATCGCTCTGATCTGGGTCGACGACAGTGCTGCCGGGAATGGGTACAAGCGCAACTTCGCGGTTCCAGTGGCTGCAGAGATCGTTCGCTATTTCGGTCCAGAGAGCTTTCAAGAAACGATCGCGAGAATTTGCGTCCAGTCTAACCGACTGCGACCCGACTCTAATGTCGGAGAAGCCATTGATCGTTTCACCTTTGATCGCCTTTTTGATCTTGATCGTCGCGTAGTATGCACCCTTGGTGGTTTTGTCGACAATTTCGGTGCCGTCGGTGGCTCTGTAGCGTCCAAAAACGCAAATCTTCATCGAATGATGCGCTCCAGTATGTCCGTCGTCGACGAGAGCACCACGGTCTTGCTGTGGCTCAGGAACTTTCGAGGCCAGGTCAGCCGCTCGTCTTCGACAACCGATTTCGTGATGAAAAGCCAACGGCCCAGGCGCTGGCACTCGGCCGCCTGATGCAATGTCCCTGACGTGTCCGACGCCTCAATGATGACCGTCGCATCAGAGAGCGCTGCCATGACGCGATTGCGCTTGGGGAAGTTATGACGTCGCGTCGGCTCTCCAATCGGGAACGGTGAGACGAGAAGGTGATGGCTGTAGATCTCTTCCTGGAGTGCGGCATTCTCGACCGGATAGACCTTGTCGACGGGAGTGCCGATCACGGCGATCGTGCGTCCACCGGCCTCGATCGCGCTTTCGTGGGACGCCGCATCGACGCCACGCGCCAATCCGCTCACCACCACAACGCCGCGTTGGATCAGCTCGCGCGCAAGCCGCCTGGCACGCATCGCGCCCTCGCGAGACACTTCGCGCGCACCGACGATCGACACGCACGGCTGCTTCAATAGTTCGATGCTCCCGGAGTAGAAGACCGGCACGTCCTGCGGCCTGTCGTCGGACTGCAAGAGCGCCAGTTGCTGCTGGCTCATCGACGCGCGACCGCAATAGTTCAAGAGCGAGTTCAGCCCAATCGACGTGATCCGGAACGGCGGACGATACGGCCGCTCGTCATCAATGGAATCATTCGTCGGTACCGGAAGTGGCATGGCGTGAAGTGAACCACCGACTGCATTCATGCGTCAATTAGGGTTTCGGACAGAACGAACCGCGAAACCGCTGTGTCAATTTTGTGCCAATTTCCCTTCGGAAACGGTCGTTCCGTTTCCAATCCGTTCGTATTTGCTGCGATGCACCCAAAACCTCGCCCTTGCAAGCTATTGATATTGCAAGTGGTTTTGGTGGGCGGTGACGGGCTCGAACCGCCGACCCTCTCCGTGTAAAGGAGACGCTCTACCAACTGAGCTAACCGCCCTCGCCGCTTCCATAAGCCGCGCCGGGGTGACAGGCAACCCACAAGCAAAAGGGCGCGGAGACGATCCGCGCCCTTTGCCGTTTCCTTTGTGGTTCAGTGGGCGACCATCACGCCGGACGTGTCGTCATCCGAGATGGCCGGCGCCTTCACACGCGATGCGGCTTCCTCGTCCCAGACGATGGGATCCGGCATCCGAACCAGGGCATGGCGCAGCACCTCGTCCATCCGCGAGACCGGGATGATCTCCAGGCCCTTCTTCACGTTGTCCGGGATCTCCGCGAGGTCCTTGGCGTTCTCCTGCGGGATCAGGACCAGCTTGATGCCGGCGCGCAGCGCCGCCAGCAGCTTTTCCTTCAACCCGCCGATCGGCAGCACCCGGCCGCGCAGCGTCACCTCACCCGTCATGGCGACGTCGCGGCGCACCGCGATGCCGGTCATGACGGACACAAGGGCGGTCGCCATCGCGATGCCGGCCGACGGTCCGTCCTTCGGCGTCGCGCCTTCCGGCACGTGCACATGGACGTCGCGCCGATCGAAGAGCGGCGGCTCGATGCCGAAGTCGACGGCCCGCGAGCGGACATAGGAGGCCGCTGCCGAGATCGACTCGCGCATCACGTCCTTGAGGTTGCCCGTGACCGTCATCTTGCCCTTGCCCGGCATGGGCACGGCTTCGATGGTGAGGATCTCGCCGCCGACCTCGGTCCAGGCCAGACCGGTGACAGCACCGACCTGATCCTCGAGTTCCGCCTCGCCGTAGCGATAGCGCGGCACGCCGAGGAAGTCGGCCAGCACCTTTTCGTTGACCCGAACGGACTTCTTCTTCGACAGCAGGATCTCCTTCACCGCCTTGCGGGCAAGCGTCGAGATCTCGCGTTCGAGATTGCGCACGCCGGCCTCCCGCGTGTAGCGGCGGATCAGCGTCAGCAGGGCGTCGTCGTCGATCGAGAACTCCTTGGCCTTGAGGCCATGCTTCTTGACCGCGTTCGGCAGAAGATGGCGCCGCGAGATCTCGACCTTCTCATCCTCGGTGTAACCGGCGATGCGAATGATCTCCATGCGGTCGAGAAGCGCCGGCGGGATGTTGAGCGTGTTCGCCGTCGTCACGAACATCACGTTCGACAGGTCGTAGTCGACCTCGAGGTAATGATCGTTGAACGTCGCGTTCTGCTCCGGATCCAGCACCTCCAGCAGGGCCGAGGACGGGTCGCCGCGGAAATCCATGCCCATCTTGTCGATCTCGTCGAGCAGGAAGAGCGGATTCTGCTTCTTGGCCTTGCGCATCGACTGGATGACCTTGCCGGGCATCGAGCCGATATAGGTGCGGCGATGACCGCGGATCTCGGCCTCGTCGCGCACGCCACCGAGCGACATGCGCACGAACTCACGGCCGGTCGCCTTGGCGATCGACTTGCCGAGCGAGGTCTTGCCGACGCCGGGCGGGCCGACGAGGCACAGGATCGGACCCGTCAGCTTGTTGGCGCGCGACTGCACCGCGAGATACTCGACGATGCGGTCCTTGACCTTCTCCAGGCCGAAATGGTCCGCGTCGAGCGTCTCCTGCGCATGAGCGAGGTCCTTCTTGATCCGCGACTTGTCACCCCACGGCAGCGACAGCAGCCAGTCGAGGTAGTTGCGGACGACGGTCGCCTCCGCCGACATCGGCGACATCTGGCGCAGCTTCTTCATCTCGGCCTGCGCCTTTTCGCGGGCCTCCTTGGTCAGCTTGCTGTCCTTGATGCGTGCCTCGAGTTCGCCGAGCTCGTCCTTGCCCTCCTCGTCGCCGAGTTCCTTCTGGATGGCCTTCATCTGCTCGTTCAGGTAGTACTCGCGCTGCGTCTTCTCCATCTGGCGCTTGACGCGCGAGCGGATGCGCTTTTCGACCTGCAGAACCGAGATCTCGCTCTCCATCAGGCCGAGCACCTTCTCGAGGCGCGCCGGCACCGACAGGATTTCGAGCACGGCCTGCTTCTCCGGGATCTTCACCGCGAGATGCGAGGCGACCGTGTCACCGAGCTTGGAGTAGTCATCAATCTGCGTCACTGCGGCGACGACTTCCGGCGAAACCTTCTTGTTGAGCTTCACATAGCTCTCGAACTCGGACACCACGGAACGCGCCAGCGCCTCCGCCTCGACCGGCTCACTCGTCTCGTCGGCGAGCACCATGGCTTCCGCCTCGAAATACTCCTCGCGCGGGATGTAGGAGCGGATGCTCGCACGCTGCGCGCCCTCGACCAGCACCTTCACGGTCCCGTCGGGCAGCTTCAGCAGTTGGAGAACCGTCGCGAGCGTACCGACCTTGTAAATGGCCTCCGGCGCGGGATCGTCCTCCGACGCGTTCATCTGCGTCGCGAGCAGGATGTGACGGTCCGTGCGCATCACCTCTTCCAGGGCGCGGATCGACTTTTCGCGACCGACGAAAAGCGGCACGATCATGTGCGGAAACACGACGATGTCCCGCAGCGGGAGCACCGGATAGGTGTCGATGGCGCCGCCGGCACCGAGGGGTCGTGTTTTGGAAGACGTCATGGACTTTTCCTTTCTTGGCCCGTCACGCCCCGAAAGTGGCGGCGTACGGACAAGGGCGCTTGCGGAGGTTCATCGCGCCTGCCGCGCGCACTGCGATCGTCGAATCTCAAGCGCCTCGGTGTGAGCACGCCATGCTTCGATGGCAATTAGGTGGCGAGGGGGGTGCCGGGTGTCAAGGCGCGCGACCCCTTGTCGGACCAGACGCGCCGGTTCTTCCCGGGATTGGTGCACGGTGTGTCACCAAGGCCATACACGGGTCAGCGGAACGACGTACAAAAGGGCTTGGCAAGTCCGGTCGATGTTGATAGACGGCGCACCGCAGGTTCGATCCTGTTCCGCGATAGCTCAGTTGGTAGAGCAGGCGACTGTTAATCGCCTGGTCGTTGGTTCGAGTCCAACTCGCGGAGCCATTTTTCAGAAACGCGCTCGGAACGGATACCGGGCGCGTTTTCGTTTAGGCTCTCGACAATTTTTTCTGCAAGCATATCAAAGGGTTGCCGGAAAGTGGCGACCACCTTCCCGTCGTACCAAGTGCAGTTCGATAGTAGAAAATCGAGCAGGCGGCGCTTTTCGCGCGGTTCCTGCCTCGCGAACAGCCTTTGGGCGTCCCGCGCCAGTTCGAGAAGCGCGATTCCCTCGGAAAGATAGGATTTGTCGGCATTCCGGTGCCGTTCGATCTCACGCTGGCAGCGTTCTTGCTCCTCGCGCCACTGGTTCGACATTTTTTCGAAGAAGGCGGAATCGACCAGCCCGTCGAGCTTATCGACATACATAGCGTGAATGCGATCATTCAGCCGCTTCGCCTCGGCCTCAAGCCGCTTGATCGCTTTGTCGTGCTCGCTGCGCTCGTTGGCGTGGCTGGCGTGAAGGGCATCGCGCACCCATTCCAGCACCTCGTCATCGAATCGCAGCCGCCCGAGCAGTTCGGTGAACTGTGCTTCGAGTACTTCCTCGCGCACATATTTGCGGCGGCAGTCGGCGGGCTTGCCCTGGCACTTATCGGCATAGCCGGTGCAATGGTAATAGACGTAGCGCTCCTTCTTGATCTCGCCGACCACGGCGCAACCGCAGGCGTGGCAGGCGATAAGGCCCGAGAAGGCGAAATCCCGCCTGCCCTTCTTCGCGCCGCGCGCATTGCGCCCGTCCATCACGTCCTGCACCCGTTCCCATAGCTCGGTCGGCACGATGGCCTCGTAGCGGCCCTGATAGGTCTTGCCGTCCCAATCGAAGCGCCCGGTGTAGATGCGGTTGCGCAGGATTGTCGCGACGGTGCTTTTCGGAATGCGAGCGCCAGTCTTCTTGAACACGAGGCCCGCCGCCCGCGCCTTCTTCGTCACTTCCTGCGTAGAGAGGTCGCCCCATGCATACCATTCGAACATCTTGCGGATGATCGGCGCTATCGCCTCGTCGGGCACGATGATCTTGCGGCCATCCTCGCGCGTCACGTTGCGATAGCCGAGCGGCGCGTTCGAAGGCCACAAACCCTGCGCCGCCTTCTCGGTCATGCCCTTGCGCGTTTCCTCGGACAGATTGTCGATATAGTTCTTCGCCATCAGCACCTTGATGCCGTGCATGAACTTTTCCGAGGATCGCGACTCGCGGGACAGCACCACGCCTTCCTTTGCGAAGTGCATTTCCACGTCGAGTTCATCGACTGTCACCCAATCCTTGAGGTTGCGATAGAGCCGGTCGGTCTTCTCGACCAGCATCACGCGGATGGCGGGGTGCGCCTTGAGATAGGCCACCATTTCGCCGAAGGCAGTACGGCCGGTCAGCTTGGCGGTTTCAACGTCGATGTATTCCTGCTCCACTGTGAAACAGTTCGCCGCCGCATATTCCTTGAGTAGCTTCAACTGCGCTGGGATCGAGAAGCCTTCCTTCTCCTGTTCCTTGGAGGAGACACGGGCATAGATCACCGCCTGCTTCCTGGCGGGGTCGGCGGCGGGTGCGGGCTTCGATGCTTTTTTCATATCGTTTAGTGTAAGCTAAACATAAAGAACCGCAACCGATAAATTCGTCCATCACACGGAACTGTAAAACTCGCTTGAAGCGCTACCCGATTTTGGGCCAGCCGTGGCTGGAATTTTCCGGGGTTAAGGCTCATCCCGGCGGGGTTGCCGGGGAGCCATTCATGAGCGCAATCGGCGCCTTGTTGCCGATCGCGCTGTGGGGCCGGACCTCGTTGTAGTCTCTACGCCAAGCCTCC
>JBKDKQ010000008.1:0-3185 GCA_046344875.1 Labrys sp. (in: a-proteobacteria) | reverse complement strand
CAACTCGATCAGCGCCATTCTGTCGTCGGTCATCGTCGTCTTCCTCGTCAGGTTCAGCTTCGCAAACCGAACCCTACGCGAAGATCGACGATGGCCGCCTCGCGGCGTCCGCTCCTACACCACTCCAAGGGACGTCACCGGAGGGCGCGCTTCTATCTCCCCGCGATGCGGGGGGAAAGCGTTGGTGTTACGCGATCGCCACGCCGTCCCAGGTGCCAGTCGCGGCGAGCACCCGATTGCGCGTGAAGGAACTGCGGTCGATCATCGCGGCGGCGCGGTGCAGATCCATCTGCTCGCGATGCACGCCGTCCTTGTAAGCAGCCGCCATCATCGCCGGCACATCGGCCCAGAGCGTGACGGTCATCCCGTCATGGCCGTCGACGCGGGCGCCGCTGAAGACGTCGGAGACACGGTTGCCCGGCAGGGTGCGGTAGGCGAACTTCACCTGTTCGACCCGCCGGTTGAAATCGGCGATGCGGGGCATGTCGGCAGGACCGGGCGCGTTGAAGCCCGCCGAGGTGATGACGACGAGCGGGCCACCCGGATCATCGGCCGCGCAGGCAAGCGTCGCGTCGCTGAGCGTCCCCCGCCAATTGGTTTCGCCATGGTGGCGCACCGGCAGCAGCAGGGCGTGCCAGCGCTCGACCGTCTCTGCGTACCAGGGAAGCGTCTTGATCGCGTCCAGCGCCGCCTCGGCATCCGATTTCGTGTCATGGATACCGATGCCGCCCCAGACATCGGAGACATTGGTGCGCATCCCCGCCTCATTCAGTGGCGAGGACGGATAAAAGCGCCAGGCGCGGGCCTGCGACGGTCCCGGCAGCGGCGCGTTGGTGCCATCGCGTGAGGACGCGAAGCGCACCCGGTGAAGCGTCAGCCAGTCGTTTCCGGTCTTGCTCATCGACAGAGCCTTCCTGCTGAAACACCGATCCAAACAAGGATCAGGACGGTATTCGATTGCAGTACAAGGCGGTTCCGGATGCAAGCCGGTCGTCGGTGGTCGGACTGTTATTCGAGGCTGCCACGGCCCCTCAATCCGGCTTCGTCACGCGGCGCAGCGTCAGGTTGATCCGTCCGCCGTCCTTGAGCAGCGTCGAGGTGCCGGGATAGAGCCGGTCGACGCCGTGAAAGGCGAGCCGGGTTTCGCCTTCGAGCAGCATGACGTCGCCCGAGGAGAGGCGGAAGGAGCGGGTCGGGGACCCGCGCTCGAGCCCGCCGATGCGAAAGAGGCAGGTGTCGCCGAGCGAGACCGACAGGACGGGGGCGGCGAAATCGGCTTCGTCGCGATCCTGGTGCAGGCCCATGCGGGCATCGGAGGTGTAGAAATTGACGAGGCAGGCTTCCGGTGGATGCGGGTAGCGCGCGAGGCTCGACCACATCTCGAGAAGGGCCGCCGGAATGGCGGGCCAGGGGCGGCCGGTCTCGGGATGGGTTTCCTGGTACCGATAGCCGTTCTTGTCCGACACCCAGCCGAGCGGACCGCAATTGGTCATGCGAACGGAGAACGGCTTTTCGGTGCGCGGCATGCGCGGCGTGAACAAGGGCGCGGCCTTGATGACGCCGCGCAGGGTTTCGAGCAGCGCTTCCTGCGCGGTGCGGTCGAGATGGCCGGGAATGAGACGCATGAAGGTGTCCGGTTTTCGGCGGCGGCGGGCCTCGTCTCTCCCCTCCTATCCCGCTTCGGTCGGCGACGAAACGGGGCATGAAATCGCGCCGCGAGGGGGCCGTGCCTTGCGACGCGAAAACCTGCTCCATATATAGCCCTCAAGCCCTGATGGGGGCGGGATTTTCCGATGGGGACCGGTCCGGAAACGGCATGGGCGTCGCTGGTGACGGGGCGCGCTGGTCCGCCGAACACAAAGGAAGAAGCATATGGGCAAGGTTATCGGCATCGACCTCGGCACGACCAATTCGTGCGTTGCCGTCATGGAAGGCACGACCGCCAAGGTCATCGAGAACTCCGAGGGCATGCGCACGACGCCCTCGATCGTGGCTTTCACCGATGATGGCGAGCGCCTCGTCGGCCAGCCCGCCAAGCGGCAGGCGGTGACCAATCCGGAGCGCACCTTCTTCGCGATCAAGCGCCTGATCGGTCGCACCTATGACGACCCGATGACGAAGAAGGACAAGGACCTCGTCCCCTACAAGATCGTCCGCGCGCCGGGCGGTGACGCCTGGGTCGAGGCCGACGGCAAGAGCTATTCGCCCTCGCAGATCTCCGCCTTCACGCTGATCAAGATGAAGGAGACCGCGGAGGCCCATCTCGGCCAGCCGGTGACGCAGGCCGTCATCACGGTTCCCGCCTATTTCAACGACGCCCAGCGCCAGGCCACCAAGGATGCCGGCAAGATCGCCGGTCTCGAGGTGCTGCGCATCATCAACGAGCCGACGGCGGCGGCGCTCGCCTATGGCCTCGACAAGAAGAAGAGCGGCACGATCGCGGTCTATGACCTCGGCGGCGGCACCTTCGACGTGTCGATCCTCGAGATCGGCGACGGCGTGTTCGAGGTGAAATCGACGAACGGCGACACCTTCCTCGGCGGCGAGGACTTCGACATGCGCCTGGTCGAGTACCTGGCGGACGAGTTCAAGCGCGAGCAGGGCATCGACCTGAAGAAGGACAAGCTCGCTCTCCAGCGCCTGAAGGAAGCGGCGGAAAAGGCCAAGATCGAGCTGTCGTCGACGGCGCAGACCGAGATCAACCTGCCCTTCATCACCGCCGACGCCACCGGTCCGAAGCATCTGACGATGAAGCTCACCCGCGCCAAGTTCGAGGCGCTGGTCGATGACCTGATCCAGAAGACGATCGGCCCGTGCAAGGCCGCGCTGAAGGATGCCGGCCTCGCCGCCGGTCAGATCGACGAGGTGGTCCTCGTCGGCGGCATGACCCGCGTGCCGAAGATCCAGGAAGTCGTGAAGCAGTTCTTCGGCAAGGAGCCGCACAAGGGCGTGAACCCGGACGAGGTCGTCGCGATCGGCGCGGCGGTTCAGGCCGGCGTGCTGCAGGGCGACGTCAAGGACGTGCTGCTGCTCGACGTCACTCCGCTCAGCCTCGGCATCGAGACGCTGGGTGGCGTGTTCACCCGCCTGATCGATCGCAACACGACGATCCCGACCAAGAAGAGCCAGGTGTTCTCGACGGCGGAAGATTCGCAGTCGGCCGTGACCATCCGGGTGTTCCAGGG
>JBKDKQ010000007.1:0-2124 GCA_046344875.1 Labrys sp. (in: a-proteobacteria) | reverse complement strand
GAATTCGGTGTCTTCCTGCTCACCAACCCACGCCAGCGCCTGGACACGGGCAGAAGGCTGGCCGGCGTCGGAACCCGCTTGTAAAAATCCCAAAACAACGGCAGATTTTCCTCATACCGGCGTCCATCTGGCGAATGTCAGCTAAGGGGCCTGGACGGAAGCGACACCGCGACGTTCGCCGGCGCCAGGTGCTTCGCTCCCAGGAGAGTGATTGGAGAGTCGAGACCGGGTCATCCCCGTTGAGTTCTCAGGCGGCAAAGGAAACCCTGCCGTTGCGAGACGCCTTCGCGGTCCTGTTCTTCGTGTCCGTGGGCATGCTCTTCAACCCCGCGGTTCTCGTCAGCCAGCCGCTCGCGGTCCTGGCCACGTTCGCGATTATCGCCTTCGGAAAGTCGGCCGCGGCCTATCTGATCGTCCGGGCCTTCGGGCATCCGAACGGTGTGGCGCTCACCATCTCGGCGAGCCTGGCGCAGATCGGGGAATTCTCGTTCATCCTGATCGTTCTGGCCGTCAATCTGGCAATCGTCCCGCCGGAAGCGCGGGACCTGGTGGTCGCAGGGTCGATTTTGTCGATCCTGGTGAATCCGCTGATGTTTATCGCGATCGATCGGCTGACAGCAAAGGACTCGCACCCGCCGGGGCCGGACGTTCCGGCCGCCGCCCCGGCGCCACCCGCTGTCGAGGATCATGCGACCGCTCTTTCCGGCCATGTGGTCCTTGTCGGCTACGGGCGTGTCGGCTCCGCCGTCGGAGCGGCGCTTGTTGCAAAGAAGCTGCCGCTCCTGGTCGTGGAGGAAGATCGCGCGAAGATCGAAGGGGACCTTCCGAAGGATGTCGAGGCCTTCGTCGGCACCGGCGGCGAACCGGCCATGCTTGCAAGGCTGAACCTGGGTCAGGCGCGCTATCTCGTGACCGCGATTCCGGATGCTTTCGAGGCAGGACGACTGGTGGAGGCGGCAAAGGCGGCGAACGCCGGTGTCCGCGTCATCGCGCGGGCGCACAGCCCGGAAGCCGTCGACTACCTGCGCAAACTCGGTGCGGATGTCGTCCTCATGGGCGAGGAAGAACTCGCCAGGGGTATGAGCGCGGCCGTCCTGTCGTCGTGACGCGGCCGGTCTCACCCCGGCCCTTGTCTCGGCAGAACTTCTGGTTCCGGTCACACTCTCACGGTACGGTGCCAAGGGTCGATGGCTGTTCGGCGCCGCTGCGGCGATCGCGTGGCGTGACCGGGCCGGCGTCATCGGTTCGAACGGTACGCGAACACAGGGAGTTTGCCGTCGTGGATACGATCGGTTTCGACGCGATGACCTGGCTGAACCCGCCCATGGCCTGCTCGCAAGAGGACGGCGCGATTGCGGTGAAGACCGCCGGCGCGACCGACTTCTGGCACGATACGTTCTACGGCTTCCGGCGCCACAGCGGGCACTTCTTGCACCGGACGGTGAGCGGCGACTTCACAGCATCCGTCCGCTTCGATGGCCGTTACGAGGCGCTCTACGATCAGGCCGGTCTCATGATCCGGGCGGACGAGACGCATTGGGTGAAGGCCGGGATCGAATACACGGACGGCGCCTGTTTCCTGTCCTGCGTCGTGACCAACGGGCACTCGGACTGGTCAGTGTTTCCCCTGCAGGCGCCTTCCGGACCGCTGTCGATCCGGTTGACCCGGCATGGCGAGGCGATCCGGGTTCAGTACTGCGATCCCGGCGACGGTCGATGGAAGATGACGCGGCTGGGCTACCTCGCGCCGACGCCGTCGATCGAGGTCGGGATCATGTGTTGTTCGCCCGAGCGCGAAGGGTTCGAGGTGACCTTTTCGGATTTCCGCGTCGGGCCGCCGATCGATCGCACCCTGCACGAGGCGGGGTAGGAGCCCGCGACAGCCTGTCTCAAAAAAGGCCAGCGAGAAAACCCCGAAACCGGAAGCAGCTAAACTGCAAGCTGTAGAACCGGTAGCATTCAATTACTGCTTCACCGGCAGTAGGGCCTAAAATAATACATTATTGAAA
The DNA here is from genome assembly GCA_046344875.1 of Labrys sp. (in: a-proteobacteria). Taxonomy (GTDB): domain Bacteria; phylum Pseudomonadota; class Alphaproteobacteria; order Rhizobiales; family Labraceae; genus Labrys. Next base: position 115 of record JBKDKQ010000007.1, on the reverse strand, counting down.
CCCGCAAGGCGGATTTTCAAAGAAAATGATGACTGAAAGAGTTATCGCGCTGGTATCCAACACACAGTGAGTTTAGATTTCACGCAAGAACGATGCTCTTTCTTCATTCCCCGGC
>JBKDKQ010000006.1:0-69081 GCA_046344875.1 Labrys sp. (in: a-proteobacteria) | reverse complement strand
CTCGGCACTCTTCTCGCCGTAGCTGGCGCCAGTCAGCGCGCCGACCTCCATCTCCATCAGCCGCTCGGCGGCAAAGCCGATCATCTCGCGCAGCACGTCGGCATCGGCGCTCTTGGCCACAAGGTCCTTCAGGCTCATCATCTCGTCGGTCATCGGTTGGTCCTCGATCAGGTTGCGTGTCGCAAACCCGACCTTGCCCGACGATCCACCGATGACCACCCCCCGCGAAGCCGCCCGCCCCCTCCGGCCATATGGAGGCGCGCGGGCGGGCAGCGTCGCTACCGTCCAGCGACACCACCCGGTGGGACACGACCGCCGTCGGCCGGCATGTGGCGGTTGAGCGCCCGTGTAACGCCCGGCGCGAGCCGCTCCGTGACGAGGCGATCCTCGTAGACGAACTCGCCGCTGCCGGGGATCAGCGTCATTGCACGCAGGTTGGCCGCGGGACCACCGGCCGGTTTGACGACCTCGAAGGAGAACTGCGGCAGACGGTTGCCGAAGGCGTCGAGCGGCAGCCCCTCGAAGACGACATAGGCGAGCCCGCGATAGGCGGGCGCGGCGGTGGTGCCTTCCTTGGCGGTGATCAGGGGATCGGGCAACTGTGCCTCGTCGCCCCGGTGGAGCCGCCAGATCACCCCCGCGAGATCGAAGGGCAGACCGTCCGCCCAGACGCGCCGAACGGTCGCGATCGGGCCTTCGCACAGCCCGATCGCGACATTGGCGCGGTAGCTGTACTCGGTCAGCGTCTGCCGCGCGCCCTTGGGTCCGGTTCGCCGGCGGGTGATGATCTCCTCGAGCTCGGTCGCCCAGATCACCTGACCAGCAAGCCGCATCGAGCCATAGATCCGGGGTATCGGCGCGCCCTCGCTTGCGCTCATGACGGCGAGGCTGTCGAGGCGCGGGCCCTCGCGGCTTTGTCCGCCGCCAGCGAGAATCGCCCGATCGAGGCTCGCGCCGACGACGCCACCCAGCGCCGAACCAATCGCCGCCCCGACCGGCCCGAACAGCCCACCGATCATCGTGCCGGCGGCGCGCAGGACAAGGGTCGCCATCACAGGATCTCCGGAAAGACGAAGGCGCCGGCGACGCGGCGTCGCCAGGTCGGCGTCAGCGGCGCCTCGACGACGGCGATGCGCGCATGGGCATGGATCAGTGTCTCCAAGTCGGTCAGGAAGGCCGCATGGGTCGCCGGTCGCGCGGTACGCCAGCGAAACAGCAAAACGTCCCCGCCCCGCGCCGCTGCGGGCTCGACCCCGATCAGCGTACGACCGAGCGCCTTCGCCAGTTGGTCCTCGCCGCTCGCCTCGGCCCAGTCCGGCGCATAGGCCGGGACGGGCGGCACGGCATCGTCGCCAAACAGCGCCCGGCGCACGCCGATCACGAGACCCAGACAATCGCAGCCAAGTCCATGTCGGGCGGCGGCATGGCGATAGGGCGTTCCAATCCAGCGCCGCGCCTCCGCGATCACCGCAGCGCGCATCATCGCTGCAGGCTCCCGCCGTCATGCCGCCCGCCGGGCTGCGCCACGGCCATCACGCGGTCATTGCCCGGAACATGCGGGAAGCCGCGAAAGTTCAGACTGTTGGCAAAGCGGCCGCGACAGGTCGCAAACCGCTTGTCGCAGCCGGCCGTGATCGCGAAGGCGTCACCCGGCTGGATAGGCCGCACGACAGGCCGCCAGAGATCGATCGTCGCGACCCCGGACACGACCGCATGGGATTTCACCTCCACCGTGGCGCCGTCGTTGGCTCCACCGGTCCATTGAAGGCGCCCGCGCTCGAACCAGCCGCCGACGAAAGCGCCGAGCCCGGCCGTCGTGATCCGCATCGCCCCGTCGGTCGTGGCCACGGCCCCCGTGCCCCGAAAGGCCGGCGCCGTGAGATCGACCCCGCAGCGATAGTCGCCGAGATCGGCATCACAGGCCCTGGCAAAGAGCCGCCCCTGATCCTGGTTGAAGATGCGCGCGACCGAGCGCAGTTCAGCCGTGAAAGCCCCGTCGGCGCGGCGGATCTCGCCGATCCAGGCGACGGCAAGCCGCAGGGACTGGCTCGGTTCGGCCCAGTTGACGCGCCAGGTGTCGACCTGCGCGCCGTCATAGAGCCCCGCCTCGATGTCGACATCCGCGAGCCCGGCCGCACTCAGCGCCCCCGCGACCTCACCGCCCGTCACCGACAGCCCCAGTTCGGCCGTCGCATCCGATCCGTCGAAACCGGTCGCGGCCTTGCAGGACGTTCCATCGACCACGAGATCGCGGTCGTGGTCGGTGAAGCCCATGCGCACACCGTCGCGGCGGCGCAGGATCCAGCAGGTCGCAAGCGTGGTCGTACCCGTCGCAAGATGGGCTGCGAGCGCGGCAGGCAGGGTTCGCATGATGGAAATCCGGTGTAGCCCGCCTCAGGGCAGGATCTCGATGAGCGGAATGCGCGGGATTTCACCCGCGACGAAGGCGGCGTGATCGATGATCAGCTCGTCCGTGTCGAAGCGGACCGGTACGTCGAAGGCGAATCCCGCGGTCACACTCTGGCCCGCCGCCGGCACGGCGCCCGGAAGGAAGGTGATGAGGCCGGTCGCGGTATCGACCGTCCACTGGCTCCCAGCCAGCTTCTCGACACCGCCGACCGCAACCCGCACGGTCCCGGCGACCGGCTTCGTGATCGTCCGGTCCCAGGGGGCATGGGCGGCGCCATAGCGCTTCATCAACTGATAGGAGGCGCGCTGCCCGTCGCCCGTACCGAGGAGCTGATCGGTCGGCAGGGGCGCCTGCGAGGGTGCGCGCGACCGCCAATCGGCCCGGTCGCGCCAGCGAAACCCGTAGAGCCGCCCGCGTCGTTCCTCGAAGAAGGCGATCACGGCATGCAGGGCGTCGAGCGTCGCGACGCCATACCCCGCATCGTAGCGCCGCCGCGAATGCGCCCAGCGCGCGTTGCGCTCCTCTCGACCCGAAGCGAGCGTCACGATGTCGGTCCGGCGCCTGGGTCCGCCCGATCCGGCGAGGCTGACATCGAGGGGAAAGAGCACCTCGTGAAAACCGCCCATGGACGCCTCACATCGCCCGCCGGCCGCGCGCCACCGCACGGGCGAGCCCCGCGGCGATCTGCGCCTCGGAGCGGCGGAAGCTCTCGACATCCGTCGCGGCGATCGAGACGTTGACGGTCACGCCGCTGCCTCCACCGCGCACGCCGAGCCGTCCATCCGGGCCGCGTGCGAGCGGCATGATCGCCTCGGCCCCGGCTTCGCCCATGAGGCCGAGACCGGACGCCATCGGGAAGTAGGTCGGCTGCGCCACCACGCCGCCGGTCGCAAACGGCGTCACCCGCCCGAGCGCACCTGACAGCGAGCCGGCGAGCGAGGAGAACAGCCCACCGACGAGGTCCTGCGCCGGCTTCAGCGCGGCATTGAGCGCGAGGTAGACGAAGCGCTGCCCCACCGACCGCAGGACGTCCTCGAACGATCGCCCGGCTACCACCCCGCGCGAAAACGCGCCGACAAGCGTCCTGCCGAAACGATCCGCCGTCTCGTTCAGCCCGTCGAGAGCAATCTGCATGCGTTCGATATCCTCTGGAACGAGGGCTTCCTCTGTCATCGACCCACTCCTTCGTCGGGATAGGCTTCTAGAAGCGCCATCAGGTCACGGCGTGACGGGCTGTCCCGACCGGTGCCCCCACCCGCGAGCAACGCGAGCTCAGGCAGCGTCAGCGCCCAGACCGTGTCGGGCGGCAGGCGCAGCCGTCCGAAACAGAAGGCGAGGACGGCGCCCCATGGAAACGGCTCCGGCGGGGACTTCACCGCAGCCGCCCGCGAGGGTCCGGCGGCGGTCCTTCGCCAAAACCCTCGACGAGAAGCCGCGCAATCGCCTCGGCGAGGACGGGAAGATCGCCGGCGGTGACCATCCCCGCGACCTCACGGTCATCAACCTCCGCCCCGCCGCCGCGCGCGGCCGCCGCGAAGATCACGATCAGATCGCGCGCCCTCAGCCCCTGCGCGAACCGCGCGCCGAGATCCACAAGCGAGGTGGCATCAAGACCTGCCTCCATCTCGGCGAGCGCGCCGAGCGTGAGCCGCAGCGTCCAGTCCCGGCCGGCGAGCCTGACGGCCACATCGCCGCGATGTCGGTTCGCCATGGTCAGATCGCCGTGAAGGTCAGCGCACCGGCGCTTTCGAGCGCGAGATCGAACGTCACCTCGCCCTGATGATCGCCGCGATAGTCGAGCGCCGTGATCTGGAACGGACCCTGGATCCGTCCGAAGCTCGGCACGATGACCTGCCAGACCCGAACCGTGCCGTCGAAAAACACCTGCCGCACGATCGCGTCGGTGCCGTCATCCTTGAACACGCCGGAGCCGGCCACCGCCGCGCGGCGGATGCCGGCGCCGTCGAGGAGTTCACGCCATTGCCCGGCCGAGTCGGCCGCCGTCACGTCGACGCTCGCGGCGTTGAAGGAGAGGCTGCGGCTGCGCAACCCCGCGACCGCGACGAAACCTCCGGTTCCGTCGTCGATCTTCAGCAACAGGTCTCGGCCCTTCTGGGCTGCCATGGTCGACCTCCGTCATCGGTTGGTGTCAGGGTGCTTCGGTGACCGCGCGCAGACGGGCGATCGCTCGCGTCTGGCGCCGCTCCCGGTCGACCCGCAGTTCGGTCGCGGTGGTGTCGAGCCGGATGACGCGATGACCGTCGATCGTCGCGGGCATCACGGCGAGGCACGCCAGAGCCGCCTCAATGACGGCGGCTGCCTCGCTCGACCCTGGCTGCTCGCTCCAGGCGGTGAGAGCAAGGCGGTGCTCCGTTGCGACCGGCGGACCGGCGTCGATCGGCTGGCTCGAGCTCTCCCCGATCACGAGGTAGGGCGGCTTTCGGCCACGCGGCACGTGGTCGAACACTTGCGCACCGCCGAGGAGGGCGAGGAGCGGCGCATCGACCGATAATCGGGCAAAAACTGCCTTTCTCACCGCGAATGCTGGATAAGTCATGGCTCGGTCCTCTCCTCGACCGTCAAGTCGAGCCGGCGCCGCCGCTCGTCAGGGTCGGCGACGACGAGAATCATGAAAACGCGCGCGCCCTTCATCAGCCGCTGTCCAGCGACGATTCCAGTCCGCCAACGGATCGTGATCCGGTGCCGACGGATCAGGACCGGTGCCTCGGCAATGAGATCATCGCGCATGTCGATGGCGACGATCGCCCCCCAGACGATCGCCGTGGTGGCCCATGTCCGCAGCACACCGCCCGCCTGGTCAGGCGTGTCGATCGGCGTCTGCAGCGTCAGGCGGTGACGCAGCGCCCCCGCGCGGATCTCCGTCACAGGCGCCTCCGCCGATACGGCGCGAGCAGCGCAACGACCGCTGACGGCAGAGCCCGCCCGTCGGGCGATGCGGCGTCGCCCCGATCATCATAGGCCTGCGCGACGAGCAATCGGATCGCGTGTTTCAGCGGTTCCGGCACGGCCGCGACGCCCCCGAAGCCGACGCGCAGCGTCACCTGCAGACCGCCGAGTGCCGGCACCGCCGGGAGCGGCCAGGTCTTGAGGCGGATCCGGCCGGTCGCGAGATCCAGTTCGAGATCCGTCGCGGCAATCAACGACGTGGCACCGGCGCGGTCGACGACCGCTACATGCTCGACCGTCTGGATCGGGCCGATCGGCACGCGCAGGATGCGATCGTCGGGCGGCCTGTCGAGACTGAGCCGCCAGGTCTGGGTCATCAGTGCGAGCCCCGTCTCCGCCTCGACGCGCTGACGCGCCCCCGTGATCAGGGCGGTGACGAGGGCGTCATCATCGCCGGTCTCGATGCGCGCGAAGGCTTTTGCCTCCTCGACAGCGATCGGCTCCGCGACGGGCGGCGTGACGAGTGTCAGCGTCATGGCAGTCTCCCGAAAGTGTCCGGATTGACAAAGGGCGGCGGCCCGGCCAGACCGCCGGCGTGCCGTCGTTCATCCGCCTCTGCCTGTCGATCGTCCTGATCCTCGCCGCCGCCGTGCCGGCGCGGGCGATCACGGGCGGCAGTCCGGCCGAACCCGACATCGCGCGGCATCTCGTGATGCTCACCTCGCGCAAAAGCTTCTGCACGGCGATCGTGATCGCTCCGCGCCTGCTCCTCACCGTCGCCCATTGTGTCGACGGCGCCGACGAGATCCGCCGGCTGCGCTTCGCTGAGGACGGCAGTGCCGTGCTCGATCTCATCGAGCGCATCTCGATCCATCCGCGCTACAACGCCGCCGCCTATCGCAAGCGCCAGTTCACGATTGACGTCGCGCTGGTCTCGCTCCCGGAGCCGATCGATGGCGGCTTTGTGCCGCTACCGCTCCCCTCCGAGGGTGAGGACGGCATTTTGGGCGCACGCTACCGTATCGCCGGCTTCGGCCTGTCGATCGAGGGCGATGGGCGCAGCGGCGGCGTCCTGCGCGAGGCGCTGCTGCGCGGCATCGGGCCGGTTTCAGATGTCCAGCTTCGGCTCGAAAGTGCGGCCGGCGCCATGGTCGGTGCCTGCCAGGGCGATTCGGGCGGTCCTGTCCTGCGGGTCAGCGACGCCGAGGGCAATCGCGTCCCGCCCGTTCTCGTCGGCCTCCTCGCCTCCGCCAAGGCCGCAGATGGCGGTCGCGGCTGTGGCGGACGGACCGGCACGGCGCTGTTGAAGCCGGCGCTCGAGTGGATCCGCGCGGAAGCGCGACGCCTCGGCGTCACTCTGTCACCCTGACGGTGGCGAACGCGCAACCGAGACGCTAGGATCATTGCGTGACGCCGTTCCTTCGCCTCCTGACATTCGCCGCCGCCCTCGTTCTGGCGGCCGCTCCCGCCATGGCGATCAAGAACGGCACGGTCTCGCGCGACGCAGACGGCGTGCGCCGCCATGTCGTGCAGATCACGGGGCCTGACGGCACGCGCTGCACCGGCACCGTCATCGCGCGGCGGCTGGTGCTGACCGCGGCGCATTGCTTCCTCGCCGGACCGGGCCGCTATCAGATCCGTGCGTTGACGCCGCGCTTCCGCTTCCGCGTTGCCGACGCCGCCAAGGTCGCTGTCCACCCCGATTTCGACGTCGAGGCGTTCGAGCGCGAGCGCCCTCTCAACGACATCGCCCTCCTCGCACTCCGCGCCGACCTCCCGGACTGGATGGTGCCGGTGCCGCTCGCTCGCGATCCCGCCGGCGTCGGCACGGCCGAAATGGTCACGGTCGCGGGTTTCGGCATGGACCGCGACCGCGTCACCCGCTCGGCCGGAACGCTGCGGCAGGCACAGCTCACCATGTCGGGCGATATGGAAGCCCGCACCCAGACCCTCATCCTGGTCGACCGCCGGTCGCGCGCGCCCCAGCGCCTTTCCGGCGTCTGTCGCGGCGATTCCGGCGGTCCGGTCCTGCGCCAGACCCGCGACGGCTATGTGCTCGTGGGCGTCATCTCCGCCGTCGTCGCGGGCGAGCGTGCCGATTGCGGCATCATCACCGCGGTGACGCCGGTCGAGCAGCATCTCGACTACATCACCGGCACGGCCCGCGACATCGGCCTGCGGGTCGAGGTGCGCTGATCAGGTCAGGCCGAACTTCAGAAGCTTGATCGCGTCGAAGTCCTGAACGCCGCCGCCGACCCGCCTCGTGGTGTAGAAGAGGACATAGGGCTTGGCGGAATAGGGATCGCGCAGCACGCGAATACCCATACGATCGACGACGAGATAACCGCGCCGGAAATCGCCGAACGCGATCGAAAAGCTGTCGGTCGCAATGTCCGGCATGTCCTCGGCCTCGGCGATCGGGAAGGTCATCAGCATCGCCTTGCCGCCCGGCGCCGCCGGCGGCTGCCACAGATAGTCGCCGGTCGTCGTCTTGAACTTGCGCACCGCGCTCTGGACCTTGCGGTTCATCACGAAGGTCGCGTTCTGCCGATAGCCCGCCTTCAGCGCATAGATCAGATCGATCAGGATGTCGGACGGATTGCTCGCCGCGAAGGCGCCGGCAACCCCGGTCGCCAGATAGCCGATCTTGCTCCAGGACCAGCTTGCATTCGCGACTTTCGTCGGCGCCAGGAAACCGGTCGGCTTCTTGATGCCGTCACCGTTGACGAAGGCTGCGCCCTCGCGTTCGGCGAAGATCTGCTCGACCTCCTCGGCGATCCACTGCTCGACATTCACGGCCGCATCGTCGAGCAAGGACTGCGTCGCCGAGGGCATGGCGTAGATCTCGGTCGCGGGGAAAGAGAGCTGCGCCAAAGGCTGCGACGTGGTCTCGGGTCGTGCATCCGTCTCGCCGACCCAGCCCGCCGCCGGTCCCGTCGTCGAGAAGGCCTTGTTGAAGACGGAGGCCGAGATCGACCGAACCGTGGCCAGCGAGCGGATCGGCGAGATCAGCGCAAGGCGCCGCGCAATGTCGGTTTCGAGTTCCGGCGGCACGAGGAACCCACCGTCGGGGTTCGAACCGACACTGAGCGCCTTTTCCTCGAGGCGACGCAGCGCCGTCCCCTCGCCTGAGCGCACATAGGTGAGGAAGGCGCGCTTGTGCTCCTCGGCGGGGCCGGACTGCAAGCGCGGCTCGGCGCCGAGTGTCGGTCGCTGCGCCTTGAGGATCAGTTCATCCATCCGGCGCTTGGTGGTATCGAGCGCCTCGTCGATGCGGGCGAGCTTCTCCTCGGTCAGCACGTCGACGCCGGCGCGCCGCTCGATCGCGGCGAGCCGGGTGTCGTTGCTGTCGCGGAAAGCCTCGAAGGCGCGCATGAACTCCTCGAAGGCCCCGGTGATCTCGGGCGAGGTGGCGACCTTGGTTTCCGGCGCGCCGGCGGTCACGGGCAGGCTGATGCTCATGGTCTTCAGGATCCTTGTGTCAGGAGAAACGGGGAAGGCGCAGGCTCCGTGCGCCCTGCCGCAGCAGGCTCGCGAGCCGGGTCCGATCGACGCCCGCGGGCGCCGCTTCCGCGGCCTTGACCCGGGCGACCCGCGCCTCGGGGAGCATCGGGAAGGTCACGAGCGAGATCTCCCAAAGGTCGATCTCGGTCAGTTCGCGCACGCCGGACTTCGGATCGATGCGCGAGCGCGCCGTTCGAAAGCCGATCGACAGACCGTCCAGCGCGCCCTGGCGCATCAGTTCCAGCGCCTCTCGCGCCCGGCTCACCGCGGGTGAGAGCCGGCCGCGGACGAAGAGGCCCTTATGGTCCTCCTCGATCAGCTGCCAGACACCGATCGGTTCCGCCGGATCATGCTGCCAGAGCATGCGCACGCCGCTCGTGCCGCGATCGGCGAGCGAGCGACGGAACGCGCCCCGCACGACGCGGTCGCGCCCGAGATCGACCCGATCGAACAGGCTCGCATAGCCGGAGAAGGTGCCCTCGCCGTCGCTCGTGGCGAGCTTCACGGCGGTGAATTTCGTCTGGGTCGGCCAGACCGTTTGCGACCGCGCGCTGATCATGGCTGCCTCCGGAGCGGGCCCGGCTCGTCGATCAGCCTTATCCGTCCACCGGTCCGAGGAGGCGGTGGCCGATCGGTCGGGCGCTCCGCCAGAAAACGGGTGAAGGCCGCGATGGCGGGTTCGGGATCGGCCGGCTCGGGAATGCCGGTCAGTCGATAGAAGGCGCGCGAAAGCGGCCGTCGGTGCGGCATGGCGTGTCTCCCTGGGATGAGTCGGATCAGGTTCGAGGCGGAAGCCGCGTCAGGTGCAGCAGATCGGCCACGAGATCGTTGAAGCGGCGGTTCGAGGCTGCCAGTTCGCGCGTGCTGATCCACAGAAGGGTGGAGGCGCAGACCGCCCACAGGAACAGCGCGAGATGCGCGAGATCACCCTTGGCGACGAAGGTCTTCGTCACCTCGACGGCTTCCTGTTCGATCATCGCTGGTCTCCGCCGCCTGGGGAAGGACGGGCAACGTCCGTTGCCCTAGGCGCTCCGGCCGTACCCGACCGCTTCGCGCTTTTCGTCACGGTCGAGGAAATCGGCGGCGCTGACGCGGCGCCACAAGGCCTCACGTTCGGGCGCCAGTGCCTCGACCCGGTCGAGATCGGGTTCAAACACAAGGCCCTCGCCGAAGGCCGGACCGAGCCAGGCGGCGAAGGACTGCATCGTCCGCCGGATCAGCGGCAGCACGGTCGCGCGGATGAAGGCGCGGTTCGCTTCCTGGAAGTTCGCGTAGGTGTTGTCGCCAGGCAGTCCCAGGAGCAGCGGCGGCACGCCGAAAGCGAGCGCGATCTCGCGTGCGGCCGCGTTGCGCGCCTCGATGAAGTCGAGGTCCTTGGGACTGACCGCCATCGGCTTCCAGTCCAATCCGCCCTCGAGCAGGAGCGGCCGCCCGGCATTCCCGGCACCCTGGAAATTGTCGGCGAGCTCGGCCTTCAACCGCTCATACTGGTCCTGGCTCAATGCCGCCCCGTCCGGCCCGTCATAGACCAGCGCGCCGGAGGGCCTCGCGGCGTTGTCGATCAGCGCCTTGTGCCACTCGGCGGCGGCGTTGTGCGTGTCGATCGCGGTCGCGGCCGCTTCCATCGGACTGAGGCCGTAATGATCGTCGAGCGGGTGGAACAGCGACAGGTGCAGGATCGGCGGCACCGGCCCGGCGCCCTGTTCGATGCGGATCGTCTGCCCGCCGGCGCTGTAGTCGAAGGCGGCAGGCCAGCCGTCCGGGCCCGGCACGACCCGCAGACGGTCGGGCCGCAGCACGAAGAGTTCGCGCACGCTCCCGTCGAGAAACGTCGCCTCGACATAGGCGTTCCCGGCTACCAGCAAATGCCCATAGAGGGCCTCGAAGAAGGCGGCCCCCGCCATGCGTGGATTGGGCCGCGCGAGGAGCGCCGTGAGCGGATGGGCCTGCGGCTCATCCCGCCCGCGCAGCAGCACGAGCGGCACGGAGGCAGCGGTCTCCGCGATCATGCGCACACAGCGGTGCACGACGGCGTTCTTCATGTAGCCCTCGCGCGCCAGAGCCGTGCTGTCGCGCGGCGTCCAGACCGGCCGGCCAAGCGTCTCGACGGCGATCAGCCGCGCCGTGCGCGACGCCTTGCGGGCGGGCGCGTGTCCGCCGAACCAGGCCGCGATGAGGGGCAGGATCATGACGGCGTCTCCTTTCCGGTGACGAACAGGCGACGGCGAAACGTGTGCGAAACGGTCCCGCACAACGCCGAAAGGCCGGTCCGCGGAGGGCTGACCGGCTTCGAGGGATCAAGGATTGGCTGCGGCAGGACCGCCCGGCAGGCGCTGCGGGCGGCCTTGCCGGATCAGGCGTCGCGGCGGACTTCCTGCACGAGGCTCGCGATCGTGCGGTAGTAGAGGCGCGAGGGCGTGTCGAGGTTCAGCACGGCATCGTAGCCGGCCTCGAGGGCGCGCGCGGCGATCTCCTCACCATGAGGATGTCCGAGAACCGCCACCACCCGGCGGCTCGCCGTGGTCGACCGCAGCGAGCGCGGGAAGGCCAGCGCCACGTCGCTCGAGTCGTCGCTCACAAAGATGGCGACGTCGCACAGCTCGCGACCTGCAAGTTCCACAACGGCGCGCGGATCGACCGCATGGACGATCGTTCCGAGCGGACACAGGCGCAGTTCCCGCGTCACGGTCGCGGCCTTTTCAACCGCCGGGCCGGTAACGATGACCTGAGTCTTTGCGATCGCCTTCGAGCGCGCGCGTCCCGGTGCGCCACGGGCATCCTGATCAATGACGGGAAAAATGATGGCAGAATCGTTGGTCACTGAAATCTCCTTTGCCAATCAACGAAAAATGCAACTTGAAGTCGAAAAGTCGATCAAACGAGTGGCAGAGGGTAAAAAGGCGCCCGCCACGCTGTTGAGTGCACCACGCGATGGTAAAAAAACACTTTCGCGGTGGATCCTGGTGAGGAACTCCTCAGGAGAAGCCCCGGATCCGCGGTGCTCCTTTCAGCACTGACAGGGATGACACAGCCCAAACCAAGGCGTCAAGTCGGTCGGGTGACCGACCATCGGAAAGACCGGCGGTTGTGAAGTCACAAAGCTGGTCCTCCAGTGCCGGGAAGCGCCCGACATGAGAGACCCGCCCCTGTTCGTACAGTGCGGCGACGGGTTCGGCGCGCACCCATTTGCCGTGCGTGGCGCGCACCTTGGTAACGGGCAGGTTGTTGTCGATCTCGCGCAGCACCGCCTCCACCATGTCGCCGCCCTGGTTGACTTCGGCGACGAGGCGGTCCGCGCCGAGGCGGTGATAGAGTGCGACGGCCTCCGCCGCCCATTGCGCCGGGCGCGCCGCCGCGATGGTGCGATCGGCGAGCACGTAAAGATGTCCGTCGCCTGCGATGCCGACGGCGACGAGCCCGCATGACCCGTTCGCCGACGCGGAGGCAGGCGGATCGATCGCGACCACGATTCGGGCAAGCGGCGGCGCCGTTCCAACGCGCTGCGCTTCGATCATCGCGCGCGTCCACAGCGCGTCATCGCGATCCTCGAGCAGTTCGCCGTCGAGTTCCTGGCGGCCGAGGCTGGTGCCGCCGTAACGCCGCTCCATCTCGGCCATAAAGCCCTCCGCGAGATGCGCGGAATTGGCCCGCGTCGCCGCGCGCGAGACCACGGTTGCCGGATCATCGAGCATGCGCCGGATCAGGGCGATCCGGCGCGGCGTCGTGGTCACCGCCAGCCGAGGTCGCGACCCGATCCGCAGCATCATCTGCAGCATGTCGAACGTGTCGGCGGCATGGCGCCATTTACCGACCTCGTCGGCCCAGGCAGCGTCGAACTGCGGCCCGCGCAACTGGTCCGGTTCATCCGCCGAAAACAGTTCCGCCACCGCCCCGTTCGGCCAGACGAGCCGCCGGCGCGAAGGCTGCCAATCCGGGCGCGTCCCGTGCCGGTGCACGGCGAGAATGCCGGAGACGCCCTCCACCATGACGTTTCGGACATCGGCGGCGGTCTCCCCGACAAGGGCGATGCGTCGTGCCGGCACACCGTCGGCGAGCGCGCCGCCCATGGCGAGCGAGCGCACCCATTCGGCGCCGGCGTGGGTCTTTCCCGCTCCGCGTCCGCCGAGGATCAGCCAGACCCGCCACGCGTCACCGTCCGGCGGCAACTGGTCGTCGCGCGCCCAGACCGGCCAGCACAGGTCGAGATCCCGCAGCAGGGCGGCGTCAAGTTCGCTCAGCAGTCGACGCGTCATCCCCGCCCTGCCGCAGGCGCGCAATGCGCTCCTCAAGCTCTCTGCGGAGTGTCTCCACGTCATAGCCGTGCTCTCCCGCCGTGGATGAAGTCCCCAAGGGCGCCGGCCGCGCGGCCAGAATGCCTTTGTCGAGCGCCTGGACGCGCTCGATCGTGCGGGTCAGGCTCGCGAGGGTGCGGGCGTGGCGCTCACGCAGGGCACCATCCGTCTCCGTCGGCTCGTTTGTTGCCAGCGCCTTGATCGCGTCGCAGGTCTCGTGATGCAGCCGCGCCACCGCGTCCGTCCGTGCCGGACAGAAGCGTAGCCCGGGACATTCGCGGCCTTCCGCGGCGTCTGTCGGCTGCGGATTGCCGCGCCGTTGCCAGTCGCGGAGACGGACCAGGCGGTGGAGCGCGGCGGGGGTCAGGTCGAAGACCTGCGCAATCCGCTTTGTCGATACGACGCCGCTCTCATAGAGCCCTCGGATGTCCGCCTCACGATCGGACGCCGCCGACCGTCCTGCCGATGATCCGTTGTGTGCCCGACGGCCCTGCGTCCCGCGCCTTGCCGCCATCCGGTGCTCCCTGACCACGCCCCGTCACTGATCGTCGCGCCGCACAGCCCCGCCCCGGCGCAGTTCTCGACCATGCCGAAACCCTAGCAGACGAGCGTCACGCTGTCAATGACAAAATTCCTATAAATGCGATTGCTTCAGGATTTTTTCCTTTCGGCGGTGCGCGGCACCCGCATCGGCCAGCGCACGAGATGGTCTTCCCACTCGCCCTCCCCGACCTCCCTGTCGCTCGCGGAGACTTTTCCGCGCACCGAAACCCCGACCTTGTGCACGAGGTCAGGGTCACCGGACACGAGTGGATGCCACCAATAGAGATCCTCACCTTCGGCGACGAGCCGATAGGCGCAGGTCGGCGGCAACCAGTCGATCGCGCGCAAAGCCTCCGGCGTCAGCGAGACGCAATCGGGCACGTGCCGTTTGCGGTCCGCGTAATCGGAGCAGCGGCAGCTGTGCTGATCGAGCATGTGGCAGGCAACATCTGTGAAATAAGTCCTATCGGTCTCGTCTTCGATCAACTTGATCAGACAGCAGCGACCACACCCGTCGCACAAGCTCTCCCACTCCGTCGGCGACATCGCCTCGAGCGGCTTGGACTTCCAGAACGGTTTGTCACCCATCAATCGCCGCCCGCCCCCAATTCCCAACTCCGGCATGACATCACACGGGTCGATCGCCGACAGTGTAGACCATCACAGCGCCCTTCCGAAAATCATTGACGCGCGGTAAACAACAGCGTGTGCCGTTGCGAAGTTGACGTATGTCCGATCCTGCGCCCCGTCCAACCGTCTGGCAGACCCTGCGTAACGCGGCGCTCAGCGTCGATTCGTGGCTCGACCACACGGTCTATGTCGCGATGCAATCGGTGCGCGGCGTTGTCGAGTTGATCTATTCGCGCTCGAACCGCCTGCAGGTCCGGGGGTGGCGCCGTCTCGGGGTCGAGCTTGCCTGCGAGGGCCTGACGATCGGCGTCGCCGGCTCCATCGTCGCCCTCGCTCTCGCCATTCCCGCCTTCCAGGAGACCAAGGGCAACTGGCTGAAAAAGGCCGACGTCGCCGTCACCTTCCTCGATCGGTACGGCATGGAGATCGGCCAGCGGGGCATCCTGCACAATGACGCGGTGCCCCTGTCGGAAATGCCCGACTACGTCATCAAGGCGGTGCTGGCGACCGAGGACCGCCGTTTTTACGAGCATTTCGGCATCGACGTCCCAGGCACGATCCGAGCGCTCGCCGTCAACGCCCAGGCGAACGCCGTCGTGCAGGGTGGCTCCTCGCTCAGCCAGCAGCTCGCGAAGAACCTTTTCCTGTCTAACGAGCGCACGCTGCAGCGCAAGATCAAGGAAGCCTATCTCGCGATCTGGCTCGAATTCCACCTGACCAAGGACGAGATCCTCAAGCTCTATCTCGACCGCGCCTATATGGGCGGCGGCGCCTTCGGCATCGAGGCGGCCTCGCAGTATTACTTCGGCAAGTCGGTGCGCGACGTGTCGCTCAGCGAGGCGGCGATGCTGGCAGGGCTTTTCAAGGCGCCGACGAAATATGCGCCCCACGTCAATCTCGCTGCTGCGCGCGCCCGCGCCAACCAGGTTCTGTCGAATATGGTGGAAGCGGGCTTCCTCACCGAGGGCCAGGTCTATGGCGCGCGCCGCAACCCTGCCGTGCCGATCGACCGATCGGCCAGCCAGGCACCGGACTATTATCTCGACTGGGCCTTCACGGAGATCACCAACCTGTCGGTCGCGGGCAAGCTCGGCGATGAATCGGTCTTCATCGTCAAGACACCGCTTGACCCAGACATTCAGCGCGCGGCCGAAAACGCCCTCGAATCGATGCTCCGCCAATATGGCGAACAGTACAACGCCAGTCAGGGCGCCATCGTCGTGATGGATCCCGACGGCGCGGTGCGCGCCATGGTCGGCGGCCGCGATTATGGCCAGAGCCAGTTCAACCGCGCGACCGATGCGCTGCGTCAGCCGGGATCGTCGTTCAAACCTTTCGTCTACGCGACTGCATTCCAGAACGGTTTCCGCCCCGATTCCATCGTCCCGGATGCACCAATCTGCATCAAGAACTGGTGCCCGCAGAATTACGGCCGCTCCTATGCCGGCCGCGTGACGCTGACGACCGCGCTCGTCAAGTCGATCAACACCATCCCGGTGCGCCTGTCTGTGCAGATGGGCAAGGATTCGATCGATGGTCGGCGCAAGATCATCGACACCGCCCACGCCATGGGCATCACCACCGAACTGAAAGAGTCCTGGGCCCTGCCGATCGGCGTCGAAGCGGTGACGGTGCTCGACATGACGGCCTCCTACGGCGTCTTCGCCTCGGGCGGCTACAAGGCGACACCGCATGCGGCGCTGGAGGTGTGGTCGCGCAAGGGCGAACTCATCTACCGCGCCGATCCGAAGGACCAGAATCCGCTTGTGCTCAACCCCGGCGTCATCGCCGACATCAACCCGATCCTCAACCTCGTGACCGAGCAGGGGACTGCCCGCAAGGCGCTGATCCCGGGCGTCAAGGTCGCGGGCAAGACCGGCACGACCAATTCCTATCGCGACGCATGGTTCGTTGGCTTCACCGGCAACTACGTCGCCGGCGTCTGGTACGGCAATGACGATTATGAATCGACCAACAAGATGACCGGTGGCTCCCTGCCGGCCATGACCTGGCAGCAGGTGATGGCGGCGGCCCACAACGGCATCGACATCCGCCCGATCCCGGCGGTCATGCCGTTCGACACGGTCCCGCCGGCCGGTGCCGTGGCGCAGACGGAGGCGACCACCGATGCGAACGGCGGCATCGTCGATCTGCAGCAGCGCTCGCGCGCAGCTGGCCTCAGCCGGGAGACGATCGAGACGCTGCGCGCCATCGAGACGATGATGCGGGACGCCAAGACCGAGCGCTCGGCGAGCATCGTGACGGCCCCTGCTGCGCCGGTAGCCGAGACCGTCCGCACGCCCGCCTTCGGTGGCGGGGGTGGCGTGTCATGGTCGAACGGGCGCTGGGTGGTCCGCTGAGTTGCGCAACACCACCGGCTTCCTGTTCGCGTTGACCATCGGGGCGCTGCTCGGCCTCGGACTGACCTGGTTCAGCTTGCGTGACGGCCCCGTGTCCGGCGTCGTCACGGTCGGAAGCTGGCGCGCCTGGCCGGCTCTCGGCAGCGCGGAGATCGACCCCTATGGCCGTGCCCACGTCGCCCGGACCGGCGATCTGCCCCTCGGCGCCGGCGAGGGCATCGCCTTCCTTGCGACGAGCGATGATGGCGGCACGCCCCTCGATGGGCGTTGCCGCTACCGCATTAGCAGCATCGCGCCGGCGGCCCGCTGGTGGTCACTCGCCGTCTACGGCCCCAACCGCCGACCGATCGACAACCCGGCAGAGCGTACCGGTTTCACCAGCGCCGAGGTAACCCGCCGCGCCGACGGCGTCGCCGAGATCGTCCTTGGCCCCACCGTCCGCTCGGGCGACTGGCTGCCGACGCGCCCGGGACGGATCTCGCTGATGCTGCGCCTTTACGACACGCCGATCGCCACCGCGCTCGCGGGCGGGCAGTCGGCGGAACTCCCGGTGATCGTGGCGGAGGGGTGCGAATGACCCGCTTCGCGCTCTGGCTTCTCACCGGCCTGCTGCTCGCTCTCGGTGTCCATGTCGGCACGCTGCTGGCGGTGCCCTATCTCGCCGCGCAGAAGCCGCCCGGCTGGCTGCGACCGCTCGGTCCCGATTTCGTCTTCGTCGCCGCACCACAGGGCCTCACCCTCAGGGAAGATCCGGCGCTGCGGCTATCCGTCTGTCGCTATGATCTTAACGCCGCACCAGTGCGCGTCCGCGTCCAGACGACCGACGGTTTCACTTCCGTTGCGGTCTACACGCCCGACGGTCGCAATCAATACGCCTTGAACGACCGTGCCGCGCAACGCGGCATGATGGAGTTCACCCTCTATTCGCCTGCCCAGCTCGCCGATGTGCGGGCACGCGAGGGACCTGACACGCCGGAATCCCTGCGCGTCGGCGTCGCGGATGGCGCGGGTCTCATCGTCGTGCGCGCGCTCGTGCCGCATCCGAGCGAGGAGCCCGCCGTGCTCGCGGCGCTCGGCCAGGCAACCTGCGAATCAGTACCCCGCTGAAGCGCTTGGGCCCTACTTCTGGATGACGACCGTGTCCTCGCCCCAGGGCGTGTAGGGTTTTGCGGGCCCCGTCGCCTGTGCGGCGAGACGGGCATCCGGCACCTCTCGGGCAGCACGGGCCTTGAGCACCGCGAGCATGCGTTCGGCGGCGACGGCGTCTTTTTCCGGGATTTCGATGAACAACCGCTCGAGTGCGAACTGATAGGCTTTCACGCGCGCTGCCAGAGCCTCGTCGATCCAGCGTGCCAGTGCCTTGTTCTCGCCGATCCGGCCGAGCGTTTCGGCCCGCTCGGTCTCGGTCAGGTCGGTGATCTTGTTCATCCCCTGCTCGCGAATGCCATCGGTGAGGGCAACCTGACGGGCGATCCGGTCGAGCGGATCGAGAAGATCGATGTCGGCCTGCATGTCGAGCATCAGCCGTCGATAGGGCGGCTTGCTGGAGCGCCATGCCTCACTCATCAGGCTCTTGAAATAGATGTCGGGAGCGGGTGCGTGAAAATCGCGCGGGACGACGCGGGAAATGCGCAGCTCCACCAGAACCGCTTCGAACTTCGCCTGCGGGTGAGCCGGCATGAGAAAGCGCCACGCACGACGGCGCCATTCGACCTCGTTGTCGGTGAGCATGAAGGACGAGACAGGCTCGTCGCGATAGGAGGCGAGCACACGCCCCGGCGCGGGCAAAACCGTGTCGAACAATCCGCTCGACTGACGCCGGCCGAAATCGCCCTGGGTCGTGCATCCGGCGAGCCCCGACAGGAGGAGCGTCAGGAGGACGGGCAGGCGCATGGGTTTCCGGACGACCTGCCAGGCGAACATGGTGGCGGTTCAGATCTTGCGCTGACGACGGGCCTGCGCGCCCTTGCGCCGCGGCGTCGGCCCCTCGACGGGCGCCTCGCTCTCCGGCTGCCGCTCGACGCGAACCCCTGTGAACAGGACGACGCTGCCACGCGGGCTTGCCTCCCCGGTCACGGTTGGCCGTTTCTCACCGGCTCGTCGCGAAAACTCCAGAATGATCGCCATGACCCCACCCCTCAGTCTTAGCCCGTGAGTCGGATGCACCCTCGCCGGCTATCAATACCGTTTGGGGGCATTAACACTTCGGTATGGTTAACAGTCCGTTGACGAACGGCCGTTAGGGTTCGGGTGAGACTGATTCTGGCCGGTTTGCCGGCCGCAACGGGATGGATCGGACCCGGCATGCCGATGCTCGATGGCCATTTGCCCCGCCTGGAGGGGCTGCTTTCCCTCTCGCGCAGCGAGGGCATCGACATCCGTCCGACCCTGGCGCGGGTCTTGACCGACCTTTACCTCGCCGCCACACCGCCGCTCGAGGCCGACACCGTCCGCTATATCGAGTTGATGCGGAACCTCCTGCCCCAGATCGACATCGAAACCCGTCTCATCATCGCCGAGAAGCTCGCTCCCTCGCCCGATTCGCCGGGCGTGCTCATCGACATGCTGCTCGCCGACGCGGATCCGGTCGCGGTCGTCGTGCTCGCACAATCGGCCAAGGTCACGCCGGCGCAGGTCTGGTCGCGGCTTGACGGCGCGGATCGGCTTGTCCTCACCGCGATCGCCGCCCGGTCGGACCTCGACATCGCCATGGTCCGCGCCATCGCCGCGCGCCGTGTGACGACGGCCGCCGAAGCGCTCGCCGCGAACATGTCGGCACCGATCGACCGGTCGGTCGTCGAGCATCTCGCCCTGACGCCCGGCGCCCGGCGGGCCGTAGCACTCTCGCTCGCCAACCGTCCGGGCCTCGACGCGGCCCTTCTAGCGCCGCTCGCACTCGACCTTCCGGCGGCGCCGCGGCGCGCGCTCGTCGCAGCCTATATCGCCGATCCGCGCCGACGCGCCATCGGTCGCGAGCCACGCCTCGAGGCGCCGCAACTGGTTCTCCAGACGCTCGAGACTGCGGCGCTCTCAGGCGACGCGGATGCGTTCGATCGGCATCTCGCCGCCCTGTTCGAGGTCGAGCCAGCCGCGATCGAACCCCTCGTCGCCTGTCCCGACCTTCTTGCCATGGCGCTCACCGCCATCGGCATGCCGGCCGATCAGGCGATCCGCACCATCATGTTCGCCTGTCCGGCGACGGGTCGCTCGGTCATCGCGATCCGCGAGATCGATGCCCTGCTGCACGATGCCAACCGCGTTGCCGCGACCCGTCTCGTGCGCACCGCGCTCAATGCTCCGACACCCCCACCCGTCGCCCGGCACGTGCCTGTGCTCGCCGACAGCGTTCCGCCCAACCGTCTGGAACCGCAGCCGGGAGCCACGACCGAGATCGAACGACGCGATCGGGGAACGGGGTCGCGCTAGGACCGATCAGGCTTCACGCCGCAAGCGGGACGAAAGGCCGCCCCTCGCGGTCCTCGATCTCCACGAGCCAGGCATCGCCATCGAAAGATATCTCACGGGAGAAGCGCTCCTCTGCCCAGAGAGACGATGCGTCGTCCGGCGACAGACGGGTGAAAAGGCGCTCGCCATCGTCGCTTTCGACAAGGGATTGCGGTGCGGGTCCATAGAGATCCGCGCGCCCATCCAGCCGGTCGACCTTGACGAAGATCGCTCCCGCCTCTTCGGCACCGCGGCGTCGCAGCACGGCGACGACGTCGGACACCGCGCATTGGCGCAGCAGCGCGGCGACGAAGAAACCCGACGTCAGTCGCGCGCCCATGGTGGGACTCAGGGCGACGGGGCGGCGGAAAGCCCCTCGAGCTCGGTGATCAGCCGGTCGGTGACCGTGCCCGTCGGCGTCAGGCCTCGCTCGCGCTCGAAACGCTCGATCGCCTCGCGGGTCGCCGTATCCAGCACGCCGTCGATCTTCAGGCGACCATAGCCGTACTTTGCGAGCGTTCGCTCGACGAAGAGCACGCGCGGGTTGCGCGGCGGCTCCTGCGTCACGATCAGTTCGCCGATCGCATCGGACGGCGGTGCGATCCGCGCGGCCTTGAGGCTCGTGAGGAGCGACGCCGTCGGCGCGCCGTCGACGGACAGACCCGCATGCCTCTGGAAAGCACGGATCGCGGCGTCGGTTTTCGGCCCCATCATGCCGTCGATTGCGCCGATGTCATGCCCGCGCGCCGTCAGCTCGGTCTGGATCGCCCGCACCAGCGCGGTCAGTTCGGGTGATTGCGCCGGGCGGACGATCGCGGGCGTGGCATCCGGCTTCGCGGCCGCCGCGACGGCACGAAAAAGGGGCGCGGGATGCTGTCCTTCCTGCAGGAACAGCGCATTCGCCATGATCAATCCGGCGACGCCCGTCATGGCGATCGCGCCGGCGACCTCGATCGGGCGCTCCAGCAAGATCCGCAGCAGAAGGCGCAGCCGTCCATGCGACAGAGCGTCATTGTCCTCGAGAACGAAATCGCGGTTGGAGCGGGCGAGTGCTTCACGCAATCTTCTTCTCCGTCACGGAAATGGCGTCACCGCGCGGATCGGCGCGACCCTTCAGCTGCGCCGTTTCGGTGAGCGATGCAACCTTTGCCGGGCGACCATGGGCCGCGCGGATCGCAGCGTCCTCGCAGTTCAGCGGCAGGCGGATCGACACGGTCGTCCCGAGGCCAAGTCGGCTTTCGATCTCCATGCGTCCGCCATGCATGGCCGCGAGGCCCTTGACCACCGAGAGGCCGAGCCCGCTGCCGTCGAAGGGGCGGTCATAGGTCGAGTGCGCCTGAAAGAAGGGCTCACCAAGGCGGAGCACATCGTCGCTGCTGACCCCGATACCGGTGTCGGTGACGTAAAGCACCGCCTCGTCGCCCTCCCGCCGTGCGCCGATGATGACGCTGCCGCCGGCAGGGGTGAACTTCAGGGCATTGGAGACGAGATTGAGGTAGATTTGCCGGCAGGCCCGCTTGTCCGCCACGAGTTCGGGCATCCCGTCGGCGACGTCGACGCGCAGCGCAATCTTCGCGGCCTCGTATTTCATCGCCATCAACGCGCGGCAGTTCTCGACGAGGTCTGCGACATCAAACGCTTCGACCTCGATCGGGAAGTTGCCGTTCTCGATCTTCGACATGTCGAGAATGCCGTTGACGACGCCGAGCAGGTGCAGCCCGCTTTCATGGATCAGCCGCGCATATTCCGTCCGGCGCGCCGGCTGGAGGCGTATCGTGCCCTCGCTCACGAGCATTTCCGAAAAGCCGATGATGGCGTTCAGCGGCGTGCGCAGTTCGTGGCTCATCGTCGCCAGGAAACGGCCTTTGGCGATGTTGGCGCGCTCGGCGTCGCGGCGCGCTGCTTCCATCGCCAGTTCCTGCTCCTTGCGACTTGAGATGTCGCGGGTGATCGCGATGACCTGCCGCTCCGGATCATCGAAGGGCCGGCAGCGCATTTCCATCCAGACGATGCGCGAGGTCGGTCCGTCGCCACGGCGCACACGGAACTCCACCGCCGCGTCCTCGCCGTCGACATAGGCCTTGGACAGCGCGGAGAGGTAGGCGAGGCGGTCAGTGACGTGGACGCGCTCGAAGAGCCCCTGCCCTGCCAGCGCCTCGCGTGGCGTCCCGATCAGCGCTTCGGCAGCCGGCGACGCATAAATGATCGCGCCGCTCGCGACATGGCGCGTCACGAGATCGCTCATGGTTTCGGCAAGCAGCGCATATCGGGCTTCGCCGGTGCGCGCCATGTCCGCCCCCATCGCTTCAAGGCGCATCGTCCAGAGCCCGAGGGCGACGGCGTGAAGCAGCGCTGCTCCGATGAGTGCCGCATGCAGCCAGGGATTCGTTGCGACGCCCGGCGCCGCGGCCGACCAGCCCGCGCCGTCAGCAGCAACCACGCCCAGAAGCGCGAGCCCGGAAAAAGCGGCCGCCGCGATCGTCGCCCGACGGGAGGCAGCTACCATCGCCTCGAAAGGTGGCAGCAACAGCCAGATCATCGCCGCGGAGGAGAGCCCTCCCGTCGTCACAGCGACGGCGCCGGCCGCCGCACTCAGGAGGAAGGCCGAGGCGATCTGCGCGTCCTCGAGACGTCCGGTGCGGGACAGGAAGACCGCCGGGATCATCGCCGCCGACAGAAGCACGAAGGCCAAGGCCTCGCCGATCGACAGGGAGCCGCGAACCACGATGTAGGCAGGGAAAGCGGCGAAGGCCGCGAGCGCGATCGCCAGATGTAGCACGAGAAAACGGACGTGGCGCGCACGGGCGATCGGGTCGATCGCAGCCGTCGGCGCGACCATCCCGGACACCAGATCGCTCGGCCGTGGAAAGGCCGTCTTCAGAAGTGTCGGCACACGC
Organism: Labrys sp. (in: a-proteobacteria); assembly: GCA_046344875.1. Lineage (GTDB taxonomy): Bacteria > Pseudomonadota > Alphaproteobacteria > Rhizobiales > Labraceae > Labrys. The sequence goes on along the minus strand of JBKDKQ010000006.1, from coordinate 46,094 downwards.
ACGCTCTTGATTCTCGTCCAAGCCCTTACAGGTGGCCCACCATTGCAGCCGCCCGTTTAAGCAAAGCTAAGGACCGGGCCCCGGGATGGCCGCGCGGTCCCGCCGCGACCGCCTTGACGGCAAAACCATCCGACATGGTGAACGAGCGATGACCATCTGTGCCAAGCTCGATCCAGTGCAGCACTTTGAGCGAAACCGCTGTCTGGAGCGCAGTGTTACCGCCCTTTGAGCGGCAAAATGGCAACCCTCGCGCGCTGCTTCATGCCATTTCATTCAAATTTTCAGCAAATTCCCTCGGCAACCTTAGAGCGACCTTGGTGGATCGGTGGCATTGGTGTCGGCATCGAAGGCGGGGTCCACGACGGCGTTTCAAGGGTGTCACGCCACAGCGGACTGGAGTAGGTCGGGCGATGTTTTTCCTTTTTCGAGCGGCGTTCTGGCTCACCATCGTCTTTCTCGCGCTGCCGCCCGAGGAGCGACCGTCGCTCGCCACGGGTCCGTTGCCGGCGCAGGAGGCGACCGTCGCGATCGCCGCCTCGGCGCGTGACGCGGTGACCGATGCCTGCCTCAGCGAACCGCAGACCTGCGCTGACGGCGCGCTTATTGCCGCCGAACTCGGCCACCGGGCCGCGCGCATGGTGTCGGCGTTGTCGAGCCTCGCCACGCAGGCAGGCGCGCCCGATCCCTCGCCCGTCGCGCGATGAACCGGGTCCGTACGACATTCCTTTGTCTTCCGCTCCAACGGAAGACCCCGAGGTCCGGTTTCCCGGACACAGCCCCTTCCAGCCGCGTTTGCGGGTGGAAGTTTGACCCCCAAGCCTGACTTTCCGGCCTGCGATCGCCGGGCGCCGCGAACCGAGGACCCCTCGTGTTTGCGGCGCGATTTCTTTTGTCGGACCCGGCGTGACCCTATATCTGGTGCATGCCCGATCTGCCGCCCTTTCCCGAAATCACCGAGACCTTCGACCTCCTCGACGACTGGGAGGATCGCTATCGGTATGTCATCGATCTCGGCAAGGCGCTTCCGGCCCTTCCCGAGAGTTCTCGCACGCCGGCGAACAAGGTGCAGGGCTGCACCAGCCAGGTCTGGCTGGACACCCGTTTCGAGAATGGCGTGATGCGGTTTGCAGGCGACAGCGACGCCCATATCGTCAAGGGGCTCGTGGCGCTCCTCATCGCCCTGCATTCAGGCCGCAGCCCGGCCGACATTCTGGCGACCGACACGCTCGCGACCTTCCGCTCGCTGGGGCTCGACGCCCATCTCTCACCGCAGCGTTCAAACGGGCTGCGCTCCATGGTCGAGCGCATGCGCGCCGATGCGCGCCGGGCGCTTGAGCAGGCGAGTTGAGTTTCACACGGGCGGTGGCGCGCGCCGATCGGTGAGACTGCCGCGCGCGTCGGGGGTCGACCAGGCGTGGGCACCGCGCGAGCGCTCCGGCCCGGTCGCGCTGTCACTGAAGCCGTAATGGCCCGCCAGACGCGCAAGGGCGAGGCCGAGCACGACCTTGGCCGAGCGCGCCGGCCAGTGCCGCTCCGTCTCGACCTGTTCGAGCCCCTTGAGGTGGCAGCAAATATCGATCAACACCCCGGCGAGTTCCGGCCCAACCGCATCGAGCGCTCGGCCGACCCGCTGACGGGCAGCCAGCGTGCCATCGGAGAGCATCGTCCCGGCATCGGCACGCGGTCCGCTCGACACGCTTGCTTCCCAGTTCGCCGTTACGCGCGGCATCATCGCGCCGCGTGTGAAATCGACCCTGAGCCTTTCGCCAGCCTGGAAGGCTGCCTCGCCGATCAGCGGCTCGCCGCCCGGGCCTCGACGCCGACGAAGCCAGCCGAGCGGACTTTCGGCCGCGTCGATCCTCACCGCCTGGCGTCCGACGGGACCGTCGATGACGGTCGCCACGACGTCACCGTGCTGGGTCCGGAACGGGTCGTCGGGCGTGTCGGCGCGGCGCAGCCTCGCCCACCCCGCCTCGCTCAGAAGAACCCCGTCCGGGCGTTGCTCTGTCAGGCCTTCGGATAGGGCTGCGCGAACCAGCGTCGCGGAGAACATGACGTGGCGAACGATCTTGCCGGCGCCGACGGGAATGCACAGCGCCCCGTCGGCACCCGTGGCGGCCGGTCCTTGCGCCCGCGCCAGCGCCCGCAACAGGCGCTCCACGGCGCGCGGTGTCGCAACGGTGGATTTCGTGACGACGTTCATCTTGGCCTCCTCGGGATAATGGTCAGTCACGAAATGCGATTGATTACCGATATAGGATAAAAAGCCTATACAGCAAGTCAAGCACCATGATCGACGATCACCCCGCGCCAACGAAAAAGCCGCCCCGGAGGGCGGCTGTTCCGACGATCTCGATGATGGATCGCGTTCTTGTCTCAGCGGCCTGACTTGCGACGACGCTGCTGGCCGAGGCCCATCTGCTTGGCGAGGTTTGAACGGGCCTGCGCATAGTTCGGCGCGACCATCGGGTAATCGGCCGGCAGACCCCACTTCTCGCGGTATTCCTCGGGCGACATGTTGTACTGGGTGCGCAGATGGCGCTTGAGCGACTTGAACTTCTTTCCGTCCTCGAGACAGATGATGTAGTCCGGCGTCACCGACTTCTTCACCGCGATCGCCGGCTTGGGCGCTTCGACCGGTGCCTCCATCACCCCGGTCGAGATCCGCAGCAGGGCGCTGTGGACATCGCCGATCAGGCTCGGAAGATCAGAAGCGGCCACCGAATTGTTGCTCACGTAAGCAGAAACAATGTCAGCCGCGAGTTCGATCAAGGTCGAATCGCTCGATCCGTCGCTCATGAGTTCACGCTTTCTCAGTTGATGTTAAATCTCGCGACACCCATTGCGATAGACCGGTTTCGTTGCGGACGACACGGGTGAATGCTTGTTACCCGTACGCTTTGCCTGAAAACCGGTCGACCGACTCGGACACCCCGGACTGACAGTCTCCATAAACGCTGAGAAACGGGTTCGCAAGATCGTTTGATGAATTTCCATAGTCTTTGTCAGAACCGGCAGTGCAATACTCACAGAGCGCCGTGTTCAACCAACAGTTCCATTTTTCGCAGGCCGTCAAGGCAGAGGTGGTGGAGCCATCGTCGGACGGCAAGTCAACCGCGCGCCCGTCACGTGAACGCCCAAGCAGCGTTCAGACGAAACGCCACTGCGCTTGATTAGGCCGCCGTGTATACAAGAATCCGCACAAGACGTGTTTTTGTGCCAGTCGAGTCGAATGCGGCGTTTAGAAGTCTGTGCCATTCCTTTCAGCCGACGACCCGTTGCATCAGGCAAAGCAACACATTGCCGCTTGAAGCGCGCCAACCTATGTTTCGGTCGCTTCAGGAGGGACCGATGGCGGATCAGCGCGAAAAGGTGGTCAAGACGGATGCGCAGTGGCGTGAAGCCCTGAGCCCAGCCCAGTACCATGTCCTGCGCGAACACGGCACTGAGCGCGCGTTCACCGGGCCGTATTGGGACAACAAGTCGCCGGGTCTCTATTCCTGCGCGGGCTGTGGCTCGCCACTGTTCCGATCAGACACCAAATACGATTCGGGAACCGGCTGGCCCAGCTTCTGGGCGCCGGTCTCGCCCGATGCCGTCCGCGAGCGCGAGGACCGGTCCTGGTTCATGCGCCGGACCGAGATCCTGTGCGCGACCTGTGACGGCCATCTCGGCCACGTCTTTCCCGACGGCCCCCGCCCGACGGGCCTGCGCTACTGCATGAACGGCACGGCCATGACCTGGAAACCGGACGAGGGAACCGGATCATGAAACCCCCGATCGCAGAACGGCGCCCGACGCAGCGCATCGTCCACGGCGTCAGCCTGTCTGACGACTATGCCTGGCTGCGCGACGACAATTGGCAGACCGTGCTGCGCGATCCCTCGGTGCTGTCGCCCGACATCCGTGCCCATCTCGACGCCGAGAACGCCTATGCCGACGCCATGCTGAAGCCGGGTGAGGCGCTGCGCGAGGCGCTGTTCGAGGAGCTGAAGGGCCGTCTCAAGCCCGATGATCGGTCCGTCCCCGCGCCCGACGGCCCTTACAGCTATTATTCGCGCTTTCGTGAAGGCGGCCAGCATCGGTTGATCTGCCGGCAGCCGCGCGAGGGCGGCGACGAGACCGTGCTGCTCGATGGCGACAGCCTCGCTGCCGGAAAGGACTATTTCCACCTCGGCGACGCCAGCCATTCGCCCAACCATGCGCGCCTCGCCTGGAGCGTCGACGAGATGGGCTCTGAATACTATACGGTGCGCGTCCTCGACACGCTCATCGGCATCAACATGGCCGACACCGTGCCGGACACGACAGGCACCGTCGTCTGGTCGCGCGATGGCAGCGCCTTCTTCTATGTGCGCGTCGACGAGAACCACCGCCCCTCGCGGGTCTTCCGCCACGTTCTGGGCGATGGGGTGGAGAAGGACGAACTGATCTACGAGGAGGCGGACGCCGGCATGTTCGTCGGCCTCGCCGCAACCCAATCGAAGCGGTTCGCCGTCATCGCCATCCATGACCACGAGACGGCGGAAGCGCATCTTCTCGATCTCGACAACCCCGCCCTGCCCCCGCGCCTCGTCGCCGCCCGGCAGCCCGGCACCCGCTATGAAGTGGAGCATCACCCTTCGATCGACGGGCGTGAGATGCTGGTGATCCTGACCAATGCCGCAGGCGCAGAGGACTTCAAGATCGTCACCGCCCCGGTGGAGGCGCCGCAGATGGAGAACTGGCGCGATCTGGTCACCCACAAGACGGGTCGGATGATCCTGTCCTATGGTGTGCTGCGCGACTGGCTGGTGCGCCTCGAACGCGAGGACGGCCTTCCCCGCATCATCGCCCGGAGCCTTTCCTCAGGCACCGAGCACGCCATCGCCTTCGAGGAGGAGGCCTATTCACTCGGTCTCGACGTCGGCCTCGAATTCGAGACAAGCCGCATCCGCTTCATCTATTCGTCGATGACGACGCCGGCCGAGACCTTCGATTACGACCTTTCCAGTCGCGAGCGCACCTTGCGCAAGCGTCAGGAAGTGCCGTCCGGCCATGATCCGAGCCTGTACCGGACGCGACGGATCTTTGCCACGGCGCCGGACGGTGAAACCGTGCCGATTTCGATCCTGCATCACCGCGACACGCCCCTCGACGGTTCGGCACCCTGCCTGCTCTACGGCTATGGCGCTTACGGCATCTCGATCCCGGCGGCCTTCTCCACGGATGCGCTCTCGCTGGTCAATCGCGGCTTCGTCTACGCGATCGCCCATATTCGCGGCGGCACGGAGAAGGGCTGGCGCTGGTATCAGGAGGGCAAGCTTGCCAGGAAGCCGAACACTTTCTCGGATTTCATCACCGCCGCCGAGCACCTCGTCGCGGAGCGCTTCACCGCGCGCGGCCGCATCGTGGCGGAAGGCGGTTCGGCCGGCGGCATGTTGATGGGCGCCGTCGCCAATGCGGCACCGGACCTTTTCTCGGCAATCGTCGCGGAAGTGCCGTTCGTCGACGTCCTCACGACCATGCTCGACGACACCCTGCCGCTGACGCCGCCCGAATGGCCGGAATGGGGCAATCCGATCACTGATCCCGATGCCTTCGCGACGATCCGGGCCTACAGCCCGATCGACAATGTCCGCGCCCAGGCCTATCCGCCCATGCTCATCCTCGCCGGTCTCACCGATCCGCGCGTGACCTGGTGGGAACCGGCGAAATGGGTCGCGACGCTGCGTGCCCGCAAGACCGACGACAACCCGCTTCTGTTCCGCTGCAACATGACGTCGGGCCATGCCGGCGCATCGGGTCGCTTCGAACGGTTGCGGGACGTGGCGCTGATTCAGTCCTTCGCACTCGGGGTCAGCGGCCGCGCCTGATCGCCTCTGCCTGGCTTGTCGATGCATCGAAGCGGCGCATCGGGGCCAGACGGTCATACCCCCGTGCTGGCACAGTGACGCTGTCGCCATCCGGTCGGACCGCCATGACAGACCAGCGAAACATGCCGCTCATCGGCGCCCTCGTGGCGCTGACGGCCGGTACGCTGTTTTCCTTCGGCGTCGTCACCGTGCGGCTCGCCGAGGGGCTCGATGCCTTCCAGTATCTTTTCTGGCGGGCGATCGCGCTGTTGCCGGCGCTCGTCGTCATCGCGCTGTGGACACGGCAGAACCCGTTGCGGCAGGCCTTGCGCGCGGGCTGGCTCGGGCTCGTAGGCGCCGCCTGTCTGACGCTCGCCTCGACGAGCTTCGTCTTCGCGCTGAAGGAGACGACGGTGGCGAATGCGATGCTGTTCGGCTCCTGCTCGCCGCTGATCGGCGCCTTTCTCGGCTGGGCGATGCTGCGCGAGCGCATCGACACGCGGATCTGGGGCGCCATCGCGCTCGGCCTCGCGGGCCTCGGCATCATGACCTACAGCGAGCTGGGCGCCGGCAAGCTGTCCGGCAATCTCGCGGCACTCGCCTCCGCCTTCGGTTATGCCGGCTATTCGATCGTGGCGCGCCTCGGGCGGGGGCGTGATCTTTCGGGGGTGGTCGGGCTCTACGGCCTTCTGACGCTCGTCGTCGCCTATCTCCTCGCGATGCTCGGCAGCGACACCGTCATGGGTCCGCCGTTTTCGATCGCCATGGCGATGCTGCACGGCGCTGTCTTCATCGCGCTCGGGATCGTCTCGTTCAATTTCGCCGCCCGGCACGTCAAGGCGGCGCAACTCACCCTGCTCGGCCAGACCGAGACGATCTTCGCGCCGCTCTGGGTGCTGATCCTGTTCGGCGAGACGCCCAAGGTCGCGACGCTGATCGGCGGCGCCTTCATCATCGCGGCGGTTCTCCTCACCGCGCGGGCGAGCACGGACGAGACCGCCGAAGACACCGCATCAGCCGGCGCCGCGAAGCTCGCCGACGATCCGCCACAGGACGGCCGCCATCACGATCGCCCCACCCACGATCGCCAGAATGTTCGGGACCTCGGCGAAAAAGAGAAACACCCATAGGGGCGACAACACGACCTCGATCGTCACGAGAAGCGCTGCCTTTGCCGCCGGAATACGGCGTGCGCCAGCGAGAAACATGAAGAAGGCAAGCGGCGTCGAGGCGAAGGCGAAGGCGGCGAGTAGGCTCGCATTGCTCGGGTCGAGCGTCTCGAAGCGCGCGAAGGGGGCGGCGATCAGCGCCGCGATCAGGCATCCGAGGCCGTTCGTCGACAGCATCTCGAGCCGTGGATTGGCGCGCACGATCACGGCGACGACCGCGAAGGAGGCTGACATCGACAGGGCCAGAAGATCCCCGACCCAGGTGCCGCCGCCGATCGCACCGCCAACCATGATCGCAACACCCACGAGCGCGATGCCGGCGGCGAGCATGGTGCGTCGGCTCGGCGTCTCGCCCAGGATCAGCCAGCCGAGGGCTGCCGCGATGAAGGGCGTCAGGGCATAGATCACCGCAACATTGGCGACGGTCGTGTGGTAGAAGGCCGCCGTGAAGCTCGTCATCGAGACGGCTGCCATGCAGGCAACGAAGAGCCCGATACGACCCATGGCGAGTGCCACGGCGAGGCTCTGCCCGCGATGCACGGCGATGAGCCCGATCCCCATGAACAGCCCGGCAAAAAGCGCCCGCGTGCTGGTCGCGGTCCAGACGTCGACCGTGATCAGACGCGCGAAGACGCCACTGACGCTCCAGGCCACCGCCGCGCCGAGCACCAGCAGGACGCCGAGCCGGTGCTCGGTTTCGGCATGGGTTCCCACCGGGGTCTGTGTCATCGCTCCGCCTGTCTTGCGCCGTTTCATCGCATGATTCGAGCGCGCCCGGCGCTGCCCGCGTTTCGGCGCGGCGCAAGTCACAGGCCCGTCGCTGTGGCGGCTCTGCAACGCTTGCTCAAAACCTGCATCGTCGGTAGTGCTTGCGCCCACGCTTGCGGCGCGCACGGCGCTTCGCGGCGCGGTCGGACCAGGAGTTGATACGGTTGTCGCAGTTGTTCCGGTTCCTGGCCGCGATCCTCGCGGTGGCCTTTTCCCTGGCGGCGCCGCCGGCAAGGGCCCTGGACACCGTGTCGGTGACGCCCGAGGCCCAGGCCATCGACCTGCTGCCGGCGATCAAGTTTGAATCCGCCCAGGGCGATCGCTTGCAGGTGCAGACCGCGCCGGGTGCCGACGGCATCGTACGCCGCATCGAGGTGCGTGCGCGCGAGGCCGGCGCCAGCCCATCCTGGATCGTGTTCGCGCTCGCCAACACCTCCGAGCAGCAGATCGACCGTATTCTCGTCGCACCGCATTTCCGGCTTGTCGGTTCCGGTCTGATATGGCCCGATCTCGGCAGTTCGCGCATCGCCGCGATCACCCCGAGCCAGGGTTTTCGGCCGGAGCGGGAGGAGGCGGACGATGCCGACATCTTCCGCATCACGCTCGACCCCGGCTCGCGCATCACCTTCGTCGCGGAACTGCGCACCGACAGGCTGCCGCAGCTCATTCTGTGGGACCCCGACGCCTACAAGGACAAGGTCAACTCGCTGACGCTCTACAAGGGCATCGTCATCGGCATCGCCGGCCTTCTGGCGCTGTTCTTGACCATCGCCTTCGTCGTCAAGGGCACCGCCATGTTCCCGGCGGCGGCGGCGCTCGCCTGGGCGGTGCTCGCCTATCTCGCCATCGATTTCGGCTTCCTGCACAAGGTGCTGGCCTTCCAGACCTCGACCGACCGCACCTGGCGTGCCGGCGCGGAAGCCGTGTTCTCGGCGACGCTCCTCGTCTTCCTGTTCGCCTATCTCAACCTCAATCGCTGGCACATGCGCTACAGCGTGATCACCGGGCTCTGGTTGATCGCGCTTGGCGCGCTGGTCGCGCTCGCGGTCGTCGATGCGCCGGTTGCTTCCGGCGTCGCCCGCATCTCGATCGCCGCGCTTGCGGGCGTCGGCATGATCATCATCATCTTCCTCGCCCTGCTCGGTTATGACCGAGCGGTCATGCTGATCCCGACCTGGGCGCTGCTGGTGGCGTGGGTGGTCGCGGCCGGCATGACGATCAATGGCGATCTCACCAATGATCTCGTCCAGCCGGCGATGACCGGCGGCCTTGTCCTCGTCGTGATGCTGATCGGCTTCACCGTCATGCAGCACGCTTTTGCCGGCGGTGCCTTCGCGCCCGGTCTCATGACCGACAGCGAACGCAAGGCGCTGGCGCTCACCGGCGCGAGCGACATCGTCTGGGACTGGGACGTCCCTGCCGACAGCATCTTCGTCAGCGCCGAGGCGGCCCAGGTGCTCGGCCTCAAGAAGGGCGCGCTGAACGGCCCGGCGAGTGGCTGGCTCGACCTCATCCATGTGCATGACCGCGACCGTTTCCGCACCGCGCTCGACGCCGTGATCGACCAGCGTCGCGGGCGCATCAACCAGGAATTCCGCATCCGCGCCCATGACGGCCATTATCTCTGGCTCTTGCTGCGGGCGCGGCCTGTGATCGGATCGGACGGCGAGGTGGCGCGTTGCGTCGGCACGATCACCGACATCACCGAGCAGAAGATAGCCGAAGAGCGCCTGCTGCACGACGCAGTGCACGACAACCTTACCGGCCTGCCGAACCACGAACTCTTCGTCGACCGGGTCGAGGCGGCTCTGGCCTTCGCCCGGCAGGATCTCACGGTGCGCCCGACCGTGATCGTCCTCGACATCGATCGGTTCAAACAGGTGAATGATTCCGTCGGCATCGCGGTCGGCGATTCCATCCTCCTCACCGTCGCCCGTCGCCTGTCGCGGATCATGAAGCCGCGCGACAGCGTCGCCCGCCTCGCTGGCGACCAGTTCGGCCTCCTGATCATGTCGGAGCGCGATCCGGAGCGCATCACCGCTTTCGCCGAGACCATCCGGCGCACGTTGCGCGCCCCCGTCACGGTGGGCGAGCGGGAGATCTTCCTCACCGGTTCCATCGGCCTCGCTCTCACCGACGGTCAGGCGGCGAAGGCCGGCGACGTCATCAAGGACGCCGAAGTGGCGATGTATCACGCCAAGAAGAGCGGCGGGGACCGGATCGAGGTGTTCCGCACCACCATGCGATCCGAGCGCAACGACCGGCTCACGCTGGAATCGGACCTGCGCCGCGCCATCGAACGCGACGAGCTCAAGATCTACTACCAGCCCATCGTCCACCTCGAGGACCGCACGGTAGCGGGTTTCGAGGCTCTGCTGCGCTGGGACCACCCGAAATTCGGCCGCCTGTCGCCGCGCGAGTTCATCACCATCGCGGAAGAGACGGGCCTGATCATCGATCTCGGCATGTTCGTCATGGACCGTGCCGCCCGCCAGCTCGCGACCTGGCAGCGCCTCGTCGAGATGGATCCGCCGCTGTTTTGCAGCGTCAACGTCTCAAGCCGACAATTGCTGCGCCACGACCTCATTCAGGACGTCAAATCGGTCTTCGCCCGAGCGCCGGTGCATCGCGGCACGCTCAAGCTCGAACTGACCGAGAGCCTGGTGATGGAGAACCCGGAATATGCCGCACAGATGCTGGCCCAGATCCGCGACCTCGGCGCCGGCCTCTCGCTCGACGATTTCGGCACCGGCTATTCGAGTCTCGCCTATCTCCAGCGCTTCCCGTTCGACACGATCAAGATCGACCAGAGCTTCGTGCGCCAGAATGGCCGCGGCGCGCGGCCGGTGATCCTGCGCTCCATCATCAGCATGGCGCATGATCTCGGCATGGATGTCGTGGCCGAGGGCGCGGAAAGCGAGGCGGATGCGATCGAACTGGCGCAGATGGGCGCCGAGTTTGCGCAGGGCTACATTTTCGGCGAGCCGATGACGGCCGAGGAGGCGCGGCGTCTCATCGCGGGGCCGGTCAAGGTCAGGGCCTGAGAGCCGGTCGTCGGCTTGGGGTCAGTCGGTTTGGGGTCAGGCGTGCCCGGCGTCGTGCGACAGCCGGCCGGGCGTGATGCCGATCTTGCGCAGCGCCCGCTCATACTTTGTGTCGACGCTCAGATCGAAGATCAGATCCGCGTCCCCATCGCAATGCAGCCAGCCATTCGCGTGGATTTCCGCTTCAAGCTGTCCTGCCGCCCACCCGGCATAGCCGAGCGCCAACACAGCCGAAGCTGGGCCGTCACCGGTCGCAATCAGCTTGAGAATGTCGAGCGTCGCGGTGAGGCAGATGCCGCTTGCAATCGGCAGGGACGACTCCTCGAGAAACACGTCGTCGGTGTGCAGCACGAAGCCGCGTCCGGTCTCGACCGGTCCGCCCTTGAGCACCCGCATCGGTCCGCTGCGCGGCGGCACGATATCGGCCGGGGCCCGGACTACCCCGAGCTGGATCAGGAGTTCGGAGAAGCGGACATTGTCGGCCGGCTGATTGACGACGATCCCCATTGCGCCCTCGTTCGAATGAGCGCAGACATAGATGACGGAGCGCGCGAACCTTTCGTCGCGCATCGACGGCATGGCGACGAGAAACTTCCCGTCGAGCCCTCCCCTGATTGCTTTCTTGGTCGATGACAACCCAGTGATCATGTGACCAGTGTGATCGAACTTCTCGGAGTTGCCTAGTGGCAGGAGGCCGCAGGAAACGCCCGAAAGGGCGGTTTTGACGTCCGGAGGAACGCTGATATACGGATTTCAGGCGGATTTGTCCGCCTTTCCTGACTTTTAAGTCGACCGATCCCGCCGTTGTGCACCGTAGTCGACAATAGGCGACAACGAACAAGACAGCGCTCTCCAACCAGATCGCATCGTTGCCTGCTGGTTCAATTTCGATTGCTCATGGCGCGCTCTGGATGAACCTGACTTGCCTTTTCGGCCCCAGTTGCTCCGCCAGCTGATGACGACGGGACCTGTGGTGCTGACATGGGCGGCGCTATTACAAATCCCGTTGGGATCAATTGTTCGGGCAACCTGCTCATGGGCAGATTCCCGTTTCGTGGGGAACTTGTAAGCCTCCGGCGCGCAGATATCATCGGGATCATCTGGGGCATCCATGTGCGCAAACCGATGGTCAGGCGTCTACTTCTCTTGCTGTTTGCCGCCTTGTTCGCATTTCAGGCGGCGCCGTCCCTCGCGCAGGAGCGCCTCGCGCTCGTTATCGGCAATCAGGACTATTCCTCCGTCCCAAAGCTGTCACGTGCGAAGAATGATGCCGAGGCGATCGGCGCGGTTCTGCAGGGGCTTGGCTTTGACGTCACAAAGGCCCTCGACGCTGACGAAGCGGCAATGGGCGATGCGATCGACAGTTTCATCGGCAAGGTCAGCCCGGGCGATACGGTCGTCGTTCATTTCTCGGGGCACGGCGTCGAGATCGATGGGCGCAACTACCTGCTCCCCATTGACACGCCGTCACCGGACACGGCGTCCGACGGTCGGCTGAGACGAACGGCGTTCGACCTGCGCGATGCAGTGATCGATCCAATCCGCCGCAGGGGTGCCCGCGTTACCTTCGCCGTGATCGACGCCTGCCGCGACAACCCCTATGTCGGCGCGACGAAATCGATCGGCGCTACGCGCGGCCTTGGTCGCATGGATGCCGAGGAAGGCGAGTTCCTGCTCTTTTCTGCGCAGCCGGGACAAAAGGCGCTCGACGCCCTGCCGCAGAATGACGATCAGGCGACATCTGTCTTCACACGTGTCTTCGTCCGACATCTCGCCAAGCCCGGCCAACCGCTCGTCATGATCGCCAAGGCGACGCAGGAAGAGGTGAAGACACTGGCACGCGACGGCGCGGGCTTCAGTCAGTTTCCAGACTATGTCGACCGCATCGTGGGCATGCCAGCTTTGGTTGACGCGCCACCGGATGCAGGCAACATCGTCCAGCCGGCTGCCGATCAGGCGGTAGCTGCTCTCCCAAATCCTGCGACTGAAAGCGCGAACAAGCCCGCGGCGCCAACACCGGACCCCGCCGCCATCGCCTTTGCAAGCCTCGATCACTCGAACCCGGAAGCGTTGAGCGCCTTTCTGGCTGTGTATCCGTCCGCCGGGGCGCCATCTGCTGACGCCAAGCGCATTCTCGCCGAGCTCGGCAAACAACCGCATGAATGCGATCGACTGGCCGGCCGTGTGAACGCTGCGAGTTTGCCTCAAGGTGTCTCGGGCATCGACTTCGAGCAGATAGACCCCTCCAAGGCGATCGCGGAATGTCAGGCCGCTCGCAGACTGTTCCCGGATGTGGTTCGATTCATAACCTGGCTGGGGCGTGCCTACGACAAGGACAAACGATACGATTTAGCGATCGACCATTATCGAAGGGCGGCTGACCTCGGCGACACGACCAGCATGAACAATCTTGGTCTCATGTACGAGAGTGGCACGGGTGTTACAGTGGATGCTGTCGAAGCCGTGCGTTGGTATCGCAAGGCGGCTGACCTCGGCGACGCGCGCGGTACGGTCAATCTTGGAATCATGTACGAACGAGGCACCGGCGTCTCAAAGGACGCCGCTGAAGCCGTACACTTGTATCGCAAGGCGGCTGACCTCGGTGACACGCGCGGCATGGTCAGTCTTGGTCTCATGTACGAGCAAGGCACCGGTGTCTCGAAGGACGCCGCCGAGGCGCTGCGCTTGTATCGCAAGGCTGCCGACCTCGGTGAGGCGCGGGCCATGAACAATGTTGGTGTGATGTACGAGAAGGGCATAGGTGTCTCGAAGGACGCCGAAGAAGCTGCCCGCTGGTATCGCAAGGCGGCTGACCTTGGCGACGCGCTTGCGATGGGTAACCTCGGCAACCGTTATGATGTCGGCAGCGGCGTTCCTACAGATGCTGCAGAGGCTGCCCACTGGCTTATTCGATCCCTGGAAAATGGAAGCAAATATCATAAAGATGCAATGGTGACGGAGAAAGGAAAGCAGTATCGTAAGCAAACACGGATTGAAATACAGAAAACACTGATCGAACGTGGATTGCTTTCGGGCCCGGCAGACGGTTCTTTTGGCCAGAAAACTATCGCCGCCCTGGACAAAATTTATAAATCTGCACAGTAGACGCTGTAATGCAAGATTTTACCCATATACATTGATATGCATGTCTAACTCCATCGAATACTTTGGATCTTCCAGCACCAAACCCGCAATCGGCGTCCCTTTCATCTGATCCGATAGTTGGTGCGTTGAAGCTCTGCCCGACGCACGCAAGATTGCTTGTGCCCCTCAGGCAGGCAGATCGATGCGGTCGACCCGAGGTGGCTCGACCGCCACATCACTGTGCTCGCCTCCGACTGTTGTTCGTCGACCCGCCTTTTTGCCTTTGTGCCTTTCTGCCGCCAACGTGCTCACGCTGTCGTGGTTGGAAAGTGCGCGTGAACATGCCTAGCTAGGCAGCATGATGAGATGTGTTCTGGCGGCTCTTGCCGTCCTCCTCGTAACCCCCGCCGGCGCGCAGGAAGCGACGGCGCCGGGTGCATGGGCGGAGATGCTCGGCGCCCGCGTGCGCCTCGTGCCCGGAGATCCCGCCTCCGCGTCGGTCTGGCGCGCGGGCTTCGACGTCGAACTGCAGGACGGCTGGAAGACCTATTGGCGCGTACCGGGCGATTCCGGCGTGCCGCCGATCTTCGACTGGAGCCGCTCGAAGAACCTCGCCAAGGTCTCGGTGCTCTGGCCCGCGCCGATCACGTTCCCTGACGGGGCCGGCGTGTCGATCGGCTACGAGCATCACGTGGTGCTGCCGATCCATCTCCATCCCGTCGATCCGGCCAAGCCGGTCGAACTCGTCGCGAAGATCGATTTCGCCGTCTGCGAAAAGATCTGTGTCCCGGCGCAGGCCGAACTGTCCCTGACGCTCGACGGCGGCCGCGCGCCGGAGGCGCATGGCGCGCTCGTCGCGGCCCATGAGAACCGGGTACCGCGGCAGGCCCGGATCGGGGAAGAAGGGCCGGTGCGGGTCGAGAAGGCCGTCGTCGACACGGCGACACAGCCCGCCCGGCTGATCGTCTCGGCGGTGGGCGGCGAGGCGGCCGAGCTTTTTGTCGAGGGTCCGCACTCCTGGTTCTTCCCGCCGACCCATGCGACGCGCGATGCCGGGGGGCGGCTCACCTTTGCGGTGCCGCTCGACGGCCTGCCCGCCGACGCGACGCTCGCCGGCACGCCGCTCACCCTCACCATCGCTGCCCCGGACGGCGCGATCGAGGTTCCCTTCACCCCCTGAACGCGCTAGCACGCGCCGACGGGCGATGACCCACCATGAGGAGACAGACCATGCCCATTCAAGTCGGCGACAGCCTGCCTGACGCGACGTTCCGTGTCATGACCAAGGACGGTCCGGCCGAACGACGCACCGCCGACATCTTCAAGGGCAAGCGCGTCGTGCTCTTCGCCGTGCCGGGCGCCTACACGCCGACCTGCCACCGCAACCACCTGCCGGGCTTCCTCGCGCAGCGCGAGGCCTTTTTGGCCAAGGGCATCGATGCCATCGCGGTGACGGCGGTGAACGACGTCTTCGTCATGGATGCCTGGGCGCAGTCGACCGGCGGCGCCGGCAAGATCGAGTTCCTGTCCGATGGCAATGGCGATTTCGCCAAGGCGCTCGACCTGACGCTGGACGCCACCGCGTTCGGTCTCGGTGTGCGCTCGAAGCGTTATGCGATGCTCGTCGAAGACGGCATCGTCCGTCGTCTCAACGTCGAGGACGTCGCCTCGAAGGCGGATGTTTCCGGCGCGGACGCCCTGCTCGCGACGCTCTGACGTCCGATGCTCGACGGGCTCGCGCGCCGCGTCATCGATCCGCCCCTCAACGCGGCCGGCCGGCGTCTCGCTGCAGCTGGCGTGACGGCGGACGGTGTGACGACAGCGGGCCTCGTCGCCGGGCTCGGCGCGGCGGTTGCGATCGCCCTGCACGCGCCGCTCCTCGGCCTCGTCCTGATCGGCCTTTCGCGCCTGCTCGACGGGCTCGACGGCGCCGTGGCGCGGGCGAGCGCCAAGACCGATCGCGGCGGCTATCTCGACATTGTTTTCGACTTCATTTTCTACGGCGCCGTTCCGCTCGCCTTTGCCGTTGCCGATCCGGCGATGGCCATCCCCGCAGCCGTGCTGCTCTTCGCCTTCTACGTGAACGGCGCGAGCTTTCTCGCCTATGCGATCTTCGCGGCCAAGCGCGGCCTCGAGACCCGCGGGCGCGGCGACAAGAGCTTGTATTTCACCGCCGGCCTCGCCGAGGGCACAGAGACCATCGCGGTCTTCGTGGCCATGTGCCTGTGGCCGGCGGGGTTCGCCCTGCTCGCCTATGGGTTCGCCGCGCTCTGCCTCGTGACCGCCGCAGCCCGTATCCGCCTCGCGGTCGACGCCTTCAGCTGACCGCTGCGGTGCCCCAGCTGCCGCTCTCAATCTTCGAGGCCGCGATCACGGCCTGCGTCCGGCTTTCGACACCGAGCTTCGTGAGAATGGCCGAGACATGGGCCTTCACCGTCGCCTCGGAAACGTCGAGCTCATAGGCGATCTGCTTGTTGAGAAGCCCCTCCGAGAGCATCATCAGGACGCGCACCTGCTGGGGTGTCAGCGTGGCGAGCCGCGTCACCATGGGATCGACGCTGCCGCGCTTGCCGCCCGGAACGCTCGCCGGCGCCCAGGTGCCGCCATCCAGCACGGCTCGGATCGCCGCGCGCATCGTCTCGACGTCGAGCGTCTTGGGAATGAACCCGGCCGCGCCGAAATCGAGACAGTTGCGGATCACCGCCGGATCCTCATTGGCCGACACGATCACGACCGGCACGCCCGGATACTGCGCCCGCATATAGATCAGGCCGGAGAAGCCCTTGACCCCCGGCATGGTCAGGTCGAGCAGGAGAAGGTCCGTCTCGATCGCGGCGTCGAGCGCCGCCGCAGCTTCGTCCAGCGACCCTGCCTCGACGATCTCTACCGGCCGGTCCATGCCCGACAGCGATTGGCGCAGCGCGCCGCGCATCAGCGGATGGTCATCGGCAATAACGATACGGGTGGTTTCTGGTGTCTCCACGGCGATCCCCCTCCATCTATCAACTTTTTTGTTTTGGGAATTGTGCGCCAACTTCAGCCAGGTCTCAAGTTGCTAAAACTACAGGTGGAGATTTCCACAATTCCGGGCTTATGTCGGACTATTCTCCATGCTTTACCGTGCCGATGTACCGACCCAGCCAATGTCGGACACGCTCCACGCTCAGGGCGGCTCGATGCTGTCCGAAGGGCGTGCGGGGGCCGAACCGCACGTCGCCGGCAGCGAGGTCTTGCGCGCCTTTGGCTGATCCGTCGCCCGATACGGGGCCCATCAGCCGTTCGTCATGGCGTTCCAGCGGTCCTGCATCTCCTGCGGCGAAACGGTCTCGATCTTCTGGCTGATGAACCAGCTATAGCCGAATGGATCGGCGATCAGGCCCTGCTTGCACCCATGGAACTGCAGTTCGAGCTTGCGCAACACGGTCGCGCCTGCCGCTTGGGCGGATTTGAAGACCGTCTCTGCGTCGTCGACGTCGATGTGGAGCTTTGTGGACGATCCGCCCAGGGTGTCCGGCGATACCGCGCCGAAGTCCGGATACTCGTCCGACACCATTAGCACGCCCGTGCCGATCTTCAGTTCCGCATGCCCGATCTTGCCGCTGGCAGGATCGACAAGGCGGAAAAGCTCGGTTGCGCCAAAGGCCTTCCTATAGAAATCGATGGCCTTCGCCGCGCCACGCACCGCGATATAGGGCGACAGGCCTCCTGCTCCCGCAGCCACGTCCAGCGAATTCGCCATTGATCCCATCCTCCTCGCCGTTTATTCTATTACGTTACGGATCGTAACAAAAATAGCATGAACGTCAAGCCTAGGACATCACGGTCGCCCGGCAGGCCCAGGAGCGTTGCTGCGCAAGCCGCCATCCTGGAGGCCGCCTCGCACTTGATCGACGCCGGCGGCATCGGCGCCGTCACGATGGAAGCCGTGGCCCGCCAGGCGGGCGTGGGCAAGCCAACGGTCTATCGAAACTGGGCAAGCCGGGAAGAACTCGTCATGGCCGCGCTGCTCAGGTCGGGCGCGCCGAAAACCACGGTGAACGCGACGGCCTCGGCCATGGATGATCTGCGCAGGCAGTTGATCAACGTCGCGCAGGCCTTTGCCTCCGCGCGCGGCCGCCAGGCTGCCCTGATGGTTGCTTCAGCGGATCAGGACAGCGAACTCTCAAAGGCCTTTCGCAACCAGGTGATGCTCGCCAGCCGCGAGGAAGGCCGGGCGATCCTCACACGCGCCGTTGCCGAGAGCGCGATCCGCGCCGACGCCCAGATCGACGTCGCGCTCGACATGATCTACGGCCCGATCTTCTATCGGCTGCAAGTCGGACATGCCCGCGCGGATGTCGCCTTTGTCGAAGCATTGCTGCGCGAGGCGATGCGCGGCTTGGCGGCATCCGACTAGCTCATCCCGGCACAGTTGCTTCCGACAGAAAGCCGCCTCGCCCGCGCCTCTCACTCGCCGAGGTTGAAGCGGTTCGGGTCGTCCGGTTCGGTCGCCATGGCGTGGGTGTAGTCGGCAAGGACGGTCGCCGGCGAACCATCGGCGCGCACCCGTCCCCGATCGATCCACAGCACCCGGTCGCAGATCGCCGCCACCTGTCCGGGGCTATGCGAGACGAAGATCATCGTCCCGCGCTTGCGGAACTCCGCGATCAGTGCCTCGCAGCGTTGGCGAAACGCGTCGTCGCCGACCGACAGCGCTTCGTCCACGATCATGATGTCGCCATCGGCGTGGGCACTGATGGCAAAGGCGAGGCGCGCGCCCATGCCGCTCGAGTAGAGCTTCACCGGCTGCTCGAAAAAGTCCCCGAGGCCCGCGAGTTCGCGGATCGCCGGCAGCACCGCGTTGATCCGAGCCCGCTTCATGCCGAGGATCGCACCGGTGAGATAGACGTTCTCGCGACCCGACAATTCGTAGTCGAAGGCAGCCCCCAGCGCGAGAACCGGCGCGATCCGCCCGTTCACGCGCGTCTGTCCGACTGTCGGCGCGGTGATGCCGCACAGGATCTGCAGCAGCGTCGTCTTGCCCGAGCCGTTGCGCCCGACGATCCCGAGCGAGTCCCCCGGCCTGATCGTGAAGCTGATGTCGTGCAGCGCCCAGTACTCCTGATAGTACTTTCGCCCGCGCGTCGCGAAGAGCTGCCGGATCTGGTCGAACGGGTGCCGGTAGAACTGATAGGCCTTGCCGACGTTCTCGCACGCGACAGAAATGTCAGATGATGTCGACAAGGATCATCTTCTTTCGCATGAACAGGCTGTGGCCGAGCCAAAGGATCACGAGACCGGCGACGTACGACCCGACCAGCATGACCGGCGAAGGCATCGTGCCACGCAAGGCGACATCGCGCAGCATCTCGGCGAAAGTCGCGAGCGGGTTGAGATAGAGCCAGAAGGCGGCATCGGCTGGCACGTCGGTCATCTCGAAGAACACCGGCGACACGATCATGAACACCGGCATGATGGCGATGATCAGATGGCTGAGATCGCTCGTCAGCGCCCCGATGGTCGACAGCACCCAGGATACGCCCACCATCGTCAGCGCGAGCGGCAGGAAGACGACGGGGATCATCAGCCACAGGGGATCGATCGTCCAGCCGATGACGATGCGCCCGACCAGCAGCACGCCGGTGGCGATCAGCATGTAGACGAAGGCACGCCCCATCGCGATCCACGCGAGCACCTGAGCGGGAAAGATCGACCGGCGGATCAGATGCTTGCTCTCGGCGAGCAGCAGCGGGGAGCGGACCGCGATCTCGGCGAAGAAATTGAACACGATCAGCCCGCAGAAGATCGAGAAGGCATAGGGAACCTGTCCCGTCGCCGACTGCTGCGTATCGAGCTTGATTGCGTGGGAGAACACCACGGTATATGCCGCCAGCATGACGAGCGGCGCGAAGATCGCCCATATCCAGCCGAAGGCCGAGCTCTTGAAGCGCACGCTCAGCTCACGCGACAACACGGCGCGGATCAGCTCATGATAGCGCACGAGATCGGCGAAGGGCTGCACCACGCCTGGTCCTCACGGTTGACGGTGGCCCGGCTTAGCGAAGCGGCGCCGTCGCGACAAGCCGCAGTTGGGGCGGGTGTGTCATGAGTCTCGCCGTCCGGCCCGTCGACACCAAGGCGCGGCTGCGCCGTTTCGTCACCGTCCCGCGCATGCTGTATGCAGGCATGGAAGGCTATGTCGCGCCGCTCGATCACGAGCGCTTGCAGTTGCTCGATCCCGCCCGCTCCGGCTTCCACACCCATGGTGAGGCGGCCTATTTTCTCGCCGAGCGCGATGGGCGCGTCGTCGGCCGCGTGTCGGCCCAGATCGATGGGCTCGCGACCGGCCCCCTCCATGAAGGGGTCGGCATGTTCGGCTGCCTTGACGCGGTCGACGACGCGAGCGTGGTTACAGAGCTGCTTGCCGCTGCCGAGGGCTGGCTCGCGGCGCGCGGCAAGCGGCGGGCGCGCGGCCCGTTCCTGCTCTCGATCAACGGCGAAAGCGGACTTTTGCTGTCCGGCCACGATCGGCCGCCGATGCTGCTGATGCCCTGGCATCCGCCCTATCTCCATCGCCATCTGGAGACGGCAGGCTACGACCTCGTCAGGACGCTCAATTCCTACACGATCGACGTCGCCGGGACGCAAGCGGCCGATCTCGTCGAGCGTCTCGGCATGAGTCGGCGCCGCGCCGCTTTCACCGTGCGCCCAATGCGGCTCAAGGGCGAGGGGTTCAAGGCGGATGTCGAGGCGGGGCGCCGCCTGTTCAATGATGCGTGGGCCGGCAATTGGGGGTTCGTGCCGGTCTCGCCGGAGGAGATGGCCCGGCTCGTCGACGGCTTCAAGCCGCTGCTCAAGCCCGATTACGGCCTCTACGTCGAACGCGAGGGACGGCTCGTCGGCTTTGCCCTGCTTCTGCCGAACCTGTTCGACATGACGGCGGATCTCGGTGGGGCGCCGGGACCACTCGGTTGGTTGAAGCTTGCCATCCGCGGCGCGATGGGTCAGTTCATCAGCGGACGCGTCGTGCTCTTTGGCGTCGCCCGCGACATGATCGGGACGCTCGCTGGATCGGGTGTCGCGCTCATCATCGTCGACGAGATGGTGCGCCGGAGCGGACGGACATCCTTCCGGCAGATTGAATGTGGATGGATTTTGGAAGACAACGTGCCGATGCAGTCGCTCGTCGAGGTCTTCGGTGGGCAAAAAATCCGATCCTTCGGCGTTTTTGAGAAGGATCTCGCGCCGGCTGCGTTTGAGAGACAGGTTTGTTGATGGTCGATACCCCTCCCACTCTGAAGAACCTCGACGCGAACCAGGTCTACGGTGAGATCGTCGAAATCATCATCAAGGAAGGCATGGTCGACAGGTCGCTCGTGACGCCTGACGCCACCTTTGAAAGCATGGGCCTGAAGTCGGTCGATCTGGTGATGATCCTGACCGCGGTCGAGGAGAAGTACAACACGTACATCCCCATGGATGAATCCGTCGCGGATGCGAAAGACCTGCGCTCCTTCATTGAAGGCGTGATCACACGTTTGTCGGCCGGGGCTTCGTGAACGGGGATCGCCGACGCGTCTACGTTACCGGCGCCGGCGTCGTCTCCGCCTGCGGCATCGGCATGGAACCGTTCTGGCAGACGATCCGAGAGAACCGCAGCGGCATAGGCCCACTCTCCTTCGATCGGCCGGCGCGCAACACGGTCCTGATCGGGGGCGCGGTCCGCGAGTTCAATCCGACAGGCACAATAGCGCCTTCCGTTCTCCCATTCTGCGACCGCTTCGCCCAGTTCGCCCTCGTTGCCGCGCAGGAAGCGGTCGAACAGGCGGGCTTCGCGCCGGATGCGCGTCTGGGTGACCGTACTGCCGTCATCATCGGTACCGGCGTCGGCGGCGCGACGACGATCGAAACTGGCATCCACCGCCTCTATGTCACCCAGGAACGTGTCGATCCCTGGAGCGTGCCGCGCCTGATGCCGAACGCCGCCGCCTCGCAGGTCAGCGCCCGTTTCGGTGCGCGCGGGCCCTCCTTCGCCGTATCGAGTGCCTGTTCCTCGGCGAGCCAGGCGATCGGCATCGGCGCACAGATGGTGCGCGCGGGGATGGTCGACCGCGCGCTCGTCGGGGGCGCCGAGGCCTGTCTGACGGCGACGGGGCTGCGCAGCTGGGAAGCGCTGCGTGTTCTGTCGCCGACCGCCTGTCGACCCTTCTCGAAGAACCGGGACGGCATTGTCCTCGGCGAAGGGGCCGGCGTCTTCGTCATCGAGAGCGAGGCGGTCATGGCCGCGCGTGGCGCCCGGCCGATCGCCGAGCTTCTCGGCTACGGCACCACGAGCGATGCCGGCGACATTGTGCGGCCCGATGTCGGCGGCGCGAGTGGCGCGATGCTGGAAGCGCTCGCCGATGCTGGCCTCCAGCCAGACGCGATCGACTACGTCAACGCCCACGGCACCGGCACGAACGTCAACGATATGACCGAATCCGCCGCTCTCCAGGCCGTGTTCGGCGAGCGTCTCGCTTCGCTTCCGGTCTCCTCGACCAAACCCGCCCATGGCCATGCGCTTGGCGCCGCCGGCGCGCTCGAACTCGCGGTGACCATCGCGGCGCTGCGCGACGGCATCGCGCCCGCGACGCTCAATCATGAGGTGCCGGATCCGCGCTGCCCGATCGACTGCGTCCCGAACACGGCGCGGTCCGTCCCGATGCGCATCGCCATGAGCAACTCCTTCGCTTTTGGCGGCATCAACGCCGCGCTGATCCTCGGTAAGGTCTGACCGGTGACGTCGCCGCTGCTCGCGCCCTTTCCGGTCGTGATCGACCGCGACGCGGCGGAGGCCTTCGCAAGAGCCGTGTCGCTCGACGACACCCGGCCGCCGACCGCCGTGGCGGACACGTTCCCGCTCGTCTGGCTGGCGCGCCCGTCGGTGATCGAGGCGCTCGAGGGCGCGCCGGGTGAGCTTCCGGTCCTTGTCAGCCACGCCGTGACGGTGATCGCGCCGCTTGCGGTCGCAGTGCCGTACCAGGTCTCGATCTTCATCGACCGCACCATCGCGAATGAGGGACGCGTTGCGCTCAACCTCGACATCGACCGCGCCGATGGCACGCCCGTCGCCCGTCACCGCCTCGTCTACCAACTCGTCGCGCTCGCCGCGGCGGCACAGGCCTGAGCGCGACATGGGCGCGCCCACCCTTCTTGAGCAGGGGACGTCGCTCCCGCCTGTCATCCTCGCACCGCTCACGGCGGAGCGCGTCGCTGCCTACGCTTTGGCGTCCGGCGACACCAATCCGATCCATCTCGACGCCGAGATCGCCCGCCGCGCGGGCTTTTCCGCCCCGCTGGTACACGGCATGCTGCTCGCCGCGCTGATCGGTGAGGCCGCGCGCCGGTGGGCGGTAGAAGGTCGCATCATCGGTCAGCGCACCCAGTTTCTCGCCCCCGTGACGATCGGCGAGGCCGTCGCCGTGACGGCGCGGGTGGTCAAGTCCACCGTGTCCGCGGGGGAGCAGCATGCTATCCTGCGCGCCATGCTCACGCGCGACGACGGGAAGCCTGCCGCCATGGCGGAGATCGACATTGTCCGTGGACCGGCCGTCGACGGTTCCGCGCCGTGAGGCATGTTCTCATCACCGGCGCCTCGAGCGGCATCGGCCGCGCGCTCGCCCTTAGCTATGCCGCGCCCGAGGTGATGCTGACGCTCGCGGGTCGTGACAAAGCGCGCCTCGACGACGTCGCCACACGCTGTCGCGCGGCCGGTGCCGTGGTCGCCACGCTCGCGATCGACGTTCAGGATCGTGCCGCGATGGCTGCGGCGCTCGCAGCGGTCGACGGGCGGGCGCCACTCGCGCTCGCCATCGCCTGTGCCGGCATCACCAGCGGCACCGGGAGCGACCACCCCTTCGAAGATCCGGAGGCGGTGCGGGGCGTGCTCGGCGTCAATATCTTCGGCGTCCTCAACACACTCGATCCGCTGATCGCTCCGATGACGCGGCGTCGTTCGGGGCATCTCGCCATCGTCACCTCGCTGGCGGCCCTGCGCGGACTACCGTCCTCGCCGGCCTATTCCGCCGCAAAGGCTGCGATCCTCGCCTATGGCGAAGGGCTGCGCCCGACGCTGGCACGCCATGGCGTGACGCTCAGCCTCGTCGCGCCGGGCTTCGTCGAGACGCCGCTGAACGCCGCGATCCACGCACCCCGACCGCTCCAGATCGACGCCGCCACGGCGGCGCGACGGATCCGGCGCGGCCTCGACCGCCGCCGCCCGCTGATCGCCTTCCCCTTCCCGCTCTATCTCGGCTTGCGTCTGCTCGGACTACTGCCGGCGGCTCTTGGTGACCGGATCCTCGACCGACCGGGCATCGAAGTGCCGCAGACGTCGGAGCGCTGGCGTGGCTGATCGGGCGGAACCGCGACCATGAGCCTGCTCGCACCCCTTGCCGCGCTCTGGTGGCTCGTCGCCGTCGGCTTCCTCCTGGCGACAGCGCTTCTCGCCCGCTCGAAGGTCCGGTCGGGTGACGCGGTGCCTGCCGGGACCGTGCTGCCACCTCTGTCCATGCTGATGCCGCTCAAGGACGACAGCCCCGCACTCGACCCGGCGACCCGCTCGATCTTCGCGCAGGACTATCCGACCTTCGATCTCGTCGTTTCCGCGACCGACGAGGGCACTGCCGCCGTCGATCATGTCCTGAGCTTCGCGCGCAAACAGACGCGGCGTCCCTTCGCGGCGCTGCGCACCCGACCGGCCGATCCCGGAGTCAATCCGAAGATCGCCAATCTGCTCCAGCCCTATGCGGCAGCCCGCTATGATCTCATCGTCCTCAAGGACGCGAACACCATCCTGCCGCCGCGCCATCTCCAGGCGCTCGTCGCCCATCTCGACCCGCGCGCCGGTCTCGTCTGCTCGGCGCCGATCATGCGTGGTCCCGAGACTTTTTCTGCCTGGATCGAATGCGCGATCGTCAATGGCCACGGCGCCCGGCATCTGCTCGCGGCGGCGCGGCTCGGCATCGGCGTCGGCATCGGCGCGGTCATGCTCTTGCGGCGTCCGGCGCTGGATCGGGCCGGCGGCCTTGCCGCGATCGCCCACCGCCTCGCCGATGATCATGCGATCGCCCGCGAACTCGCCCGCCTCGGCCTGCGCAGCCGGATGACGAGCGCCACTGTCGACCAGATCGTCGGGGAGCGCGCGCTCGTTCAGGTGATCCGTCGGCAGGTGCGCTGGTCGGCCTGCCGGCGCACCGAGGAGCCCCTGCTCTTCATCGCCGAGCCGCTCGTCGGCGGCCTCGCCGCCATGATCGCGGCAGGCCTCGCCGCACCGCTCATCGGGCTGGCGTCCATCCTCGCCGTACTCGCCACCGCCCTTATCTGGATCACGGTCGAGATCGCCCTTGCGCGCAGCCTCGGCTGGCCGACAGGCTTGGCGCTGGCGCCGGCGATCCTGTGCCGGGAAGCGTTGTCGCCCTTGATCTGGCTGGGCGCGCTGACGACACCGGGCGCGCCATGGCGGGTCAAGCCATGATTGCCGCGCTTCTCCCGCTGATCGACGGGCTTGCGATCATCGGGGCTTTCGGCCTCGCGGTGTTCGCTGCCAATCATCTGCGGCTCGTCGCGCGACACGGCCCGGTCGCGCGCGCGCTCCTTGCGACACCGCCCCAGCCCCTTGCGATCGGGGCGACCGAAGCACTGCCCCGGATCGCGGTCCAGATCCCGTTGTTCAACGAACCGGCCTCCGTGGCGGGGGCCCTGCGTGCCGCTGCCGCCCTCGACTGGCCGCGCGACCGGCTGACCATCCAGATCCTCGATGATTCCACCGATGAAACGCCCCAGATCGTCGCCGGGCTGGTGGCGGCGCTCCGCGCCGACGGGCACGACGTGCGACACCTGCGCCGGGCCGACCGCGCTGGCTTCAAGGCCGGCGCACTCGCGGCCGGGATGGCGGCGACGGACGCCGCGTTTCTCGCCATTCTCGACGCCGATCACCGGGCGCCGTCCGACTGGCTGCGTCGGGCGATGACGCTCCTCGATGCGGATCAACAGATCGCCTTCGCCCAGTTCCGGTTCGAATTCGTCAATCGTGACCGCAACACGCTCACCCGCTTCCAACAGCTCCTCACCGACAGCCATTTCGTCATCGAGCAGGTCGGCCGCATGAGCGCGGGCGAGCCCTTCCAGTTCAATGGCACCGCCGCCGTCTGGCGTCGCAGCGCCATCGAGGCCGCGGAGGGCTGGTCGGCGGACACGCTCGCGGAGGATCTCGATCTGGTGCTGCGCGTCTACGAGGCAGGCGGCCGCGGCACCCTCGCGCTGAGCCCGCCAGTCCTGTGCGAGGCGCCGGAAACGCTCGCGGCCTGGCGGACACAGCAGCAGCGCTGGTCGCAAGGTTTTTCGCAGGCGGCCGTCAAGCTCATGCCGCGGCTGTGGCGAACCGGCTGGCCCCTCTCGCGCAAGCTCGGCGCGAGCCTGCTGCTCGGCCTTCAGGCCGCCCTGCCCTGCGCGCTTCTCGCCCTTGGCGGCCTGCTGCTCGACATTCTGCTTCGCGGCGGACCGACGGTAGCGCATGCGGCGCTCATCCTTCTCGCGGCCGTGTCGGGGCTCGTCGTCCTTGTGGCGATCACCTGGCCCGCCCATCGTGCGCTGAAACGCGGATCGAGGCTCGACTATCTGCGCACTCTCCTCGCGCTGCCGCCGCTTCTGGGCCTGCTCGCGCTTTCCGCCACGCCTGCGATCCTCGCGGGCCTGACCGGTCGGCGCGCTGGTTTCGTGCGCACACCCAAGGCGGGCGATGCCGCGGCCGGCTCCGCGATCGGCAAGGAGTGAGTCATGGCGGCCGAAGCGGCGCTTGTCCTCACCGCCCTCGCCTTCGCGCTCTTTGCGGTCACCGCGTTATTCCCGCTCGCGACCCTCTATCTCGTGATCCTTCACCGTGCGAAGAAACCAACGGCGCTCCGATCGGAGGCGACCCTGCTCGTGGCGCCGCTGGCGTCCGACGACCATCTTCCGGACGTCGTCGTCCAGCTTCCCTGCTTCAACGAGGGCGCCGTGATCGGCCGCGCGCTGCGACATGCGGCAGCGCTCGACTGGCCGCGCGAGCGGCTGCACATCCAGCTTCTCGACGATTCGACGGAACCACCCCATTCCGACACCCTCGCGACGATCACGGCGATCAGGGCGATGGGGATCGATCTCGCCGTGCTGCACCGGACGCACCGCGAGGCGTTCAAGGCCGGTGCACTGCGCGCCGGCATGGAAGCGTCACCCCATCGCTACTTCGCCATTCTCGATGCCGACTACGTGCCGGAGCCCGATTTCCTGCGCCGGACCATGCGCGGTTTCGCCGCCCGGCCGAAGCCAGCCTTCGTGCAGGCACGCTTCGACTATCTCAATCCGGCGGAGAACGCGCTCACCCGCGTGCAGCGCCTGCTGCTTGACGGGCATCTCGGCGTCGAGCAGGCGACGCGAAGCTGGGCCGGCCACATCCTGCCGTTCAACGGAACCTGCGGCATCTGGGACCGCGAGGCCATCGAGGCGGCGGGGGGATGGAGCGGGGACACGCTCGCGGAGGATCTGGACCTCTCCTACCGCGCCTTCCGCACCGGCCGGCGGGGAATCTTTCTGACGCAGGTGGCGGTCAAGGGCGAATTGCCGGCCGACACGCGCGCCTGGGAGGCGCAGCAGCGGCGCTGGACGAAGGGTTTCGGACAGGTCGCGCGCACCATGCTGCCCCGCCTGCTCGTCGATCGACGCCTCTCGCTCGCCGACCGTTTCGCCGCCCTGCTGCATCTCGGCATGTGGTGGTGGCTTCCGGTCGGCGTTGCGGCCTTCGTCACCGGCACCCTCGCGGCGCTCCTGAACGCCGAGGCGCGCTGGCCGCTCGCGCTCACGGCGATCACCGTCGTCGCCTTCGGGCTCGTCTCGACAATCCTGATGCTGCGCGCCGGCAACCGGCTGCTGCGCCCCGGCGAAACGCCGCTCCCGGTTTTCCTCGGCGATGTCGGCACGATGCTTCGACTCGGTGTCGGCGCGGTGATCGGCAATCTCCGCGCCACCGCCGAGGCGCTCGTCGGGCGCCGCAGCACGTTCGTCCGCACGCCGAAAACCGGCGGTTCGGCGGATCCATAACAGGTTTTGGGGCTAGGGCCCTGCCCGGCCAAAGGCGCCGATGCTTGAAGCGGGTTTACCGGCGGTGTACGTCGACACAACGCCATCCGACCCGCCAGACGCTACCCGACCGCGAGCGGCAGAACCGCCAGGAGACACGGCCCATGCTGCGCCATCCCGATCCCTCGGCGGTCCAATCGTTGCTCGATCTGTTCGACCGGCACGTCGCCGAGCTGGAGGCGGCCGCCCATGGCGGCGATTTCGACGCGGGCTACTACACCAAGCATCGCCTGCGCTTTCGCCGGATCCTCGAGATGCTGCCACTGTTCGGGCCCTGTGACACGGTTCTCGAATATGGCGCCACGGCCTATTTCCAGGTCGCGCTGCGCGAAGCGCTCGGCTGCC
This sequence comes from Labrys sp. (in: a-proteobacteria), assembly GCA_046344875.1. Lineage (GTDB taxonomy): Bacteria > Pseudomonadota > Alphaproteobacteria > Rhizobiales > Labraceae > Labrys. The sequence continues at coordinate 17,717 of JBKDKQ010000006.1, read as the reverse complement.
GCACCACGATCGGCACGATCTTCAGCGGCGATGTCGGCGAGAAACGCTATGAGCGCTCCTTTTCGATCGGCGAGCGGGCGACCACCAACCTGATCCTCAATGTCGACCTCGAGTCGGACACCCTGCCGCTCGCCGACGGGTCGGTCGATTTCGTGCTCTGTTCGGAAGTGGTCGAACACCTCGACATTGACCCCATGTTCATGATGGTAGAGATCAACCGCGTACTGCGTCCGGGCGGCTATCTGCTCCTGACAACCCCGAATGCCTGTTCGGCACGGAATTTCTGGAAGATCGCCCATGGCTACCGGCCGCATTTCTTCATGCAGTATGAGAAGTCACGCTCACCCTACCGGCACAACATCGAATATGACCGCCACGCCGTGGCGCTTCTCGCCCAGTGCGCCGGCCTCTCGGTCACGAGCCTGCGCACCAATGACGTCTTCGAGGCGCCCGTGCCGGAAAGCCTGCACTTCCTCGAGCGCAACGGCCTGCCCGTCGTCGATCGCGGCGACTGCATCTTCCTCCTCGCCCAGAAAACCGGTCCGGTCACCGACCGCTGGCCGGACACGCTCTACGTCTGATCACCCGCCCGCCGAGATGGGGGCCATCACGGCCCTGCCTGGATCCTGTTCATGATTGGTCTGTTCCGTCGGCTCTTCGCCGTCTTCCGCGAATATGACGCGACGCTGGGCGGCTGGCGCTTCGACGACATCAAGAAGCACATCGACGCGAGGCTCCAGAGTGCCACGGTGTCGGAGATCGCCGAGAGCCACAGCCTCGCGCTGGCTGCGGCCGCGGCACAGAGCGGCCGGCGTCCGCGCTTCGCCTTCGTGTCGAACCTGCCGCCCGAGGACACCGGCATCGCCACCTGCTCGCTCAACACCTGGCTCGGCTACGACCACGCGCTCGACATCTTCTCGCCCGTCGTCGACGTCGACTGGTTTCTGGCCAATGGCGCGCGGCTGAAGGCGGCCTCGGGTGGCCGCGTCAGCCTCTACGACCAGCGGGTCTTCATGGCGGTCGCGAGCCAGCAGGATTATGAGGCGATCATCATCGCCACCGGCAACTCGATGCACTGCTTCTACATCCACGAGATGCTGAAGAAGATCGAGGCGATCGGCGCCACGGCGCGGACGATCCTCTACATCCATGATCCCGTGCTGCTGCACATGATCCAGCGCGGCATTCCCGCCTCCAACAGCCAGTTCTGCCGGTCGCTGCAGCGGATCTACGATCGCACCATCGACATCGCCGATGTCGACCATCTCGCCGACTGGCAGCTTTGGACGAAGCTGATCGCCCGCAACATCTATGGGATGCGCTATTTCGCGAGCCTCGGCGTCAAGGGCTTCATCGTCAACTCACAGGCCGCGCGCGCCATGCTGGAGCGCGATCTCGACGGGCTCGACCTGTTCAAGGCGACGATCTTCCACCCGGTCTTCCCCTCGAGCGCTCCGGAGGACATGCCGGGCGGCGCGAAACCGGACGGCCTGTCCGTCGGCACCTTCGGTGTGCCGAACGACTCCAAGCGCACCCGCGAGATCGCCGAGGCGGTCGCGCTGCTGCGCAAGCGCGGCCGCAGGGTCCGCTTCCTGATCGCGGGCTACCAGGCCAATCATTTTCTCGGCCACAACCGCGATCTCCTCGCCCATCCGGACACGGAGATCTTCGACGGCCCGACAGACCGGCAATTGCTGCGCGCGATCCGCACGGTCGATGTCGCGGTGCAACTGCGCCTTCATGCGCTGGGGGAAAGCTCGGGCGTCGTGCCGATGCTGATCGAGGCCGGCATCCCGACCATCGTGTCCGGTATCGGCGCCTTCGTCGAGTTCGGCGACGCGGTCCACCAGATCCCCGCCGATGCGCCCCCTGCCGCCATCGCCGACGCAATCCTCGAGGCCGCCACCTCCGGCCCCTCGCCGGACGCCATGCGGCGCTACACGGACGACCACCACCCGACACTCTTCCAGCGCCGCCTCGAGGCAATCGTCGACGACTGGGCCGCCTTCCGCGCGGCGCATGGCAAGGGATGAGACGAGCCCTGCCGTTATCGACACTCCACCGCTACTTACCCTTGCGTTTGAGCGACCATCCCCGACGTAGGCTCTGATGGCTGGGCCTTCGCATCCGGCGTCTTTTCCTTGGCCTCTATCGTCGCGAGTTCGCGGTCGAGCATCCGCTCGATCGTGCCGCGCGGCTTGGTGAAGCGGGCGAGGAGGTCGTAGAGCACCGGCGTCAGGAACAACGTCAGGATTGACGCGAAGCTGAGGCCGCCGACGATCACGACGCCGATGGCGACGCGGCTTTCCGCGCCCGCGCCGACCGAGAACACCAGCGGCACCGCGCCCAGAATCGTCGCGATGACGGTCATCAGGATCGGCCGAAGCCGCAGCACCGAGGCCTCGATCACCGCCTCGCGCACCGACATGCCCTCGTCACGCATCTGGTTGGCGAACTCGACGATCAGAATGCCGTTCTTGGCCATCAACCCCACCAGCAGGATCATGCCGATCTGCGAGTAGATGTTGAGGAAGATCCCGCCAAACGCCATGGCGTAGAGCGCGCCGGCCACCGCCAGCGGCACAGAGAGCATGATGATCAATGGGTGGATGTAGCTCTCGAACTGTGCGGCGAGCACGAGAAACACGATCAGCAGGGCGAGCGCGAAGGTGATGGCGACGCCGCTCGAGGTCTCCTTGAACTGCTGCGTCTGGCCGGAATAGCCGAGCTTGGCCTGTGGCGGCAGCACGTCGGCCGCCGCCTGTTCCATGAAGGCGATGGCCGAACCAAGGTCATAGTTTTCGGCGAGCGCCGCCTGCACGGTGATCGACGGCAGCCGGCCGAAGCGGCGAAGCTCCGGCGAGGCCGCGGTCTCGTTGAACTTCACGAGCGCGCTCAGCGGCACGAGCGACGTTCCGTCGCCGGCCCGCACGAAGACGTTGGCGATGTCGGCCGGGGTCTGGCGATCGGTCGCCTCCGCCTGCAGGATCACCTTGTACTCGCGACCGCGGTCGATGAAGGTGGTCACCTCGCGCGAGGCGAAGAGCGTCTGGAGCGTCGAGGCGATGGTGTCGACGGAAATGCCGAGATCATCGGCCTTGGCGCGGTCGACCACGAGGTTGAGCTGCGCCTGGTTCTCCTCATAGTCGAGTTCGACGTTCCGCAGTCCCGGATTGGCCTGGGCGCGCTGCTGCAGCTCCGCCGCCCACGCCTTGACGCTCTCGAAGTCGGGACCGCTCACGACGATGCGCAGCGGCGTGTTCGAGCCCCGCAAACCCAGACCCGACGGGCCGATCGGAAAGCCGCGCGAGCCCGTCAGCGCCATGGTCGGCGGAATGAGCTGGCGGATGATCGCAGACTGCGGCGTGGCGCGCTGATCCCAGGGCGCGAGGCGCAGCACGACGAAGGCGCGGTTCGATCCCCCGCTTCCAAGGATCGAGAAGATCGTGGTCACGTCACCCGACTCCCGAAGCGGCTGCGCCGCCTTTTCGAGCGCGGTCACATCAGGCTGCAGGAAGGCGCTCGTGGCGCCCTGCGGTGCCGCCAGCGCGACGAAGATCACGCCGCGGTCCTCGCGCGGGGTCAGTTCCTGCGGCAGGCCCTGATAGAGCGCGAAGCCACCGGCCGCAAAGGCAAGCGAGCCGCCGATGATGACGAGCGGCATGTTGATGGCACCCGCGATCATGCCGCGATAGATCCGGCTCAGCCGCGATTCCCGCGGCTTGCCGTCCTCCGCCGCCGGCTTCTTCTTGTGCGGCCGCAGCAGATAGGCCGTCAGCACCGGGCACAGCGACAGGGCTACGAAGGTCGAGATCGCGACCGCCCCCGCCATGACGAAGCCGAACTCGACGAACAGGCGCCCAACCTGTCCGCCGAGGAAGGACAGCGGCACGAAGACCGCGATCAGCGTCGCCGAGGTCGCGAGCACGGCGAAGGTGACCTGCCGCGTGCCCAGCGCACTCGCGGCGATCGGGCTCTCGCCGAGATCGATCCGGCGCTGGACGTTCTCGAGCACCACGATCGCGTCGTCGACGACGAGGCCGATGGCGAGGATCAGCGCGAGCAGCGTCAGGACGTTGATCGAGAAGCCCATCGCGTAGATCAGCAGGAAACACCCGATCAGCGAGACCGGGATCGTCACGGCCGGCACGATGGTGGCGCGGATCGAGAGCAGGAAGGCGAGAATGACGCCGACAACCAGTCCGAGCGCGATCCACAGCGTCAGCATCACCTCATGGATCGAGGCGGAGATGAACAGCGCATCATCCGAGCCGACATTGATCGACATGCCCTCCGGCAGGGTCGGGCGGATGGTCTCGATCTGGGCGCGCACGGCGTTGGAGATCGCGATCGTGTTCGCCTGGGACTGGCGCTGGATGCCGAGACCGATCGCGGTCACGCCATTCGCGCGGACGCTGGTCGAATCATCCTCCACGCCAAGCTCGACGCGGGCGATGTCGCCGAGCTTCACCGGGTATCCGCCGATGCTGCTCACGACGATGGCGCGGAACTGCTCGACATCGGTGAGCCGGCTGTCGAGCCGCACCGTCATCTCGCGGTTGATCGAGGTGATCTCGCCTGCCGGCCGCTCGACATTGTTGCGCCGCAGCGCCCCCTCGACATCGGCGACGGTGAGGTTTCGCGCCGCCATCGCCGTGCGGTCGAGCCAGATCCGCAGCGCGTATCGGCGCTCGCCGAAGATGTCGACCGACGACACGCCGTCGAGCGTCGAGAAGCGGTCGATGATGAACCGATCGACATAATCCGTGATCTCGTCCGGCGTCATGCGATCGGACGTGATGGCAAGCCGCATCACCGCATCGCCGGAGGCGTCCGACTTGACGATGCGCGGCTCCTCGACGTCTTCCGGCAGGCGGCTGCGCACCCGGCCGACGGCGTCGCGCACATCGTTCGCCGCCTCGTCGATGTTGCGGCCGACCTCGAACTCGATCGTCGTCTGGCTTCGGCCGCGGCTCGAGGTTGAGGAGAGGTTCTTGACGCCCGCGATGCCCGACAGCGCGCTTTCGATGATTTCGGTGATATCGGTGTCGACGATCTCGGGGGCCGCCCCCGTGTAGTCGGTCGTGACGGTGATCACCGCCGTGTCGACGTCCGGAAGTTCGCGGATCGGCAGGCGCAGCATGGAGGCCGCGCCGAAGACGATGATCAGGAGGCTTACGACGGTTGCGAAGACCGGACGGCGGATCGAGAGGTCTGAAAGGGTCATGCCGCCCTCCTCACGAACCGGACGGCTTGGCCGCGACGGGCTTCGCTTCGGCCGCCGCCGGCGGCGCCGCGCCCTTCTCCTGAACGGATGCGCCGTCGCGCAGTTTCTGGACACCGCGCGTCACGATCCGCTCTCCCGCGGCGACGCCGCTTAGGATCTCGATCGTGCCAACGTCGCGCTGGCCGAGTTCGACCGGGCGCCGCGCGACCTTGCCGTCGCTGAGGACGAAGACGAAGCTCTTGCCGCCCTGCACGAGCAGCGCCTCCTCCGGCACGGTCAACGCCGTGCGCTCATTGAGGACGAGGGAGAGGTGCACGAACATCCCGGCCGGGAGCACCAGCTCGCGGTTGGGGATCGTCGCGCGGACACGGAAGGAGCGGGAGGCCGGATCGACACGGCTGTCGATCGTGCGCACAGTACCCTCGAAGCGGCGTCCCGGGAAAGCGGCTGCGTTGGCGATGACCGCCTGGCCGATCTTGACCTGTTCGAACAGGACCTCCGACAGCGAGAACTCGATCTCGACCTCGGAGAGATCATCGAGCGTGGTCAGAACGGTCTGCGTGGTGACGCTTTCGCCGATCTCGACCCGCTTCAGGCCGACGATACCATCGAAGGGCGCGCGGACGACGCGGTCGGCGAGGCGGCGATTGGCGCGGTCGACCTCGGCCTGGCTGGTGACGACGAGGCTCGTCGCCTGCTCGAACTGGGCATCGGCGATCGCCTTGTTCTTGCGAAGCGAATCGGCGCGTTCGAGCGCGAGGGTCGCTTCACGCAGCTTCGCCTCCGCCTCCATCAGGTTGGCGCGCTCGATGTCCTTGTCGAGCTCGAAGAGAACGTCGCCCGTCTTGACCGCGCGCCCCGGCTCAACTGCGATCGACACGATACGGCCCGCCGCGAGCGGCACGACATCGACGGCCTGCCGCGCGAGCGTCGTGCCCACCGCCTCCGCCATCAGCCGGATCGGGCCGGAGGTGACGTCCGCAGCCTCAATCAGGGTCGGGCCCGCAGGCCCGCCTCGGCCCGCGCCGCCGCCTGCACCCGGAGCGCCTGCACCCGGAGCACCGCCACCGGGCGCACCGCCGCCCTGGCCACCCGGGGCCGGCTGCCCCATACCGGCCGCCGAACGGGTCCCGCCCGCGGCCATCCCCGCCGGAGGCTGGCCAGCCGGCGCGCCTCCCGCAACGGGCGGCCCGCCCGCCCCCGGAGGCCCGGCCGGCGAACCGGCAAGACGCGGTGCGACGAACATCTGATAGGCCTGGAAAAACCCGAAACCCGCACCGGCGAGCAGGATCAACAGAGCTACTTGCTTCCACAGTCGCATTGCTGGTGCCCAGAGTTTTCGGTGCGGATCTGGTATCCGGATCCGACTTTTCGTTTCGACCCTCAGGTGGGGCCGGCGGAAGGACGTGTAAAGTCGTCAAACGACGGACGCCGACGATTTGACGCAACGCCACGCGGAATTGAACATGAGCACTTCCCACGAGTCGATGGGCGCGCCATCATCTTTTCGTGACGGGGCATGATCGACCCGCCGATCTCCGGCGACGACAGGTCGAGAAGGGCGAAGGCGCAGGAATGGGAGAGGCGGGGTTGCTGGCAACACCGACGCGGGCGGGCGCGGCAGCGCTCGAATTGCGGCGGCGCATCATCGAGGGCCGCTATGCCGCCGGCGAGCAATTGCGTCAGGACGCGCTCGCCGCCGAGTTCGGCATCAGCCGGATCCCGATCCGCGAGGCTCTGGTGCAGCTCGAGGCCGAGGGACTCGTCAAGATCCACCCCCATCGCGGCGCCGTCGTCACCGATCTCTCCTCAACCGACATCGCGGAACTGTTCGAACTGCGGCACTTGCTGGAGCCGCATCTGCTGCGGCTTTCGGTGCCCCATCTCACGGAGGCGGACTTTACGGCGCTGGACGCGATCCTCGCGAGCTATGCGGCGGAACTCGCCGCCGATCAGGTCGCGACCTGGGGGACGCGCAACACCGCCTTCCATGCCGGGCTGTACAGCCGCGCCGGACGCCCGCGCATCGAGGCGCAGGTCCAGCAGCTGTTGCAATCGTCCGATCGCTACGCGCGACTACAGCTGCGCCTGACGGACGGGCGCGCCCGTGCTGACCGCGAGCACCGCCAGATCCTCGAGCTCTGTCGCGCCCGCGATGCCGACCGGGCCTGCGCGCTTCTCGCGGACCACATCGCCCATGCCCGAGATGGCCTGCTCGAGCACCTGCGCGGCGCAGCCTAGCGCGCCCTCGCCCGTGCCCGCCAACCGGCGAATCCCATCAGACCGACGGCGCTGGCGAGCAGCCACATCCCAGCAGGCAGCGGGATCGGCACCGGCTGATAGACGGCTATGCCGATCGGTCGATCGAGCGCTGCATTGTCTTCGAACAGCGTCGTGAACCCGGTCTGTCCTCCGGCGATGTCGAAACTCAGCAGCGACCCGACATTGCCCTGTGCGAAATCAAAACCCGGCACGAAGAGCTTGCCGGACGAAAACACCAGGTTCCCGATGAAATTGTTGCTCGGAATGATGTTGGAGAAGTTCGTGCCGTAGGTCGCGAGCAGGTTCGACGTCGCAGGATCGTAGACGCGCAGCCCATTGGCGAAATCGCTGGTCCAGATGTTCTGATCGGGTCCGATCGCCAGGCCGAGGAAACTGACGAAGCCGAAGGATTCGGGCGTTGGCAGCGGTTGCTGCGCGAAAACGCTGCCGACACCGGTACTGATGTCGTATCGCAGAACCTGGCTCGTGAAGTCGAATGAGATCTGGCCTGCTCCATCGGCGACGCTCCCCTGGGTCGTCACGTAGAGCTTGCCGTCCACGCCGAACAACAGGTCGTTGGGACCATTGAGACCGTCGGCTTGGCCGTTACCTTGCGCGAAGACGTCGATGAACGCGCCCGTCGTGCCGTTAAACCGCAGGATCTGGTCGCTGCGGAAGCTCGCGACATAGAGATTGCCGTCCGGTCCGAAGGCATGGCCATAGGGTCGCTTGAGCGACGGGGAGGTCGCGAACACGTCCTTGAACGCACCGGTCCGGCCATCGAAGCGCAGGATCGCGCCCGAGGTGTTCGTCCCGCTCGACACGTAAAGATGGCCGTCCGGGCCGTAATTGATGTCATCGGGACTGACGAGACCACCGGAGCCGGCGGCGATGAACTCGGTGATGGTGTTCTTCACCGTGTCGGCGATCACGATGTTGTTGCGCGAGGTGTTGCCGATGAGAAGGGTTGTCGCCGCCGCAGGCGTAGCGACACACAAGAGGCAGGCAAGTGGTCCGATGATCGAAAAACGCATCGTTTATCCTCGTCCAGAACTTAAGCCACGCAATACGGTACACCACACGCTACTCTACCTCAACAGCGCCTTAACGGATTTTTTTGAAACAAGACTCCATCGAACTTTGGATGGTTTAGATTATACATGATAAATCTGCATTTGTGTCGTTTGATCAGCCGTCGAACCCTTGACCTGCGGTTGAGGGTGATTGATGCGATGCGACCGGCGTGGCGTTCGCCGTCGACAGCCCGCAAGCGAAAATGTGCTCGAAGGCGATGCTCCAGCCCGTGAGATAAGGTTTTCTTTGGGAAGGCCGACGATACCGGAGTAGCGGTAGCGCGCCGTCCTTGCGGCGACGGCGGAGATCTTGACCATGGCGACCACGGCTCCCCGCAATGTCCTCATCACCGGGACGGCGGGTTTCATCGGCTTTCATCTCGCGAAGCGCCTGCTCGCGGCGGGAGACCGCGTCACCGGCATTGATGGCGTCACGCCCTATTATGACGTGACGCTCAAGCACAGGCGCCACGGAATGCTGCGGGAGTCCAACAGCTTCACCGCCCATGAGTTCATGCTCGAAGACATGGATCGGCTCCTCGCCGTCACTGAGGCGGTGAAGCCTGACATCGTCATCCACCTCGCGGCACAGGCGGGGGTGCGCTACAGCCTCCAGAACCCGCGCGCCTATGTCGATTCAAACCTTGTCGGCACGTTCAACGTCATGGAAGCGGTGCGCCTCCTGCGGCCGGCCCATTTTCTCCTCGCCTCGACCAGTTCCGTCTACGGCGCGAATGTCGAGCATCCCTTCAGCGAGCTCCACAAGGCCGATCACCCGCTGACGCTCTACGCCGCCACCAAGAAGGCGACGGAGGTCATGGCCCATTCCTATGCGCATCTGTGGGAGCTGCCGACGACCGTGTTCCGGTTCTTCACGGTCTATGGTCCCTGGGGGCGGCCGGACATGGCCTTCTTCAAATTCGTCGACGCCATGCTCAACAATCGGCCGATCGACGTCTACGGCCATGGCAAGATGGTGCGCGACTTCACCTATATCGACGATCTCGTCGAGGGCATCGTCAACCTGATGGCGGCCCCGCCGAGGCGCGACGACGCACCGATCGAGGGCGATTCCCTCTCGCCAGTGGCTCCTCATCGCGTCGTCAACATCGGCTGCGGGGCTCCAACCGAGCTCATGGCCTTCATCGAGACGATCGAAAAGGCTCTCGGGGTGACCGCTGCCAAGAATTTCCTGCCGATGCAGCAAGGCGACGTGCCGCTCACGTCTGCTGACACCGATCTTCTGCGCAGTCTGACAGGATCCGTCCCGACGACGAACATCGAAACCGGCGTGAAGGCCTTCGTCGACTGGTACCGATCCTACTATCGTGTGTGATCTCGGTCGCCGGTCAAAGCCGGCTGCCTGGAAGGCAAGCCGCTTCCTCTAGGTAGCGCGCCCGCAGGATCAGGATCGTCATGTAGCCGATCTGAAGACCGAGCATGGCGAGGCCGAACTGGTTCGTCGCGACCAGCGCCGAACTGGTGTTCGCCAGCGCTATGGCCGGTACCAAAACCGCGCCCGCGACCATCATCGCCAGCACTCGGCCGACTGCCTGAAAGCCTAACGCCATACCGATCAGGTACGCGCCCGCGAAGGTTGCGTCCATGTTACGAGCCCCCACTATCAAGAGTGCCGCCATGCACTTGATAATGCGTATCTTGGTACCATTAACGATTTTGGCCGGATTGCAAGCCTTTTCAGGAGGCAGTTTCCAGTGCCTCAGCCTTATGCACAGCACCGCCCGGAAAACGCCCTGACCGGTGTGTGCGTCCCAACACATCGACGCACTGTTTTTTCCGGCTCACTGCCCTGTCAGTCGTCGTTCAGGTGCTGTATGCAAAGGGTGGTCCAGTCATGAAACCGTCAGCATCGTCCCTCCGCCGGTTGCAGTGGGTCGTCGCGCTCGCAGTCCTGCTTGCAGCCGCGACCACACTGCCGGTGACTCATGCCCTGGCGCGTGACGGTGAAACATCCGACGACGGGTCCGACAGCGACTCCCGGTCCGATGAACGCGACAATGGCGGATCGACCGGCAAGCGCACCGAGGACGACGGCAAGGACGACCACGACGACAGCGAGAAGAGCTCGACGACGTCCACCGGCGGGTCCGGCGGCATCACCGGCGGCGCTGCGACCGGCCTTTCCGGTGGCGCCAGTGCGAGCCTCGGAAGCTCCGCAGAAGAAGCCGGCGAGGGCAAGAAGGACGAACTCGATCAGGAAGAGGTGCGCGCCGCCGTGCTCAGCGGCGCCATCATGCCCCTTGCCCGCGTGCTGCCGGTCGTCCAGCAGGCGGTCGCCGGCTCAGTCATCGACATCACGCTGGTCGAGGACATGTCGGGCTCCTGGATCTACGAAATCGGCGTCATGAACGACGACGGCGTCTACAAAGACGTCATCATCGACGCCAGGGACAGTCGATTGCTGGCGGTAAGGAACCGATGATGCGCGTGCTCCTGGTTGAGGACGAGAAACAGATCGCCGCCGATCTCGCCGCCGCCGTCGCCGAGGCGGGCTATGTCGCCGACATCGCCCATGACGGCGAGACGGCGTGGTTTCAGGCGGAAACCAGCGATTACGACGCCATCGTCCTCGATCTCGGTCTGCCGCGTCTCGACGGTCTGACCGTCCTCAAGCGCCTGCGCGCGGCCGGCATCGAGACGCCGGTGCTGATCCTCACCGCCCGCAGCAGCTGGATGGAGCGGGTCGAGGGGATCGATTCCGGTGCCGACGACTATCTCGGCAAACCCTTCGTGCCGGAAGAAGTGGTCGCGCGGCTTGGAGCCATCATTCGCCGCTCCAAAGGGCACGCTTCGCCGATCATCGAGGTTGGTCCCCTGCGCATCGACACGCGGCGCGTGGTTGCCACGCTCGGCGGCCGGTCATTGCCGCTCACGCCCCTTGAATACCGCCTGCTTCGCTTCCTTGCGCTTCACCGTGGTGAGGTGATCTCCCAGACCGCCATCGTTGACCATGTGTATGGCGAGGCGCATGAACCTGACAGCAACACGATCGAGGTGCTTGTGGCGCGGCTTCGGCGCAAGGTCGGCGACCAACTGCTCGCGACGCGACGGGGCTTTGGCTACATCCTTGAGGGTTGAGCATGGACGTCGACTCGCTCCGGTTGCGTCTGCTCGGCATCGCGGCGCTGACCGTGGTGGCGACGCTTGCGATCGCAGGCATGTCGCTCGTCTTCGTCTTCGAGCGGCACATGGAGCGGCGCATCGAGGCGGAACTGGAGGTGCGCCTGAACGACGTCCTCGCCGCCATGCGCAGCGACGGGCGCGGCGGTGTCACGGTCGGTCGTCTCGCCGAGCCGCGATATGGCCGCCCGCTCAGCGGCGCCTATTGGCAAATCGTCGAGAACGGGCAGCCCATCCTGCGCTCGCGCTCGCTGTGGGACACGGCTATCCCCATCGGCAGCCTGACCTCGCCCGCCACCCTCGCGATCGAGCGACAGGGCGCCAATGGCGAGACCCTCTACATCGTCGAAAAGGTCGTCACGCTCGGCCCCGACAACGCCCAGCGCAGCTATCTCGTCATGGTCGCGCTCGACCATCGCGAATTGTCGGCGCTGCGTGATGCCTTCACCTCCGATGTCGGTCTGGTGCTGGGCGCCATCGCTTTCGCCCTCGTGTTCGGCGCCTGGCTGCAGTCGGGTTTCGGCCTTGCGCCGCTCAAGGCCCTGCGCGAGCAGCTCGAACGGCTGCGCACCGGCCAGTCGCGCCGTGTCGAGGGCGCCTTCCCGGCGGAGGTCTCGCCGCTCGTCGAGGATCTCAACCAGCTCCTCTGCGAACAGGAGAACGCGATCGTCAAGGCACGCCATCGCGCCGGCACGCTCGCCCACGGGCTGAAGACGCCCCTCGCGATCCTGTCGGGCGAGGCAAACCGGCTCGTACGCGGCGGGCGCACCGCCGAGGCCGCGGTGATCCGTCGCCAGATCGAGACGATGGAAGAGCACGTCGAGCGCGAACTCGCGCGCGCCCGCGCAAATCCCTCGCCGACCGCCTATGGGCCACGCACCAATGCGGCGGAGCTCGCCGTCAAGCTGGTCGAGACGATCCGCAAGCTGCCCGCCGACCGGCCGATCGACTGGCGGCTTGATGCCGAGCCGCTCCTCCTGCACATGGATCCGAATGATTTCGGCGAGACGCTCGGCAATCTCCTCGACAATGCCCGGAAATGGGCGGGTGGCATGGTCCATGTCAGTGTCCTGGCCGAACACGATACCGCAACCGTGGCGGTCGAGGATGACGGCCCGGGCCTTCCGCCCGAGATGCGGGACGTCGCGACCGAGCGGGGCTGGCGCGGCAGCGAGCGCGTGACGGGATCGGGCCTCGGGCTCGCCATCGCGAGCGATGTTCTCGAGGCCTACGGCAGCGTGCTCGAGATCGGCGAACGGCCGGGCGGCGGCAGCCGTTTCGCCTTCCGTATCGGGTGCGAGGCACTGCCAGACGTGCAGCCGCAGTCCGTGCCGGCACCACCACTGGTGGTCAAGGCGCTACGCGCCGCCGAATAGGGCGATCGATCCGACGGCGAACGACTCAGGCCAGCCGCTCCGCGAGAAGATGCCAGTGCCATGATCCGGGTGCGTCGTGCTCGCGATCGACAAGTGACCAGATCTCGAAGCCATCGAAGAGCATCATCAGGTCCCGCGCCGTGCAGAAATAGTGCGGGTGTACCTTATCGCCCGTCCCGTCGAAGACCCAGGTGTTGCGCGAAATCTCCCGACCCGGCGCCTTGGCGCGCTCGACGGGCACACGGCGCGCCGACAGCATCGTTCCCATGAAGGTTCCGCCGGGCTTGAGAACGCGGTGGATCTCGGCGATCGCGCGCCGCACCACCGTCTCATCGCCATGGTAGATGACGTTCCAGGACAGAACATGGTCGAAGCTTGCCGTCGCGAAGGGGAGGTCGGTCATGAGCCCCTCGACGAGTTCGATCGACAGGCCGGCACGCGCCGCATGCTGGCCGATCGCGGCAAGCGATTCCGGCGCGGCGTCGAGAGCCGCGACGTCGAGGCCGCGCCCCGCGAAGTGGAGAGCATGGCGCCCGATCCCGGCTCCGAGATCGAGCACCCGCGCTCCTACCGGCAGCCGTCGCGCGTACTCGACGACCTCCGCCTCCGGCCGGGCCCATTTCGAGGTTCCGTCGGACAACGCCCATTGTTCGTTCCAGTACAGATGCGCGCTGTCCGTCGACATGGAAGGCTCCTCAGATGAGCTTGCGGCGTATCCAGCTGCTGGCCTGTTCCACCGCGACGACGAGCGCGAGCATCATCAGGATGATGGTCAGCGCCTCGTCATAGTTGAACAGATCGAAGGCGACCTTGAGGTCGACGCCGATGCCGCCGGCGCCGACGAGCCCCAGGGCCGCCGACCCGCGCACCGATTTTTCGAGCGCGAACAAGGACGTCGCCGTGAAGGATGGCAGACAGGCCGGGAAGACTGCCGAGAAGATCACACCCGTGCGGCTCGCGCCGATCGCCCGCAGGGCGTCCTGCGGGCCGGGATCGGCCTCTTCCATCGCCTCGGCAAAGAAACGGCCGGCAAAGCCGATCTTGTCGATCATCAGCGCGAGAACGCCCGCGGCTGGGCCGAGCCCGACGACGATGATGAAGAAGATCGCCCACACAAGATCCGGCACGGTGCGGAAGAAGGCGATGAGCCCGCGCGCGGCGAATTTGACGAGTGGGTGCGGCGACAGGCGATCGGTTGCGAGAACAGCAAAGGGAACCGCGAAAACGAGACCAAGCGCTGCGCCCGCCACCGCCATCTGCAGCGTCTCGAGGAGCTTCCACATGATCGGGACAACCCGGGTAAAGTCCGGTGGAAACATCTGGGCGAAGAAGCCGGAGGGTGCGACCAGACGCTGGAGGCCCCGGTGCAGGCTGTCGATCGATGGTGCCGTGTTCGCAATGCTCGTGACGACCAGCGCAATGACAAGCAGGATGCCAAGATATTCGACAAGGGACCGCTGCTCGAAACGGGGCGGAGCTGGGACAGCGCGCGACATGGCCGGACCTAGTGGAGAGGCTTGTCGAAGAAGCGGCGGAGCTGGTTCGGGTCAGCCGCCACCGTCGGCAGATCGAGCGTGACCCTGCCGCCGGCGAGACCGATGATGCGATCGGAGAACTGCAACGTGTGTTCGAGCCGGTGCGAGATGACGATCAGCGTCAAGCGGTCCTGCCGTGCGAGGTTCGACAGAAGGCGCATCACATCCTCGCCCGACTGCGGGTCGAGGCTCGCGTCCGGCTCGTCGGCGAGGACGAGTTCCGGGCGCTGCATCAGCATCCGCGCGATGGCGACACGCTGCTGCTGACCACCGGAGAGGCTGTCGACACGCTGCAGCGCCTTGTCGGCGAGGCCGACACGGTCGAGGCAGGTCATCGCCTCGGCACGCACCGCTGCGGGTGCGGCCCAGTGCCACCAGCTCCGCGGCCCACTCATGCGCGCCTGGACGCCGTGCAGCACGTTCGACAGTGCCGAAATGCGGGGCACCAGATTATGCTTCTGCCAGACGACACCGACCCGAGAACGGAAACGCCGCAGGTCGCGGGACTTCAGCCGACGGACGTCCTGATCGAGGATCTCGATCGCGCCGGAGGTCGGCTCGGTCAGTCTGACAAGACATTTGAGAAGCGTCGACTTGCCCGATCCGTTGGCGCCGATGATGGCGAGTGCCGCGCCGGCATCGACCGTGAACGACACTCCGTCGAGAACCGGCGGACCGGCATAGGACTTGACGATCCCGGAAACGGAAAGGACAGGCCGCGCTGTCGCGTGGCCTGCCTGGTGCGCCCCCGCAGGCAGCGGTGCGTTCATGGCGCGATCACCGAACCGTCACTCGAGGAACGCAAGGAACTCGGTCACACCGACATTTTTGTACATGCGGCGAACTTCGTCATAGTTCGCGTCGCTGATGTCGGTCGTGAAGCCGCCGCCGACGAACTTCTCGTTGGCCTCGTGCGCGGTCACGGCGGCAAGCAGCTCGGCGCCATGCTCGGTAAAGACCTTGCGCACGGTCGCGATCGTCTCAGGCTTCACCGTCGGCGCGGCGAGCAGCAGATCGTTCGGCAGGGCGGGACCCTTGGCGAGCACGCGGAATTTCTGATCGGGGAATTTTTTGCTGATCTGCTCGATATGCGTGCGGTTGAGGCCGATCGCGGCGATCTCGCCCTTGATCAGCGCCTCCACCGCGACGTTGCGCTTCAGGAAGACCGGCTCGTAATCCGTGCCGTAGGCGAGCCCGGCGTCGGCGAGCAGCGTCGCCGGCGCGAGGTGCTGCGAGGTCGAGCCGATCTCGCCGAAGGAGATTTTCTTGCCCTTGAGATCCGGCAGCGCTTGTTCCGGCGATCCCTCGAGCACGACGATGTTCGAGTAGTAGTCCGGCCGGTTCCACGTCACCACCGGCTGCGCCTTCAGGCGAGCGTTGAAGACAACGTATTCGGCCGGGCCCGTAAGGACGAAATCGACCTGATCGGCGGCCATCGCCTCGACCGCAGCGGTTCGGCCCGAAACGGCAAAGAAGGAGACCTTGAGACCCGACAGCTTCTCGAAGGCATCCTTGAAGGGGCCCATCTCGGTCTGCAGGGCTTCCATGCCGTCAATGTCGGTCACGGCAAAGCGGATGGTGTCCTGCGCGACGGCGTTTCCTGCGCCAAATGCGCCGGTGACGAGCGTTGCGGCGATGAGGCCCGCTTTCAGAAGCACGTTCATGTCTCGATTCCTGTCTTGACCACCCAAACGTGCTTTAGAGCTGTCAGGTCACAGATCGATGACACTGCCTCCTTCTCCTGTTACCTTCGCCGCCCGAGTGCATCAGCACCATCGATTTCTTCCGGTACTGCGACACGGCTTCTCATTCGACAGCTGGGCTCAAGGCGTTATTCTGGAGCCGTCTTTGTCAGCCCAGTTCGTGCCGATGACCCTTACACACCGCGATTGCCCGAGCTGCGGGTCCGCCGCCAGCACGCGCCTGCCCTATGGTCGCGCGCCGTGGAGCACCGTCAGTTGCTCATCCTGTGGCCTCGTCTACATGCCGGATGTGCCGGCGATCGATGCGGTCGGCGATGATTTCGAATGGACGCGCTCCTTCGCCGCGGAGAAGGCGCACCGAGCAAAGGCACGTCCGAAGCTCGCCAAGGTCGACCGGCTGACGCGGGCGCGGCTGCATCTTCTCGGCAAACGCGAACCCATGGCCATGGTGCGTCGATACGTCCAGCATGGTCGTATCGTCGATCTCGGCTGTGGTGAGGGCGGTTATCTCGGCAAAAGTGCCGACGGGTTCATCCCATATGGCGTCGACATCTCGCCGGTCCTCGCGCCCATGGCCGACCGGCTGTTTCGCCAGGCGGGGGGCGAAGCGATCTGCGCGCCCTGCGACGAGGGCCTGCTGCGCTTCGAGCCGAATTTCTTCGACGCCGCGATCCTGCGCTCTTATCTCGAGCATGAGCATAGGCCCCGAGCGGTGCTGGAAGCCCTCTTCGCTCGCCTGCGCCCCGGCGGCGTGGCGATCGTGAAGGTGCCGAACTACGGCTCCCTCAACCGCCGCCTCATGGGCGGGGGATGGTGCGGCTTTCGCTTCCCCGACCACGTCAACTATTTCACGCCGCGTACCCTGCGCGACCTCGCCGCCCGCGCCGGCTTCGCCACGCACATGCGCTGGCACGACCGCCTGCCGACCGACGACAACATGTGGGCCGTCCTGCAGAAGCCGGCGGGCTGAATGCCGGCCACTGCGCGAGGCCGCTCCCATCAAGCACGGCTCCCCTCGGCACGAAGGGAGGGCCAGGGAGGGGTCGGTCGGGCCGTTCCGCCGGCGTTTGGGCAACCGTGCTGTACACGGCCCGAACGACCCCATCCGTCGGGCTTGGCCCGACACCTTCCCCGGCGGAGCCGGGGAAGGAAGCGTGGTGGTTTTCGCTCTTGCTCAGTTGATCAGCCGTAAACAGCTGTTCTTCATGATCTAGCCGAAGCCCAAACTCGCTTAAACTCAGGCCCCTTAAGTCTGGCCTCTGACGTGCTCCCAAAAAATTGGGCCAATCGGAACTGGAATTTTCCACTTATGATCCCGAGATCGGGACAAGGAGAGTTCCATGAAGGCATCGAAGTTCACGGAGGCGCAGATCGCCTTCGTGCTGAAGCAGGCGGAGGAC
>JBKDKQ010000005.1:0-16159 GCA_046344875.1 Labrys sp. (in: a-proteobacteria) | reverse complement strand
TGGCTGGGGCGGGAGGATTCGAACCTCCGTATGGCGGAATCAAAATCCGCTGCCTTACCGCTTGGCGACGCCCCAACGCGGGGTTCGCCATAGCCCGATGGCGCGTTGGCCGCAAGCAGCCTTATGCCGCGCCGGGGGTGTGGGGGCGATCGGTGAGCCAGGTGACCACTATCGGCAGGCAGAGCGTGATGCCGAGGAACCGCGCCAGATGGTGGGCGCCGACATAGGCGGGGTCGAGATGCAGGGAGAAGGCGAGCGCGGTCATGCCCTCGAGCGCGCCGGGCGCGAAGGCCACGAGGGCGGCCCCGAGCGGCACGCCGACGAGCGCCCAGGTTGACAGCGCGCCGGCAAGCGCCAGCCCCATGGTGATGACGAAGGAGCCGAGCGCGGCGGGAGCCGTGCGCCACAGCAGGGCCGGCGCGACGCCGACGAAGCGCAACCCGACATAGGCGCCGAGCCCGAGGAAGGCGGCGGCGGCGAGCGGCGCGGGCATCTGTGCCTCGAGAAGACCGGAGCCATGCAACACGGCACTCGGCAGCATGGCGCCGATCAGCAGGCCGGCCGGCAGTCGCGTGCGCTCGACGAGCCAGCCAACCACGGCCCCCGCCACGAGCAGACCAGCCATCTCGACGGGCCCAGCCTCGCGCAGGGCCGGCGGCGCGCCGGCGCCCGCGGCGCTCGGCACGACGGCGATCAGCACGAAGAGGCGGAAGTTCTGGATGACGGCGACGCGGGGCACGTCGGCGCGCGTCTCGGCCGCTGTCACCAGCACGGCCGACAGCGCGCCGGGCATGGAGGCGAGAACCGCCGTCGACCGATCAAGCCCGACGATGCGGCGCAGGAACAGCGTCGACGCCGACACCGTCACGACGACCGTCACGGCGAGGATCGCCATGCTGCCCGGCCAGGCGAGGATCCCGCGCAAGGTCTCGGGCGTGACGCCGGCACCAATGGCGACACCGAGCACGACGAAGAGCACCCGCACCGCCGCGGGCGGCATCGCGAGCGGAAGGCCGGCAAGGGCCGCGATCGCGACCGCGACCATGCCGCCGGAGAGAAAGGGCGAGGGCAATCCGACGAGAAGGAAGAGGCCGGCGCCCGCTGCGCCGATGGCGAGCGTCAGCGCGGCCCGCGCAAGGTCCAGCCTCGACGGCGCGCTCACAGCACCGCCGTCAGCGTCTCCTGGCTCAGCGGCTTGCGCAGCAGCGTCTCGAGGCCGAGATCGCGGACCTCGCGGTTGATGGCGCGCAGGGGCTGGCCGGTCATGGCGATGATGCGGGGCGGCTCGGGCAGGCTCTGCAGCCAGCGGATGACGCCGGCGCCGCTCAGGCCCGGCAGCAGAAGGTCGACGATGATGGTGTCGGCCTTGGCGGGTGGCACCTCGCGCATGAAGGATTCGGCGTCGGGGTAGCCGCGCGCCTCAAAGCCCAGATGACGGACGAGGAGAAGAAGCGAGTCGCAAACGCTGGGATCGTCTTCGACAATATGCACAGCCACGTTCAGTAATCCCGATACCCCACATCGTGGCATGTCTTGCGCGAAGTCTTGCGCGAGCGCCGCATGTCTACTTCGAACCTCGGCTCCGGAGCCGCAATCCGGGCAATGCCGGATGGCCCGGCATCGAGGAGGCTCTGAAACCCCTGGCTGTATTCCAGGCGCGATGGCCCGAAAAATGTGCGCGGCGCGTGCTTGCCGATTTTTGCGTCACCACTACAGTCTCCGCCGGCCCGATCACCCGCCGAAGGACCCGGATGGACCACGCCGCCCCCCCGCCCCGACCGACCGAACCGATGGTGTCGGTGCGCGACGTGACCAAGGTGTTCAAGGACGAGCCTGCGGTCGCAACCGCCCGGTTTGATCTCGCGGCGGGGCGGTTTCTCACGATTCTGGGGCCGTCCGGTTCGGGCAAGACAACGCTGCTGCGCATGATCGCAGGCTTCATTCCGCCCACCTCTGGCGAGATCCTGATCAAGGGCGCGCCGGTCTCGGCCCTGCCGCCGCATCGCCGCTCGATCGGCATGGTGTTCCAGAAGCTCGCGCTGTTCCCGCACATGACGGCGGCGGAGAACGTCGCCTACCCGCTGAAGATGCGACGCTTCGACGCGACCACGATACCGGCGCGTGTGGAGAAGTACCTTCGCCTTGTCAAACTCGACGGTCTCGGCAACCGCCGCATCCATGAGTTATCGGGCGGCCAGCAGCAGCGCGTCGCCATCGCCCGCGCGCTGGTGTTCGAGCCTGACCTTCTCCTCCTCGACGAACCGCTCGCCGCGCTCGACCGAAAGCTGCGCGAGGAGATGCAGCTCGAGTTCCGCCGCATCCAGCGCGACCTCGGCGTCACCACGATCAACGTCACCCATGACCAGCGCGAGGCACTCGTCATGTCGGACGACGTCATCGTGATGGATCACGGCGTCATCCAGCAGATGGCCTCGCCCGCCGAGACCTATGCGCGGCCGGCCAATCCCTTCGTCGCGACCTTCATCGGCGTCACCAACGTCCTGCCCGCGACCGTCACCGGCGCGGCTGGCGCGGCGGTCGATCTCGCCGTCCCCGGTGCGACCCTGCACGGCGTCTCGGCCTCGGGCGCACCCCTCACCGTCGGTGCGACGGTGGAGGCTCTGGTTCGCGCAGAGCGCGTCCATCTGCTCGCGCCCGGCACCGCCG
This sequence comes from Labrys sp. (in: a-proteobacteria), assembly GCA_046344875.1. Lineage (GTDB taxonomy): Bacteria > Pseudomonadota > Alphaproteobacteria > Rhizobiales > Labraceae > Labrys. Next base: position 13,492 of record JBKDKQ010000005.1, on the reverse strand, counting down.
CCGATCTCGCCTGCCGGCTCGAGGGGCGCATCCGCGACGTCGTGTTCGAAGGCGAGCGCACGCTCTTCGAGATCGAGGTTCCCGGTCTCGACGATCCGGTACGCGCCATCGCGCATGATCCCGCGGCCGTCCTCGACCGTCGGTCCGGCACACCCGTCAGCCTCGCCTTCGCGGCGGCCGACTGCCTCGTCTTTCCACGTCAACCGGCCAAGGGGCCAAAACAGGGAGACCATCCGTGAGCAAAACCAGGAAACCGACCGGCGGCCTTACGCGCCGCGACCTTCTCGCGGCCTCGGCCGCGGGCGCGGCCTTCACCATCCTGCCGGCACGCGCCTTCGCGGCCGAGCCGCCGAAGCCCGCCGAGATCATCATCCGCGCCTGGGGCGGCGTCTGGGTCGATTCGCTCAAGGCCGGCGTCTCCGACGGCTTCACCAAGATGACCGGCATCGCGGTCAAGCACGACCTCACCGAGGACAACGAGATCCAGCCGAAGGTCTGGGCTGCCGTTGATCAGGGCCGCGTCCCGCCGATCCACATCAACTGGGACACGACGACCAACGCCACCAAGTCGGCGCTGCGCGGCGTGACGCAGGACCTGTCGGACCTGCCGAACCTCGCCATCGTCAACGAGATGGCGAAGCCCGTCGGCCTCGACGGCTTCCCGATCGTCAACACCTACGCCTACGTCTACGTCCTCGCCTATCGCGACGAGGCCTTCCCGAACGGCCCGCCGGATAGCTGGCAGGTCATGCTCGACCCGAAGTTCAAGGGCCGCGTCGCGCTCTACAATGACGGCATCGGCTTCCACCCGGCGGCGCAGATCGCCGGCGGCGGTACGCTCGCCGACATTCCCGGCAACATGCAGCCGGCCTGGGACTTCATCACCAAGCTGAAGGCGCAGGCCCCGCTGCTGGGCGAGGATCCGGACTTCACCAACTGGTTCCAGAAGGGCGAGATCGACGTCGCCTGCACGATCATCTCCAATGCCCGCGAAGCCAAGAAGAACGGCATCAAGGTCTCCTGGACCGTGCCGAAGGAAGGCGCCAAGGTCGACACGGACTGCCTGTGGATCCCCAAGGGCCTGCCGGAAGGCGATCTCTACTGGGCCAAGCAGTACATCAACTATGCGCTCAGCAAGGAAGCCCAGCAGGTCTGGCTCGACGGCCTCGGCCTGCCGGGCGTGACGCCGGGCGTCACCCCGCCGGCGGATCTCGTCGGCGACCCGGCCTTCCCGACCAAGCCGGAGGACTTCAAGCGCCTTCTCAAGGTACCCTCGAAGATCCAGGTCGAGAACGAGAAGGCCTGGTTCGCCAAGTTCAAGGAGATCATGCAGGGCTGAGCCCGCCATCCTCCGCGCACCCCCCGATCCGGGGGGTGCGGCCGGACCGCGCGAGCCACCCTCGCGCCGCATCCACGGATCCGCCTGCCCATGTCAGCCGCCTACCCCGTCGCCTGGCGCGTTCTCGACGCGGTCGAAAAACTCGTGGCCGCCGTCTGGTCGCCGCGCTGGAACCGCTTCCTGCCGCTCGTCTTCCTGATGCCGGCGATGCTCGTCGTCGGCCTGCTGGTGGCTGGCCTTGCGACCATGCTGGACCATTCCTTCCGGGCGCTCGATCCCAACACCTATCGGCTGGCCGAGACCTATTCGCTGACGAACTATCTGGAAGCCTTCGGCAGCAAGGTCTTCATCGCCGTCTCCTGGCGCAGCCTCCTCGCCAGCGTCATCGTCACGGTCCTGACGCTGCTCCTCGCCCTGCCCTACGCCTATGTCATGGCCCGCACGCCCTCGCCTGCGCTGCGGCGCTTCCTCCTCATCAGCCTGTTCCTGCCCTTCCTCATCGGCCAGGTCGTGCGCGCCTACGGCTGGCTCGTGCTGTTGGGCAATGAGGGCCTGTTGAACCAGGCCTTCGGGCTTGTCGGCCTCGGGCCGTTCAAGATGATCTACACCTACCCCGCCGTGGTCTTCGGCCTCGTGCAGTACATGCTGCCCTTTGCCGTCCTGATGCTCGCGCCGGCGATGGCCGCGATCCCGGAGGAGATCGAGCTTGCCTCCGAAAGCCTCGGCGCGACCTGGACCGAGACCTTCCGCCATGTCGTCGTGCCGATGGCGAAACCGGGCCTTGTCGGCGCCGGCATCGTCGTCTTCACCCTGACGCTGACCGATTTCGCCATGCCCGCCATTCTTGGCGGCGGCACCAACGACTTCATCGCCAACGCGATCTACGATGCCTTCTTCCGCATCTCCGATGCGGGCCTCGGCTCGGCCCTGTCGATCCTGCTCGTCCTGCTCGGCTCGACCATCGTCGGCGTCGTCTTCGCGTTTCTCGGCGCCGGCACGCTCGGCTTCCGGAGCCGGACGTCATGAGCGGGCCGACCACCAAATCCATGGTGCTGTGGGGCCTCACCTGGTTCAGCCTGGTCACCCTCACCGCGCCGACGCTGATCCTGCTGGGCGCCTCGTTCACGGCGGGCAACATCATCGCCTTTCCGCCCGAGGGGTTTTCGCTGAAATGGTATGGCGAGGTTTTGGGCGCGGTCGAGCTGCGCCAGGCCTTCTGGCGCTCGCTCTATGTGGCGACCATCGCGACGCTCGTCGCCCTTCCGGCCGGCACGCTGGCGGCGCTGGCGCTGGCGCGCTACCGCATCCGCTTTGCCGCCACCGTGCAGATCTACCTTCTGCTGCCCTTCACCGTGCCGCTGATCGCCTCTGGCATCGGGCTGATGCTCGTCTTCGGCGAGTGGCGGCTCCTCGGCTCGCTCTGGCCGGTGGGTGTCGCCTGCGCCGTCATCAACCTGCCCTTCATGATCTGGGCGGTGACGGCGAGCGTGAACGGCCTCGACCCCGACCTCGAAAATGCAGCCGCGAGCTGCGGCGCGCCGCCGGTCCAGACCTTCCTCACCGTGACGCTGCCGGCCGTCATGCCCGGCGTCATCACCGGCTCGCTGTTGATGTTCGTGCTCGCCTTCAACGAGTTTCTGGTGAGCCTCCTGCTCGTCGACGCGCGCACCGTGACGCTGCCGGTGCAGATCTACAATTCGATCCGCTCGATCATCACGCCGGACCTCGCCGCCGTCTCGGTCGTCTACATCGCGGTCGCCGCCCTCGCGATCCTGATCCTCGACCGCCTCGTCGGCCTCGACATCTTCCTGAAGGCCAAATAGGCCCTCACGGTTGGGCGGGTCATTGGCAGATCTGGCTGTACGTTGTATGTACATGGGATGGAGCGATCGAAGCGCGTATCAAAGCCCCTCTCGAAGGATCTGCGCCTCAACCTGCGGATTCCGTCTGCCGCCAGAACCCTGATCGTCGAGGCGGCGCAGGCAAAGCAGCAGGCCATCTCGGTGTTCATGCTTGAGCAGACGCTCGCTGCGGCCGAGCGCACCTTGACCGACCGCTCCGTCTTCATCCTCAACGAGGCCGACTGGACCGCGTTGGAGGCACGGCTCGACGCGCCGCCGCGCGACCTGCCAAAGCTTGCGGCGGCCCGGAAGAAGCGGGTCAGGACCGCGCCGGATCCATGACCGTAGCCGGTTCACCGGCAGCCCCCGTCAGCCTCACGGCTGAACACGATCGGTCCACGTTCAGCTGCGGTATCGACGAACTTGACGACTGGTTCCGGCGTCGGGCGCTGGCGAACCAGCAGGCGGGCGCCACCCGCACCTATGTAAGCGCGGTCGGCCTGCGCGCGGTCGGCTATCACGCGCTTGCCGCCGGCAGCCTGCTGCGCGATCAGGCGACAAGCCGGATTTCCCGCAACATGCCGGAGCCGATCCCCGTCATCCTGATCGCCCGCCTCGCGGTTGATCGCGCCTGGCAGGGCCGGGGTCTCGGCGAGACCCTGTTGCTGGACGCGATCGAGCGCTGCGCGGCGGCTGCCGACCTCATCGGTGCCCGCGCCATCCTCGTCCACGCCATTTCGGAGAAGGCGCAGTCCTTCTACGAGGCCTATGGCTTCGTCGCCGCGCCTGGCATTCCGCGCACGCTGATGCTGGCGATGCAGGATGTGCGACGATTGTTCGACGCCTGAACACTCGCGTTCGGGCCGCGAACCGCCTAGAACGCGTCAGATCGCTGTCGCGCACCGATGGACAAGCCCATGACCGCCGCCGTCAACCTGCATGAACTGTGGACCCTTTCCGCCGACCAGCGCGCCGGACTGATGCGCCGGGCGGAGGCAGATCTCAATCCCTTCCTCGAGCGCGTCGCGCCGATCATCGAGGCGGTGCGCACCGAGGGCGACGCCGCGATCGCGCGTTTCGCTCGCGAAATCGACAAGTCCCCGGTTAGCGAGGACATGATCGCCGTCACCCCGCGCGAGTTCGACGAGGCTTTTGACAAGGTCGAGCGGCCGGTGATCGAGGCCATCGAATTCGCGGTCGAGAACATCCGCTCCTTCCACGTCAACCAGAAGCCGGAAGAGATGTGGATGAAGGAAATCCGGCCGGGCGCCTTCGCGGGCGACCGCTGGCATCCGATCCCCTCCGTCGCGCTCTACGTGCCGCGCGGCAAGGGCGCCTTCCCCTCGGTGACGATGATGACCTGTGTGCCGGCCGTCGTCGCGGGCGTGCCGGAGATCTCGATTGTCACGCCGCCGACGCCCGATGGCGGGGCGGATGCGGCGACGCTGGTCGCGGCGAAGATCGCGGGCGTCAACACGGTCTACAAGGTCGGCGGTGCGCAGGCGGTGGCGGCCGTCGCCTATGGCACCAAGACGGTGCGCAAGGCGCTGAAGATCGTCGGTCCCGGCAGTCCCTGGGTGGTCGCGGCCAAACGCCTTTTGTCCGGCGTGCTCGACACCGGGCTTCCGGCCGGTCCATCCGAATCGATCATCCTCGCCGATCACACGGCGGACGGCCGAATTGCCGCGCTCGACCTCCTGATCGAGGCCGAGCATGGTCCCGATTCCTCCGCCTACCTCGTCACGACGAGCCGGCAGGTCGCCGAGGACGCCCTGGCCGCGCTGCCCGGCCACTGGGCCAACATGGGGCCGCAGCGCATCGAGTTCTCCCGCGCCGTCCTCACCGGCCCGCGCGGCGGCATCGTCTTGTGCCGCGACATCGAGGAGGCCTATGCCTTCGTCAACGACTATGCACCGGAACACCTCGAGATCCTGTCGGAGGAGCCCTTCATCCATCTGGGCTCGATCACCAACGCCTCCGAGGTGCTGATGGGCAAGCACTCGCCGCTGATGCTCGGCAATTTCGTGCTCGGCCCCAACTGCGTGCTGCCGACCGGCGGCTGGGCCAAGACCTGGGGTCCGCTCTCCGTCTTCGACTTCATGAAGCGCTCCTCGGTCGGCTACGTCACCTCGAAGGGCTATCCCCAACTCGCCCGCCACGCCCGCGTGCTCGCGCTTTATGAGGGTTTCGACGGCCACGCCCACGCGGTATCCGAAACCCGCGACCGGTTGCTTGCGACGAATAGCTGAGAGCAGGCTGCGGTCCGGATCGCCTATCCATATCAACTGGGGCGGCGCTCCGATCTGCGCTCATCAAAGGGGCCTAGCCCCGTCCGCTCGGCATTGCGCGGCAAGAACCGGGACGCCGGTCAGCTTGGCCGCGCCTAGGGAAGGCCATCGGTCTGCGCAGTGCAGATCCAGATGGAGCCGAGACCATGACGACCGAAACCCGCCCCGTGCACACCCTGCCCGTCGAGCCGCTCACCGCCGAGGCTTTTGCGCCGTTTGGTGTGGTCCTGTCACCAAGGGGGCGCGAGCGTCTGCCGATCAACACATATGGCGACCGGCTGAACCTGTTTCGGGAGGGGTTTGAGACCGACCAGCCGATCGAGTGGTTCATTGTCGAGGGGCATCGCCGGCCGATGCAGGCGCTGTTTCTCGAACGGCACCGGCAGCTGACGCAGGCCTTCATCCCGATGAACGGCGATGGCTTCGTGACGATCGTCGCGCGCCCGGACGCGCAGGAGCACTACGGGATGATCGCGCTCGCCGAGATGCGCGCCTTTCACGTGCCCGGCGATGCCGCCATCCAGATCCATCGCGGCACCTGGCACGAAAACCCCTTCCCGCTGCGCGACGGCCAGTGGTTCCTCGTCACCAGCCATGCGGCGCTTACGCTCGGCCACCAGAAAAACCCGTCCCACGCCCTGCAGGGTCTGCCCCTCGATCTTGAGCGGCGCTGGTTCAAGGATGCCGCGTTCGACGTCCGGACAGACGCAGCGTGACCCCGGCCGACAGGGGGCTCAACACCAACCGCCGGGTGTGACGGAAACAAGTCGACCCGCCTAAGCAGTGCCCCGGATGCGAGGCCGGGGCACGTGGTGTCTCATCATGTCTCATCCACACCGAGAGGGCGCGATCATGGTCTCACACGGTCAGTTTGCCTGGAATGAACTCAACACCCGCGACATCGAGCGGGCCAAGCGCTTTTATGGCGCGACCTTGGGCTGGACGTTCAGCGCCATGCCGATGCCCGACGGCACCTACTGGGTTGCCATGGCGGGCGACGTACCGGCCGGCGGCCTCTTCGGCATTTCCGCGCCCATGTTCGACGGCATGCCGGAACACTGGTTCGCCTATATCGAGGTCGACGATGTCGACAAGCGCGTCGCGGGCGTCGAGGCGGCCGGCGGTCAGATCATGCGCCCGGCCTGGGACGTCCCAACGGTCGGTCGTATCGCGATCGTCAAGGATTCCGGCGGCGCCGTGATGGGCTGGATGACATCGGTACAACGCTGAAGTCACCGCCACCGCTGCCTGTCCCGCGCCGTCCCCCGGGCGCGGCATTTCCTTTGTCGACGTCCTGCATTAGAACCCGGCCGAAACCCGGACCACGCCCATGACCAGCACCGTCAGCCCGCACGAACAGGCCAAGATCCTCTCGGAAGCCCTGCCGCACATGCAGCGCTATGACGATGCCACCGTCGTCGTGAAGTATGGCGGCCATGCCATGGGCGACGAGGCATCGGCGCGCATGTTTGCCCGCGACATCGTCCTGCTCGAACAGGCCGGCATCAACCCCATCGTCGTGCATGGCGGCGGGCCGCAGATCTCCGAGATGCTGAAGCGCCTCGGCATCAAATCCGAATTCGCCGCCGGCCACCGCATCACCGACCAGGCCAGCGTCGAGGTGGTCGAGATGGTGCTCGCCGGCTCGATCAACAAGCAGATCGTCGGCTACATCAATGCCGAGGGCGGGCGCGCCGTCGGCCTGTGCGGCAAGGACGGGAACATGGTCGTTGCCCGCAAGGCGACGCGCACCGTGGTCGATCCGGATTCCAACATCGAGAAGGTCATCGATCTCGGCTTCGTCGGCGAGCCGGAGCGCGTCGACCGCGCCGTGCTCGACGAGATCATGAAGGTGGATGTCATCCCCGTTCTCGCGCCGGTCGCGGCCTCGAGCGACGGTGGCACTTTCAACGTCAACGCCGACACCTTTGCCGGCGCGGTCGCCGGCGCGCTGAAGGCGAAGCGCTTCCTGCTCCTCACCGACGTGCCGGGCGTGCTCGACAAGAACAAGAACCTGATCCAGGAGCTCACCGTCGATGAGGTGCGCGCGCTCATTGCCGACGGCACCATCTCGGGCGGCATGATCCCGAAGGTCGAGACCTGCATCTATGCGCTGGAACAGGGCGTGGAGGCGGTCGTCATCCTCGACGGCAAGGTGCCACATGCGGTGCTGCTGGAACTCATGACCGACCACGGCGCCGGCACGCTGATCCGGCGCTGACGATTTTCGCCGTCATCACCGGACCTTAACACTGTTCGCGCAGGCTCGACGGCCCTAGATTGAGTGCCGTGAACCACATGATGCGCCCCGACGACAAAACGCTCGCGACCTGCCCCGATCCGGCGGCGGATTTTGCGCATGTCGACACTTGGGTGTTCGATCTCGACAACACGCTCTACCCGCACGACGCCAATCTGTGGGAGCAGGTCGACGGCCGCATCACCACCTGGATCGCCGGACATTTCGGCGTCGACGGGCTCACGGCGCGGGCCATCCAGAAGCACTACTACAAGAAGCACGGCACCTCGCTGCGCGGGCTGATGATCGAGGAGAACGTGCAACCCGCTGCCTTCCTCGATTTTGCCCACGACATCGACCACAGCGTGCTGGCGCACGACGAGCGTCTCGACGCGGCGCTCGGCAAGCTGCCGGGCCGCAAGCTCATCTTCACCTCGGGCTCGAAGAAGCATGCCGAGAACGTCACCAGGCGGCTCGGCATCCACGGCCATTTCGAGACGGTCTTCGACATCGTCTCCGCCGACTACATCCCCAAGCCGGCGCCCGGTACCTATGACCGATTCCTCGCCGCCCATGGCGTCGACCCGACCCGCGCCGCGATGTTCGAGGATCTTTCGCGCAATCTCGAGCCGCCGCATGCGCTCGGCATGCGCACCGTCCTCGTCGTGCCCGGCGCCCGCGTCATCGAGCGCGACAGCTGGGAACTCGAAGGCGGCGGCACCCATGTCCACCACGTGACGGACGACCTCGCGGGGTTCCTGCACGCGCTGCGGTGAGGAGCGGGACAGGCCTCGCTCCCGCTTCGCCCCGCCCGTCTCTCGCCCGGTCTACTTCACCGTCACATTGACCGTGTCCGAGCCCCAGAACACGAAGGTTGCCGCACCCTTGAAACCCTTGCCGGGCGTATAGGCGATCAGCCGCACCGGCCGCCCATCCGGGCAGAACTGCGGGTCGCCCGGCCGAAAGCCCACGCCCGCGTCCGAGAGCTTGCCCGCAGGATCACCGGAGGCCTGAACCTCCACGGCCGAGAACACCGGTGCCGTCGTGCAGTCGCCGGATCGCGATCCGTAAATCACGACCTTCTTGCCCGCCGCCGTCGTATAGCTGGGCTTGTTCACGAAGGATTTTGCCTTCGCGAAGGCCACATTCACGCATTGAAAGTTGACGAGAATTGCTACCGCAATCAGAGATGCACCGATCCTCATCGTCGTTGCTCCCCGCATTTTCTTGTCGACGTGACCAGCAATTTAACATGCGCCCTGCGTGCAACAGGCGCAAGATGAAGTGACTGCGTAAGTATTTTAATACTTCCCGCTCAACCAGACTCGACACGTTTTCAGAGGCTCTACAACCGGTCGCGCGCCTTGGGCGGGGCGACGTCCCGCGCACCTGTCGACACTGCCTGGCGTTGCATGGTCACGACCGACCGTCGCGCCAACCTTACCCCGTCTTGCCGTCCATCTGGCGCAGCTTCTGCCAGTTGTTCGACTGGGACAGCATGGCGCGCAGGGTTGCGGTGTTCTGGGCCGCCTGTTCGGCGCTCAGATCCTGGCGGGCGATCGTTTCGGCGTCCTTGAACTTGCCCTGCAGCGACAGCACCAGCGCGAGGTTCAGGCGCACGCGCATGTCCGCCTTGGGGCTCGCATAGGCCTCGCGCAGAGAGCGTTCCGCGCTGACGAGGTCGTTCTGCAGCGCGTAGGACAGGCCCATGTTCGACAGCACGCCCGGATCCCCAGGCGCGTATTTGAGCGCCGTCTGATGGTAGCGAATAGCCTCGGCACCCCTCCCCATCTGGTCAAGCACCGCGCCTTGCGCGGTCAGGATCCGCCAGTTCGGCTTGTCGGGCGTGTGGGCGCGCTCGAACACGTCGAGCGCCTCCTGGAAGCGGCCATTATCGGCGAGCGCGCGGCCATATTCGCCCAGAAGCGCCATGTTGCCGGGGTTCTTGATGGTCGAGGTCTGCAGCACGGCGAGCGCCTGGCTGCGCTGGCCGAGCGCGCGGAGGGCACGGCCGTAGTTGAGACCCGCGGCCGCATTGCCCGGATCCTTTTCATAGGACGGCCGCCATTTGTCGGCGATCGCGTTCCAGCCCTCCTGCGTCGTGGCCGACTGCACCGGCACCTCGCGCGAGATCGAGCCCGTGACCAGGCTGTCGACCGGCGATTTGCAGGCCGTGAGGGCAAGCGGCAGAACGAGCACCGCGACCAAGGGAATGGCACGCATGGGAAGCCTCTTTCGGGGCGGTGACGCGCCCCCGGATGGCCTCCGTCATACTTTGTTAACCCTAACGTTTCCTTAACCCGGTAGGAAAGCGGCCATGCCTTCACGGTACGTCGGGAACGTCATCTGGTACTTCAAACGTTCCCGCAGCAGGCGGTTCGAAACCCGCTTGTTCTCGCCATAGAAAGAGCGGCCCATCGGCGAGAGGTTCGCCGCCTCGAAATCGATCAGCGGCGGCGGCTCAACGCCCAGCCGCTCGGCGGCATAGGTCACCACGTCCTGGGGCGGTGCCGGCTCGTCGTCGACCACATTGATCGCCGGCCCCACCGTCGGATGGCCGATGCCCGCCATCACCGCGCCGGCAATGTCGTCGACGTGGATGCGGTTGAACACCTGCCCCGGCTTGACGATGCGCCGCGCCGTTCCCTCGCGCAGGTTTTCGACCGCGTTCTGGCCGGGCCCATAAATGCCGCCGAGCCGGAAGAGCTGCACCGGCACGCCGCGCGCCTGCCCGAGTGCCAGCCACGCGTTCTCCGCCTCGACGCGCCGCACGCCGCGCTCGGAAACGGGGCGCAAGGCCGAGCGCTCATCGACCCAGGCTCCGTCATGGTCGCCATAGACGCCCACGGTCGATAGATAGCCGATCCAGGCGAGATCGGGCGCCGCAGCGAGCGTTTCGCGCAGCATGCGCAGCACCGGATCACCCTGCCCGTCCGGCGGTACGGAGACGAGGATGTGGGTCGCCGTCGCGATCGCCTCGAGCAGAACCGGGCTTGGCGCGAAGCCGTCGAACACGGCGACGGGTATTTGATAACGGGCGGCGAGCGCCTGTGCCTTCTCGGCACTGCGCACCGTGCCGGTCACCCGCGCGAAGCGATGACCGTACAGGTCGACGAAGCGCTGCGTCGAATAGCCGAGCCCGAAGACGAGAAGGTTCATGGCGCGTCGCGTCTCCCCGGCCCTTCGTCAGCGTTCGGCGCCGCCGAAGAAGTCCTTCATCTTCGCGAAGAAACCAGCGCTTTCGGGATGGGTCTCCTTCGAGCAGTCCTTCTCGAATTCGGTCAGAAGCTCGCGCTGGCGCTTGGTCAGTTTCTTAGGCGTCTCGACGACGACCTGCACATACATGTCGCCGACATCGCGCGAGCGCAGGATCGGCATGCCGCGGCCCTTCAGCCGGAACTCCTTGCCGGACTGCGTGCCCTCGGGCACGGGCACCTTCACCTGCGATCCGTCGATCGCGGGCACGGTCACCTCGCCGCCCAGCGCCGCCGTCACCATCGAGATCGGTACCCGGCAGTGCAGGTCCGCGCCATCGCGCTGGAAGAACGCGTGCGGCTGGATCGACAGGAAGATGTAGAGATCGCCCGGCGGCCCGCCCCGCTGTCCGGCCTCGCCCTCATTCGCCAGGCGGATGCGCGTGCCGTCCTCGACGCCTGCGGGAATGTTCACCGACAAGGTGCGCTCGCGCATCACCCGGCCGGCGCCGCCGCAGGATTTGCACGGATCCTCGATGATCTCGCCGCGCCCCTGACAGGTCGGGCAGGTGCGCTCGATCGAGAAGAAGCCCTGCGTCGCGCGCACGCGGCCATGGCCGGCGCAGGTCGGGCATTGCTTGGGCTTGGAGCCGGGCTTCGCGCCGGTGCCCGAGCACGCCTCGCAGGTCACCGAGGTCGGAATCTTGATCGTCGCCGTCTTGCCCTTGTAGGCGTCGTCGAGCTCGATCTCCATGTTGTAGCGCAGATCAGCACCACGCTCGCGCCCGCCGGAACGCCCGCCGCGCGAGCGGCCCGTCAGATCCTCGAAGATATCGTTGAAAATGTCGGCGAAGGAGCCAAAACCCTGCTGGTCGAACCCGCCGCCGCCGCGCCCGCCGCCATTCTCGAAGGCGGCATGGCCGAAGCGGTCATAGGCGGCACGCTTCTGCCCGTCCTTGAGGACGTCATAGGCCTCGTTGATTTCCTTGAACTTGGATTCGGCCTCAGCGTCACCCTGGTTGCGGTCCGGGTGGAACTGCATCGCAAGCCGCCGGAAAGCCGATTTCAGCGTCGCCTCATCCGCATCGCGGGCAACGCCCAGCACCTCGTAGTAATCGCGCTTCGCCATGTCAGCGTCCGCATTCCGTGAGGGTCATGCACAGGATCGGGGGCGGGAAACTGCCCTTCATGCCGCTGCCTTCATGAAGAGGGGACCGGGCGCTGTCGCGCCGGGTCCCGTTCACATGGACACCGTGTCCGGGCCCGTCAAGCGCTCTTGCGCTTGTCGTCCTTGACCTCTTCGAAGTCGGCGTCGACCACGTCGTCCTGCGCGCCACCGGCCGAGCCACCGGCGTCACCGCCGCCCTGCCCCGCCTGATACATCGCCTCGCCGAGCTTCATCGACGCCTGCACCAGCTCGTTGGTCTTGGCCTTGATGGCTTCGACGTCGTCTTCCGCCATCACGGTCCGCAGCGCGGCGACCGCCGCCTCGACCGTGGACTTGTCGGCGGCGGACACCTTCTCGCCAAGGTCGCGCAGCGTCTTCTCCGCGGTGTGGATCGAGGCATCCGCATGGTTGCGGGCATCGACCAGCTCGCGACGCTTCTTGTCCTCGGCGGCGTTGGCCTGCGCCTCCTTGACCATCTTCTCAATGTCAGCGTCGGACAGACCGCCCGAGGCCTGGATGCGGATCGCCTGCTCCTTGCCCGTTGCCTTGTCCTTGGCGGACACGTTGACGATGCCGTTGGCGTCGATGTCGAAGGTCACCTCGACCTGCGGCACGCCGCGCGGGGCCGGCGGAATGCCGACGAGGTCGAACTGGCCGAGCGGCTTGTTGTCCGCCGCCATTTCGCGCTCGCCCTGGAAGACGCGGATCGTCACGGCCGTCTGGTTGTCCTCGGCGGTCGAGAAGACCTGGCTCTTCTTCGTCGGGATGGTCGTGTTGCGGTCGATCAGGCGGGTGAACACGCCACCCAGCGTCTCGATGCCGAGCGACAGCGGCGTCACGTCGAGCAGCAGCGTGTCCGAGCCGGCGGTCAGCGCCTCGGCCTGAAGCGCAGCGCCCACCGCGACGACCTCGTCGGGGTCGATGTCGCCGAGCGGCGGGCGGCCCAGAAACTCGGCCAGCCGACGGCGCACCAGCGGCACCCGCGTCGAACCGCCGACCAGCACGCAACCGGAAAGCTCGCCCGGCGCCACCCCGGCGTCTGCCAGGACCTGCCGGCAGATGCGCAGGCTTCGCTCGACCAGCGGCTCGATCAGGTCCTCGAAGGCGGGACGCGCCAGCACGTGGCGCGACGGAGCGCGCTCGATGTCCAGCGCGCCGCTCCAGTCCTCCTGCGACGACAGGCATTCCTTCGCGAGGCGGGCGAGCGCCAACGCGGCTTTCGCCAGACGGGAATCGACCGGGCCGCCGATGCCGGCGACACGTCTTTCCTCGAGCATGCGCTCGGCGATCAGATGGTCGATGTCGTCGCCGCCCAGCGCGGTGTCGCCGCCGGTCGCCAGGACCTGGAACACGCCTTTCTCGAGCCGCAGCAGCGAGAAATCGAAGGTACCGCCACCCAGATCGTAGACCGCGTAGAGGCCCT
>JBKDKQ010000004.1:0-5430 GCA_046344875.1 Labrys sp. (in: a-proteobacteria) | reverse complement strand
GCTCGCCGCGGATCGCGTCCAGCGCCACCTTGGCTTTGAATTCCGCAGAATACCGCTTCCTCTTCCCCGTCATCGGGCTCGTCCTCTCATCAGGGCGAACCAAGCTTAGCTGCCTGCCCGGGTTTCGGGCACCACCTCAGTCCGAGGCGGTTCCCGTCCACTCCGTCCGCGCCTGCATCAAGGCCCTGACAGTGGCGGCGATCGGATCGGCGTCGATCACGCCATCCACCGCCTCGTCACGGTTGCCGCAATAAGCCGACCAGAACGTGCCCGAAGGCCAGAGCGCGGTTTCGCAGGCGGTCGCCCACAAGGCGAAGTCCGCCATGCGCGGCAGTTTGTCGAGGCGCGTAGCGGGCAGTTCGGCGAGGCCCTTCGCTACCGCATCGAGCAAAACGCCGAGGAGGCGCGGACGTTCAGCCTCGAACGCCGCCCACAGTTCCTGCTCCGGGCGGCGGCGCTCCTCAGGGATCGGTTCGAGCGTAAGGAACACGGCGCGGTCGGCGAGATCGGGCCTTGTGACGATATCCTCGATCCCGTTGAGGATCACCGGGCGCGCGGCGTCGAACAGCACTTCATCCTGATCGGACTAGAGTTGACGCACGGCGAACCCGCCGCCCGTGGCGAGGCGGCAAAGCGTGTCCGATATCCAGGCCGGCAGGCCCGACACATTGTCGAAGGCCAGCACATGGCCGTTGCTGGCCGCGATGAACAGGTCGCGATCCTCGCGCGGCAAGGCCCGTAAGGGGGCGGTGTTCGGATCGAGCAACGCCCGCAGGATCGCCGAGAAGGTCGATTTCGCCGAACCCTGCTCCCCCGACAGCACGATCACCGGATAGGGACCGCGATTGCGAAGGCACGCCAATGCCCATGCGACCACCAGCACGAAATCGGCGTCGGTCTGCACATTGAGGAACGAGCGCAAGGTTTCGATCGAGCCGCCGCCCATCGGGATCGGCATCGCCTTCATGCCGGATGCGCGCCGGAAACGGACGGGCGGACTGTCAACGACGCGCCAGCCGGTGGCGTCGATCTCGATGGCGCGCCATGTCTCGTCGCCAAGATCAAGATACAGCCGTCTGTCCAGCCCACCTACACGGATATGCACCTGCTTTTCGGGCCCTTCGAAATGCGCCCTAGCTTCGATGACGTTGATTGCCGATTGTAGGGCCTCGGAACTCGGTGCGCCGCCCGTCTCTTCAAAGTAGAGCCGCGCTAGCCAGCGACGAAAGCCCTTTGCGCGGATTGGCCACGTTTCGCGATGGCCATTGATGTCGAGGTCGGCATAGCCACTGCCGTCCGGTGTGTGGAACAAGGCGGCGGATTTCGCGAGATCGACCAGTCTATCGGCCTGCGACGGACCGCGCCCAGCCGCATTCCCGCTTTCGTCGGCAATGGCGTCATCAAGCGCCGTCACCCGGCAACCAGCTTTTTTGAGTTGCGAGCGCAGCTTCTCGAAGGCTGCGCGGTCCTCCGTCTTTAACTCAACGAGGCGTTCCAGCACTTCAGGCGTGAAGGCAGCGCCCGGGTCATCCGCAATCTTCTCGACCAGCCCGTCGAGCGGATCAGCAACCTCCTCCGCCGCGCCGATGGCCACTGCGATAGGATCGATGATTGCGTCAGCATTGTCGTCTAGGTTTTCGAGATTGATCGCGACTGCGGTGTTGAATTCGATTTCCTCGCTCACTGCGCGTCCTCCTCGGCGCGAGGAGCGTGACCCGACAGCATGTCGTTGAAGTCCATGCCTTTCGGCGGGCGGGCGATGCGCACTCGCCGGCCTTGGTGTTTCCAACGCAGAGCGCAGTCCCGTGCTGCAGATTCACCGGCCTCGTCGCCATCGGCAAGCACAACAACGTCGCGCACGTCTTTCGGCAGGTCGAGGGCGCGCAGACCGGACGTCGAAAGCGCTGCCCAGGCAGGATAGCCGCTCGCCAGCATGGCTGCGAGGCACGTCTCGATGCCTTCTCCAACCATGAGTATCTCGCCCGGATCGGCGAGGCGAACCGCTCCACCCCGGCATGGACCGAGCATCATCTTCTGAGGATCGACAGGTGCCTTGCCGCCGCCGTCGCGTGCGAGGAAGGTGCGGTGAACGGCGAGCGCCTTGCCGCTTTGCCCATGCACGACCAGCGCAACCATGGCCGGCCAGACGCTGCCCGACACGTGCTTCAGGCCGGGATGGAAACGCAAACTCGGCAGCAGCGACAGCACGATCCCGCGCGATCGCAGATAGGTTTCGCCGAGCGAGCCCGCGATGTCTTGCGAGCACTGCCAGATCGCAAGCGCGGCCTCGGTGCGCGCCTTGGCATCAGGATCAGCTTCGGCCGCTAGTTCTTTCCGACGCTTCTGGGCAACGCCGTGAAACCGTTTGCCGGTCGTGTCCCATAAGCCGCGCTTGTTTAGGGCGGCGATAACGTCGCGCTGGTCGCAACCGGCATGGCAACGCACCAGCACCTTGCCATGCTTGCCCGCGCTGATCGAGAGGCTCGGGTTTGAATCGTCATGGGCCGGGCAGCGCGCCATCCATGATGCGCCTGCCCGATGCCCGCAAAGGGCCTTGGCGATCATTTCAGCGGACATTGCGCACCTCGCCATTCTTCGCTTCGACCGACTCGGCGCAGTTATTCGCGGCGGCGAGCAATTCGGCGCGCCGCCATTCGGCCAGGACACCGAAGAAGCCGGTGACAGAGTGGAGGATTTGCCGCGCGTCCTCGTCGTTGAGGTCGCGGCCTATACGCGGTTGCCGGATTTCGCGGGTGCGGGCGATCTGCCGCCGCAAATCATTGTCGTTTGCTGCATCGAGACGTTTCATCGAAAGCCTCACGGACGGTTCCGCCGCTCCGTGCTCCTGGCCTCCGACTTCGGCATCCGACCGATAGTCACGGGCAATTGATGGTTTCAATACTTCGCGTCCCCATCCGAGGGATCGCGATCGAGCTCGCGTTAACTTGGAACTTCAGACTCGGTGATCGAGAAGCGATGGCTTTTGCCTGCCTTAATGATTAGCAAGCGACGGCCGCCCGTGCCCGCCTCGCATTTCATTTCAAACTCAAAGTGACCATGACGAAGGCCATCAACTAGTAGCCTTTCGATAAGTTCGAGCGCAGATGCAACCGGCGGCGCGTAGGGGCGTAGGTTTGAATGTGAATTGGAAACTTCAGCCATTGTGAAGCAGTCCTTTCATGTCCTTGATGGTGGCGGCAAAAGCCAAAGGGCGAACGCTGGTCGCGTCGCCGTAGAAGGCCATCACGTCATCGCGACGCGAGGCGCGATCCCGAAACACGAACACCTTGCGCGGGCCTTCGGCACGAAGGCCCTGAAGCTCGTAACCCGAGCAACGGAGAAAACAGGCGAGATAGAAGTCGCGCGTCTCAAACGAAGCACATTCCTTCTGGGATGTTCTGGATCTACTTCGTTCAGTTGACATTTAACACCTCGTTCAAAAAAGGGGGATCACGCGCCCGCCGCAAGGACGTGCTGTGACGGCACCGTGCGGAGCAAAAGTCCAAGTCTTTCCAAGCGGATGCGCATCGCTATCGGTGAGACTAGGAACCTTTCTGCGAAGGGCTTCGCAAAACTATCCAAAGCCTGTTCGTCGGTTTCCGTGAACTCGGCACCGGGAATGCGGCACTCAAAGCGGGCGACTTCAACGAAGGGATGATCGATCGGCGCAGTAGGTTGCAAAACTCGCAGTTTGCGGTCAGGAAAAGCCTCACCCCATGCCGCGAACACCAGATTACGCGGCATCAACAGGCAAGCGGCATACAGATCAGCCTGAAACTCGACCCGCTCCTTGGCCTGACTGGTTCTGCAAACGACGCTCGGGGTGGAACTTGGCTCGAGCAGCGATGTTTGCGCAGGGTCCTTTACAAACAATCCGCGATGAAGGCGCCAATGGGCCACCTCATGGGCCGCCGTGTAGCGATATCTTCCTTCCATGGCCGGATTGGCGTCGGGATCGAGGCTTTCGTCGATCACAATCCGCTTTTGCTCGAAGAAGATCGCGCCGAGAATGTCAGGATTGAAGCCGAGGCCAGACCGCGGCACGCCTAGCAGTTGGTGAGTGTCGTCGAACTCGATACCAACCTTGAGGTACTTCTCGATGATGTCGTCAATCGGGATCGGCGCTTCGATATGCACTCCACGATACCGGGCATATTCCGCTAGGAGCGCCTCCGCGTCCCTTTCGATTTTTTCATCAGACAAATAGGCAACTTTCAATCCCATTGCTCTTTCATCCTCATCTGTATCGTTTCAGGGTACGTTCCCGTTAAGGTCGTCACTTAGTCCTTTGCCTTCTGCACCTCGCGAGCAAGTCGGGCGAGCTCATTCGCCGACAGGCCCTTCGTTGTACGCAATAGAGCAGCAACTTCGATTGGATTGCGCTTTATGATGTCCGACAGATCGGAGGCAACCTTTCCTGCTCGTGCAAGTAACTCATCCGCATCGCAGCCGATAACATCAGCGATTAGCCTGACCTTATCCTCTGCGGGTGGAGGGTACTCATCGCGCTCGATCTTAGAAACGTAAGTTGGACTTACGCCAATTATCTTTGCCATCTCCCGCAATCCAATTTCTTTTTCTTCGCGCCGCGCCCGGATGAACGCGCCGAACTTCTCCCCCGACATATCGACTGCTCCCGTTTATTGTTTATGGGACAGTTTACACACGATTCGCGCGCGACTGTCAACTGATATCTAAACACACGCGAGAGCGGCTTAAGGTGTGAGGCCGAACTCGCGGACATTCTCCAGAACGCGCCGAAAATCTGCGCTCGGCGCGATGCAGATCGTTCGATATCGGGATATGAAGGGGAGCCATTCTTCAGAAACGCGCTCGGAACGGATTCCGGGCGCGTTTTCGTTTCGGGTCTCGGCAATCGTTTCTGCAAGCATGTCAAAGGGTTGCCGGAAAGTGGCGACCACTTTCCCGTCCTCCCAAGTGCAGTTCGATAGGAGGAAATTGAGCAGGCGGCGTTTTTCGCGCGGTTCCTGCTTCGCGAACAGCCTTTGGGCGTCCCGCGCCAGTTCGAGCAGTGCGACCCCTTCGGAAAGATAGGATTCGTCGGCATTACGATGCCGTTCGATCTCGCGCTGGCAGCGTTCCTGCTCCTCGCGCCACTGGTTCGACATTTTTTCGAAGAAGGCGAAATCGACCAGCCCGTCGAGCTTGTCGACATACATCGCGTGAATGCGATCATTCAGGCGCTTCGCTTCGACCTCAAGCCGCTTGATCGCCTCGTCGTGCTCGCGGCGCTCGTCCGCGTGGCTGGCGTGCAGCGCATCGCGCACCTGACGTTGCCCCCTGAATGCCCTCGTTCATAACCAGAATCCGTTCTGGTTGTGGTCCTGTTTGGACCGGGCTGCGAACTCGTTAGGGGTGAGGCCGCCGAGGCTCGTATGAGGTCGGTGGTCATTGTAGTCGATCCGCCAA
>JBKDKQ010000003.1:0-17428 GCA_046344875.1 Labrys sp. (in: a-proteobacteria) | reverse complement strand
GCACTGCCCCTTGTATTGGAAAACCCAAAACACCACCCTCAACGCATACCCCGCCGCCCCCCGCCCCCGCAGCGCCCCCCCCGCCCCCCCCCCCCCCCGCCCCCCCCCCCCCCCCCCCCCCCCCACCCCCCACCCCCGCCCCCCCCCCCAAAGCAGTCAGTCGTCTTACTTGCTGTAATTGGGCAAGTTCATCTGAATTTGCTTAGCAGCGGCGTTGATACAATTGAGGATTTACCTCCGGAGCGGCGCGGCATTTCCACGAACCGTCTTGCGGACATTACCGGGATTGCACGCGAAACGACCCGGCGAAAGCTCCTTTCCATGGAGAGAAAAGGCTGGCTGGTTCGATGCAACAGTTATTGGACGCTCGCTCTGGTCGGGGATGACAGCGTCGCACGCCAAGATCTGGATGGGCTGAACAGCCGAGCCATTGCACGAACAGCGAGGCTTTTTGTCGGATTGTCTGCTCTTGTCCAATCGCAGGATGAAGCCAAATCCAATTGACAAGCAGCTCGACGGAATTGAATCGCCCCAAGTTTTCTAGACGCCCTCGGATTGCGCTTTGTGCTGCCGTTGGAACTCGACGGGTGACAGCATCCCGTTCCGCGCGTGCTTGCGGGTAGGGTTATAGAACATGGCCACGAAAGATCGGCGGCAAACATCGGACCCGACTCACGAACAGGCCGGTAGCGCCAACAACCGCGCCGACGTCGAGCACACACCGGCGAATACGGAAGCACCGGATTCGCGAGCAGAGACTGGGCCAGCAGCTGCGACTACACCACGCTGAGCACGGCGCCTGAGATCGCCGGCGTCAGGCAGAAGCCGCCCGCAAGTCCCTGATCTAGCGGCAAAATTTCGATGAACGCGCCGCAGCGCGTCGTGCGAGGGGATGGTGGTGGGCCCAGCAGGACTCGAACCTGCAACCAGACCGTTATGAGCGGCCGGCTCTAACCATTGAGCTATGGGCCCTTGCGGCCTTTCCCCTATACGAGCGGCCGATGCATCGTGCAATCGACGCCGCAAGAGAGGATGGCAGGCGGCGGCCGATCCTGTCTGTCGGCCAAACCGTGCGCGGATGGAAGACAAAGACGGGCGCGCATTGCCACAAGCCCGATGCGACGATCCTGCGCAGCGGTCGCCAGCGGGGAGAGGGAGACGCGATCAACGCGTGTCTGACCGGGTTTTGCGGCACCGCAGCGGCAGTCAATCGCCTGACAAATCTATCGTATCCCTCCATTGCGATACCATCTTTACAGCCAACCAGCGTCATTTCGAGTAGAAAAATCGCCAGAACATTACGCTTGCCAGCCGTATGGCCGACTTATAACTGAAAACAACAAGTCGCTGAAGCGATTGAAATATCGGCATTGCCAATGATGCAATGCGAAGAGGGAGGAAGACCATGATCACCCGACGTCATCTGCTTGCAAGCACCGCCGCGATGGCCGTGCTCTCGGCCATTCCCGTGCGGGCGGCAGGCGCCCCGGCGGTCGATTTCTTCATTCCCGCCAATCCCGGCGGCGGCTGGGACCAGACCGGCCGCCAGATGGAGCAGGTGATGACGGCGCAGGGCCTGATCTCCGGCTCGACCTTCACCAATGTCGGTGGCGCCGGCGGCACGGTCGGCCTGCCGCAGTTCGTCAGCCAGTTCGACGGCAAGGGCAATGCGATCATGCTCGGCGGCATGGTGATGGTGGGCGCCATCATCGCCAACAAGTCGCCGGTCTCGCTCGCCAATGTCACCCCGATCGCTCGCCTGACCGGTGAAGCGCTGGCGCTCGTCGTGCCGGCGGCCTCACCCTTCAAGACCGTCGCTGATTTCGTCGCCGCGCTGAAGGCCGACGCGGCCACCGTCGCCGTCGCCGGTGGATCGGCGGGCGGATCCGATCACATCCTGCTGGGCTTGATCGGCAAGTCGGTCGGTATCGAGGCCCCGAAGATGAACTACGTCCCCTATGCGGGCGGCGGCGAGGCTCTTGCGGCGCTGCTCGGCAATCAGGTCGCGGCCGGCATCTCGGGCTATGGCGAATTCGCCGAACAGGTGAAGGCCGGCACGCTGCGCCTGCTCGCCACCTCGGCCGGCGAGCGGCAGCCGGGCATCGACGCGCCGACGCTCAAGGAGAGTGGCGTCGACGTCGAACTGTTCAACTGGCGCGCCTGCTTCGGCGCACCCAACCTCGCCGATGCCGACAAGGCCGCCCTTGTCGCGATGGTCGAGGCCATGGCGAAGAGCGAAGCCTGGGCCAAGGAGTGCGAAGCGCGCAACTGGACCCGGATCCTCCTGACCGGGGCGGAGTTCGAACAGTTCCTCGCTTCCGACATCGAGCGGATCTCCGGCATCCTCAAGGATCTCGGGCTCGCCTGAGTCACCGAGGTCGACAGGCGATGCGATGATCGCCCAGCATGGGTGACGGCCGGCTGACGGGCGTCACCCCCGGCATTGCCTGGACGAGCGGTGGGGCGCGATGACCGATCAGCACAGAAACGGGAGCGGTCAACGCCAGACCATGGCCTTGCCGGAGACGGTCCTCGGGCTGGGGGTTTGTGTCGTCGCCTTAATCGCAGCCTGGCAGGCCTATCTGATCCCGGTGTCGCCGCTCTACGCCAAGATCGGACCCACCGTCTTCCCCTACATGGGATCCGCGGTGCTTCTCGGTCTCGGGGTCCTGCTCGTCTGGCAGGGTATCCAGGGCGGATGGCAGCCGGATGATGAGAAAGAGGTGCCGCTCGACTGGCGTGCGCTGGGGGCGGTCGGCGCTGGCCTCGTCGCCAACGTCATCCTGATCGGCCCGCTCGGCTTCACCGTCGCCTCGACGGTGATGTTCACGTTCGTCGCCTGGGGGTTCGGAAGCCGCGCCCCGTGGCGCGACGCCCCGATCGGGTTTGTCCTCGCACTGACAGCCTATTTCGGTTTTGCCGGCGCTCTCGGCGTCAACATCGGCATGGGGCCGCTCGAACGCGCGCTCGGCGCGATCTTCCGGATGTAGCGGGCACGCATGGAAACGCTCAGCCTCCTCGCGCATGGTTTCGCCGTTGCCCTGACGCCCTACAACCTGATGTGGTGCCTGCTGGGCTGCACCCTGGGCACGATGATCGGCGTCTTGCCGGGGCTCGGCCCGGCGCTGACGATCGCGCTGCTGCTGCCGATCACCTTCAAGGTCCCCGCCGAGGCCTCGTTCATCCTCTTCGCCGGCATCTACTACGGCGCGATGTATGGTGGATCGACGACATCGATCCTCCTCAACACCCCCGGTGAGAGTGCGACCGTGGTCACGGCACTCGAGGGCAACCGCATGGCGCGGTCGGGTCGCGCGGGCGCGGCGCTCGCGACGGCCGCCATCGGCTCGCTGGTCGCGGGGACGATCGGGACGCTGGGCGTCGCATTCCTCGCCCCGCACGTGGCGCAACTCGCGCTGCAGGTCGATGCCGCCGCCTATTTCTCGCTGATGGTGCTGTGCTTCGTGATGGTGTCCGCCGTGCTCGGCTCATCCGCGACGCGCGGACTGACCTCGCTGGCCCTCGGCGTGCTGATCGGCATGGTCGGGATCGACGTGAAGTCGGGGCAACCACGCTTCACCTTCGGCGAGGTCGCGCTCCTCGACGGGGTCGACGTGCTGGTGGTCGCGGTCGGTCTCTTCGCGGTGGGCGAGACGCTCTACATCGCCTCCCGTCGCTATGCGGGTCGCGACGAGGTCCTGCCTCTGTCCGGCTCGCTCTACATGACCAAGGCGGAGTGGAGCCGATCCTGGAAGCCGTGGTTGCGCGGCACCGCGATCGGTTTCCCGATCGGCGCCATGCCGGCCGGCGGTGCCGAGATCCCGACATTTCTCTCCTATGCGACCGAACGCAAGCTCTCCAAGCACAAGGAGGAGTTCGGCACGACGGGCGCCATCGAGGGCGTCGCGGGTCCCGAGGCTGCAAACAACGCGTCCGCGGCCGGTGTTCTCGTCCCTCTCCTGACGCTGGGCCTGCCGACATCGGCCACGGCGGCAATCCTGCTGTCAGCCTTCACGAGCTACGGATTGAACCCGGGGCCGCTCCTAATGCAGTCGCATCCGGATCTCGTCTGGGGCCTGATCGCGTCCCTTCTGATCGCTAATGTGGTCCTGCTCTTCCTCAATCTGCCGCTCATTGGCATTTGGGTGAAGATGCTCAAGATACCGGCGCCGCAGCTCTACGCCGGCATCCTCGTCTTCGCGACGGTCGGCACCTACGGCATTTCGCGCTCGGCGCTGGATCTCGTCCTGCTCTACGTGATGGGCGTGATCGGCCTCCTCATGCGGCGCTTCGACTTCCCGACCGCACCGGTGATCATCGGCGTGATCCTGGGGCCGCTCGCAGAAAACCAGTTCCGCACGGCCATGATGATCGCGAACGGCGACTGGACGGTGCTCTTTACCCACGCGATCTCGCTGACCTTCCTGATCATCGCCGTTCTGGCGCTCCTTGGACCGAGCATCGTCAGCTTCATCCGTCACCGCCGAACCCGGGGACCGGCGCATGTCTCAGGCGACTCCTGACGGCCTCTTGTCCGGCATCCGTCTGTTGGACCTGACCAATGTGCTGGCCGGTCCCTACTGCGCCTACCAGTTCGCGCTACTCGGTGCCGACGTGATCAAGGTCGAAGCGCCGGGCAGCGGCGACCTCGCCCGTGCCCTTGGTGCGGACCCGGAGCTCAACCGCGCTGGCATGGGCGCGAGTTTCCTCGCGCAGAACGCCGGCAAGCGATCCGTGGTCCTCGACCTCAAGAACGACATCGACAAGGAGGCGTTCCTGCGCCTCGTCGACACGGCGGACGCCCTCGTCGAAAATTTCAGACCCGGCGTCATGGAGCGGCTCGGACTGGGCGCGGATCGTTTGCGGGCCCGCAATCCCCGTCTCGTCTACTGCTCGATCTCGGGCTTCGGCCAGACCGGCCCGATGCGCGGCAACCCCGCCTATGACCAGATCGTGCAGGGCCTCTCCGGCGTGATGTCGATCACCGGCACGCCCGAGGTCTCGCCGCTGCGCGCCGGCTATCCCGTTGCCGACACGCTCGGCGGCATGGTCGGCGCCTTCGCGATCGCGGCGGCTCTGCTGCGCGCCCGCGCAACCGGGATCGGCGCGACCCTTGATGTCTCCATGCTCGAATCCATGCTGTCCGCCCTCGGCTGGCCAGTCTCGAACTGGCTGACCGCGGGCGTCGAGCCGCGTGCCATGGGAAACGACAACATGACGGCCGCCCCGTCGGGCACGTTTCAGACTGGCGACGGTCTTCTCAACATCGCGGCCAACAAGCAGGAACAATTCGAAGCGCTGATGAGCCTCATCGGCCGACCGGACCTTGCGACCGACATCCGCTTCGCGGATCGCGAAGCGCGCAAGGTCAACCGTGCTGCCCTCACGGCAGCGATCGAGGCCGCGCTGTCGCTCGACAGCGCAGCCGTCTGGGAGGCGCGGCTCAACGCGGCCGGCATCCCCGCAGGCCGGGTGCTGTCGATTCCCCAGGTGCTGGCCGAATCGCAGGTCGCCGACCGTCAACTCCTGCATCGCTTCGAGGAAGTCCCGGGCATTGATCGCCCGCTGACGGTGCTGCGCGGCGGTTTTCTCGTGGACGGCGCAGCCCCTGCCCCGCATTGTCCACCGCCTCGGCTTGGCCAGCATCAGCAAGAGGTTCTTGGGGAATGACCGAAGGACGTGACCTTGGTGAAGCGTGGTGGCGCACGGCCATCATCGACATGGCACCGGGCAGGATCCGATTGCGCGGCTATGCGATCGAGGATCTGATCGGGCAGATCAGCTTCCCGGCAATGATCTGGCTGATGGTGCGCGGCGACCTGCCGACCGACGCGCAGGCGACGCTGCTCGGCCACGCGCTCGCCTCCGCAGTCGATCACGGCCCACAGGCGCCCTCGATTGCGATCGCGCGCATGGCCGCGACCTGTGGCGTCGGGCTGCAATCGGCCATGGCCTCGGCGATCAACGTGCTGGGTGACGTGCATGGCGGTGCGGGGGAGCAGGCGCTGGCCTTCTACGGTCGGATTGCTGCTCGGATTGACGCGGGCGCGACCCTCATCGATGCGACGAACGAAGAGATCGAGGCGTTCCGCCAAGCGGGCGGTACCCACGTCCCGGGCTTTGGGCATCGCTTCCACCCGGTCGATCCCCGCGCGGCGCCGCTGCTGCGCCTTGCCCGCGAGGCCGCCGCGGCAGGTGTGACCGCAGGGCGTTTCGCCGACATCGCCGAGGCGATCGAACAGGCGCTCGCGCGGCCCGGCCGGCGACCGATCCCCCTCAACATCGATGGTGCCACCGCGGTGATCTATGGCGATCTCGGCTTTCCGCCGCCGCTGACCCGCGGTCTCTTCGTGCTGTCGCGCGCGGTCGGTATTCTCGCCCATGCCTGGGAGCAATCGCAGGACACCGCCCGCAACAAGGGCCCGCTGCCGCGCGAATGGCTCTGGACCTATGACGGCCAGGCAGATCGCCCGGTGCCGCGCGACTGAGCGCGCCCGCGCTCACGCACCGGCACGCAGGCGCGCGACCTCGGCCTCGAGTTCTGCGATCCGCGCATCCCGCTCGTCGAGCGCCGCGGCCACGTCGGCGGCCTCGAAGCGCTGGGGGATGTGCTGCGGGCAGTTCGCGTCCCAGGCGCTGATGGTGAACAGGATGGCCTGTTCCGGCCGTGCGGGATAACCCGCCGACATCAGCTGCTCGATCAGCGCCGGATCATCATCGACCATCCGGGCAGTGCCCCAGATCTTGATGCGACGGCGATGGGCGTAGTCGATCAGGAACAGGAATGCCCTCGGATTGTCCGCGAGATTCCCGGTGCTGATGTACTGCCGATTGCCGCTGTAGTCGGCGAAGGCGAGCGTCTTCTCGTCCAGCACCCGGACGAAGCCCGCCGGCCCGCCGCGATGCTGGACATAGGGTTGGCCATCGGCGGAGGCCGTGGCGAGAAACAGGCTCGTCTGGGCCGACACAAAGGCCGCGAGATCGGGCGTGATCACGGTCTGCCAACCGCCCCGGGCCTCCATGCGCGCATAGGAAGCGCGCGAACCCTTTTTGGCCTGAAGCGCCTTCACGGTGGGCGTGAAGGCGACGTCGCTCGACACGGTGCTCATCGCTGGTTTCTCCGGTTTTCGGTCAAGGAAGGCCACGCGGCGCGGTGGTGCACCACGCGGCCTGCCGGATCGGCTGGATCACGCGACGGCGCGCCGGTCGACCGCCGGAAAATCGACGACGGTGCCAGCCACTTCGTTGAGGTAATTCGTCCAGGTGTTGAGGGCGACGTGCTGGACGATCTCGACGATCTGGCCATCGTCATAGCCCGCATGCCGGAGGCTCTCGACCTCTCCGGCGGCGACATGGCCGCGCTCGCGGACGACCCGTGCCGCAAAACGAACCGCCGCGTCCGCCTTGGGATCGGCGGACTGGCCGCTGCGGTTGGCGGCGATCTCCCCTGCGTCGAGACCATGAAAGGCGGACGCGATGTAGCTGTGGGCGGCAAGGCAGTAGTTGCAGCCGTTGATCTCGGCGACGGCGAGCGCGATCCGCTCACGGGTTTTGGCCGGCAACGTCCCCTTGTCGAGCGCGCCCGACATCTGGAGATAACCCTCGAGCGCTGCCGGGCTGTTGGCCACGACGCGGAACAGGTTCGGCACCGAGCCGAGCTTGCGCTGGACGGCCTCGAGCAGCGGCTTGGCGGCGGCGGGGGCGGCGTCGATCGACGCGGGGGTGGCAATCCGGGGCATGTCGTTTCTCCTGCATCTCGCGATCCGTTCGCGATGGCATAGAGGTAGAAGCTTCCAGATTTTCGCGATAGACTACGTTATCGAGAGCATCTCTTCCGAAAAATGAGAGGATCATGGATCGGCTCGACGCGATGGATCTCTTTCTCGAGGTGATGGACGCCGGTAGTCTCTCGGCCGCGGGGAGACGCCGCCGCATCCCGCTTGCGACGGTGAGCCGCAAGATCGCGGACCTCGAAGCCCATCTCGGAACCCGTCTTTTCAACCGCAGCGGCCGCCGGCTCGCCGTGACGGAGGCGGGTGAGGCCTATGCGCTCGCCTGTCGTCGCATCCTCGACGATGTCGCGGCGGCGGACCGGGCGGCGGCCGGCGAGAATGAAGAGCCGAAAGGCCGGCTCGTCGTCACCGCGCCCCTCGTCTTCGGGCGGCTTCACGTCCTGCCGATCGCGACCGCCTTTCTCAAGGCGCATCCGTCGATCTCAATGCACCTCGTCTTCTCCGACCGGATCGTCGACCTGTCGGAGGATCACGTCGATCTCGCGGTGCGGATCGGCGCCCTGCCCGACAGCAGCCTCGTCGCGACCCGCGTCGGAACCATCCGGCGCATGGTCTGCGCCAGCCCGGCCTATCTCGAGGCCCGCGGCGTGCCGCAGACGCCGGCCGACCTGATCGGGCATGACTGCGTCGGCTTCGACACCGGGCTTTCGCAAGGTCGATGGTTCTTCCGCGAGGGCGGAAAGGACAGCGAGATCGCGCCGAGACCGCGCCTTGTCGTGAACACCGCCGAAGCGGCCATCGATGCCGCCGTGGCGGGCCTTGGACTGACGCAGATCCTCTCCTATCAGGCCGCTGCCGCCCGGCGTGCCGGCACGCTCGTGCCGGTGCTCGAGGCGTTCTCGCGCGAGCCGTCACCGGTGAGCCTCGTCCACGGCGGCGGTCGCCTGCTTCCGCGCAAGGTGCGGGCGTTCATCGATGTCGCGGCGCCGTTGCTGCGCGCGGCGCTCGCCTGAGCCCGCCACGATGACAAAGGGGCGCGGCCCTATCTTCGCCCCGAAAACTCCCGCATCATCGTCCCGACGGGCGCCGACTGAGTCGGGCCCCGCCTCGTGTCGGGAGAACGGCCTTTGCGATCCGCGCTGACCAGCGTTGCCGCGCTCCTGATCGCGGTCGTTTTTCTCGTCGCTGGCTACGGCCTCCTCCTCACGCTCCTGCCGCTGCGCGCGCAGATCGAGGGCATGTCGGCCTTCGCCATCGGCCTGATGGGGTCGGCCTACTTCCTCGGCATGATGGTCGGCTGTCTCGCCTCGCCGCTCTTCATCCGCGAGGTCGGCCATATCCGCGCCTTCGCGACCGGCGCGGCTCTGCTCACCGTGGTCCCGCTCGCCCATGCCATGGTCATCGACCCGTGGGTGTGGATCGTGCTGCGCATCGCGTCAGGATTTTCGATCGCGCTGCTCTATTCCGTGATCGAGAGCTGGCTGAACGAAAAGGCGCCGAACGCCTATCGCGGCCAGATCCTCGCGATCTACAACATCGTCAACTATGCGGCGACGGCCGTCGGCCAGCAGGCGATGCGGCTTTATGCGCCAAAAGGGTTCGAACTCTTCTCGATCGCGGCGATCCTGGTGTCCCTCGCCGCCATCCCGGTGGCGATGACCCGTGCCGCCGCGCCGCCCGTGCCGACCTCGCCGAAACTGCGGATCCTCTGGCTTTACCGCCTCTCGCCGGTCGGGGTCATCGGATCCTTCGGCACCGGGCTCGCGAATGGCGCCTTCTGGTCGCTCGCGCCGACCTATGTGGTCGATTCCGGCCTCTCGCCGGCCGGCGTTGCCAATTTCTTCGCAGCCGCCATGCTCGGGGTCACAATCTCGCTCTGGCCGCTCGGTCGCCTGTCGGACCGGATCGACCGGCGCATCGTTCTGGTCATGGCGACATCCGCCGCCGCCGTCGTCGGCGCGGGGATCGTAACGACGCGGCTGATGGGCTACGAGCAGGAGTGGATGCTCTACGGCCTCGCCTTCCTGTTCGGCTTTGCCGCCCTGCCCTCCTACTCGCTCGCAAGCGCACATGCGAACGACTTCGCCGAGCCCGGCGATCTCGTCGAGGTGTCGACCGCGCTTTTGCTGATCTTCACCTTCGGGGCGATCATCGGACCGCTGGCGGCGTCCGCCTTGATGGGCGTCTTCGGATCGATGGCGCTGTTCGGCTATACCGCCGTGATCCACCTCGCCATGACGCTCCTGACGCTGAGGCGGATGCGCATGCGCGTCGCCAAGCCGCCATCCGAGCGCGAACGCTTCGTCACGGCGCCGTCGACCTCCCCGACCGTGGTCGGCCTCAATCCGCGGGTGTCCTCGACACGCGACACCGGCAAGCCGGACGGTGGCGGGCGCGGGTCGCCCTCTGTCTCATGAGCGCACGGGCGTCAGCAGGACGACGAGGCCGCTGATGATGATCACGATGCTCCCGACCAGCATCGCAAAGGTGGGAATGTCACCCCAGACCATATAGCCGAGCAGCACGCCCCAGATGATCGACGTGTATTGAAACGGCGAGACCACCGAGGCGGGCGCGAGGGCGACGGCCTGCGTGATGCAGGCGAAGCATCCCATGGCGACGATCCCCGTCACGAACATCAGCACCAGCTCGAAGGCGGGCGGAGAAATCCACACACCCGCGCCAACCACACCGCCGACGAGGCCGGTACCGGCGAACTGCAGCACAACCAGCGGCAGCCAGTGCGGCGCCTTCATGCGCCGCGTCGTCACGATCGACAGGCCGAAGCAGGACGCGCCGAACAGGGCGATCAGTGCCGCCGGCGTGAAGACGGCCGAGGTCGGCTGCATGGCGATGACGACGCCGACAAAGCCGGCGATGACCGCCGACCAGCGCAGCAATCCGACCTTCTCACCGAGGACGGAGCCCGCAAGCATCGTCACGATCAGTGGTGCCGACAGATAGAAGGTGATGACGTCCGCCAGCGGCATGGCCTTGGCCGCGAAGTAGAAGGAGAAGCTGTCGCCCGTGAGGAACAGCACGCGCAGGATCTGGAGCCGCCACTCCCCCTGCGCCCGGATGGATCGGATCGCCGTGCCGAGCCAGGGCAACAGCACGAAGAGCGCGCCGACGGAACGCAGGAACAGCAGCTGTCCGACTGAGTAGTCGGCGACGAGCCATTTCGCGAGGGCGTCGTTCACCGCGAAGAAGAAGATGCCGATGATGTAGAGCGCGATACCGGCACCGACGGCGGACGATCGTTTCGTGGTCATGGTGCCCTTGTCGGTTCCGGCGCCGGAGCATGGGGTGCACCTGGGTCGACCGGACCGCTTCTTTCCAGAAGCCGTGTCGCGTTGCAATCAGCTCGTGGCAGTCTGGGCATCGCGGCGACCGGTGAGAATGGTGATCGCGACCGCGACGATGATGATCGCCCCGCCGACATAAGAGGCCATCGGCGGCTGCTCGCCGACGCCGATGAAGGTCCAGAGCGGGTTGAGGACGGCGTCGAGCAGCAGGACGAGGCTCGCCGTCACCGCCGGCACCGTGCGCGCGCCGCGTGCGAACAGGACGATCGGGACGGCAAGCTGGATCACGCCCATTGCGGCGAGCGGCAGGATCGCGGATGTCGGCACGCTGAAGCCGCCGGAGGCGATCACCGCCACGGCGAAGGTCAGCAGGCCCGCGACGACGAGGGCCGGCATCATGTCGTAGTGGCGATAGCCGCGCAGCAGCGTCGCCTGGACCGACCAGCAGGCCACCGCGCCGAAAGCCGCGAGGTTTCCCAGAAGGCTGCCGGCCTCGAGGCCGTCCTGCACGATGTAGGCGACGCCAGAAAGGGCGAGAACCGCCGACAGGAGCGTCCAGCGGTTTGCCCGCTCACCGAGGAAGGTCGCGGCGAGGACCGCCGTCATCACCGGCGAGGTCGCGCCGATGCAGGACACGTTGGCGGTCGGCGCCAGCGTGAGCGCGAGCGCATAGAGCGTCGAGCCGAGCGTGAACTGGACGCTGAACGCGATCAAGGCGAAGGGCGGCAGCGCCGTCACCACCTGCGGCAGGCGGCGGCCATGCAGGATCATCAACCAAAGCGCCATCGAGACCGCAAGCGAGAGGCCCCGACCGCCATTGATCTGCCAGCCATCAAGCCCAGGCAGATGGCGGACGAAGAGCCCGGCGAGGCTCCAGCAGACGGTCGCCGCGAAGACGAGCAGAATGCCGATCGCGTAGGAGCCGGTTTGGGTCGGGGTCGAAGACATGGAGAACCTGCCACGCTCATGGCGCCACCAAATCGGCGCGGGCGATATCGCAATTCCGTCAGACAATTGTCCCACCCCCGGACAATCCATCGGTTGAACCCGGATCGCGGCCGGCGCAGAATGACCCGGTTACCAGTCGCGCGATGTGTCGGTCGATGGCTCTCGATCTCACCAAGGCGCCGAACCGCATTCCCTGGCCGCCGCTTCTCTTCGCCGGCATGGCGGTTCTCGCGATCCTCGCCGAGCGCGTCGCACCGACGGCGGGCGCGCCCGGCTGGCTGAGACCCCTCGGTCTCGGTCTGATCGCCGCCGGCCTGCTGCTCGACCTTTGGGCGATGGCGACCATGGCGCGGGCCCGCACCAACATCCTGCCCCACCGGGCCGCCGACCGGCTCGTCACGGAAGGCCCCTTCCGCTGGACGCGAAACCCCATTTACGTGGGCAACAGCACGCTTCTGGTCGGTATCGCGGCCGCCTGGCCGTCGCTGTGGATGGGCCTTGCCGCACTCCTCGCCGCCTTCGCCGTGCACCATCTCGCCGTCCGGCGCGAGGAGGATCACCTCGCCGCGCGCTTCGGGACCGACTGGAGCCATTACGCCGCCGCAACCCCGCGCTGGATCGGACGACCGCGCCCTGATCGGCAGGAGACCCCATGACCATCCGCCTCACCTTTCATGGCGCCGCGCGCACCGTGACGGGATCCTGCTTCGTCATCGAGACGGACAAGGCCCGCATCATGATCGACTGCGGCATGTTTCAGGGCTCGAAGACCCTGAAGGCGTTGAACTACGGCGATTTTCCACTGCCGCCGTCCACGCTCGACGCCGTGCTGCTGACCCACGCCCACATCGATCATTCCGGCCTTCTGCCGAAGCTGATGCTCGCCGGCTATGAAGGCCCGATCCACGCCACCGCGGCGACGAACGACCTTCTCGCCTGCATGCTGCCGGACTCCGGCCACATCCAGGAGGTCGAGGTCGAACAGCTCAACCGGCGCGCCACGCGCCGCGGCCATGATCCGGTGACGCCGATCTACACCGCCCGCGACGCCGTGCAGCTTCTCGATCAGTTGCGACCGGTCGAGTACGGCGCCTGGACACCCATCGCGCAGGGGATCCGGGCCCGCTGGTGGAACGCGGCGCATCTTCTGGGATCGGGCTCGGTCGAGGTCGAGGTCGAGGACCGTGACGGAGAGGCATTGCGGTTTCTGTTCTCCGGCGATATCGGCCCGGATCACAAGCTGCTGCACCGCGATCCCGAGGCGCCGAAAGGGTTCGACGTGGTCGTCTGCGAGTCGACCTATGGCGACACCGATCGTGACGATCCGACACCAGCGGCCCGCATCGCCACCCTCACCGACGTAGTGCGCGCCGCCCAGCGCGCCGGCGGGGCGCTCGTCATCCCCTCCTTCGCCGTCGAACGCACGCAGGAACTGGTCACCGATCTCGTCGGCCTGATCGAAAGCGGCGCCGTCCCACCCTTCCAGATCTTTGTCGACTCCCCCCTCGCCGGCAAGGCGACGGAGGTGTTCAAGGATCACGCCGGCGATCTCGACAATGGCGCAGCGCTGTTGCGCG
Organism: Labrys sp. (in: a-proteobacteria); assembly: GCA_046344875.1. GTDB lineage: Bacteria > Pseudomonadota > Alphaproteobacteria > Rhizobiales > Labraceae > Labrys. Next base: position 3,865 of record JBKDKQ010000003.1, on the reverse strand, counting down.
CCTTCGGCTCGCCGCATCTGCGGATGAGCGAAAGCGTGGAGGACTCCAAGGCCATCGCCCGCATTCGCGGCTTCCACGTGATCATCGCGGCGAGCGGCATGTGCGACGCCGGGCGGATCCGCCACCATCTGCGCAACTGGCTGCATCGGCCGGACGCGACCGTTCTTCTCGTCGGCTACCAGGCACAGGGAACGCTGGGCCGCCTGCTCCTCGATGGCGAAAGCGCCGTGCGCATCCAGGGCGACGAGGTCCTCGTTCGCGCCACCATCCGCAAGATCGACAGCTATTCCGGCCATGCCGATGCGACGGAACTGACTGACTGGATCCGCGAGCGATTGCCAATCCGGCTCGGTCTCTTTCTCGTCCATGGCGAGGAGGAGGCGATGACGGCCTTCGAGCGGCGCCTCGCGGGTTCGCTGGTGCCGGCCGACAGGATCCATCTGCCAACCCTCGACGAGACCTTCGAGATCGGCCGCGATACGATCCGTGCCCTGCCCTCGCGCGCCATGCCGCGTATCGAGCCCGCCGCTGTTGCCCGTCTCGACTGGCACAACGATCTGTCGCGGTTGATGCTTTCGATCAGCGAGAAGATCGAGGGCGCGGCCGACGAGCGGGCGAAGCAGGTGATCCTGCGTCGCCTGCGCCGCGCACTCGACGAATAGGGTCCGGCACGCGCGTCAGCACCGATCCTGCCGCGGCGTCTGCGCGCTCAGGGCTTCTCCCAGCCCCCGCCCTGGGCGGAGCGGAAGAAGGCGTCGATCACCCGCATGTTGAGGATCGCGTCCTCGATCGGATCCGCCAGCACCTCTTCGCCAGCCACCGCCCGCGAGAAGGCATCGCCCTGGAGGCGGTACTGGTCATCCACCGGCAGGTCGATCGCCTCGATGCCGCCGCCGATGAGATCGCGGCCGTCATCGACGAAGATACGGTTCGGCCGGTTGTTGGGTGCGTTGAACGGGATCTGAACCTCGACGCGGCCGGTGGTGCCCACGATCTGCACGCGCTGGAAGGGCACGAGCTGCGTCGCGACGGTGAAGGTGAGATGCCGCGCGCCGGGAAACTCGATCAGCCCGCCGGCGAGCCGGTCGATCCCCATCACCGGATCGCGTTCGAGCGTTCCCACGACGCGCGACGGTTCGGCGCCAAAAATGTAGCGCGCCGTGTTGATCGCGTAGCAACCGATGTCGAGCATGCCGCCGCCGCCGATATCGGCCTTGTTGCGCACGTTCGTCGGGTCGACGAGGTTGTAGGAAAAGAACGTCTGGATCGCCCGGACCTCACCGATCCGGCCGCTGCGCGCGATCTCGCGCGCCCTGATCCATTGCGGGTTGTGACGCACCATGAAGGCCTCGGCCACAAGCTTGCCGGTGCGGGCACGCGCATCGAGGAGCTGCTTTGCTTCCTCCGTGTCGAGCGCGATCGGCTTCTCGCACAGGACGTGCTTGCCGGCCTCCATTGCCTTGATCGTCCACGGCACGTGCAGATGGTTCGGCAATGGATTGTAGACCGCCTCGATCGACGGATCGGCGAGAAGCTCCTCATAGCTGCCATAGGCGCGCGCGATGCCGAGCTTTCCCGCCCACTCCTTGGCACGGGCGAGGTCGCGCGAAGCGATCGCATCGATCCGTGAACGGTCGCCGCGCTGCATCGCCGGCAGAACCTTGTCGACGCCGATCTTCGCGGTCGACAGCACGCCCCAGGAAACCTTACGGCTCATGATCTTGTCCTTTCCTTGGCCCCTCAGGGCATCAGCTGTCCGCCGTTGACCTCGATGACCTGGCCGATCACGTAGCTGCTCAAGGCCTCGGAAGCGAGGAACAGATAGGCGCCGACGCATTCCTCCGGCGTGCCAGCCCGCCCCTGCGGGATCGTCGCGATGCCGGCCTCGATCTGCGCCTCGGTCGAATAGCGCTCATGGAAGGCGGTCAGGATCAGACCAGGCGCGACCGCGTTGACGCGGATCTTGTGCCCGATCAGTTCCTTGGCGAGGCCGCGCGTATAGTTCGAAACGAAAGCCTTGGCCGAGCCGTAGAGCCCTGCACCGCCGCCCGCACCGTTACGCGCCGCGACGGACGAGGTGTTGATGATGAAACCGCCCTGCCGCTTCAGCCACGGAATCGCGGCCTTCGACGCCATCATCACCGAGCGGACGTTGAGATCGAGCACGGCGTCGATCTGCTCGTCGGTCATCTCGGCATAGGGCACGCGGCCGAGCATCAGCCCGGCATTGTTGATGAGGCCGTCGAGACGACCGAAATGCGCCGCCGTCTCCTCGACGACACGGATCGTCTCGGGCGTCTTCGACACGTCGCCGCGCACGAGAAAGACCGTTCCGCCGGCCGCCGTGATCGCCGAGGCGACGTCTTTCGCCGCCGTCTCGCTGGAATGGTAGTGCAACCCGACACGCGCGCCCTGCGCCGCGAAGGCCCGTGCGAGGCAGGCGCCGATCCCGGTCGAGGCCCCGGTGATCAGGACTGCCTTCCCGGCGAGATCGGCGATCGTGACACTCTGGCTCGTCATGGTTCGGCTCTCCGTTACGCCGGTGGTGTAGGCCATGGGGTTGGCAGGGGCAATGCGGTCGCGGCGTGACGGTTGAATTCTTCGAGGTCCTCTCGTGTCACCGACAGGCTTGCCGGAAACGATACGGCACGACACAGTGACGGCTGTTCCGCCGCTGCGTGAGGCGTCATGACTCCTCAGGATGCGCTGTTCCGCCTCGGCCTTGCCCTTGCCATCGGCCTCCTCGTCGGACTGGAGCGGCACTGGCGCGAGCGGGACGCGGCGCCAGGGCAACGCACCGCCGGCCTTCGCACCTACGGCCTCAGCGGTCTTCTCGGCGGTGTCGCGGGCCTTCTCGCGACCTCCTTCCCGCCCGATGCGGCCATCGCCGGCGCGGTGATCCTGTGCGGCTGTCTCGCCGCCTATGCCGCAGCCCTGATCGTGTTCAAGCGCGCCGAAGCCGAGCAGGACGACACGTTCAGCGTCACCGGGGTCGTGGCGGGTCTTCTCGTCTTCGCCCTAGGCGCCACGGCCGTGATGGGTGACCCGATGGTCGCCGCAGCGGCCGGCGTCACGGCGACCGCGCTGCTCGCCAGTCGCGAGGTGCTGCATGGCCTTTTGCGGCGCATCACCTGGGAGGAGTTGCGCTCGGCGATCATCATTCTGGTGATGACCTTCGTCGCCCTGCCGCTGGTGCCGCGCGTTCCGATCGGCCCCTTCGGCGGCATCGACGTCGCGGAGATCTGGACGCTGGCGATCATGATGGCTGTGGTCGCCTATGTCGGCTATCTGGCGGTCCGGCTCTTCGGGATGCGGCGGGGGCTGCTTCTGGGTGGCGCGCTCGGCGGTCTCGCTTCCTCTACCGCCGTGACGCTGACCTTCGCGCGGCGATCTTCGACCGGCGAGGCCCCCTCGGGCGCCCTCGCGGCCGGTGCCGCCTGCGCCGGCGCGGTCTCCGTCATGCGGATCGGCACGCTCGCGCTCGTCCTGTCGCCCACTCTCCTCGCCGATCTCCTGCCGGCCCTGATCGGCGCTGTCGCCGGATGGCTCGCCGTCGCTCTCGCCCTCTCGGTGCGCGCTCGTCCGACCGGCGAGCCGATCAAGACGCCCCTGTCGAACCCCTTCGACCTGCCGGTGATCCTGCGCTTCACGCTCCTGATCGCCATCGCCTCCTTCGCGGTCAAGGCGGGCGTCGCGATGCTCGGTGCCGAAAGCCTCGTGCCGCTCGCCGCCATCGCCGGCCTCGCCGACGCCGATGCCGTCATCCTGTCGATCACGCGGGCACCACCGAGCGAGGTCGCGACCCGCCTCGTCGCGACGGCGGTCGCGGCTGCCATCGCAGCCGACATCACCGCCAAGACGCTTT
>JBKDKQ010000002.1:0-64443 GCA_046344875.1 Labrys sp. (in: a-proteobacteria) | reverse complement strand
CAGCCGCCGTAACTCCACCGCCGTCCACTCACCCGTGATCGCGATCGCTTTGGCCATGGCATGGACCCTCCATGCCACCTTGAATCACGCTCGCACGACGATGGGAATCCCCCGCGAGTCAGCCGCAACGGCCGTTGGTATGATTGAGCTGGCGTTGCCCGCCAGCGCCGGCTGCGCGCCGACGAGGCCGAGCAGGACTGCTGCTGCGATTGCTGTATTCTTGATCACGACTTCGCTCCGTTCTATGTCTTCATCCGTCAGTTTCGCCTGACACACACAGATTTATAACGAGCTTTCATATTGTTCCACGCAGATAAATTGCTCATGTTGCGCCAGATAAGTGACGGCATAATCGTATAAGTTGGGAAAATATTACAGAATAATACGATTGTTTTTCAAAAAACAACAAAAAAGAGACCGGCGATTGCAGAGAATTGACGGGTGAGCTTATTGTGGTTGCAGGCGGTGCCAGTCAAGCCGTCATGCAGACAGGTTGAGCGGCGGGATGTGTCGGTTCCACGCGCGGCCTGTCACCAGCGGGGAACAACGCCGATGCGGATCAAGGATGTCGTCATCGTCGGGGCCGGTGCGGCCGGCCTCTATGCTGCCGATCGGCTGCATCGCGCCGGCCTGTCGCTGACCGTTCTCGAGGCGGCCGACAGGCCGGGCGGCCGGGTCTCCTCGCGGCCCGAACGCGCCTCGGGTCTCGGCCTGACGATCGACGAGGGCGCGAACCTGATCAACTCCACCGATCGTCTCGCGATCGGTTTGATGGATCGCTTCGGCATCCCCTATGTGCGGCGCCTGCGCGCCGACGCCGATCACATGAACTTCTTCTTTCGTGGCGAGATCCTCGATCAGGAGGCGATGGACCGCCTGATCTTCGCCGAGAATCCCGATTGCCTGGCGGTGATGATCGAGGACCAGCGCGCCTGGATGGCGCATGCCGATCCTTCCACCGAGGATCGCTTCGTCGACGAGAGCATAGCCGCCTATCTGGAGCGTCTCGGTGCCGCCCCCTCGCTCGTGACCCTGCTGCGGTCCTTCTTCTGGAGCGAGTATGGCCATACGCTTGCCGACCTCAATCTGCACGTCCTGTTCGATTATCTGAGGCTCGATGCCGAAGGCCGCTCGTTCCGGTTGATCCCGAACGTGGACGAATCCTACACCGTCCCCGACGGCACGGCGGCTCTGGTCACCCATCTCGAAGAGCGTGTCCACGGCCAGATCCGCTATGGACGTCGCGTCTTCCGCATCGAGGACGAGGAGGGCGAGGGCACGGTGGTCATCCGGGCCCGGGACAGGCGCGAGCGGGAGGAGGAGGTGCGTGCGCGCACGGTCGTCTTCTCGGCGCCCCTCCACAGCCTGCGCTCGATCTGGGTTTCGATGCGTGGCCTTTCGCCGAAGACGCTGAACGCGGCGCGCGCCGCGACCTATGCCCAAGGCGCAAAACTCCACCTCAAATTCAGCCACGGCTTTCATGCGCTCTACCGGTTCACCGGCATCCTGACGACTGACACCGGCGAGCAGATCTGGGCCTCGAGCACGGGGCAGGGCGGAGCGGGGCTGATCACCGTGCTGACCGGCCTGCTCCCATGGGGCGAGGCCGCGACGATGGCGCGGGCGCAGGCGGCGCTCGCCATCATCGAGCGTGCCGCGCCCGGCACGGCGGCGCTTTTCGTCGGCGCCGAGCGCAGCGACGCACCGCTCAGCTATTCGGGTTCGCTGAGACCCGGCGAGCGACGCGATCTCGCCATTCACGACGGCAGCCGGCAATGGATGACGATCGGCGAGGCGAGCGGCGGCGAGCTGCAGGGCTATCTCGAAGGCGCCTTCCGCAGCGCCGACCGCGCCGCGACCCGGCTGATCTGCCGGCATCGATCGATGATGGATCCGTCGAGATCCCCGCTCGACGGTGCCTGCGCAAACGCAGCCCCGGCAACCGATCACGCCACCGCGATCGATACGCCGGCCTGACATCGGTCACAGTCGTGACAGCTGCGAAGGCCGCGCGAAGCCCGCTCCAAGATACCCCATTGATCGCCCCGTCATGGTGTCACAATCATCGACCAAGCCGCTGGACAGGAACAATCCGACCCCCTATAAGCCCCGCCATCGCCCGACGCGCCCCGCCCGTCGCCGCGCGCCTAGGTAGCTCAGTTGGTAGAGCATGCGACTGAAAATCGCAGTGTCGCTGGTTCGATTCCAGCCCTAGGCACCATTTTCTCTCAGATTACATGTTGCGCACGATGACACCAAAGGCACAGCTCGGTCAGGGTGTGGTTTGGTGTGCTTCTTGCGGAGATGTCACAGAGCGGCTTGCAGTTCTGCCAAGGTGATCATGAGGGTGCGCGGCTCCGAGGGCGAAGTATTCAGTCCTAGGGCGCGATATAAAGCTACCGCCTCTTCGGAAATGGCGTGGATCAGCAGCCCACGAATGCTGATCAAATCGGCGGCAGACAGCACGCGCAAAGCGGCATCCCGAAACAGCGCGCGCCCCAGCCCTTTCCCCTGAAACGCGCTGTCGATCGCCAGTCGTCCGAGGATCGCGATCGGGATAGGGTCGGGCATGTTGCGCCGGAGCTTGCCCGTGGCCGCTGCGCAGGCTAGCGCGCCGGATGCGAGGGCGTAGTAGGCGACGACGCGACGATCCTCCACAACCACGTAGGTACGCGACGCTCCGGCTTTCAGGTTGGCAAGGGCCCGGCGCTTGAGCCAATCGTCTAAGCTTAGGTGACCACAGGCGAAGGCCGAAACATCATGCTCCGCGCTCAGCGGAGCAGGTGGCGACAGCTTCATTCCCAAGGGGCCTTGACCTGCATCGTCTTCTTGAGCCGATCGTTCGGTGCAGGCGGTGCATCCAGCCGCGCCAGAAAGGTGTCATAGGCTTCCGGGCTCACCTGCACGAGCGTGCGGTCGAGCATCGTTTCCTCAGCGGCCCGGCGGGCGGCTTCGAGGATGAAATCGGTGCGCGTCTTGCCTTGCACCTTCGCCGCCCAGTCGAACAGGCTGCGATCCTCGGGCTTGATGCGTATGTTGAGTGTATCGCGTACGGCCGCGGGCATGGAACATCTCCGAACCCAACTCGTACCACATCGCAATGACAATGTCATTACGCATGCCGAACCCAACAGGTCACCCTCCATGCGCTTTCGGCAAGGTTCTCTGGGTTCGCTATGGGCTCGACCGGCCGCTCGCTGGATCCAAACAGAACACAATAGTCGGGAAATTAAGATCGCCTTTTCCCGCGCCAGATCAACGAATGACGGAAACGGTACTGCTTGATTTTCAACGGACTGACACGCGGCCCAGCCTTGCTGAAAGCCGCAGTGTCCGCGAGCGGATGAGGCAACAGCTCCAAGCTCTCTCGTACCGTTCCACGTTACACCAGCTTTTGGTCTCGACTTGCTCGACTGCAGTGGCGTTTCGATCACGGTCATGGCTGGCGTCGCAGCCGCTTTGAGCGCGAAAAGCGGGTGAGGATCGCTCCCCGCCGAGGAGTCGCCACCTCGCTCGAGCGGCACGCTCCACATGTACGGTGACGCGGTCAGTGCAATCCACGCCTACTGCTCGGCCTTCCGAGCCCTTGACCCACTCACATGCCGAACGCGGCCTGTGCCCCTTTGCCAGTTCGGGGAACTGCGTCGCCTCGCTTACCGCACGGCGCAGCTTTGCGCGCGCAAGGTGTGGGCCAAGCTTTAGCTCCTTGGTGGCGTCAACGGATCCCGACGTGCTGGGCCGTCAAGGTACCCATCGGGCCTTTCGCCGATGGTCTTGCTGGGACGCCGGCGATCGACCAAGGTGCAGGTATCAAATTACGGAGGCCAACCATGTTCGCCCGCTGCCTTGCCTTTCTTGCCCTGGCTGTCTCCACGCCAGCTCTGGCAGCCACAGAGCTCACGGATCAGGCGACCGGCGCGGTTTACATCCTGGGTGATGCGACTGAGGGCAAGGTGACCCTCACGTCAAAGGCCGATGGCCAGAACGATGCTTTCGTTCTTTCGCAAAAAAACCTGCTACGCCGAACATGCCATTTACGGCATCGGTGTCTGGCAGGTAGCCGACGACGGCTGGCGCATCATGGTCCAGGGCACGAAGATCGTGAGCTTCAAGGGTGCCGCGCCTTTGGATAATCCGGCCTGCCTTCCGCAGTGATCGACGGTGTTATGAACCGATCCGCGCTTGCCGGGGCCCGACCCGTGAGCAGGATTGTGCCGTTTCGCTCATCGGGATCCGGAGATCCGATACCTGTCGGCGGAACGGCGGCGTTTTGTCGGGCGGTTCTCCATCGCGTCTGTGTTCGCCTCAGCTTTCGCGGAAGGCGCGGCGCAGGCTCTCGCGCAGCGGCTCGAGCAGATATTCGAGCAGCGTCCGTTCACCGGCGCTGACGATCACGTCGGCTGGCATCCCCGGCGACAGGGGCGGCAGATCATGGAGCAATCGCAGCTGGTCGGCGGGCAGTTCGATCCGGGCGCGGTAAAATCCGCCCTGCTGGCCGCGCGCCCGCGCTTCGGCATCGATCTCGATGTCGGCCGAGACATAGATGACCTTGCCGAGGATCAATGGCACCCGGCGCTGGCGGAAGGCGGTGAGATGGACCTCCGCCGGAAGACCGATCGCCACCGTGTCGATGTCCTTCGGATCGATCCGTGCCTCCACGACCAGACGCTCGCCCGCCGGCACGATGTCGAGGATTGGCTCGCCGGGGCGGACGATGCCGCCAGGCGTGAAGAAGCGCATGTTTGTCACGATGCCGGCGACCGGCGCCCGCAGGACACGCCGGCTGTCGACATCCTCCGCGGCGCCCAGCCGCTCCTCGATGGCCGACAGCCGCGCTTCGGCCTCGCGCAGCGCGCCCGCGACCTCGGCCTCGTGGTTTTTGCGCAGCTGGCTGGCGCGAAGCTCGGCTTCGGCGATCACCTGCTTCGCCCGGGCGATCTGGCCGAGCAGGGCGTCGCGTGCACCCTGCAGGCCCGCTCCCTCGCGTTGGAGCGCCAGCAGCCGCGGCTTCTGGCCGAGGCCACGCTCGACCAGGTCTGCGACGGTGGCGGTCTCCTCGCGAACGAGCCTGAGCTGCTCGTCATAGGAGGTGATCTGCCCCTGATAGCCCGCGATCTCGGCCCGGGTCTGCTCGATCCCGCGCTGAATGATGTCGAGGTCGCCGGCATGTGCCTGGCGCCGCCCCTCGAAGATCCGGATCTGCCCACGGATCGCCTCGTCGACGCGCGGCGTCGCGCGGCGCTCGAGGAGCGACGACGGAAACGGGATGCCGTCGGCGTTGTCGCGCTCCGCGCGCAGGCGTGCGATCTCCGCCATCAGCGCGTCGGCCTGCGAGCGAACCTGCTCGGCCACGGCCGTCGTCTGGACGTCGTCGAGACGCAGGAGCGGCTGGCCTTCCCGAACCGTATCGCCCTCGCGCACGAGGAAGCTGCGGATGATGCCGCCCTCGAGGTTTTGAACCACCCGCCGTTGACCCTCGACGACGAGTTGACCGGACGCGATGGCACCGGCCGACAGGGGCAGCAGCGCCGACCAGGCTGCCAGACCGCCGAAGAAGAGCACGATCACGGCGATGCCGGTCGCGACACGGCCATCGAGAGCGGGGCGGGCGGGCGGGGTGGTCGACGCCGCGGGGATGGCGGTGGCGACGGGCGTGTCGGCAAGTCGGGCCGGGATCCGATCGGTTTTCATGAGCGGGCTCCCGACGAGGGCAGGGCCGCCGCGCCTGTCGGCTTGCCCGGGTCAGGTGGCTTTCGCTCCGGCTGCGGTCGGGCGAGACGGGCGACGATCTCGCGCCTCGGCCCCGCCATCGCGACACCGCCTTCGGCGAGCAGCACGACGACGTCGGCAAGATCGAGGATGTTCAGCCTGTGGGTGATGACGATGATGGTGGTGCCCTCGGACTTCGCCTCCGCGATCCCGCGCAGCAGCGCGTCCTCGCCGGCGGTGTCCAGATTGGCGTTGGGCTCGTCGAGAACGAGCAGGGCCGGGTTGCCGTAAAAGGCGCGGGCGAGGCCGATGCGTTGGCGCTGGCCGCCGGACAAGGAGCGGCCGCCATCGCCCACCTGCGTCTCGTAGCCCTCCGGCAGGCGCAGGATCATGTCGTGCACGTCGGCACGCCGCGCGGCCTTCAACACCAGATCATCCACCGGCACACCCATGCGCGCGATGTTCTCGGCCACCGTGCCGGCAAAGAGCTCGATGTCCTGGGGCAGATAGCCGGCAAAGGCGCCGAACCGTTCCCGCGGCCATTGCGAGACATCCGCCCCGTCGAGCCGCACGCGGCCGCCCTGTGGGGTGTGAACACCGACGAGAAGGCGTGCGAGGGTTGATTTTCCCGCGCCGGACGGACCGATCAGCGCGGCGGTCTGCCCTGCCGCAACCTCGAAGGCGACGCCCGACAGGATCGGGCGTTTCGCGCCGGGAAAGGCGAAGACGACATCCTCGACGCGCAGATGACCCTTTGGACGCGGCAGCGCGACCACGTGCTCGACCGGCGCCGGCGCCTGGGCGATGAAGCGCGCGATCCGCTGCCAGGCCTCACGGGCGGCGACGATCTGTTTCCAAGCACCGATGGCGATGTCGACGGGCGCGAGCGCCCGGCTCATGATGATCGAGGCCGCGATCGTCACGCCGGCGGTGACCTCCTGCCGCACCACCAGCCAGGCGCCCGCGCCCAGCACCAGAACCTGAAGCGAATAGCGCAGGGACTTGCTCAGCCCGCCGAGCACCGAGGCCCGATCGAGAGCCGCGCGCTGCGCATCGAGACCGCGCGTCCACGCCAGCGCCCAGCGCTCGACGAGGACCCTCATCATGCCCATCGCCTCGACCGTCTCCGCATTGCGACGGATCTGGTCAGCGTTTCGCGCCGAAGCCGTCTGCGCGGCATGGATCGCGCGCGAGGGGGCGCGTTGCAGCCATTCGCCGGCGACCGCGACCGCGAGGAGCACGAATGCGCCGATCAGGCCGATCCAGCCGAGGACGGGGTGGAGGATGAACAGCAGCACGAGATAGATCGGTGCCCAGGGGGCGTCGAGGATGGCCAGCGCGGCCGTGCCGGAAACCGCCTCGCGGACGCGCCCGAGATCACGAAAGGCGTCGCCGCCATAGGGCCGGCCGTCGAGTGCCGCGCGCATGGTCAGCGTCAGCAGGCGTGGTGCGAGGCGCCGCTCGCCCCATTCTGCCAGCCGGTTGAGGAGTTGGGCGCGGATGCTGTCGAGGATCCCGAGCGCGGCGAGCGCGGCGAGCGTGATCAGCGTCAGATAGACGAGCGTGCTCCAGCTGCGGCCTGCCAGCACCCGATCGAAAACCTGCAGCATGTAGAGCGACGAGGAGAGGGTCAGGATGTTGACCGCGCCGCTGAAGACCAGAATGACGGCGAGCGGAAAAATCAGGGGTGCCTTCGGCAGCGTGCCGATCTCGACAGTATACGGTGGCGTGCGTCGCTGTGTAAACATATGTTACATTTCGTATAAAAAGTATGAAAATGAATTAAAGAATCTCAAGCTGCGCTTTAGGACGACAATATACTGTCAACTAAGGTCATACATCAACGATTATAGGCTTGATTGGCCAGCCGTTTGCTCAGTAAAGGCTTGAAAATACGGCCAAGACTGGGAAAATCCCTTAGGACATGATCTCGATACCAGGCGCCGGGTTATTGTCTTTTTCAGTCAGGGGTGCAACAAAAGTGTGCAGTTTGCCTTGACGGCACGTACAGGTCGGTCTATCACACCCGCGTTTCAAATCCCACCGCCCATCAGTGGCTTTTGTTTGCCGCAGGGTAGTTTTTGCAAGTTTTTTCGCATCGTTAGGCGTTTTTCCAACGCTCAAGGAAAAGAAATCATCGGTTTTGCCGTCGGAGTCGATCGACCCTGCGGGGGTTCGACTTTTGTTTATTCTGTTTTGCTTTGAATTCAACTGACTTTGAATGACGGTTTCACAGCTTCAATTGATTTAAGGAGCGTCATCATGACGACGGGGAAAACTTTCCTTGGGACCAGCGCGCGGGATGCCCTCACCGGCACCCCCGGCGACGACACGATCACGTTGCGAGGTGGAACAGAGTCGATCCTCGATTACGTGGACGGCGACGCGGGAAACGACACACTGATCATTGACGCGAATGGCGGAGACCTTCAGCTCGACAATTTCGTCAACGCCGAGACGAAGGCCGCAAATGGTGCGCCCTTCACGTTCGACTGGACGAAGCCCCCGAATGGAGGGGTCTTCGGCGTGACCAATGTCGAAGTGGTCGTGACCAACGGCAAGAAGATCGTCGGCGCCCCTGCCAATCAGGCCGACAACGTGTTCGACTTCTCGAAGACCCAGTTCAAGACGAAGTTGACCGACACAACCTTCATCGGTGCGACGGTCGACGGCGGGGGATCGAACGATCGGATCATCGGCACCACACTCGGCGACACGATTTGGGGCGGCGCGGGCAACGACACGATCGAAGGCCGCGACGGCGACGACAGTATCGACGGGGGCGCAGATGCCGACGTCATCGATGGCGGCGCGGGCAAGGACAGGATCAATGGCGGCACCGGCAACGATGTGATCAACGGCGGCAACGATGACGACACCATCATGTCGCGAGGCACCGAGTCCGCTATGGACGTCGTCGACGGCGGCGCCGGCACCGACACGCTCGTGATTGACGGAAAAGACGGCCTCGCTCTGCACAATTTCATCAGCTCGACGACGAATCTGAAGCTCAGCGCGGCTGGTAACATCTTCGGCATGAGCGGCATCGAAACCGTCGTGACGAACGGAAACTGGATCGTCGGCGCCGGCGGCAATCAGGGCACCAACGTCTTCGATTTCTCGGGCACGACCTTTCGCGAAACCGCGAGTGGACCCCAAACAGGCGGCAGGATCGATGCGGGTGGAAGCAACGACGTCGTGACGGGGTCGGGCGGCAGCGACACGATCCTCGGTGGCGACGGGCACGACACGCTCACCGGCGGCGCCGGCAACGACTCGATCGATGGCGGCAGCGGCGTCGACACCGCGTTTTTTGACACGACGTCGTTCAACACCGTTGGTGACTTCAGCAAATGGAGCCAGTCCATCGCGCTGACAAACGGCACACTTGGAACCGACTCCTTCACCAACGTCGAGACGATTGCTCTCCACGACATCAGACTCGAATGGCAAAACGGTGAGTGGCGCTTCTTCGACAAGGCCGGCGCCATCGTATCGGGCAAGACGGTGACGATGACGCAGGCCGGCACCCAGTCGATGGGATTTGGCGACGACACGGTCAACGGGACCGGTGTCGGCGACACGATCAATCTCAATGCGGGCGACGACAGGGCGTCCGCCGGCGGTGGCGACGACACCGTCTGGGGACGTGGCGGCAATGACACGATCGATGGCGGATGGGGTCGCGACAAGCTTTATGGCGGAGCGGACAACGACGACCTGCGCGGTGGCACCGAAGGTGACCTGCTCGATGGCGGTGCCGGCAATGATCGCCTCGATGGCGGCGCCGATACCGACACGATTTCGGGTGGTGCCGGCAACGACACGATCGTCTCGCGGGGCGGCGAGTCGGTTATTGACATCATGAAAGGCGGCGACGGGGAAGATACGCTGGTCATCGATGGCAATGACCTTGCGCTACACAATTTCGTCAATTCAGATGTCGATCTCAATATCGGTAGTAAGGATGCTTGGGGACGAACGCTTTTCGGCGTGAGTGGTGTCGAAATCGTCGTGACCAACGGGAAGATGATCGTCGGGGCTGGGGCCAACCAGGGCAACAACGTCTTCGATTTCTCACAGACGACCTTCAAGGCGTCGGCCGCTGGTCCGAACATCGGCGCCAGCGTCGATGCAGGCGGCAGCGACGACCGTGTCACCGGCACCAAGCTTGGCGACTCCATCTGGGGAGGCGGAGGCCACGACACGCTCAACGGTGATGACGGTGACGACAAACTGTACGGCGGCGACAACAACGATGTTCTGTCCGGCGGGAACGGCAACGATCTTCTGGTCGGCGGGAACGGCCACGATCGCCTCGACGGTGGTGCGGACATCGACACGGCGCGATGGACGGCGGGCAAAGTCGAATTGAACCTGAGCGGGACGACGAGGAACGGAGTGGCGTCGTTTACGGCGAAGTCTGCCATCGAAGGCGTCGACACGATCGTCATGGCGGGGGGCCAGTCGACAATCGAGAAGTTCGAAGCGACGGGCGCGTTAGACACCGTCTATCTGAGTAAGGGGTTTGCGGCGGTTGGTTCCGCGGACGGCGAAGGGTTCACTCAGTACAGTAGCGGAGGCACCTCCTACTGGCTGAAGGGCTTCGAAGCCATCATCACGATCGGCTGAATTCCGGCATCACTTGCAGGACAAGTGCGGCTTCCCCACGGATCATGGGGGAGCCGCTTTGCCATGTGTGACCGGACCATCCGCGTTTGGCGCTTGGGGGGGGAGAGGTGGACACGGCGGGCCGCAAACCGACGTGTGCCGGCGCTTTGCTGAGATGGCGTCTGGCTCTCAACGAGGACCCGAGCGTCAGCGAGCGATCCAGACAATCGTGCCGTCGAGCATGTCCTCCCGGAGTCTCGCGTTCAAAGACCCGATCAAGCCGCTCTCCAAAAGGGTGCTCGGCGTTGCTTTGGCAGTGCTGGCGGCTCCTGCTCTGATCCGCCGCCGGAATGCCCTCGTGCGAGGTTCAGGCTATTTCTCAAGTGAATGCTCCGAGCATGCCGCGCCGGCTGAACCAATCGGCGAGTGCATCGATCCTATCGATGGGACACGGGCCAGGCCTACGCGATCGTCCGTGCAGCACTCTTTTCGGCGTATGCCATGATTGGCTCACGCCCTTCGCCAGACGAGCAAGGATCCGCTTGAAGTACTGGTCTCAGTGTCGCTTCACCACGGCGGAACCGTCAGCAGGAGCGTGAGGCCGATCCCCAGGTGCAGCAGGCGGTAGACGCTCTGGAGCTGGCGCAGGGCCTCGAAGGTCAAAGCGGCCCTGTGCGCGCGCAGGGCAGCGGCCGCCTGGATCATGCCCGACACGACGGCCACGGCGCCCAGTGCCAGCGGCACATGACCTGTTCCGGCCAGAACCGCCATAAGCGCGTACGACAGGGCGAACAGCGTGAGGCTCGCGACAAAGGCGCGCCGCCGGCCGAAGGCGACGGCATTGGTGCGGATCGCGTTGTCGCGGTCGCCGTCGTGATCGCGGGCTTCGTGCGTCAGGTGGCCGGCGGCGAAGACGACCCCGAAATAGGCGGCGATTGCCATCATGGGCCCGTCGATCTGTGCGAAAGCCGCGGCGCCCAAAAGAAAATGCAGCGTGCCGCCGACGAGATGCAGGAGCGAGCTGAGGACGGGGACGCCCTTGCCGCGCAGTGAATAGACGGCACTCAGGAGAGCGATCAAAAGGCCGAAGACGAACGGCTCGAGACCAAGCAGGGCGAACAGCGCGAGGCTCGCCCCGAGACAGGCGAGGGCCATGCCGCCCATCGCTGCCGGGCTCGTCCCGTGGGCGAGGAAGGTGTGCCCGGCGCGTCGCGGATCACGCGCGTCGCCGATGATGCCGGCCCAGTCGTTCAGGACGAAGACGTGGACGATCAGACACAGATTGCCGGCGAGGAGAAGGCCAAAGGGCCACAAGAGGGCCGGGGAGAGCCGATCGAGCGCGAAAAGGGCACCCATGATGGGCGTGCCCTGCAGCACGCAGACCTCACCGAACCGGATCGAGGCGAGCAGACGCCGCGCTGCGGAGGCCCGGCCCACGCGCCGCGTCCGCGAGACCGGAGGTTCGGACGCCCTCATGGTGTGGAACCCGCCTGCGGCGTCCGGTCTGGCAGGGGAGCGACGGCGCGGGTTTCGTGGAGCAGCCGGAGCCACAGAAGATAACCAAGGTCCTGCGACCAGTAGAAGCGCCGGACACTGGCCGTGAGATCATTGTGGTAGAAGAGAGGCGGCGTCTCGTGCAGCAGCGCGAAGTCGTCGGCAGCGATCTGCCGAAGCAGGCGCTGGGCCTCGGTCATCGTCGTCATATTCGCCGTACGCTCATCGAACCGGCGCAGCACGGCGGCGACGCGCATCCAGACGTCCTGGCCCGGCACGGCCCTTTGCAGCCGCGCCTCCGGCAGGTCGAGCGGACAGCCATCCCGACGCATGTCCGACAGGCGCAGCGCCACGAGCAGGGGCGCGTTGGCGTAGTACACCCAGTTGGTTTCGTCACCGACGTGTCGGATCATCGCTGCGCACAGGTCCCGTGCGGCTGGCGGGTTCTGCTGGGCAAGCAGCATGAAGACGTGCATCTGAATGCCGATGTCAGCGGGGTTCGGGTCACGCCCGGGATCGATGCAGCGATAGGCGGACGGGTCGGCCAGCCAGGTCCGATAGAGCCCGTCGGCACGACGGTAGCGCTGCAGGGTCGCCATTGCCGCAGCGCGCAGCGCGTTGTCCGGGCTGGGCGCGATGCGCCAGACCAGCGCTGTGTCGTCGGAATCGGGCGTGATCTCGCAACCAAGCACACCGATGCCGGGCGCGTCCGGTCGGCCATGATAGCGCACCAGTCCATCGGCCTCGATCTGGCTGGTGAGGAAACGCCGCGCCGACGCCATCGCTCCCGACAGCGGCCCCGCGGTCGCGAGGGGGCCCGCAATGTCGATCATGACGGCGTTGAGGTAGGTGTTCATTTCCTCCCGCGGCGCGTCAAACACCGTGCCGGACGTGAACTGGGTCAGCCAGTAGCCCTCCGGGCTTTGCCGGCTTGTCAGAATCTCCATCGCCCGGGCCGCCATGTCGTCGAGCGAGCCGTCGGCCCGCTTCGGCCGCGATTTCTCCGCGATGGTGAAGGTGGTCTGGCGAAGCAGACGCGGCTCGTCGCCGTCGCTGCCGTGGACCAGCGCCGCGATGGTGTGGCGACCGGGGGCCAGCGACCCGATCGGCACCTGCACGCGCCAGCCGGACGGCTGTGCGACCCCCGTCGCCTGCACGACGTCGGGACGCTGCAAAAAGCTGTTGGTGCCGCCCGCCGGCACCCCGTCGATCAGCACGGAAACGCCGGACGGGCTGCGATCATCGATCAGCGCCCATCCGGCGATGTCGATCTGCCGTTGCGGGCCGTCACCGATCACCTCAACCAGGTCGACATTGCCGCGCAGGCGCGAGAACAGGTCGCGTGGCGCAGGCCCCGCGGCGATTGCTCCGAGGAAGGGGGCGTTGGCGAACTGCCACATCGGACGCATGCGGTCCGGACCCTCGCCCTGCAGCATGCGCAGATCGGTCGCGCCGGTGTAGAAGAACGCACCCGTCGCCTGGATCGCCACGGCCACCGCGCAGGCGGCTGCGAACAGGACGCGCCCGCCGGCTGCAAGCCGCGACACGATCGGCACCAGCAACCACATCAGCAAAGGCAGCATATCGGTCAGCCATCGCGGGCCCCAGGAGATGCCCTGTCGCCAGTCGACCATGGCGTAGAACAGGATCTGCGCCGCGACTGCGGCCGTGATCGCCATGTTCAGGCCGCGAAAGGCGGTGTCGCGCACCGCGATGAGCAGGAGGCACGGCAGGAACAGGAGGAAAGGCGAGAAAACGAAAAGCCCGCGCGTCGGGCTGAACAATAGCCCCGCGACACCCCCGGGCACATCGGCATTGAAATGCTGCGGCCTGACGCTGAGCGCATAGGCCCCCGCCACATGGCCGACCACGGCGAGGTTGTAGGCGAGGGTGAGGGCAACGGGGACAAGCCCGGCGAGGACCAGAATGGCCCGCAAACGCAGGGTTCCCGCCCACCAAAGACCGTAGAAACCGAGTGCCGCGGCGAGAACCGCATCGGGCTGCCGGTTTGCGGCGATCATGGCGCAGAACAGGCCGGCCATCGCGGCGCGCATCGCCGTCGGTCGGCCGGTGATCGCCAGCATCGTCGCGATGATGAGGAGTTGACCCAGGCCATGGGCCCAGAGCGCCTGGCTGCTGATGACCCACGTCGTCGTGCCAAAGGCGTAGACGAGGCTCAGTGACGCCGCGATCGAGGGCGGCGCCCGCCGCCTCAGCAACCCGTAGAGCAGGCCGACGGAAAGGGCAGCGATCGATGACGCGACCAGCTTTTCCATCACCCGGGCGACGCTGTCGACGATGAACGGGTCCCATCCAGCGCCGTCGAGATGGATCATGGCGGGGATGTAGAGCGGCGTGATCACCACCGGCAGCAGCACCGGATAGTAGGACACGAGGCGACCGTCGCGCCCGAGCTTGATCCAGAACGCCGTGCCCGGATCGCCGGCATCCATCGGCGGGCGGCGACCCTGCGCGACCGTCTCGACGATCGGGTCAATCAAGACCGTGTGGTTCTTGAGAAGGGAAAACGGCAGGTATCGCGCGGCGTAGGTGTCGCCGGCCGGTATCGCCCGCATATTGGCGTTGAACACGAGGAAGGCGACGAGACCGATCGTCAGCGCGATGAGGAGGTCGCGCGGCGACCAGTTGGCGGCGCGGCTCTCGGGGTCACCGTCCATGGGGATGCGTTCGATTGCCCGGCGCGCGCAGGGAGCCGCGCGGGCGGCGCAGGCGCGGCAGGCCCGACACGAGGCTGTCGAGGATCCGCTTGAGCCGTTTCCCCAGCTTCTTGATCCGCTGGCGTGTCTTCGAGCGCCGCGATCCATGCCGGTTATGCTCGGCTGCGAGCCGTGCATGGCGGGCCGCCTGCCGCCGCGCTGCCATCCGCGCCGAGGCTTCGATGCGCCGTAGTCGTTCCCGCATTGCGCCGCCGACTGTCGCCGCCGAGTACTCGCGCGCAATCATCGCGGCTGCCGCTTGGCCCAGCGTCTCCCGCCAGTCCCTGTCCGTCCACACCCGACGCATCAGGCGCGCGGCGGCATCGAGGTCCGGCTCCGCCCACAGCGTACCGGCAGGGTAAGGCCCGTGCGCCACGTCGCTGCTCAACAAAGTGAAGGGGACGACCGCCGCAGTGTCCATTCTGGTGAAGTCGGCATTGCCACTCCAGCCCGTCGCCACCACCGGCAGTCCATGGGCCATGGCCTCGGCAATCGAAAGGCCGAACCCTTCCGACCGATGCAGCGAGACGAAGCCGTCGACGCTGGCGATCAGCCGGAATCGATCCTCGCTTTCGAGCGTCGCGTCGACGAGCGAGACCCGACCACCGCGCGCCCTCTCGCGAAGCCTGTCGATCAAGCCCGCATCGGCGCTCGCGTTCAACAGCTTCACGATAAGCCGCACCGGTTCGTCCGGCGCGAAAGCGCGCAGGAACGCGTCGATCGCGCCCTCCGGGTTCTTGCGGAAGACGACCGAGGCGACATCGAACTGGAACAGGAACACGAGTTCGTCCGCGCCGATCTCGGGGACAAGCCGCGACAGCCAGGCTCGGTCACGGGGTATGCGGGGCGGCGCGATCATCGGCGGCATGACGACAACCGGTACGGTCGCCTTCGCGCGGATCGCTTCGGCGACGAACTGCGTGGCGACCCAGACCTCGTCCACCATGTCGAAACGGTCGGCCCAGTGTTCCGGAAAGTCCTGCGTTTCCCAATACCAGTACCCAATCCGGTAGCCGTCGCGCAGCGGCGCGGGCAGGGTGGACAGCACCGTCGGCAGCATGTCGGCATTGCAGCCGAGAATCGTGATCGGTGGTGCCCCATCGCCGATCGGTGCCGCTGGCTGCGCGTAAAATCCCGTCGGCACGCCGGCCTGATCGGAGATGTCATGGGTGTGCACGCGAACGCCGGCGGCCTGTAGTGCCGCGACGCTCTGGCGCGCGGCCTCGCCGACCCCGAGATGGGCGCTCAGATAGCCGACATAGGTCACGCCGCTCGCCTCGGTCGACCGGGCCTCGGCGCATCGCTCGATCAGGGCCGGGTTGAGGCCGAGTTCGGCGATGCCGGGCCCGCGCAGCCACGCCATCAGTCCACTGCGGTCGTGCCCGTCGTCATAGGTGGCGGCGGCGTCACCGCGCAGCGTCAGGATGGTGCGCAGATATCTGGGAACGTGGTCCGCCGGCCCGTTGTTCGTCGCAAAGGCGAGAAAGTGCGGATCGACCAGAGGGTCACCGACATCGATCTTCCGGGCGATGGTCTCGCGATAGAGGGCGCGACAGGCCATGTCCCAGTCGAGTCCGCCCGGCATCGCAGGGCGCGACGGGACGATCGTCGCCCATGTTCGATGATCCGCCGCGAGGAGCGCTTGCGCATAGGCGGCGTAGAGCGCCGCGGCCTCGCCGGGCGGATTGTGACCAAACCGGCTCTCGTGCTTCGATATGCCGGGACTGTCCGGCGAGAAGCCGCTGAAATGCGCAAACACGAGCGGACCCGGCCCGTCCGGCCCTGACACGTGCCACTCGCCCTCGACACGGCGCGGGGTGCGCTCGTGCAGGTTCCAGTAGGCGAGATTGTACCCGGGGTCCATCAAGAGCACATGGTCGGGCACGAAGGCCGGCGCGAGGTCGATCCAGCGCTGATCCGTGAAGACGCCGTGTCTCACGTCCTGCAGACAGAGATCATGCAGACGGGCGTCCCACCAAGTCAGGAGATCGCGGGTCCGGGGCGTATCGCGCAGGGCGGCGAAGCCAAGATTGTAGGTTCCCGCGCGCAGGATCGTCAGATCATCGGGGAAGCGCCCGTCGCGGGGCAGGGGCGTGAGGAGGTGGGGCGTCAGCACGAGCGCCGGGTCGTCATCGCCGCCGTGCCAGAACCGGTCGAGACGCCCGAACAGACTGATGTCCGGATCGAGATAGATCGCACGCCGTGCGCCATGATCGAAGAGATGGCGGAAGCAGGCCGGCTTCACGCTCGTCGCGAATTCGAGAAGGTCGTAATGCGCGCGGCGGTGGTTCCACTCGCGGCGCGGCATGGTGCGCTCGGCCTCGATGATCTCCACGCCGTCGGGCGCGGTGAAGCCCGCTGGCAGCGGCTCGAGCAGGAAGACGATCAGGGTCAGGTCTGGATGGTGTTCGCGCACCGACGCGCCAAGAACCGCCGCCTGGGCAAGGTAATTGGGCGCGCAGATCGTGAAAACAGCGAAACGACCCGCGTCGCCGCCATACCGCGAAAACATGAAGCCTCCACCAACCGGCGCGTTGGTACCTTGTGTCAACGCGGATCGCAAAGGTCCGATGAAACGACGTCGAGAGGCGGTTACTGGCCAGCCCGCGCAAACGATCCGCGGAACACGACCGGCAAAGCAGGCGCCGATGCAAAGCGCCTCGCCAGCGCGATGCCGGTATGGCCGCGGAACTCAGTGAGCCCCGTGATCCGTCACGGATTGCACAGGACGCAGTGGCCGGGATCGGCCTCCGTCCGACCATCTGCCCTGGCGACGAAACGCGTCGTGCCGCAGGCGGTGCAGCCGAAAACCTCGCCGCGTGCGACCGGGGTCGGCGTGCCGCAGGCGGCGCAGGGCAGGCCCGGCTCGACGCGGAGGACGCCCCAGCCCGGCGCCGCGCAGACCGGGCAAGGGCGGGCGATCCGCTCGGCGAAGCGCTCGGAGAGCCGCGCGATCGTCTCCATCCGGCGCCGGTTCATGTGGGCGCGCATGTCGGTCGCAAGCAGGACGGGGCCGACCCGAGCGAGCCGCCCGACGGTCGCCGCGATCTCGTCGCGGTCTCGAACACCCTTTGCGATGGGATTCTGCGGCATCTGCGCCGCGGCAATCACGACGGCAACATCCGGAAATCCGATCCGCGACAGGAAGGCGTCGGCTCCGGCCAGGTCCGTCACGGTCGCGGTATCGAAGGCGGGCGCGTCGTCGATGAGCGTCTCGACGATCTCCTGCCCGCTGCGGCGATCCCGCCACAGCATCAGTTCCTGTCCGCGCGCAAGGAGCGGAATGACCGGGTGCGGTCCGTAAGAGCCCTCGCTCGCGATCGCAACGGGCAGGCCGGTCGCCTCCATCGCCGCGTCAGCCTTGGCGCGGGCGGCGTCGAGCATGGTGCCGGTCCGGGCGATCTCGCCCGAGAAGGTGCCGAAGCGATCCGTGTCGAGGGATGGCGGGACGATGACCGCGATCCCCAGACGCGCGAGAGGCGGCGCGATCGCCGCCTCCTTGCCGTGCATGGTCGCCAGCGCGACGCGATCCGGCCGCGTCATGCCGCCATCATGGAGGGCGACCCGTCGTCCCAACTGAGGCCGGGCCGGTAGCGCGCCGCGACACGGCCGCCGTCGAGCGCGAAAAGATGCAGCCAGCCATTGTCGAAGAGCTGCCGGACGCCTTCGTGCTTGCGCAGGATCTCGATGATCGCCTCCTTCGGGGCTTCGACCATGACCGAAAGCCGCAGCGGTTCATGGGCACCGGTCTCGCCGTCATGGATCGTCTGCCACGGGAGGCCCGGACGCAAGCGCCCGCCATTGCCCTCGACGACGCCGATGCCGCCGACGACGTTATGGATCAGCTTGTTCCCCCCGCCGAAGACGGCCGGGGCCACGGTCGAGCCGTAATACTGCAGGCTGATCCAGCTCGCCACGACGACCGGCGCGGTGAGGATCAATTCGAGCGTGGCAAAACCCTGGTCGCCCTTCCAATCGTAATTGTGCAGGAAGGCGCGACCCTCGAGGTCGCGGCCGGTCGTTGCCGTGCGCGGCGCGGCGATGAAGGCAGCGCAACCAGCAAGCCCCCATTCCGGACGCACCTCGGCCCAGTTGAGCGCCCGACCGGGCAGGCTTTCACCCGTCGCGCCCGGCAACCGGCGTGCCCGCTCCGCCCGCGACACCCGCCCGGCGGCCTCGATCCAGGCCGTCGCCCGCGCGACATCCGCCGCGTGGCCGGGAGCCGGCGTGTCCGGATAGAGCGTGATCCTGTCGGTGACGGTATCGTGCAGGCCGGCAACGAAGAGCGTGTCGTCCGGCAGCGCTAGACCGTGCGCGCCGAGACCGGCCCGCGTCTCAGGATCGTTGAGGAGCGCCGCGACAAGCCGCGCGGAAACCTCACCCGTCTGCCCGCAGCAGGCGCCGCAATGATAGGCGCTCTCGTGCGGGTTGTTGCGCACCTGCGCCCCATGGCCGACGAGGAGCACGAGCCGCGCATGGCCGGTGGTCATGCTCATCGCGCGCAGCACCGCGGCGCCGGTCTGTGCCTTCTGCGCGGCCGTGAGTCCGGTTTCGAGGCGCGGCATCGGCTGCGGCTTGAGGCCAGCCGGCACGATGCCGAGCGCCTCGCAGACGAGCTTCGCGCCATAGGCGGGACCCGCCGCCTCGACGAAGGCGAAGGAGGAGACCGCCGCCTGCCGGAACCGGCCCCAGGCACGGCTCGCACGCGCGCCGATCCGGTAGCGCGTCTCGCTGGCGCCGTCGGTATGACTGGTCGAGGTCAGCGCCGGGTTGAGAAGAGCCGGCAGATGCACCTGTGTCTCGTCGGTGCCGTGCGGCCGATGCGCCAGCGGCAGACCGAAGAAACCCGCGAAACCGAGCGTCTCGATGCCGGCATGCTGCGCTTCCAGCGCCCGCCGCAGCACTTCCGAGCGGACGTCGATGCAGAAGACGGCCTGCAGGTCCGGCCGGTTCTCGCGCGTTGCCGGGCCAGAAAGGGTCGCCGCGAGTTTGCGCTGATGGGCGCGCTCGGATGCCTCCTGAAGAATGGCGTCGATGGTCTGATCGGCGGTCGGCGCGATCGGTGCGGCATGGGCCGCGACAGTCTTCGTCCAGTCGGCGGCGACCTGCGGCACATGGGCGAGAAGCGCCTCCTCGAAGACGAGCCGGATCGCCAGAAGATCGGTCAGCGTCGTGTCGCTGCCGCCCTTGAGTTCCGCCTGCCAGAGGATCCAGCGTGCATGCTGGGACCAGCCGCCGAGATCGATCAGAAGCCGGTGAAACACACCTTCCGCCGCATCCGCCGACAGGCCGAGCCGCTCGGCCGCGCGCAGGATCGCCCGATCCGCCGTGTCCGGCGCCTCGGCGACATGGGCGCAGAAACCGGTCAGGCCCGCGATCTCGGGCGTCAGGTCATGCGTCGCCCATTCCCGCCAGGCGGTGAAGGCGCCGTGCCCGGGCCGCGGCATCCACAGGGCCTGCCCGCGGTCGAAATGACCCGCGGCCCACAGGCCGAAGCTGCGCAGGATGATCCCCGGCCAGTCGATGCCCGTCGCCGTTGCGGCAAGCTGTGCGATGGTCGGCAGGGCGGCCGGAGCCGGACCTTCGGTCGCGAGCGCGGCCTTGAGGGTGGCGAGATCGCGCGGCTTGAGTGGAAGCGGCGAGGCCTCGAGGGCAGCAGTCAGATCCTCGTCCGTCAGCGCTCCGGCGGCGAGCTTCGCCGCGACGGTGTGGCGCGGCGGGGTCAGCCGGATGCCGGCGACACGGGCGAGCCGGGCGGCTGCATGGGCGAGGCCGTCGCCGGTCTGGCCGAGGAAGGGGTTGACCGCGACGGTCGCATCGAGCGGGAAGGCCGGCGGGATGGCGCGGGCGGCGGCTTCCGCGGCACCCAGCATCTGGGTCACCCGGGTCGGTGCGATCTCAATCTGAGCGAGAAACATGGTCGTCGTCTCCATTCGAGAGCCGGGTTGGGGATCAGGCGCGGAAGCCGCCGGTCATCCGGTCGAGCAGCGCGTTGAGATAAAGGCCGTTGGCGAGATGCACCCGCAGACCGGCGGTGGAGGGGTGGTGCGCCCAGAGCGGGAAGAGCGCCTGCGCCACGGCGACGAGGCCGAAGGACAGGAGGGCCAGCACGATCAGCGCCCATTCGAGCGGGCCCGGCACCGGCGCCGCGGGCAGGGCGCCGCCCCAGATCGCCTGGGCGAGGAGCTGGAAGCCGAAATAGGCCAGCGCCGCGCCGATCGAGGCGACGACGGTTCGCGCGGTGAGCGCGCCGGGTGCAGCGTCGGCGAGACCCTGGGCGATTAGGTAGGAGACGCCGAACACGAGGATCGCGCCGAGCGCCAGCGCCTGCGGCGATTTCGGCCCGACGAGCAGGGTAAAGGCGACCGCGATGGCAGCATAGAGCGCAAGGCCGAGTGCGAAGGAGCGCGCCACCGCTGCGAGCCCGGGCGCCGCGACCGGCCCGGGCTTGCGGATGGCGTTGACAGCGCCGATCGCCGCACCCGAGCCGAGGAAGGCATGCGCCTTGTACAGCGAGTGGGCGACGATGTGCAGCAGGGCGAGCGGCCACAGGCCGAGGCCGCACTGCATCAGCATGAAGCCCATCTGCGCGACGGTCGACCAGGCGAGCGCGGTCTTCACCGCACTCTGGGTCAGCATGACGACGCCGCCGAACAGAGCCGTGAGGCCTCCCAGCATGACGAGCGCTGCCATCGAGCCGGTGCTCTGCTGTACGACCCCCGACAGAAGGATCAGCATGACACCGCCCGAGTTGATGATGCCGGCGTGAAGCAGCGCGGAGACCGGCGTCGGCGCCTCCATCACCTCCGTCAGCCAGCCATGCAGCGGGAAGGCCGCTGTCTTGAGAAGGGCGGAGAGAACGAGGAGGCCGACGCCGATCTGGGCGCCGAGCGGCAGGCCGGCGCCCGCGGCCGTGTTCAGCGTCGCGATGTCGAGCGAGCCGAAGGATTGCCAGAGCAGCAGCGCCGCGAGGATCAGGGCGGCATCGCCGGCGCTCCAGACCCGGATGAACTTGGCGGCGGCGCGCTGCGCCTCCGGCCGATCCGCATAAAACAGCAGAAGCTGACGCAGGATCAGGCCGAGCGCGAGAAAGCTCGCGATCATCACCGGCAGGCTGCCTGCCTGCACCAGAACCAGCGCACCCGCGATCGCGGCAAGCGTCAGGCCATGGAACGCGCCTTCGCGATTCTCGCCGTCGACATAGCGGCGGGCGTAGCGCACGACGACCCATCCGACGAAGGACACCAGCAGCGCGAGCGTGATCCCGATGGCGTCAAACCGCAGCGACAGGCCATCGCCGGCGGCGACGAGACGCGTACCGGTCGCCCAGAACTGCGCGAGCCCAAGCAGGGCGAGGAGAAAGGCGATGGCGGCCGCCATCTCCGCCACGAGCGGCAGGGCACCCGGGCGGCGACCGGGACGCGACACGAACAGCGCTGCGGCGAGGAGAAGGACGACAGGCGCGAGGAATGTCAGCGGAAGGAGGGTCATGGCCGTCACCGTGTCAGTGGCAATACGGACCCTCTAGCGATTGTCAGACTTCCAGAAAATTACATATATTCAACGCAACCGTTCTATGAGACAGAACGATGTCACAGCTCAACCTGCATCACCTCCGTCTGTTTCGAGCAGTCGCGCGTGACGGCACGCTGACCGGCGCCGCCCGGCGGCTCAACCTGTCTCAGTCGGCGCTCTCGACGCAGTTGAAGGCGCTTGAGGCGGCGCTCGGCCATGGCCTGTTCGAGCGGCGCGGCCGCGGGCTCGTCCTGACGGAAGCCGGCCGAATCGCACTCGATCATGCCGATGCGATCTTCCGCACCGCCGATGACCTCACGGCCACGCTGCGCGAGACCGGGCGCACACGCCGCGCGCTGCGGGTCGGCGCCCTTGCGACGCTGTCGCGAAACTTCCAGATGCAGTTTCTCACCCCCCTGATCGGCCGCGCCGATGTCGAGGTCGTGCTGCGGTCCGGCACGCAGTCTCAGCTCCTGCGCGGCCTTGAGGCGCTGTCGCTCGACGTCGTCCTGACGAACCACACGCCGGCCCGCGACGCCGCCAGTTCCTGGCTGGTGCATGATCTGGCCGAGCAGCCGGTGAGCCTGATCGCGACCCCCGCACGCGTCGGGACAAAGGGGCGGTCGCTTCCGGAACTTCTCGCCACCGAGCCCCTGATCCTGCCCACGCCCGACACGGCGCTGCGCGCGTCCTTCGACGGCCTGATCGCCCGACTGGGCGTCATCCCCACCATCGCGGCTGAGGTCGACGACATGGCGATGATCCGCCTTCTGGCGCGCGCCGATGCGGGCCTGGCGATCATTCCGCCGATCGTCGTGCGCGACGAGCTCGAATCGGGGGCGCTCGTCGAGGCGGCGGCGCTGGAGGGCATCAGCGAGAGTTTCGTCGCGGTGACACTCGCGCGCCGCTTTCCGAACCCTCTGCTGATCGAGCTTCTGGGCGTTCCCGCCGGGTGATCGCCAGGCGTCGAACGCGCCTGTCATCGCTGGATCCTCGGTTCGAGGGCGCCGATGGCGTCGCTGATCAGGCCCGACACCATGTTCACGATCGCGGGGGTCGCCTCGTCGAAATCATGGCCGCCCGAAAACACCATGCTGATGGTGCCGCGCAGCGCCCGGTCGCCGCAGCTCGAATAGCCGCTCTCGGTCTCCTCCTCGCTGGCGATACAGATGAGCCGCGAGATCGGGAGCCGGCTCGTCTGGCTCTCGAGCGGGATCATGGGATGGAAGGCGGGGTCGTACTGGTTGCTCGGATCAATCAGCACGGAGCCGTCATGGGTCGGCGCGACGAGGATCACCGCCGCGATCCGGGCCCGCGTCGCATCGTCGAGGTCCGGCCAGACGATCGGCAGGAGATCGGCGCCGAACGAATAGCCGAGCAGGACGGTCGGCAGCTTCGTGCGGCTGAGCGCCGCGATGTAGGCGGCGACCCGCACCGCGGACTGATGGTGTGTGAAAACCGCCCGGCTGTTGATGCCGACAATGTCGAAATGATCCGCCGCCAGACCCGATGCGAGCGCATGCTCGATGTGCGTCCAGCCGCCGTCGCCCGACACCACGATAACCCGCGCGATGGCATGGCCATCATGCGCGGGCTCGAAGTGGAGCGGCTGGTGGTCGCGCGCGACCGCGGACGGGGGCGCGAGGAGCACCATCAGCGCCGCCCACGCACTGAGCGCCGCCGCCATCAACCGTCTCGGTCGCGCCTGCGTCATGAGCCCTCGATCCGCTTCAGCAGAATATCGGCGATGGACTGATAGTCACCATCGAAGTGATGGCCGCCGGGTCGCTCGACCAGCGTCGCCTTCGACAGCTCCGGCGCCGTGCAGGCAGTGTCGTTGGATGCTTTCTCCTCGGCGCCGTAAAAGCACATCGTCTTGTCGAGCGGGAGCCGCGCGAGCGCAGGCCGAACGTCCTGATCGGTCGAACTGCCGAAGCCGACGAAACCGCCCACGGAGATCTCGAAGCTCGACATCGGATCAAGGCCGAGCATCGCGATCAGGCGGGTCGAGGATTGCGTCTTCGGGGCGGTGACCGGGTAGGCGAAAGGCAGAATGCCGGCGCCGAACGAGTAGCCCGCGAGGACGACCGGCTTGACCTGCCAGGCCTCCTGATAGTGGCCGATGATCCGGTCGAGATCGGCGGCGATCGCTTCCGGTGATTTCTGTTCCCAGAAATAGCGCAGCGAATCGACCCCGACGACGCCGATGCCCTTGGCCGCCAGCGCCTCCGCGATCGACTTGTCGATGTCGCGCCAGCCGCCATCGCCCGAATAAAACACAACCAGCGCCTTTGGCGTGCCGGTCGCCGGCAGTTCGACCAGCGGCAGATCGGCGAGGTCGCCCTCCTTTGTCGCGCCGGCCTTGAAGGCAGCCTCGATGATCGCGTCGAAGCGCGCCTTTGGATCCGCCTCGACGGCGACGGTCACTCGGGTTGCATCGACCCCGGTCAGCGCCGTCGTCGCGTCCTCGGGCGCCGCGTCCGTGATCAGCGCGAAGGACCCGGGAAGGCCGGGCGGGGTGCCGTAGGCGAAGCCGCCGGCCGTGTCGGCCTTCCACGGCGCGCCGGCGCAGAAGGGCAGGCGCGATTTGAGCCGCGTCGTCAGTCCGGAGGCCACCGCCCCGGCCGCGGTGTTGTCGGGCGCCTGCGCGATGGCGAGATAGGCGAGGAGCCCGCCGGTCGGCCCCGCACCGAGAACCACCGGCCAGCGATAGGTGCGCGACCCGAGTGCCCTCTGGGCGGAATGTGAGATGTCCTCGATGCCGCCGAGGAAATAATGGCAATCCTTCTCGCCGCTGGCATCGAGTTTCTGGACGACCGTCGATGGGTCGAGAACGAGGACGGCCGCGCCCCGCGCGACGAGCTGTTCGGCTTCCGCCGTTCGGTCGCCGGTGAAGCCCGACGTGTCGGCGACGACGGCGATGAACGCCGTCGGCTCTTCCGCCGGCGCGAGCACCGCGACGCTGCCGAAGGTGCCGTTGTCGACCGTGACGGTGCGCGGCGCCGCGAGGCCCGGGACGATGGTCGAGCCCAGCAGGCAAAGGGCGAGGGTGAGGGGCCTGATCAGCATGGTGCGTCTCACGAGGACAGGGAAACGGCCCGGTCGCGGCTGCTCGACACGAGGCGGGTGATGTCGAAGAGAACCTGCGGCAGGCTGGCATTGCCGCGATAGGCGATGTAGCGGGGGCGCCATTCAGGGCGGAACTTGTCCTTGAAGGTCCTCAACCCGCTGAAATTGTAGAAACGGTCGCCACGCCGGTAGATGAAGCGGGCGATGCGCGCCCAGGCCGACGCAAGGCGATGGGTCGCCTGTCCCGCGAGCGGCGTCATGCCGAGATTGAACCAGCGATAGCCCTCGCCGCGCGCCGTCTCCATCAGGCTGATGAACAGCGCGTCCATGGTACCCGCCGGGGCGTCGGGCGAATGGCGCATCAGGTCGACCGACATTTCGGCTTTCTCCGCCGAACGCCAGATGTTGGCGAAGGCGACGATGCGCCCAGCATGACGGATGATCGCGGTGTCGTAGCGGCGCAGATAGGCATCCGACCAGAAGCCCAGCGAGAACCCTTTCTCGCCCCGCTTCGCGCCGAGCCATTCGTGCGACACCCTCCGCATCTCCTCGATGATCGCGTCGATGGACGCGGCGGGGACGATCTCGAAGGTCAGGCCCTCGCGCTCGCAGCGCGCCCTGGTCTGGCGCAGCTTGCGGCCCGCCGAACCCTCCAGCGTGAAAGCCTCAAGCGAAACCCACGCCTCCTCGCCATATTTCACGAGCGAGAAGCCGGCATCCAGATAGGCCGGCAGATTGTCGGTCGCGACCTGGTAGAACACGGCCGTCGCATGCTCCTCGTCGGCGAGTTCGGCGAAGCGCCAGATCAGGTCGTTGATCGCGGCGCGGTCTTCGCTGATCGGATCGCTCATCGCGATCAGCGATCGGCCCTCAACCCCGTACATGATGTAGCCGCGCTCCTTCGCATCGAGCAGGAACGACTTGTCGCCGAGAAAGGCGAGCTGGGCTTCGCAGCGGGTCGAGCGCGCGGCGATCGGCTCGACCCGCTTCAACAGGTCCGGATCGTCGGCGGCCGCCGTCGACGGCTTGCGATAGACGAGCCGGTAGACCGACAGGCCGATGGCGACGACCGCCACCGCGAGCGTTGCGCGCAGGAAGCGCGGCGCATCGCCGTGATAGGCGAAGGACCACCACAGATCGGCGGAGTAGTCGATGTGGCGATAGGCGAAGAGGCCGAGCCAGACCGACGCGCCGACCGCGATCAGCGCCGAGACGATCCAGTCGACCGGCGGCACGGCGTCGGGAAAGGCTGCGAGGCGGTAGAACTCGCGCCGCGTCAGAACGAGCAGGCCGACAGCGCCGAGACACACAATCGCCTCCTCATAGTCGAAGCCCTTGGTCAGCGAGAAAATCGCGGCGGCGACCAGAAGGCCGACCGCCAGCCACCAGGCGCTGGCGAGCCGCGCCAGAAGACCGCGCGCGACGACGAGGAGGACGAAACCGACGACGCTCGCGAGCAGATGCGACGTCTCGACGAACGGCAGCGGGATGAAATGGCGCAACTCGTGCAGCCGGTCGCTTTCCGCCGGCAGGGCACCGGACAACAGCAGCATGATGCCGCCGACGAAGACCGTGAGCGCCAGAATGCGCGGCGCGAGCGGTCGCAGGGCACGCAGGACAAAGCTGCCGCCGCGGTCGATCTCCCGCCGATAGGCGCCGATCTGGCTGAGCCCAAGCAGGCTGAGCGCGATGACGAAGGGAAGCACGTAGTAGAGGGCCCGAAACAGCAGCAGCGCCCCGACAATGTCGGGTGTCGGCTCGGTCGGCAGGGCGAGCAGCACGACCGCCTCGAAGACGCCGAGGCCACCGGGCACGTGGCTGACGACACCGGCGGCGGTGGCGATGACGAAGATGGCGATGAATTCGGCAAACCCGCCGGGCAGCGCATCGGGAATGAGGGCATAGAGCGCCGCGGCTGCCGCCAGCGTGTCGATCGCCCCGATCGCGACGGCGGCCGCGAGGGTTCGCCATCCCGGCAGAGGCAGCGTGAAACCTCCGAGCGCTACCTGCCTCGGCCGGACCGAGAGCCAGAGCGCGGACCCGAGCAACACGACCAGCATGGCGAATCCGGTCGCCGTGTTCATCCAGACCGGCAGTCCGTCGATCGATCCGGCGATCGTCGGCGCAAGCGTGAGCGCGCCGGCGCCGACGGCCGCAAGGCCCGTCCAGAAGATGAAGGCGCTGGTGATGCCGATCTGCGCGACCTTGCCGGGGCTCGCGCCGGCATCGCCATAAAGACGAAGCCGGACGGCCCCGCCCGAAAGCACGCCAAATCCCAGCATGAAGCTGAAGGCATGGGCGATGAAGGCCGTGAACGCCGTGCGCTGGACGCCGATACCCTCGACCCGCAGATGGCGAAGCGCCAGCAGGTCGTAGCCGCACAAGGCCGCGTAGGAGATCATCGTGAAGCCTGCCGCGACCGCGATGTCGGCCAGCGGAACGAGGCCGATCGAGCGTTGCAGACTGGCCCAGGAGATCTCGCTCAGGATGTGAAACAGCACCACGGCCGCAATGCCGAAGATGGCGAGGCCGGCGAGAAGGCCGATGGCGTGCCACCCGATCGCGCCGCGGGACCGCGGGGTTTCCGCCGTTGGCGACAAAGTGCCAATCGTTTGCGGCAGCACGTCTGGAGAGGAATTCATGGCCACACGACCTGAAAGGTTCGGCGCGTCGGTGAGCGGACCATTCAGGAGGCGGTCGGCGATTGCACGTTAAATCACTGTAATGAACCGGTCTGTGACCGCCCCCGACAGCGGCGCGGTGGGCGTGTCGGGCCTACCGGCTTTGTGGCACCGTTGTGCCGATGGCCCGATTCGCCCCTCCCGTCACCGGTTCGCGGCCTTCGTCGCGATCGACAGCGCTTTCCCGACGGCAGTCAGGGAGTCTTGGGGTCCTGCGCGATTGTGCCGCGGTCCTCGTCGTCGGGTTGTTTCTTCTGCCGATCCTGTGGTGGGCGCTGACCTCGATCAAGCCGGACTCCGCGATCTTTGACCCAGACGGTCCCGTACTCTTCGATTTTGCGCCGACGCTGGAGCATTATCGCGCGGTGTTCGGCAGCGGGTCGATCCTGGCGACCGACAATCGGCAGGCCTTTATTGACACGATCCTCGTCGCCTCTGCGTCGACCGCTCTTGCGGTGGTCACCGGTCTCTTCGCCGCTTACGGCCTGTCGCGTTTCCCCTCGCGCGGGGCTCGGGCCGTGCTCTGGATGGCGATCTTCTTCCGGATCCTGCCGCCCATCGTGCTGGTGGTGCCCTCGGTCTTTCTCCTCAACGCGGTCGGTCTCTTCAATTCGCGCCTTGGTCTCATCCTGCTGCACGCAACGATGCACGCGCCGATCGCGGTTCTCCTGCTCAAATCCTTCGTCGATGACGTTCCGCGCGAGGTCGACGAGGCTGCACGGCTCGACGGGGCCAATGGCTGGCAGGTGATCGCAAGGATCATCGTGCCGCAGATCCGGGGCGGCATCGCGGCGACGGCGATCCTGTGTTTCCTGTTCTCCTTCACCGAGTTTCTGGTCTCGCTCTTCGTCACCGTCTCGTTCCGGACCATTCCCGTGAAACTCGCGGTGCTCGCCAACGGCGACTGGGGGGCGCCGGCGGCACTCGGAACCGCCGCGCTGGCCCCGGCCTTCCTCGTCATCCTGCTCGTTCAGCGCCACCTCGTCCGTGGACTGACCCTCGGGATCCAGCGCTAGTCACGCGAGGATGCGGCGTGCATCCGTCGTGTCTTCATGCAGCGCTTTAACGCACTGGATCAGCGTCGACGAAGGTATCGATGTAGAAAACAGGAGTATCGAGGAATGAGAGATCACCTTTAAGTATTGAGTATGAAGAGATACATTCGAAGAGCTCAAAACTGCGCAGTTTGTAACCGGTGTAAAGTACGTATCCGTGCAAATACATCGTTGACAGACGCTGGTGAGGGCCTAGAACTCGGCGGGATCAGCGTGATCGGTGCCGTTTTGATGACGGTTGCCGATCGAAATCAGGTAGTCGGGCATTCCGCTGAGTGGCATCGAAAGCAATCGATCGCGCGGTACCGGCCGAGCAACAGGGTTGAACGTATGTTCCGGGTTCAGATGTTCATCGTCGCAGTGCTCTTGGCGACATCGGCACAGATTTCGGCCGTTTCCGCGCAAGCGCAGCCCTCTTCCGCGGAGGCGGTGATGGAGACCTATGCGCGGATCGGTGAGGCCGCCTTCGCCGATGCCCATCTCGCCGGAGTCGAGCTGAAGACCGCCGTCGACGCTTTTCTCGCCAAGCCCGATGCCGCGACGCTTGCCGCCGCGCGGGATGCCTGGAAGGCGGCGCGGCCCTGGTATCAGCAGACCGAGGTCTTTCGCTTCGGCAATCCCGTGGTCGATGAATGGGAGGGGCGCGTCAATGCCTGGCCGCTCGACGAGGGGCTGATCGACTATGTCGACGCGGCGAGCTATGGCGAGAGCTCGGACGAGAATGCGCTGTTCCGGGCGAACATCGTGGCCAACGCCAAGATCCGCGTCGGCAAGGACGTGATCGATGCGAGCGTCATCACGCCCGATCTCCTGTCCTCGCTGCAGGAAGCCGGCGGCGTGGAGGCGAATGTCGCGATCGGCTATCACGCGGTCGAGTTTTTGCTCTGGGGGCAGGATCTGCAGCATGACGCGCCGGGTGCCGGCACGCGCCCGGCGACGGATTATGACCTTTCGGCCTGCACCAATGGCCATTGCGACCGCCGCCGCGACTATCTGCGCAGCGCCACGGACCTGCTCGTCGCGGACCTCGCGGAGATGGCGGAGAGCTGGAAGCCCGGCGGTGCGGCGCGCGAGGATCTGCGCAAGGCGGGGGCGGAGGCGGTCCTCACCCGGATCGTCACCGGCATCGGCTCGCTCTCCTACGGCGAACTCGGCGGCGAGCGCATGAAGCTCGGGCTCATCCTGAAGGACCCCGAGGAGGAGCATGACTGCTTTTCCGACAACACCCAGAACTCACATCATTTCGATCAGGTCGGCATGATGAATGTGTTCCACGGCAGCTACGTGCGGCGCGACGGCTCAAAGGTCGAGGGCGCGAGCCTTCGTGATTTCCTGATGTCGAGGGACAAGGCGGCCACGGAGCGTGTCGAGGCGGACATGCGCACGACGCTCGCCGCGCTCGATGCGATCCGAACCACGGCGGAGAGCGGGAAGATGGCCTATGACCAGATGATCAGCGAGGGCAATCCGGACGGAAACGCGCTGATACAGGCCGGTGTCGACGCGCTCGTCGCGCAGACCCGCAGCCTGGAGGCGGCAGCCGCGAAAGCCGGTGTCGCGATCAAGATCGAGGGCTCGGCGAGCCTCGACGACCCGTCCTCGGTGCAATGACGGGCGTCAGCCGTCGAGGCCTACTGGCGGCGGGGCTCGCGGGCGCCCTCGCGCCAGCCGCGACCCTCCGCGTCCTCGGCGCGGAGACGGCTACCGCCGGGGAGGGTGCCACGTCACCGAACCCGTCACCGGTCACGCATCGGCTGACGTTCGAGGCGAGGGAGCGGATCCGTCGCATTCTCGGACCCGGCGGACCCGACGTGCCGCTGTGGACCTACTCCGATGAGGATCTTCCGGTCCTGCGCATCCGTCAGGGCGACAGCCTCGCGGTGACGCTGAACAACGAGCTATCGGAACACACCTCGATCCACTGGCACGGCGTTCGCGTCCCGAATGCGATGGACGGCGTACAATATCTGACACAGCCGCCGGTCAATCCGGGCGAAAGCTTCGTCTACACCTTCACGCCCCCCGACACCGGAAGCTTCTTCTTCCATCCCCATTGCAACGAGAGCGGGCAGGTGGGGCATGGGCTCGTCGGCCTCCTGATCGTCGAGGGCGATGAGACGGTGCCGAGTGCCGCCGACATCGTACTCGCGGTGAAGGACTGGCGCCTCGACGATGACGGACGCTTTCTGCCGTTCACCACCGATGCCGGTGCCGGACGGGCCGGGACCTTCGGCACACGGCGCGGCGTCAACAACCGCCTGAGCGAGACGATCGACGTGCCGGGGTCGAGCGACGTCCGCGTCCGGCTCTACAATGTCGATGCGACGCGGGTGATGCAGGTCGGCATCGAGGGCGGCGAAGCGGCGGTGATCGCGATCGACGGCAATCCCTGCACGCCTTTCATGCTCGACAAGCGCGGCCTCGACGTCTGGCTGATGGGTCCGGCGCAGCGCCTCGATCTGCGCGTGCGCACCGCCGCGACGGGTGGAACCGTGTCGCTGATCGACTACTTCGCCTCCGAGCCCTGGACGATCGCGACCTTGCGCAGCACGGGCGCCGCCGCCCCGCCGCGCCCCTTCGACCTGACGCCGCTTCGTCGGGCGACGCGGGCGGAGCCGGACCTGTCGCGGGCGGAACCTTTGAATTTCACCTTCTCGGCGGCGTCCGACGCGGTGTCGGCGGTGCTCGATGCCTTCAAGCCGGATGACCCGCTCGCCGAGATCATGCTCGACAGCCTCTGCGTCGCCGACAAGACCTTTTGGGCGATCAACCGCATGCCCTGGCCGAATGACGCCCATCGCAATCTGCCGCCGCCCCTCTACACGCTTGAGGCGGGCCGGACCTATGTGGCGACGTTGATGAACGCGACCCCGCATCCCCATCCCGTACATCTCCACGGCATGACCTTCCGGGTCCTGTCGGCCTCGCGAAAGGTCCTGCCGGTGCATGATGCCGACACGGTGCTTCTGGGGCCGAAGGAGCGGATCGAGATCGCCTTTGTCGCGGCGCCGGGGCTGTGGATGCTGCATTGTCACATCCTCGAACATCTCGAATACGGCATGATGGGCTATCTGAAGGTCGTCTGATGCTGGCCCGCGCCGTTCTCGCCCTCATCGGTGTCGTGGTTCTGGCGACGCCGGACGCCGTGGCGGAAGATCTTGTCGCGGCGATCGGCAATCGCCTATTCGAACGGGCCTGGGTCCTGCCGCCATCCTCCACCGCGGCCAATGATGGGCTCGGGCCGCTGTTCAACGCCCGATCCTGCGCGGCCTGTCATCAGAGGCTCGGGCGGACAGATATGCGCGCCGGCACAGTGCCGCCGCCGCCGGGCCTCGTCGTCGCCCTGGTCACGCCGGATGGTGACGGTGATCCGCATTACGGGCGCCAGATCCAGACCGCCGCCGCACCCGGTCTCGCACCGGAGGCCGAGCTCACACTGGAGTGGCGTGAGGAGGAGGACGGTCTCGTCGCGCCGGTGCCGAGACTGACCCGGCTCTCCGACGGCCCTCTGGCGGCGCAAACCATCGCCAGTCTGCGCGTTGCCCCGGCCCTCGTCACGATCGGCGACGTCGCTTCCGTGCCGGATGCGGCTCTGGCGGCGCGGGCCGATCCCGACGACAGGGACGGCGACGGCATTTCCGGTCGGCTTGCACGCCTCGGAGACGGTCGCATCGGACGGTTCGGCTGGAAGGCGACGACGGCGACGCTGGCGGAGCAGACGGCTGCGGCCTTCTCGACCGATCTCGGCCTGTCGAGCCGTGCTCGCCCCGCATCGACCGGCGACTGCACGGCCCTGCAGACTGCCTGTTTCGCGGCGCCGCAGGGCGCCGTGGCCGGTCAGGTCGAGATCGGTGACGAGATCATCGGGGCACTCGCGGCCTTTCTGCGCGACCGGCACGCGGCGTCGCCGCCGGCCGGGGAGGTCGAGGGGCGCGGCGCCGCGCTGTTCCGTGAGGTTGGATGCGCCGCCTGTCACACCCCCACGCTACCCGACGACAAGGGTGGCGTCGTCAGGATCTACAGCGACCTCCTCCTGCACGATCTGGGTGAGCGGCTCGCTTCGGGCGGGCCGCAGGGCGCGGCACAATCGCGCGAATGGCGCACGGCGCCGCTGCGCGGGCTCGGCGAGGCCCAAGACCGCGGCCTGCTGCATGACGGCCGCGCCCGGTCGATCGAGGAGGCCGTGCGCTGGCATGGCGGCGAGGCGCAACGGTCACAGGCGCGCGTGCTTGCGCTCGACGCCGAGGATCGTCAGGCTTTGTTGCGTTTTCTGGAGGGATTGTGATGCTGGGTCGGGTCGTTCGACTGGCCTGTGCGGCCGTGCTCCTCACCGTCGGGACGACGGGTCTCGCCCGGGCCGATCAGATCGCACAGGCGAAGCGGATCGCCGACGAGTTTGCCGCGCCACGCTATGCGGCGCTGGCGCGCGCGACGGCCGAGCAGGCGACGATGTGGACGGCGCTCTGCGCTGCGCCGACGCCGGACACGACGACCACGTTGCGCGCGGCCTTCACAAAGGCCGTCCTTGCCTGGGAAGACATCGCGCTCCTGCGGACCGGGCCGATTGCCGAGGACAATCGGCTGGAACGACTGTCCTATTGGCCCGACAAGCGCAACATCACCGACAAACGCCTGCGCGAACTGCTCGGGGGGAACGATCCCGTGCCCGACATCGCCGCCATGGCGGGCAAGAGCGTCGCGGTGCAGGGATTTCACGCCCTCGAACGCGTGCTGTTCGCCGACGGGCCGCCGGCTCTCGAGACGCCCGACGGCGCCCGGCGCTGTGCCGTTGGCGCATTGATCGCCCGCAACATCGCCGCGATCGCGGGCGAGGTCGACGCGCCGTGGCAGGACGCGACAAGCGCGCTGCGGGTCGGGCTGACCGACAAGGAAGGTGTCGAGACCTTTCTGCGCCGCGCGGCGACCGATCTCATCGCCGGCTACGAG
Source organism: Labrys sp. (in: a-proteobacteria) (assembly GCA_046344875.1). Lineage (GTDB taxonomy): Bacteria > Pseudomonadota > Alphaproteobacteria > Rhizobiales > Labraceae > Labrys. The sequence continues at coordinate 30,645 of JBKDKQ010000002.1, read as the reverse complement.
ATCCTGATCGACGACAAGATCCGTCAGGCGATCGGTCGCGAAGCGGACGCCGCGCGGCCGCTTTCGGCGGAATTCCGGCGCTCCGGCCTGTCGCTGCCGGCGATCCGCCAGAACATCGCGTCGCTGCGCGCGCTGACGGCCGTGATGTTCGCCGGCACCGACGACGAGAATGCCGACGCGACGGCGGCCGAGGCGCTGAAGCTTGCGAATGGCGCGTCGGACAACGCTCCGCAGGCGACGGACGATCCCTCGGCGCGCACGAAGATGCTGCTCCTCGTCGCGGCGCTGACATCCGCGCGCGACATCGCCAAAGAGGTGGTGCCGGACGTGCTGGGCGTGACCATCGGGTTCAATTCCGCCGATGGTGATTGACCGCCGCTCCTTCCTGATCGCGCTCGGCGCGAGCCTGGCGCTTCCCGGCGGGCGCGCCCGGGCGGGATCGGATGCGGCCGTGTATCTCGGCTGCCGTTTCCAGCCGGACGGGTCGGCCTTCGTTTCGGCCTTCTCGCTCGAAGGAAAGGAACTCTTCGCGACCGCCTTGCCGGCGCGCGGCCATGACAGCGTGTGCCATCCGACGGCATCGGAAGCCGTCGTCTTCGCCAGACGACCCGGCAACTGGTTCGCCGTCATCGATCTTGCCACAGGCCTCGTGCGGCGGATGGTGACGGCGGCACAGGATCGACACTTTTTCGGACATGGCGTCTTCAGTCCCGACGGCCGCATCCTGCTCGCGACCGAGAACGACACCGCCACGGGGCAGGGGATCATCGGCCTGTATGACGCGACCGGCGATTATCGACGCGTCGGTGAATACCGCTCCGCCGGCATAGGCCCGCACGACACAGCGCTTTTGCCGAACGGGCTCGTCGCGGTCGCGAACGGCGGCACCCTGACCCTGCCCGACAATGGGCGCGCCGTCCTCAACCGCGCCACCATGCGGCCGAACATCGCGCTGATCGACCCCCTCTCGGGGACGCTCAAATCGGTTCACGAACTGCCGCCTGATCTGCACCAGCTCTCCATCCGCCATATGGCCGTGGCGGCGGACGGCGACATCGCCTTTGCCTGCCAGTACGAGGGCGAGGACGACGCGACGCCCGCGCTGGTCGGCGTGCTTGGCGGCGACCGGATGGCGCTGATCGAGGTGCCGGAGGACGAGATCGGCTCGCTCAGGAACTATGTCGGCTCGCTGTCGCTCGATTCGAGCGGCGGCATCATCGCCGCGACCTCGCCCGAGGGCGGGACCGTCGCCTTCTTCGACAGGGGCGCCCGGCGCTATCTCGGCCGTCGCAGCCTGTCGGACGTCTGCGGCGTGGCACCCGCCGGCCCTGCCGGCGCCGTGCTCCTGACGTCGGGCAATGGCGGCGTGCGGCTCGCGGATCCCACGTCAGCGGAGCTGCGCCGCCTGAAGGACGCGTCGCTCGATCGCTGGATCTGGGACAACCACCTGACGCCCATTGACGCCGGCATCTGACATGTCGCCGCAGGGGGTCTAGGGACGCCTGCATTCAGGCTTAACTGGGCTCCCGAAGCACACGTCACGGCTGCTTCGGGAAGCCCCGCCCGTCAGATCCGCCCGAACTCTGCCAAGAGGTCCTCGATCGTCTTGCCTTTGGCGACCCATTCGCGGGTTTTCTGTTCGCGTTCGGCCTGTTCGCGGGCGAGTTCGACGATCTCCTCGGCCTTCGCGAGCGGGATGACCGCCACGCCGATCGTGTCGGCGACGATGAAGTCGCCGGGGTTGACCGGCACGCCGCCGCAGGCGATCGGGACGTTGATCGAGAGTTCCTCCTTGCGGCCCGAGAACATGGTGTGGGTGCCGCGCGCGGTAATCGCCCGCGTCCAGATCGGCCAGCCGATATCCTCCAATTCGTCGATGTCGCGGCCGGCGCCGTCGACGATCATGCCGCGAATGCCGCGGTTCTTGGCGAGGCCGCCCATCAGGCCGCCGCAGACCGACACCTCCGTGTCGCCGCCGGCATCCACCACGATCATGTCGCCGGGCTGCCCCATCTCGAGCGCCTTGAGGGGGTCGACGAGATCGCCCTTCGAGAGCTGCACCGTGAGGGCCTGGCCGACCGCCTTGGCGCGGAAGGGCGGCTTGATCGAGGAATGCATCACGCCCGTGCGGTACATGACGTCGGCGAAGACGCAGGACGCCGAATAGCATCGCGCGACCGCGTCGAACTTCGCCAACAGATCCGGTCGGCGCTCGAAATCGAGAAACTGCTTCAGCATGGCGGGTCCTCAGGCGGGGGAGAGCGACATCGCGCCGGAGGCGAGCCGCACATTGTTGACGGGGTTTTTCGGGGGCTCGCCGCGCAAGACGCGGGCGACCTCGCTCGCGGCGATCTCGCGGGCGAGGCGGATCGATTCTTCCGAGTAATAGGCCGAATGCGGGGTGACGATCACGTCGGGATGGGAGAAAAGCGGGTTGTCGGCCGGATTCCACCGCGCGCGCTTGGCCGGTTCCTCCTCCGGATCGTCGAGGCCCGCGCCGGCGACGCGGCCGGACACCAGCGCCGCATAAAGCGCCTTGTTGTCGATCGTCGGCCCGCGGCCGGTATTGATGATGATGACGCCGGGCTTGATCGCCGCGAATTCGGCCGGGCCGAGGAAATGCCGCGTCTCGGGCGTCATCGGCACCTGCATCATGAGGTAGTCGGAGCGCGCGAGGAGAGCCGCCTTGTCGACCTTCTCGGCGCCGCGCGCCGCGACCTGCTCGGGGGTCAGATAGGGGTCGTAGACGATGATGGTGACGCCGAAGGCGCGCGCTCGGTCGGCGATCGCCTGGCCGATCTTGCCGAAGGAGACGATGCCCATGGTGCGCCCGCGCAGCCGGTGCACGGGCTGGCCGGACTGCCAGCGCCAGATGCCCTGATGCGTCGCGCGGTCATATTGCGGGAGTTTCCGCGCGAGGCTCATCCAGAGCGCGACGGCGTGGTCGGCGACTTCCTCGGTGCAGTAGTCGCGGACATTGGTGACGAGAATGCCCTTCTGCGTCGCGGCGTCCACGTCGACGATGTCGACGCCGACGCCGTAGCGGGCGATCACCCTGCAGCGCTCCATGACGCCGATGGTTGCCGCGCCGACGCGGGCATACTGGTTCATGATCGCGTCGCAGTCGCGCGCCGCATCGAACAGGTCCGCCTCGGTCTTGGCCTGCAGCGCGACCACCTCGGCACCGACCGGCTCGAGGATGGCGCGCTCGATGGCGTTGTCGCCATAGTCGAAGTCGGTGATCACCACCTTGAAGCGGGTCATGCCCAAGCCCTCAGACATAGGCCGCGGAGGAATAGGTCAGCTCATAGGAATGGCTGTAGAGCTCGACGATGTTGCCGAACGGATCCTCGCAATAGACCATGCGGTAGGGCTTCTGGCCGGGGTAATAGTAGCGGACCTGCTTCATCCGCATCTTCCCGCCATGCTTCTCGATGAGCTTCACGCGCCCTTCGAGGTCGGGATCCTGGAAGCAGGCATGGAACAGCCTCGGGCGCCAGTATTCGAAGGGCTCGCGCTCATTGCCGGTCTTGGGAAACTCGAACAGCTCGACGCCGATGCCGTCCGCCGTCGACAGATGGGCGATGCGGAACGAGCCCCAGCCCTCGCCGAAGACATCGTCGCACATCTGGCCGATGGCGCTGTCGTCATGGTTGATCGTCGTCGCCCCCATGATGAGGTAGAGGCCGAGCGCCTTGGTGTAGAACTCCACCGCGCGGTCGAGATCCGGCACGGTGATGCCGATATGGCTGAAGCCGACGGGCGGGGTCTGGTGCGTTTCGGTCATGGCTCGATCCTCAGCTTGGCTTTTGGCCGGTGGAGTTGGGAAGGAAACGGGTGATCAGGCGGGCGAGTTCGGCCCGCCACATGTCGACGCCGACGGCAAGGACGATGATCGCCCCGATGACGACGTTCTGCGCCGAAGTCGGCACGGCGTTGAGGTTGAGACCGTTCTGGACGATCACGATCGTCATCGCGCCGATGACCGTGTTGAGGATGTTGCCGCGACCGCCCGCAAGGCTCGCGCCGCCGATCACCGCCGCGGCGATGGCCGAGAGTTCGAGGCCGACGCCGTAGTTCGGGGAGCCAGAATTGAGCCGTGCCGACATCAGGATGGCGCCGAGCGCGGCGCAGAAGCCCGCGATGACGAAGGCGATGAGCTGCGTCCAGCGCACGTCGATGCCGGAGAGGCGGGCTGCGTTCGGGTTGCCGCCGACGGCATAGATCGCGCGGCCCCGCGCCGTGTAGCGCAGGAACCAGAAGGCGACGGCATAGACGATGATCACGTAGAACAGCGGCAGCGGCGCGCCGAGGAAGGTGCCGTAGAAGATCGGTTCCAGCCAGGGCGAGACCTGGCTCACCGGCGAACCATTGTTGAACATGAAGGCGACGCCGCGAAAGGCGGAGAGGGCGGCGAGCGTCGTGATGAAGGAGGGGATCCTCAGATAGGCGGTCAGGACGCCGTTGAGCAGGCCGAGCAGCACGCCCAGGACGAGGATCAGCGGAACGGCGAGCCCGATCGGCACCGCCCACAGCTTCAGCGCGGTCGCGAAGATCACCGTCATCAGCGCGATGGCAGACCCCGGCGACAGGTCGATGCCGCCGGTGAAGATCACGATCGTCGAGCCGACCGCGACGATGGCGACGATCGAGACCTGCAGGATCAGGTTGCGGGCATTGCCGCCGTCGAGAAAGTTCGGCGTCGTCACCGCGACGAGAAGCGCGACGATCAGCATGGCGGCCAAAGGCCCGGCGATCTCGCGCAACAGTGAGTTCTTCATGCGGCGGTCTCCTGCGGGAGCGACGAGGCCTTGACGAGATCGGTCTTGCTGACCACCGAAGCCGGGCGGATGGCGACGATCCGGCCATGGCTCAGAATGCCGACGCGGTCGGACATGGCGAGGAGTTCGTCATGGTCCGAGGAGATCAGGATGACGGCCTTGCCCTCGGCGGTCAGGCGGTTGATCAGGCGGTAGACGGCGATCTTGGCGCCGATGTCGATGCCCTGCGTCGGCTCGTCGAGAATGAAGAGCTCGGCGCCCGCGAACAGCCAGCGGCCGATGACGATCTTCTGCTGGTTGCCGCCCGACAGGAAGCCGACCTCCTTGGTGGCGGCAGCAGGCGTGACGGCGAGATCGGCGATCAGCTTCGTGCCGGCCTCCGCCTCGCGGGCGAGAGAGATCAGCCCGTTCGTGCCCAGCCGGTCGAGCGCGGCGGCGGTGAGGTTCGGAAAGCCCGCGAAATTGAAGAACAGGCCGTCGAACTTGCGGTTCTCCGGCACCAGAGCAAAGCCCGCCGCAATCGCCTCGCGCGGCCCCGCGAAGCGAACCGGACGCCCCTTGAAGGTCACGGTGCCGCCGGTCACCGGGTCGAGACCGAACAGGGCGCGGGCGATTTCAGTCCGGCCCGATCCGAGCACACCGCCGAGCCCGAAAACCTCGCCGCGTCGCACGTCGAAGCTCACGCCGTTCACGCGGGTTGGCGCGCGCAGATCCCGGACGGTCAGGATCGTCTCGCCGGTGGCGTTGTGTTCCTTCGGGTAATGCTCACCGACATCGCCGACCATGGTCCGGACGATGAAGGGGATGGACACCTCGCTCTTTTCAGCGGGTGCGGCGACCTTGCCATCCTTCAGGATGGTAACCCGGTCGACGAGTTCCACCACCTCGTCGAGGCGATGGGAGATGTAGAGGATCGAGGCGCCTCGCGCCTTGAGGCGGTGGAGCAGCGCGTGGAGCCGGGCAATCTCCTCGAGGCCGAGCGCCGTCGTCGGCTCGTCGAGGATCAGCATGGTCGCATCGGAGGCAAGGGCCTTGGCGATCTCGACGAGCTGCTGTTCGGCGACCGAGAGGGTCGAGACGATCGCGTGCGGATCGATGTGCACGTCCATGTCGGCGAGGACCTTGCGTGCGCCCTCGCGCATCGACGCCCAGTCGATCCGAAAGCCCCGCCTGGGCAGGCGGCCGAGATAGATGTTTTCCGCGACCGTCAGCGTCGGCACGACGGAGAATTCCTGGAATACGGTCGAAATGCCGGCCTCGCGCGCGGCGATCGGGGAGGAGAGGGTGACCGGCTCGCCGCGACGAAGGATCGTGCCGCTGTCGGGCTGCTGGGCGCCGGATAACGTCTTGATCAGCGTCGACTTACCGCTGCCGTTTTCGCCCATCAGCCCGTGGATCTCGCCCGGCAGGATTGCGAGCGAGACGCGGTCATTCGCCAGCACGCCCGGAAAGCGTTTGGTGATCTCAACGAGTTCCCAGGCTGGCGTGCGGTTGTCCGACATGGCGTCCACGGGCGGAGAGGGGAGGTCGGCGCTGCCCACCAGGGTGCGCCGCGACGGCATCGGCCGAAAAGCCCTCCCCGGACGGGGAGGGCGATGGCATGAGAAAGCGCGTCGGCTGACCCGATCAGTAGGTCTTGGACGGCTTCGGGTAGAGCGTGTCGGCCGCCTTGAGGAACGGGACCACGCTGTCCTTGTCGACGATGGTCGTGGGCGTCTCGACGAAGCCGCCGGCGAACTTGCCGCCTAGCGCATCCATCGTCACCTGGAAGGCGATCTGGCCCATGACGAAGGGCGTGGTGTTGACCGTCGCGCCGAGGGTGCCGTCGGCGATCTGTTCGAGGGCCGCCGTGTCGCCGTCATTGCCGAGGAGCGTGACCGTGCGACCGAGAGCCTTGGCGGCGAGCGCGGCGCCCATGATCATGTAGTCATTGGCGGCGAACAGGGTGTCGACGTCCGGATTGGCCTGCAGGAGGTCCATCGCGGCGGTATTACCGCCCTCTACGTTCCAGCCGCCCGCGATCGAGGCCTTGATCTCGATGCCGGGCTTGCCCTTCACCGTGTCGAGGAAGCCGCCGACGCGCTCCGTGGAGTGATAGCCCGGGAGGCCCTCGATGATGCCGATCTTGGCGCCCTTGTCGCCGACCTTGGCGAGGAAGTACTCGCCGAGCTTGGCCGTCCCCTTGCGCTGCGAATAGCCAACCACACCAGTCACCGGCGTCGGGAAGGCGGCGATGTCCGAGTTCACGATCACGACGGCGATGCCCTTGTCGATGGCCTGCTTCACCAGCGGCGCGGCCGCGGCTTCGTCATGGGTCGAGAGGATGATCGCCGAGACGTTTTTGGTCATGGCGTCCTGGATCATGCCCATCTGGCCGTTGATGTCGGAACCGGACTGGGGGGCGAGCATGAAGGTCTCGACACCGGCGGCGCCGGCCGCTGCCTTGATGCCTTCGCCGATCGCAATGTAGTAGTTGAACTCGGTCGCCGGCGGCATGTAGGCGATGACGACTTTCTCCGGCTTGGCGAGCTTCGAATTGTCGGCCTGCGCGCCATCCTTCAGCGCGACCGGAGCCGGATAATCGATGGCAAAGCTGGCGACGCTCGACAGGGCGAGCATGGATGCGCCAAGGGCGAGCGTGAAAGCGCGGCGAGACAAGACAGTCATGGTCGTTCCTCCGTGATGGCCTTTTGGCCTGATTGATCGTTCGGCGAATGCACCCGGCCGTCAGCCGGCGAAGGGCATATCCGCCAGTCCCGTGACGCCGGGACGGACCGCATAGAGCCCGCCCGCCGTCGGTTCGCGGGCGAGGATGGCGTCATCCTCGCCGAGCCGAGAGGTCGTGATGTAGAGGGTCGAAAGATCCGCCCCGCCGAAGGCACAGCAGGTCGGCTTGCGCACCGGGATCGCGATCGAGCGGTCGAGCCGGCCGTCGGGCGCGTAGCGATCGACGCGGTAGCCCTCCCACACGGCGTTCCACACGAAGCCCTCGGCATCGATGCAGGAGCCGTCCGGAAAGCCGGGCGCCTTGGTGCGGGCGACGACCCGCCGGTTGGCCGGCGTGCCGGTCGCGATGTCATAGTCGAAGGCCTCTATGTCGCCCTTGCCGCTGTCGGCAAACCAGAAAGTCTTGCCATCCGCCGAGAAGCAGGCGCCGTTCGAGCAGCCGACGCCACCGAAGAGCCGGGTGATGGTGAGATCGGGATCAAGCCGCCAGACCGAGCCGATCGGCTTCAACCCATCCTCGTTGTAGGTCCCCGCAATGAACCGCCCCTGCCGGTCCGTCCGCCCGTCATTGAGGCGCGTGGTCGGCAGATCGGCCTCGATCGGTGCGATGTCATGGCGGATGCCGTCGCGCAGGTCGACGAAGGCGAAGCCGTCCTTGAAGGCCGCGACGATGTCGTGCCACGGCCGGTCCTTCCGCGTCGCGAAGCAGCCGATCTCGCCCGCAACGGCGTGGGATCTCGTCTGTCCGGTCGCAGGCTCGTGGATCCAGACCCGGCCGCCGGTGATGTCGGTCCAGAACAGAAGCTGATGCTCGGCTGCCCAGAAGACGCCCTCGCCATGGGCATTCCGGCAGTCGACCAGCAATTCGCCGCGCATATGCCCCCCTTCCGCGTCTGTCGTTTCCGGTCCCGTGACGGCGAGCCGTCTTCTTGTGAGTTGCCACGACAACTGATATATCAGACATCAGATGTCAAGTCGTTTCGAACTCGGGCGACGCGCCGCTTGCGAAAGGCGGGCGAAAGAGCCAACGAGAGCGTCAGGACGAGGATGCGCCCGCAATCGGGCGAGGGTCGAAGGAGCACAGAGTGGAGCCCATCGCGCGCCCCCTATCGCTGACCGAGACGGTGCTGGCGCAGCTGCGTCTTGCCATCGTGCGCGGCGATCTCGCACTCGGCGCGCCTCTGTCGGAGCGGGTGCTCGCGCTGAAGCTCGGCGTGTCCAAGACACCGGTCCGGGAGGCTCTGGCGCAGTTGCGCCTCGAAGGGCTGGTCCGGATCTATCCGCAACGCGGCGCTGCGGTCTTCACGCTGTCGGCGCGCGAAGTGAAGGAGATCTGCGAGTTCCGGCAGACGCTCGAGGCGGCAGCCTTGCGGCTTTCGCTGGAGCGCGACCGCAAGGGGCTCGCGAAGGACCTCGAAGCGGCGGTCGCTGCCATGGTGGGCGCGCGGTCAGACGCCGATACCAAGGCCTATCTTGATGCCGACACCGAGTTTCACCTCGCCTTTTTCCGCCATTGCGGGAACACCTATCTGTCGGAGACCTATGGCCTGCATGTCGGCAAGATTGCCGCGCTCCGCACGCATCTCGCCGGCAAGCCCCTCCACACACAGCGCTCTTTCGAGGAGCATTGTGAAATCGCGGCGATGGTCACCTCCGGGGATACGACAAGCCTCATGGCCGTTCTCGATCGCCATATCGAGCGGACGCGGCTGACCTATGCCGAGACTGTCGAGGATATCGCGCAGGCTGATGCAGCTGCCTCGGCCAGACAGGGCGGTGGTTTTCTGCCCTAGGGCTGGAGCGAGAGCGGTGCCGCGTTCGCGCCACTGTGAAGCGTGATCGTGACGCGCCGGTTCGCAGCCAGCCCCGGTTCCTCCGGGAAGAAGGGGTGTTTGGCACCGCGCCCGGCGACATGTGCGAAGCGGTCTTCGGAGATGCCCTCGCGTGCGAGGATCGCATGGACGGCGACCGCACGAGCGCCGGAAAGGCGCCAGGCTTCCTCGCCGGAGGGATCGTCGGCGATCTCGCCAAGCGCTGAGAAGCCGGTGATGGAAATGTCGTTCGACAGTTTCCGCAGTTGCGGTGCGAGCGTGACAAAGAGGTTCTGCAAGCGTTGAACCGGGGTCGCCATGCCCTCACCGAACATCGACCGTCCATCCTGATCGACGATGGTGATCTCCAGGCCCTCGTCCGTCATGTCGAGATGAACGAGATGGGACAGTTCGGCCAGTTCCGGGTTTGCCCGCAGCGCGCTGCGGATCGAGCTCGCGGCAGCCTCCAGCTTCGCGTCGTCGCCGCGCGGCTGCATCGTCGAGCGCTTGTTCGGGTTGGGAATGTCGGCAGCCGTCTCGTCGAGTGCGCCCGCTGTTTCGGTAACCGACGACACGTTGGCGGTGTTGCGGATGTAGACGCGCTCGGGCACGCCGTCCGGCTCGATGATGCCGGCTCGGGTCGGCATGGGTTGCGTTCCGAAGGCTTCGCGCATCGAGCCCGCGACGATCTGCACCTTCTGCTTGTCCTGCGTCGAGAACGAGATCAGGAGGATGAAGAAGCACAGCAACAACGACATGAGATCGGCGAAAGTGACGATCCATTCCGGGGCGCCGGCGGCTGGGGCGGAGCGACGGGCCATGGCTCAGCACTCGCGATGGATGGTCATGGCGCACCCAGCATGTCGGTGCCGCGAAGGCCGTCGATCCGGATCGCAACGCGTCGATTGCCCGCTGCGGCAGGATCATCGCGCAGCGCCGGCTCCTGCATGCCGCGTGCTTCGACGGTGCGAAAGCGTCGGGAGTCGACGCCATTGCGTGCAAGAAGGGCCCTGACGGCCATGGCCCGCTCCATGGACAGGGCAAAAGCCTTTTCGCCGCGAATGTCGTCGGCAACCTCGCGATAGGCCGAGTGGCCTGCAATCGACAGCGTCTTGTCGGCCTTGATGAGAAGCGGTGCCAGGGTTTCGATGACGGCGCTCAGGCGTTCGCCTGATTCCGCCGCGCCTGCGCCGAACAACGAGGCCCCGGAGCCGTCCTTGATCGACACGACGAGACCCTCCGGCGTATCCTCGAAGGTGATCTGCTGTGCGATGTCGATGATTTCCGGGTTGGCTTGAAGGGCCGCTCGCATCATGTCCGCCGCCGCCGCCTGTGTGGGGGCGCTACTGGGAATCGCATCCTTCTTGATCGCTTCAGCGTTGTCGACGGCAGCGAGTTTCTCGGTCGACTCGTCGGAGGCGTCACTGAAGCTTTCGCGCCGCTCGTGATTTTGCATCTCCGCTTCCTTCGGCGTGCCGGGAAGCTCGATGATGCCGGCGCGGCGCTGCAGCGGCTCGGTGCCGAAGGCGTCGCGCATCGACCCTGCGACGATCTGGAGTTGCGCCTTGTCCTGCGAAGAGAACGAAATCAGCAGGATGAAGAAGCACAGAAGAAGCGACATCAGATCGGCGAAAGTGACGATCCACTCCGGGGCGCCGGCTGCTGGGGCGGAACGGCAGGCCAAGTCTCAGGCCTCGATCAGGAACTGTTCGCGGTGATGCTCGGGCAGATAGGACAGGAGCATTTCCTGGATGACGGACGGGCTCTTCGAGGCGCGGATCAGAAGGACACCGTCCTGGACGAGTGTGTAGTGCACGTCCTCCTCGCCGAGCTTCGAGCCGAGCTTTTCCGAGATCGGCAACGCGATGATGTTGGCGACGAGCGCGCCGTAGAGCGTCGTGAGAATGGCGATCGCCATGGACGGGCCGATCTTCGATGGATCGTCCATGGATCCGAGCATCTGCACGAGACCGACCAGCGTGCCGATCATGCCGAAGGCAGGCGCGGCATCGCCGATCGCCTTGAACACGCGCTGCCCCTCGGACAGGCGCGTGAGCATGTTCTCGCGTTCCTTGGAAATGGCATCGCGAATGAAGTCCGGGTCATAGCCGTCGGCGATGTAGCGCATACCGCGGGCGAGCACCGGATCGTCGATCTCCACCGTCTCAAGCCCGAGCGGACCTTGCTTGCGGACGATTTCCGCAAGCTCGGTGATCTTGGTGATCAGTTCGCGCGGGTCCGGCGTCTTCGGCATGAAGGCGACCTTCGACCCCAGGCCCAGAGCCGCCACGACGCCACCCAGCGAGAAGCGGATCAGCACCGCCGCCGTTCCGCCTCCGAAAACGATGAGGATCGACGGGATGTCGATGAACTGGCCGAAATCGCCACCAAGCGTGATCGCGTAGCCGACGACCGCCAGCGCTGCCAGAATGCCGCCTATTGTCGCGAGGTCCATCGGGGTCCGCCTACTCGGTACACGTCACAGGGAGGTATAGATCGCGATTGGTTTCGCGACGGTTAAGTGAATATCCTTACTGTTCTCGCGACCCGTGCCATCACTTGAAGAAGAAGATCGGCGTGATGATCAAGAAGATCGGAACAAGGATCAGACCAGACCACGCCATGTATCCGAAGAAGGACGGCATCCGGACGCCCATCGACTTTGCCACAGCATAGACCATGAAGTTCGGTGCATTGCCGATATAGGTATTGGCGCCCATGAACACAGCACCTGTCGAGATTGCCATCAGCGTCGTCGCCATCGCCTCATGGCCCGGAACATAGCCCATCATGAACTCGGCCGGGTTGGCGCCTGCCGGTGTCGACTGGGCGGCGAGCTCGAAGAACACGAGGTAGGTCGGCACGTTATCGAGGAAGGACGACAGGATGCCGGTCAGCCAGAAATAGGCGACGTTGTTGGGCGTTCCGTCCGCGCTCGTCACCATGGCAACGAGAGGCGCGGCGATACCCTTCTGGCCCGCGGCGAGAATGGCCAACACGGGCACGATGCAGATGAAGATCCCGAAGAACAGTTTTGCGACCTCGAGGATCGGCTCCCAGTTGAAGCCGTTCTCTTCACGTAGCGCCTTCTGGGTCACGCCGAGCGAGACGAGCGCGAGGATCACGAGAACCGCGTCGCGCAGCACGAACTCGACGCGCAGCACCACGCCATAGATTTCGAACGTGCCGAGTTTCACCGCTGCGCTGAACAGGATCGCCGCGATGACGCCGCCGATCAGCAGGAAGTTGACCGTGCCGTGAACCGAGATGCCACGCGTGTCGGGCGTTGGGTCCCGTCGCACCACACCTTCCTTGCGGTAGAAATAGGTGTCGATCGCGTAGAAGGCCGCAAGCGCCAGCGCGGCGACGACCAAGGTTTCAATCAAGAGATGCTGCGTGGTCCAGAAGAAATCGACCCCGCGCAGGAAGCCCACGAACAGCGGCGGATCTCCGAGCGGCGTCAGCGAGCCGCCAATGTTCGAGACGAGGAAGATGAAGAAGATGACCACGTGGACATTGTGCCGACGGTTGTCGTTGGCGCGGATCATCGGCCGGATCAGGATCATCGACGCGCCGGTGGTGCCGATGAAGCTCGCGAGGATCGCGCCGGATGCGAGCAGCCCCGTGTTGACCGCCGGGCTGCCATGGATGTTGCCGCGCACGAGCACGCCGCCCGCGATGGTGAAGAGCGCGAACAGCAGGATGATGAACGACATGTATTCGAGCAGAAGGGCGTGGAGCACCGCCTTTGTCGTGGCCGAGAGGCCATAGACCGCCATCATCGGCACGATGACGCACAGTGCCCAGAAGACCGCGATCTTTCCGTAGTGATGATGCCAGAAATGCGGAAAGACGAGCGGGCCCAGTGCGATGGACAGAAGAATGCCGACGAAGGGGATGACCCAAACAGCCCCCATGCTGGAGCCATCGAAACCGGCTGCTGCGAAGGCGCCGTTCGTCGAGGCCAACAAAACGAGCGCCGCCGCCGCGAGCGTTCCAACCCTCAACCGACCCGTCACCATCATGTGCTCTTTCCACCTTCATAGGGAGAAACCCGAACAAGGTTTAAGGGCGCGAGATGAAGATTCCTTCAACATGATCGGCCGTCTTGGCCGATGGCCTCGACCCGAAACATCAGAGTTCGTCATGCGTTGGGCGAAAGCCTTGACACAAAAACCCCGCCGGGAGCGACCCGGCGGGGTTTCGTCATCAGGGCACCGATGATGGGCGCTGAACCGGCGCCCTGGTCGCGTTGCTTATTCGCAGACGCGGACCTTCTTGATCTTCCAGCCATAATAGGTCTGGACGCGGATCTTCTTGATGTAGCAGACCGGCTCGTAGGTCGAGACGTAGCCGCTCGAGTAGCCGTAATTGTGCGTGTAGCCGTAGCCATAGCCACCGGCCGAGGCCGAGGTGGTGGAGGCGAGCGAGGCGCCGACGAGGGCGGCGAGAGCGAGCGAAGCGGTGGTGAGGGTCTTGATCATGGCCGTGTCTCCTTGAGGGTGGATCCTGGCGCCCATCGCCCTGATCCGATGAGGAGAGAATGACCCATTCCCGATCCGTGAAATGTGTCGTTTTGCACGACCTGCATCATCGATGCGCAGCCCCCAACGATCGGCCCGCGCGAGTGATCTGAGATGGTCCTCACCTGACAAAGGCCACCGACAGGGCCGGGCGCGCTCGCCTCCGGAGAATGACGGATGGGATTACGCAATCTCATCCCGAAAAATCCTCGATTGCGACACAGAGCCGTGCGTTGGTAGTGTCCAGCGTCGCTCTGGGCGGAAGGCGACGCAGCGGGTCACTACGGCCGCGGGACGGCTTTGGGGCCTGTGGTCTCATGTCGACGGGGGAAACGACCATGCACGCCTATCCGGTTCGCGCTCATTTCGAGCGCTTTTTCTTGTTGCGCCTCGTCGCTTTCTTCCTTGTCGCAGCCTTCGTCGCATCGTGGGCGGCACCGCCGGCGCAGGCCGCCAAGGCGTTCCGGACAGACTGGTACGACTACGCCGCCAAGCAATCGCGCGATCAGATCGATGCGCTCGCGCGAACGGTGACCAAGTCGCAGCAGGCACTGTCCGCCGATCTCGCCGCGGCCGAGGCGCAGGGTAACAACCGCAACACCGCCGTCGTCGTCGAGCAGATCCTGTCGAAGTCGCCCCGCGACGTCGCGCTTTGGACGCGTCTCGCTGACCTGCTGCTCGACAGCGAGCCCCTCAACGATCAGGACCGGTACGAGCTTCCCGGAAAGGCCCTCGGGGCCGCGCTGAACGCCTATCAACTCGCAAAAAGCAAGGAGGACGAGGCGGCCGCCCTCGAGATCATCGCTCGGGCGCTCGCCGTCCGCTCGGATTACCGCTCTGCCCTGACGGCCTACAAGGAAAGCCTCAAGCTCGTCGACAATGAGGAGATCCGCGCCGCCTACGAGCAACTGCGCGCCGAGCACGGCTTCCGCATCACCGATTACGCGATCGAGAGCGACGCGCTGAACCCCCGCGTCTGCTTCCAGTTCTCGGATCCGCTCGACCGCACACAGAGCGACTTCACCCGCTACTTCACGCAGGAGCCCGGTCCGGTTCAGGCCGTGACCATGGAGGGCTATCGGCTCTGCGTCGAGGGGCTGAAGCATGGCGAGCGCTATACGCTGACCGCCCGCAAGGGCCTTCCGTCGGGCGTCGATGAACCGCTCGATCGCGATTATGATTACGAGATCTACGTCCGCGACCGCGCCCCGTCCGTCCGCTTCGTCGGCAAGGCCTATGTGCTGCCCCGCGTCGGCCAGAACGGTATTCCGGTCGTCTCGGTCAACACCAAGGCCGTGAAGCTCAAGGTCAACCGGGTCGGTGACCGGGCGCTCAATTCGACCATCGGCAACCAGTTCCTGCAGCAGCTCTACGGCGATGCCGTCAGCACGATCACGAGCGAAACCGGCCAGCTGGTCTGGGAAGGCTCGATGGAGACGAACGGCGCCGCGAATGAAGACGTGACAACGGCCTTCCCGGTCGACGAGGCGCTGCAGAAGCTCGAGCCCGGCGTCTATGTGATGACCGCCGAGGCCGCCGATCGCGGCGAGGCGGATTACTGGGAGGCGGTCGCGACCCAGTGGTTCATTGTCTCCGATCTCGGCCTCACGACCGTGAAGGGCAAGGACGGCCTGCACGTGCAGGTTCGTTCGATCGCCACCGCCGATCCGGTGTCGGACGTCGAGGTGCGGGTCATTGCCCGCAACAACGAGGTTCTGGCGACGGCAAAGACGGATGCCACGGGCGCCGCCGTCGTCGAGGCCGGTCTCGTCAAGGGCACGGGCTCGATGGAGCCGCTTCTGGTCGTGGCCGCCAAGGCCGATGACTATGCCTTCCTCGACATGACACAGTCGGCCTTCGATCTCACCGATCGCGGGGTCGACGGGCGCGATCCGCCCGGCGCGGTCGACGCCTTCGTCTACACCGAGCGCGGCGTCTATCGTCGTGGCGAGACGGTGCATGTCACGGCGCTTGCCCGCGACGAGCGCGCCGACGCCATGGCGGGCGTGCCGCTGACGCTGGTCGTCGAGCGGCCGGACGGCGTCGAGTACCGCCGGGATCAGGTCGCCGACCAGGGGGCAGGGGGCCGCGCCTCGAGCTTCACGATCCTCTCGTCCGGCCAGAGCGGCACCTGGCGGATCCGCGCCTACACCGATCCCAAGGGTGATCCGGTCGGCGAAACGAGCTTCCTCGTCGAAGACTACATTCCGGATCGGATCGAGTTCGAGATGACCTCGCAGTCCGACCGTGCCAATCGCGGCAGCGGTGCACTTCTGGCGCTGACGGGCCGCTATCTTTTCGGATCGCCGGCGGCAGGGCTCGATCTCGAGGGTGACGTGACCGTCTCGGTCGATGACGCGCCCTTCGCGGCCTATGCCGGCTATGCCTTCGGCCTGACGGACGAGGCGGTCGAAAACGTCTCAAACACGCTGGAGGGCCTGCCCCAGACCGACGATAAGGGCGAGGCGATGGTGCCGGTGACGCTGCCGGAACTGCCCACGACCACGCGGCCCCTCAAGATCGACATCGCCATCCGCATGCGCGAGCCCGGCGGCAGGCCGGTCGAAGCCCGCATGACGCTGCCGATCGAGCCGGCCGAGCCCATGCTCGGCGTCAAGGCGAAGTTCGACAGCTACGGCGTGAAAGCCGGCGATGCCGCCGCGTTCGATGTCGTCGCGCTCGATCCGGCGGGCAAGCCGATCGCGGTCACCGGCGCCAACTGGACGCTGAAGCGCCTCAACACCAACTACCAGTGGTACCTCAAAGACGGCTCCTGGACCTATGAGGGCGTGACCACGGCCCTGAAACTGCAGGAAGGCAAGGTCGACATCGCGGCCGACAAGCCGTCGACGATCTCCCAGCCGCTCGACTGGGGCCAGTACCGGATCGAGGTCGAGGCCAACGGCATGGCGCCGGTCTCCTCCACCTTCACCGTCGGCTACTACGCCTCGGCGGATGCCGCGACGCCCGACACGCTCAATGTCGCGCTCGACAAGACCTCCGTGAAGGCCGGCGAGACGCTGACCGTCAAGATCGATTCCCCCTTCGCCGGCAAGGCGACGGTGTCGATCGTCGGCGACCGGCTTCTTGCCCAGCAGCTCGTCGACGTGCCGGCGGGCGGTCTTGCCGTCCCCGTCACGGTCGGATCCGACTGGGGCACCGGCGCCTATGCGGTGGTGACGCTCCATCGGCCGCTCGACGCGACGCTGAAGCGAATGCCGAGCCGCGCGATCGGCCTGTCCTGGTTCGGCATCGGGCGGGACGAGCGCACGCTCGGCGTGACGCTCGGGGCCGTCGACACGATGAAGCCGCGCGGACCCCTGTCCGTCCCGGTCAAGATCGACGGGCTGACGGCGGGAGAAAAGGCCTATGTGACGGTCGCCGCCGTCGATGTCGGTATCCTGAACCTGACCGACTATCAGACGCCTGCGCCCGACAGCTTCTACTTCGACCAGAAGCGGCTCGCGGCGGAGATCCGTGACGTCTATGGCCTGCTGATCGACGGCATGCAGGGTCAGCGCGGCCGTTTGCGCTCCGGCGGTGACGGTGGCGCGAGCGATCTCGGCGGTTCGCCGCCGTCGCAGGCGCCCTTGTCGCTGTTCTCCGGCGTGGTCGAGGTCGCAGCCGACGGCACCGCGACCGTCTCGTTCGACATCCCGGCCTTCAACGGCTCGGTGCGCCTGATGGCGGTCGCCTGGTCCGCCGGCAAGGTCGGTCATGCCGAGAAGGACGTCATCGTCCGCGATCCGGTGGTGATCGCCGGCACGCTGCCGCGCTTCCTCGCGGATGGCGATACGTCCCGTTTCCGGCTTGACCTGATCAATGCCGAGGCGGTTCCGGGCGACTACACGCTTGCCGTCTCGATCGACGGTCCGCTCTCGGCCGAGCCGGCGGCGCTGTACCAGACCGTCAAGATCGGTGAGGTGGGCGCGCGTGTACCGGTCAACATTCCGATCAAGGCCTCCGGCACAGGGATCGCGACGCTCGTCGCGACGCTTGCCGGGCCGGGCGGCGTGTCGATCGACCAGACCTACGTCATCGGCGTGCGTCCGCCCAACCCGCCCGTCGCCCGACGGACGATCAGGGAACTGGCGGCCAAGGGCGGATCGATCACGCTGTCGAACGACCTGCTGGCTGAAATGGCCGCCGGGACGGGGCGTGTGACGCTCTCGGTCGGTCCGCTGACCGAACTCGACGTGCCGGGTCTTCTCGCGCAGCTCGATCGCTACCCCTATGGCTGCTCCGAACAGATCGTCAGCCGCGCCATGCCGCTTCTCTATCTGAGCGACCTCGGCGGCGGCGAGATGGCGCCCGACGAAGGCGTCCAGCAGCGTCTGGCCGAGGCGGTGGAGCGGTTGCTCAACCGTCAGGATTCGGCCGGCGCCTTCGGCCTCTGGGACTCCTATGGCGGTGATCTGTGGCTTTCCGCCTATGTTACCGACTTCCTGCTGCGGGCCCGCGAAAAGGGCTTCGAGGTACCGGAGAGCCAGCTCACCCAGGCCGTCGACTATCTCCGCAACCGGGTCGGCAATGCGCCGGACGTCGAGAGCGGCGGTGGTCAGGACATGGCCTATGCACTCTACACGCTCGCCCGCGCCGGACGCGCGCCGGCGGGTGATCTGAAGTACCTGACTGACACGAAACTCGCCGAGTTCGGCAGCCCGCTCGCCAAGGCCCAGGTCGGCGCCGCCCTCGCCATGATCGGTGACCGGGCACGGGCCGAGCGGGCCTTCGCTGCCGCGACCGGCGCTCTCGCGACGGCATCGGCCGACAACGCCCGGGCCTCGCGCTCGGACTACGGCTCCGTGCTGCGTGATGCCGCCGCGATCGTCGCTCTCGGCGGTGATTCCACCATCGGCGCGACGGTGATCAAGACGGCCGGGGGCATCGTCGCCGCCGAGGCTGGCAAGCGGCGCTACTATTCCACGCAGGACATGGCCTGGATGGTGCTCGCCGCGCGGTCGGTGATGAACGAAGCCCAGCGCATCACGCTGACGGCCGACGGCGCCGCCCAGACCGGCGCCTTCTACCGCAACTTCGATGCGGGCGATCTCGCCAAGCCCTTCACCGTGTCGAACCCGAGCGACGATGCGCTCAAGGCCGTCGTCACGGTGAACGGATCGCCGAAGACGCCGGAACCTGCCGAAACGAACGGCATGTACATCAATCAGACGTTCTTCTTCCCCGATGGAACGCCGATCGAGGACATGTCGAAGCTGCCGCAGAACACGCGCATTGTCGTGGTGCTCGAGGCAGGCCGCGAAGGAAACGACGCGACCGGGCGGTTCCTGCTGGTTGACCATCTGCCGGCCGGTCTCGAGATCGAGAACCCGAACCTGATCGGCTCCGGCAACACGGCGAACCTGCCCTGGCTGTCGGGCCTGTCCTATGTCACCTATTCGGAGTTCCGCGACGACCGCTTCGTCACGGCCTTCAACGATGATCGCGTCAAGGTCGCCTACATGGCGCGGACGGTGACGCCGGGTACCTATGTCTATCCGTCGGCCACGGTGGAAGACATGTATCGGCCCGACCTCTTCGCCCGCACGGCCAGCACGACGCTGACGGTCGTCGAACGGTGACCAAAAAGGCCGGCGGTCGCCTGTTCCGGATCGGCTTCGCCGCCGTCCTGGCGGCGATCGTCGCCACGACCGGCGTCGGCTTCGCGGTGAGCGAATTCGTCCGCGGGCTCGGGCCGCCGACGCTCGGCGAACGGATCGACTATTCGCCGCTGGTGGTCGACCGGCAGGGGCGTCTCTTGCGCCCCTTCACGACGAGCGGTGGCCTCTGGCGGCTGCCGGCCTCGCCCCGTGATGTCGACCGGCGCTTCCTCGACCTGCTGATCGCCTATGAGGACCGGCGTTTCTATGACCATCCGGGCGTCGACGTGATGGCCCTGTGCCGCGCGGCGGCGCAGGCGCTGTGGAACGGCCGTGTCGTCTCCGGCGGATCGACCCTCACCATGCAGGTCGCCCGCCTGCTCGAGCCGCGTCCCGAGCGAACCCTGCGCGCGAAGGCGGCCGAGATCGTGCGCGCTATTCAGCTCGAGCAACGGCTGAGCAAGGACCAGATCCTGTCGCTCTACCTCGCTCTCGCCCCTTATGGCGGCAACATCGAGGGTATCAGGGCGGCGACGCTCGCTTACTTCGGCAAGGAACCGAAGCGGCTGTCCACGGCCGAGGCTGCCTTGCTGGTCGCGCTGCCACAGTCACCGGAAGTGCGGCGGCCCGACCGTCGTGCCGACGTGGCGAAGGCAGCGCGCGACCGCGTCATCCGTCGCCTTTTGGCACAGGGCGCGATCCTGCCCGATCAGGCGGAGGCGGCCTACATCGAGGCGTCGCCTGTCGGCCGGCTCG
Source organism: Labrys sp. (in: a-proteobacteria) (assembly GCA_046344875.1). Classification (GTDB taxonomy): domain Bacteria; phylum Pseudomonadota; class Alphaproteobacteria; order Rhizobiales; family Labraceae; genus Labrys. The sequence goes on along the minus strand of JBKDKQ010000002.1, from coordinate 10,447 downwards.
CTTTTCCGATGCGCGCGGCCCATGTCGCCGAGCGTGTCGCGCGCGCCGCGCCGGACGGCGCCGTCGAGGTGACGACCATCGATCGACCGCTGCAGGAAACGCTCGAGGCGCTCGCCGCCGATCGCGCCCAGGCGGTCGGCGGCGGGGTGTCGGTCGCCATCCTCGCGATCGACAACGAAACGGCCGAAGTCCGCGCCCATGTCGGCGGGATCGGCTTCTTCGATGCCGAGCGGTCTGGACAGGTCGATCTTGCCTCGGCCTTTCGCTCGCCGGGCTCGACGCTGAAACCCTTCATCTATGGGCTCGCTTTCGAGGACGGGCTCGCCCATCCCGAAACCCTCGTGGAGGACAGGCCGACCCGGTTCGGTGTCTATGCGCCGGAAAACTTCGACGACAGTTTCCACGGCACCGTGACCATGCGGCGGGCCCTGCAGCAATCGCTGAACGTGCCCGCGGTGGAGGTGCTGAAGGCCGTGGGGCCGTCACGGCTCGTCGCGCGGTTGCGCAATGCCGGTGCCGGCATGGTCCTGCCGCGCGACGCGGCGCCCGGCCTCGCCATCGGCCTCGGCGGTGTCGGCCTGCGCCTGACGGACCTTGCCACGCTCTATGTCGGCCTCGCGCGGGGCGGGGAGGCGTTGCCGCTCGTCTGGCGCAAGAGCGAACGCGATCCGACGGAACCCGCCCGTCGCCTGTTCGAGCCGGCGACGGCCTGGCAGATCGGCGACATCCTCATCGGCGCGCCGCCGCCCCTCAATGCGAAGGCCGGGCAGATCGCCTTCAAGACGGGCACGAGCTACGGCTATCGCGACGCCTGGGCGATCGGCTTTGACGGCGCCATGACGGTGGCGGTCTGGGTCGGTCGGGCCGATGGCGCGTCCGTCGCCGGCATGGCGGGGCGGCAGAGTGCGGCGCCGATCCTGTTCGACGCGTTTCAGCGTCTCGGCCCCCATCGCACGCCGCTGCGTCCCGCGCCCTTCGGCGTGGTGTTTGCACGCACCAATGAATTGCCGGTCGCGCTCCAGCGTTTCCGGCCGGAGGGGTTGCCGGAGGTCGCGTCCGTCGGTCGCGGCGACGCCGAACTTTCGATCGCCTGGCCGCCGGACGGTGCCCGCATTGACCTGTCCTCGAGCGGGGAAGGCGTGCCTCTGGCGCTCAAGGCGAGCGGCGGCTCGCCGCCCTTCACCTGGCTCGTCGACGGGGTGCCGGTGGTGACGGCCGAACGGCGGCGTCAGGCGGTCTGGGAGCAGCCGAACCGCGGTTTCTCCCGCGTCTCGGTCATTGACGCCCGTGGCGAGACCGCGACTGCAACGATCCGGGTGGAATAGCCGCCGTCACGGCCGATCGCGGTCGCGGTTGCGCTGGCGCAGGGTTTCGAGCGCCTTCATCCGCGCCTCGGCGCTCTCCCAGAGCGACTTCGTCACGGCAGCGATCAGGGCTTCGACGAGAGCAAGAATGGCGACGCTCGAATCCCAGTTCGAGGGCGCGTCGATGCGCGCCGACATGACGTGCCGGGCGCAGCGCGCGATCGGCGACAGCCACTGGTCTGTGATCAGGACGATGGTGGCGCCACGGTCGGCTGCTTCCTCACAAAACTGGATGACGTCATCCTGGTAGCGCCGAATGTCGAAGGCGACGAGCACGTCGCGCTTGCCGAAGTCGATCACCTGATCGCGCCAGGTCGAGGCTTGCCCCTCGACGAGGAGAACGTCGGGGCGCACGACCCGAAGATGCCGCACTGCGTACAGCGCGATCGCCTCCGTGAATCGGCCGCCGACGAAATGCAGCCGCCGACGGGGATCGGCGAGGAGGGCCGCGATCGCCTCGAACTCGGTCGGGGCGAGATTGTCGAAAGTCTGGGCGATGTTGGCGGTCACGGCGGCGGCGAAGGTCGATGCGGGCGAGGTCGTCGGCATCACGGGTTTTGCCAGCGGCGACTTGAGTTGCGCCTCGAGCTCATCTTTCAGGCGCTTTTGAAAATCCGCATAGGCCCCGAAACCGAGCCGGGCGACGAAGCGCAGCACCGACGGAGCGGACACACCGGCGCGCGACGCGAACTGCGCCACGGTTTCAAGGCCGGCAAAGGGGTAGTTCGACAAAAGAACATGCGCGGCCCGTCGCTCGGTCGGCGTCAGGGATCCGAGTTCTGCGCGGATGCGAACGGCCAGCGTCTGCATTTCCGTGTCGTCGCCAGTCAGCATCACCAAGGTCCCCGCCAGTTTTCCAATGCCTCTGCTGTCATTGCGCGATTCAGCATTGACGGTTTGTCGCCTTTGTATTCAAGTTAACAGATCGTTGCCGTCAGGGTGGTTGCGTAACATATGTTCAGCGTTCGCGAAGGGTTTGCCGACGCCGAGCCGACGAAAAACGGCACGGTCGCGGCGGCCACGGTGGAAAATGCGAAAGGTGCTGGAGGCGTCGTCGTGCTGTGCGACCACGCCGCCAACCGGCTTCCGCCCCGTTTCGGCACGCTCGGCCTCGAACCGCATCATTTGTCGGCTCATTTCGCCTGGGACCCGGGCGCCCTCGGCGTGGCGCGAGCTCTGGCGGCCGCATTGGACGCGCCGCTCGTCGCATCCACCGTTTCCCGGCTCGTGATCGACTGCAACCGCGATCCGTCCGCCGAGGATTCGATCGTCGTCATCGGCGAAACCATACCGATCCCCGGCAATGCCGGGCTCTCGGCCGAGGAGCGCCATCGTCGCGTCAGTGAGGTCTACGAGCCGTTCCACGCGGCCGCCACGCAGACGATCGATTCCGCGCTCACAGCGCGACCCATCATGATCGTCTCGGTCCACAGCTTCACGCCGGTGTTCAAGGGGACCGCGCGCCCTTGGCATGTCGGCATCCTGTTCGATCACGACGACCGCCTCGCGCGCCCGCTTCTCGCCGACCTTGCGGCCGACAAGACGCTGGTCGTTGGCGAAAACCAGCCGTACAGCCCGCGTGACCGTGTGTATCATACACTCGACCGACACGCACAGCGCCGGGGATTGCCGAGCGCGATGATCGAGATCCGAAACGATCTCATCGCAACCGATCAGGCCCAAAGGGCCTGGGGTGAGCGGCTCGCCAAGGCGATCCGTTCCGCGATGACGATGATCAACTCCAAGTCCGGCGGAGACGACAAGAAGAAGGCCGGCAGTCTCGCGTAATCCTTTTGGGCCGAACCATCAGTGGGGGTTTAACAATGGCAAACACGCCGCTCGACGAAGACACCAAGATTTTGCATAGCATGGGCTATGCACAGGAGCTCTCACGGCGCATGGGCGCCTTCCAGAGCTTCGCGATTTCGTTCTCGATCATCTGCATCATCTCGGGCGGCCTCGGCTCCTTCCCGATCGCCCTGTCGACTGGTGGACCGTTCTCGCTGACGATCGGCTGGCTGATCGGCGGTGCTTACGCCCTCATCATGGCGGCAGCCCTCGGCCAGATCGCCTCGGCCTATCCGACGGCCGGCAGCCTCTATCACTGGTCCTCGATCCTCGGCGGTCGCTTCTGGGGATGGGCCACGGCCTACATCAACCTCCTCGGCCTGTTCTTCGTCATCCCGGCCGTGAACGTGTTCCTCTACCTCATCACCAAGGACCTGTTCTTCGGCGCCTGGCTCGGCTGGGACGTGTCGGGTTGGGGCACCTGGACGCAGATCGGCGCGGTGGCGGTCATCACCGCCGCTCAGGCCCTGCTGAACACCTATGGCATCCGGCTGACGACGATGCTCACCGACTTCTCGGGTTACCTGATCCTCGTGGTCACGGTGATCCTGATCGGCATGTTCATCATGGCGGCGCCGGACTTCAACACGGCGAAGCTCTTCACACTCGTGAACAACACGGGTGACGCGGGCGGCGGCGTCGCTCCGGCGCAGAGCTCGATCCTGATGGCGATCCTGATCGGCCTTCTCTACCCGCTGTTCACGATCACCGGCTTCGACGCCTCGGCCCACACGGCCGAAGAGACTGTCAATGCCCGCGACACGGTTCACAAGGGCATGCTGCACTCGGTGTTCTGGTCGATCGTCTTCGGCTTCGCGCTGATCTGCGCGATGATCTTGGCGATTCCGGACACGACGGCGGCCGCCGCGACCGGCTGGTCGTCCTTCAACAACCTGTTCATCGCCGCAATCCTGCCGTCGGCGCTGGGCAAGCTGATGCTGATCGGCATCATCATCGCCAACTTCTGCTGCGCCCTGTCGGCGGTCACCTCGACCTCGCGCATGATCTACGCCTTCGCTCGCGACGACGGTCTGCCGGCGTCCGGCCTCCTGAAGTCGGTCAACCCGACCTACCGCACGCCGATCGCCGCGATCTGGTTCACGGCCATCGTGGCGGTGGTCCTGACGGCGGTCACGACGCCGCTCGGCGCCTTCGCCGCGCTGTCCACGGGCTGCGCCATGTATCTGTACATCTCCTACGCCATGCCGGTCATCGCCGGCTTCTTCGCCGAGGGCAAGACCTGGACGACCTATGGCAAGTTCCGCCTCGGCGGCCTGTCGAAGGTGTTCGGCATCATCATCATGATCGGTACCGTGCTGATCACGATCGCGGGCCATGTCTTCGTTCCGTCGGCCGGAAGCTTCGGCGAGGAAGGGTTCGTGCCCGGCCTCATCTGGTACTCGGTCGGCTATGTCGTCCTGCTGGCGGTGATCTGGTTCGCGATCGAGAACCGCCGCTTCAAGGGCCCGCCGATCGGCGACGAGATCAAGCGTCGCCAGAACGAGATCGCCGCCGCCGAGCGCGCGCTCGAGAAGGCCGCGCACTGAGGCCGGAAGACTGCGGGGGCCGCGGACGGATCCGTCCGCGGCCCTCATCATGAATCAGAAGATGAGGACCGTCATGACCGCCGCCCCGAAGATCAAAACCGCAGCAGACGCCGTCGCTTATGTCCGCGAGCGGAATCTTCCCGAGATCAAGGTCGGCGTCTTCGACGTCGATGGAATCTTCCGCGGCAAATACATGGCGCGCGAGAAGTTCGAGTCCGCGCTCGAAAAGGGTTTTGGCTTCTGCAACGTCGTGCTCGGCTGGGACTCCAACGATCAGCTCTACGACAACGTCACGGTCTCGGGCTGGCACAACGGCTACAAGGACGCCGACGTCCGCTTCGTGCCGGACACGATGCGGCTGATCCCCTTCGAGGGCGACATCCCGCTCTTCATCGGCGAATTCACGGGCGAGGCCGAGGCCGTCTGCCCGCGCGGCACGCTGCGCCGCGTCCTCAAGAAGGCCGACGACATGGGCTACGCGGTCGCAGCCGCGATCGAATACGAGTTCTTCCTGTTCGAGGAGACGCCGCATTCCGTGCGCGAGAAGCGCTATCGCGGCCTCAAGAACATCACGCCGGGCTTCTTCGGCTATTCCATGCTGCGCGCCGGTGTTCATGCCGAGTTCTACAAGGAACTGCTCGACACGGCCCGCGCCATGGACATGGAGATCGAGGGTCTGCACACCGAGACCGGACCCGGTGTTCTGGAAGCCGCGATCAAGGTCGACGGTGCGCTGCGCGCAGCCGACAAGGCGGCGCTCTTGAAGACCATCACCAAGATCCTGGCGCAGCGCCGCGGCTGGATGGCGACCTTCATGGCCAAATGGTCGCGCGACTGGCCGGGACAGTCGGGCCATATCCACACCTCGCTGACGCACAAGGGCAGCGGCAAGGGCGTCTTCTACGATGGCTCGAAGCCCTACAAGATGTCCGACGAGATGCGCTGGTATGTCGGCGGCCAGCAGGCGCTGATGCCGGAGCTTCTCGCCATGGTCGCCTGCACGGTGAATTCCTACACGCGGCTGATCCCCGGCTACTGGGCGCCGACGGCGGCGGCCTGGGGTGTCGAGAACCGCACGACGGCGCTGCGTGTCATTCCGGGCTCGGAAAAGTCGCAGCGCGTCGAGTACCGGATCGCGGCAGCCGACATCAATCCCTACATCGCGCTCTCGGCCGCGATCGGATCGGGCCTGTGGGGCATCGAGAACCGGATCGAGCCCGGCGAGCCGATCATGGGCAACGCCTATGAGAAGAAGCTGCCGAAGAAGAGCCAGCTGCCGCGCTCGCTGATGGAAGCGGCCGAACGCCTCGCGGCCTCCAAGCCTGCCCGCGCCCTGTTCGGCGACGCCTTCGTCGATCACTACGCCGCCACTCGCGAGTGGGAGGAGCGCGAGTTCCGCAAGGCGATCACGGATTGGGAGATGGAGCGGTATTTCGAGATCATCTGAGGGGCGCCGAAGTCGGCAAGCGAAGCGCGCCCGATTGGCGCGCGGCGGAGGGGACAGCGATCGCGGCGGTTCGTACATTCCCAGTGGCGGGCCAAATCGCTTTCCTGTATCGCATCGTCCAGTTTGTGATCACAGAGGCGGCTTCAAAGGAGCCTTTCCATGAGCGATATCGTCTGCATTTCGCCGATCGACGGCAAGGAACTGGTGCGCAAGACCGCGGCGTCGGACGTGGCGGTCGATGCCGCCTTCGCGGCGGCCCGCGTGGCGCAGAAGGCCTGGCGGCAGGTGCCGCTCGCCGAGCGCAAGGCGATGGTCCTGAAGTTCATGGACGCCATGCTCGCCATGAACCAGGAGATCGTGCCGGAACTCGCCCAGCAGATGGGGCGGCCGGTGCGCTATGGCGGCGAGTTCGGACCGTTCGAGGCGCGTGTGCGCTACATGGCCGAGATCGCCGAGGAAAGCCTCGCGCCGATGGTGCCGCATGACGCCAAGGCGGGCTTCCGCCGCATGATCAAGCGCGAGCCGGTCGGCGTCGTGTTCGTCGTGGCGCCGTGGAACTACCCCTACATCACCGCCGTCAACACCATCGCGCCGGCGCTGATCGCGGGCAATGCGGTGATCCTGAAGCATGCCGCCCAGACCATTCTCGTCGGCGACCGTTTCCAGATGGCGATGGACCGCGCCGGCATGCCGAAGGGCCTGTTCACCAACCTCGTCATGACCCATGACCAGACCACGCGCGTCCTGGGCGCCGGCATGGCGGATTTCTGCAACTTCACCGGCTCGGTCGCCGGCGGTCGCGCCATCGAGCGCGCGGCGGCGGGCACCTTCACCGGCCTCGGCCTCGAACTCGGCGGCAAGGACCCCGCCTATGTGCGCGAGGACGCCAATCTCGCCCATGCGATCGAGAACCTCGTCGACGGCGCCATGTACAATGCCGGCCAGTGCTGCTGCGGCATCGAGCGCGTCTATGTCCATGAGAGCCACTACGACGCCTTCGTGAAGGGGTTTGTGGAACTCACCGGCAAGTATGTGCTCGGCAATCCGCTCGACGAGACGACGACGCTCGGCCCGATGGCCAATGTCCGCTTCGCCGACTGGGTGCGCAAGCAGAACGCCGAGGCCGTCGCCGCGGGCGCTGTTGCTCATCTCGATGAGCGCGCCTTCCCCGCCTCGAAGGCCGGCACCGCCTATCTCGCGCCGCAGGTGCTGACGAACGTCGATCACTCGATGAGCGTGATGAAGGACGAGAGCTTTGGCCCCACCGTCGGCATCATGAAGGTGAAGGACGATGCCGAGGCGATCCGACTGATGAACGATTCGCCCTATGGCCTCACCGCCGCGATCTGGACTAGCGATGTCGACGCCGCCGAGCGCATCGGCGACGCGATCGAGACCGGCACGGTCTTCATGAACCGCTGCGACTACCTCGATCCGGGCCTTACCTGGACCGGCGTCAAGGATACCGGCCGCGGCACGGCCCTGTCGCGGCTCGGCTACGACGCGGTCACCCAGCCCAAGAGCTTCCACCTCCGCTCGATCTGAGGCGGGTGGAAAGGCGGGCAGGGCAGCCGACGTCTAGTTCGACGACCACAGCTATCGGTGAGGGGCCATGCTGACGACCGTGCGACAGCCTGTTTCTGTTGGCGAAATGCTGACGGAAGAGTTCATGAAACCGCTTGCGCTCACTCAGGGGGCGTTGGCCGAGGCGATGGGCGTACCGCGCAAGCACGTCAATGAGCTCTGCGTGAACCGGCGCGCGATCACGGCGGACACGGCGCTGATGCTCGCCCGCGTCTTCGGCAACATGCCGGATTTCTGGCTCAACGTGCAGCGCCGCAACGATCTGTGGCAGGCCCTCAACTCGCCCGAGCGGCGCGCCCGTATCGAGCGGGCTCGCCCGATCAACCACGCCGCCTAGAGGAATGCATCGTTCTTCGTCGATCCATGACGCTTTTCTCCAAGCCGAGGTCTGACAGGCGCGAGAGGCCGTTTCCGCTTTTCCCCTTCTGTGCTTAGTCGCAAAACCATTCCCACCCCGAACGATGAGAGCAACATCGACCATGAGCCCCCGCGCCAATTGGAACTACCCGACCGCCGTCCGCTTCGGTGCCGGTCGCATCTCGGAACTCGCGGCGGCGTGCGAGAGCGTCGGGATCAAGGCGCCGCTCCTCGTCACCGATCCGTTCCTTGCCAAGCAGCCGATGACGGCGGCGGCGCTCGCGCAGCTGCAGGCGGCCGGCCTGAAGGCCGCGATCTTTTCCGACATCAAGCCGAACCCAGTCGAGAGCAACGTCTATGCGGGCCTCGAGGTGATGCGCGCGGGCGGCCATGACGGCGTCGTCGCCTTTGGCGGCGGCTCTGCGCTCGATGCCGGCAAGGTCATCGCCTTCATGAAGGGCCAGAAGCGGCCGATGTGGGACTTCGAGGATATCGGCGACTGGTACCTGCGCGCCGATCCCGCCGGCATCGCGCCGGTCATCGCCGTGCCGACGACGGCGGGCACGGGCTCCGAGGTCGGCCGCGCCGGCGTCATCACGCAGGAAAAGAGCCACACCAAGAAGGTGATCTTCCATCCCGGCATGATGCCCAAGATCACGATCTGCGACCCGGAACTGACGGTCGGCATGCCGCGCCATATCACGGTCGGCACCGGCATGGACGCGCTGGCGCATTGCCTTGAGGCCAATTGCTCACCATTCTACCATCCGATGGGTGAGGGGATCGCGGTTGAGGGTATTCGGCTAGTGAAGGAGTATCTTCCACGCGCTGCCAAGGACGGCACCGACATCGAGGCGCGCGCGCAGATGATGTCCGCCGCCGCCATGGGCGCGACCGCCTTCCAGAAGGGCCTGGGCGCGATCCACGCCTTGTCGCATCCGGTCGGCGCGCTCTATGACACCCATCACGGCCTGACGAACGCGGTGTTCATGCCCTATGTGCTCGCCTTCAACAAGAAGGCGACCAAGGAGAAGATCGAGCGCCTGGCGGCCTATATCGGCCTGAAGCCGCGTTTTGCGGCGTTCCTCGACTGGACGCTGAAGCTGCGCGAGGAGCTCGGCGTCCCGCACACGCTGGAGGGGCTGAAGGTCGACGACAAGCAGTTCGAGCTGATGTCGAAAATGGCCCCGAAGGACCCGACCGCCGGCGGCAACCCGGTGAAGCTCACCAAGGCCGGCGCCATGAAACTCTACCGCAACGCGCTGACCGGCAAGGTCTGAGCCGCGGGCTTCCCTCCCCACGGGACGTGGGGAGGGTGCCGACGCAGTCGGCGGGAGGGGTTGGTGGTGCAGGGTCGCGCCCTATGACGGCCGACCCCATCCGTCGGGCGTTGCCCGACACCTTCCCCGGCATGGCCGGGGAAGGGGGGTGGCGGTTCGCGATCTTCCCTCCCCACGGAACGTGGGGAGGGTCAGGGAGGGGTCGGCTGGGTCATGCCCCACACCTTCCCCATCGGTATCCGCAACCGCACGAAGCGATTGATCGACCGTACCATGCAATCCTGCGTTGATGAAGACGCAGTCCGGTCCGCCATCGACCCGCGATTTCGCCCGCGCGGCGCGCAGAAAGCCGACGCGGGCTGAAGCGGTTCTTTGGCAGGCCGTCCGGGCACATCGCTGCGGCGGTGCGCATTTTCGCAGACAGATGCCGATCGGACCCTGGTTCGCGGATTTCGCGTGTGTCGCCGCGCGGCTCGTCGTCGAGGTCGACGGCCGTACCCATGACGATCCGGACCAGTCCGCGCGTGACGCGGTGAAGGACCGTTGGCTCGGCGAACACGGTTGGCGTGTGCTTCGGTTCCGCGACGACGCGGTGCTGGGTGGTCTACCTCTCGTGGTCGCGACGATCGAAGCTTCCTTGCGCGGCGATGGGTGAGCGAGCTCGCGAGCGCGCTTCCCTCCCCACGGAACGTGGGGAGGGTCAGGGAGGGGTTGGTTGTGCAGGGTCGCGCCCTATGACGGCCGACCCCATCCGTCGGGCGTTGCCCGACACCTTTCCCGGTTGGCCGGGGAAGGGGGGTGTGGCGTGCTTCATTGGGGCGCGGGATTCCCTCCCCACGGGACGTGGGGAGGGTGCCGACGCAGTCGGCGGGAGGGGTCGGTGGTGCAGGGTCGCGCCCTATGACGGCCGACCCCATCCGTCGGGCGTTGCCCGACACCTTCCCCGGCGGAGCCGGGGAAGGGGGGCGGGTGTGCCCAACGAAAAAGGCCCGGCTTGCGCCGGGCCTTTCCGCATAAACC
>JBKDKQ010000001.1:0-3867 GCA_046344875.1 Labrys sp. (in: a-proteobacteria) | reverse complement strand
CGGGAAAGAGTTCGATGCCGTTTAACGGCGCCTATTGCGCGTCCAAGTTTGCGCTCGAAGCCGCCACCGATGCGCTCCGACTCGAGCTCGAACCTTGGGGGATCCCGATTTCAAATGTTCTGCCAGGAGATATTCAAACCGAAATCTGGAGAAAGGCAACCGCCGGGATCGACGCTGCCGCGAGTCAGTGGTCAGATGAGCACAAGCAACTCTATGGGGGGACCATCGAGTTCATGAAAAATGAGATTCGATCAATTGATGGCTCCCCGCCCAGCGATATCGCTCGCGCTACCGAAAAACTGCTGCGCTCCCGCCGCCCGCCGCCCGCCGGCGAGAGTCTTCTTGGGCAAGAATGTCTACCTCTATTGTTTTCTCGAATGGCTTCCGACCCCGCTTCGCGATTGGCTGGTCTTGCGGCGCCTCGCAAAACTGAAAAGCGACCAGCGCCAACCGAGCCTGGGGGAGCGTCTCTAAGCCCTGCAGTAGCAGGAAGGTGTCGAGCGGCGACAGGGTCGCCCCGAGGTTGCGCGGCTGCTCGGACCGCAGGCGGGTGCAGAAGCCGTGCCCCCGAAGTTGTCCGCCCACGTGATCCCGTCGTAGGACGCCACCGGCTCGGTCATCGCCGGGAACCGGCCGTTCGTCCGGTCGAGGCGATGCGCTCCCGACGGCCCGCCGCGTCGAGTTTGCGGTTCTCGGTCGCGATTTCGGCGTCGATGGCAGCGATATCCGCAAGCGCGGTGCAGGCGGTCTTGAATGCCGGGGCCAATTCCCGTTCGACCCGCCGGCGAAAGGCGGCCCGACATAACGGAACTCGCTGTCGTAATCGTCTTCGAAGATCCAGGCATCGGCTTGTCGCGCCCAATCCAGCAACGCCACGCGTCTCCGCACGCTCATGGTCACGCCGGTCTGCGCTTGACTCCATTTGGTTAAGTTGGTAACAATGTTACCCAATGAATGTCACCAACGATAGCTTTGACTACCAGAGTGCCCGCGCCGCGGGCGATGACGTGGTCCGCCGCGGGCTGCTGGAGCTGGCGGCCCGGCTGCTGGCTGAGGACGGGCCGCAGGCTCTGACGTTGCGTCACCTGGCGCAACGGGCCAACTGCTCCACGAAGGTCGTCTACACGCTGTTCGGCGGCAAGAACGGACTGAGCGAAGGCCTGAAGGTTGAGGGCTTCGCGCGGCTGCGCTTTACCGTCGAGCGCGAGCGGCGCCGCCACCGCGACCCCGTGCAGGCACTGCTGCCGGTGATGCTCACCTACCGCAGCTTCGCGCTCGCGAACCGGGCGCTGTTCGGTGTGATGTTCGGCAATGCGCTGCCCGAGCACGTACCGACTGAGTACTCGCGGCAGCAGGCGCGGCTGGCCCTGGGCGCGGTGGAGTCCGCGGTGGCCGAGGCGCGCGCTGCAGTCGGTGCAGGGCCGGACGACGCCCGCGAGGCCGCCGTGCGCCTGTGGGCTGCGGTGCATGGGCCCGTCACCCTCGAAGTCGAGGGCATCACGCCCTTTGACCGCGACGGCGAGCGGCTGGCCCGCCTCGCGGTGACCGATGTGCTGGCCAGCCTTCGACTCAATCAGCCTCGCGCTGCAACCTTGTTGGAGAAATCACCATGAAGCACTGCGCCCGAATCCTGGCGGCGCTTTGCGTTGCCGCACTAACCCCGGTAGGGATGGCCGCGCCAGCGCAGGCTCGTGACGAGGGTGCCGTCACCCTGCGGGTGGAGGTGGCGTCCTTTCGCAACGCCAAGGGCACCCTGAACTGCCGCCTGTTCAACGACGCGGCCAGCTTCCCGGACGGCGAGGGCGTGCGCACCGTGCGCGCGCGGATCGATGGCACCCAGGCCGCGTGCGTGTTCGGAGGTCTGGCGCCAGGCGCCTACGCGGTGGCGGTGGTGCATGACGAAGACGGCAACGGCCGGCTTGACAGGAATTTCGTGGGCATTCCGTCCGAGGGCTACGGCGTCTCGAACAACCGCACCTACGCGATGGCGAGTCCCAAGTGGGACGAGTCGCGCTTCACCTTGGCAGCGCGCGAGGCGTTGGTGCTGCGCATCAGCCTGCGTTACTGAGGGCGCCGGCGATGCGGCAGCGCCCGTCTCAACGCCCAACGCCAATTTTTTTGCGGAGGCGGCAACAGTGTATTTACTGAGCAACGCTGTTTCTCCGAGTGACGACAGAAGCCAGTCGCCGCGCGGCGGCTGTTCGATTTCGCCGAGCGCCAGGGGCTGCGCGACGGGGGGGACACGATGAAGCTCGCCCTCTTCGGCGCCACCGGCCTCACGGGTGGACTCGTACTCTCGCAGGCGCTTGAGCAAGGCCACGAGGTCACGGCGCTGGTTCGTGATCCGAGCCGCATGTCGCTGAGCCATCCGCAGCTCACCGTTCTGGGCGGCAGCCCCACCGTGTCGGAGGATGTCGGACGCTGCGTCCGCGGCGCCGACGCCGTCATCCACTGCCTCGGCATCGGCGGGAAAGGCGATGGCCGGCCAACCACGCTCGTCTCGGACTCGGTGAAGGTCGTCCTCGCCACGATGGCGAAGCAGGGCGTGCCGCGCATCGTCTGCATGTCGAACGTCGGGGCTGGCAGCAGCGGGACGTGGTTCGCGAACCGCATCGTGCTCCCGCTCTTCGTCCGTTGGCTCCTGCCCATCATCGAGGACAAGGACCGCATGGAGGCAGCGCTCCGCGCGAGCTCCGTCGAGTGGGTCTCGGTGCGCTTGCCGAACATCGTCGAGGGCCCGGAGAGGCCGCTGCGGATCAGCAAGGATGGCCGAGGCATCGGCCTGTCGATCACCGCTGTGTCTACCGCTCGCTTTCTTCTTCAACAAGTCACCTCGTCCGATTGGGTCCGGTCGACCCCGAGCATCAGCAACTGAGGTCCATACGTGACGACACCTTCCCACCTCCGCCGGATCCCGACCCGCGTCGGCGCCCTTGCGCTCGTCGATGAAGGCGCGGGCGCGCCGGTCGTGCTGTGGCCATCGCTGTTCAGCGACCACCGCTTGTTCGCGCCCCTGGCGCCCCTGCTCGGCGAGGGGTGGCGCACGATCCGCATCGACGGCCCAGGCTTCGGTCTAAGCGATGCGCCTCGCAGCGAGGTTCAGCCCGACGCCTACGCCGACGTCGTGCTCGACCTGCTCGATGCGCTCGGCCTCGAACGGGCCTTCATCGCCGGCTGCTCCTGGGGCGGCCAGATCGCCGCGCATCTCGGCGTGAAGGCGCCTGATCGTGTGCGCGGCGTACTGATGATGAACGCGCCGCTCGGCCCGAGCCTCGGCGGACACGCGTTCGAGGTGTGGGGCACGCGATGGTTCGGCGCGACCGAGTTCTGGGGCAACGGTGTCGCGCGCTCGATGTTCTCTCCCGCTTCGCGGAAGGCCCATCCCGAGCGGGTCCGCGCCTTCGTGTCCGCGTTCAGGAGCTTCGACAAGGCCGCGGCCGCGGTGACTGTGCGTACCGTGCTGACCCGGTTTGCGGGACTCGGCGAGGTGCTGCCGCGCCTGACGGTGCCGACCACGATCCTGATGGGCGCCGAGGACCGGCTCTACCCCGTCGAGCACATGCGCCCGTTCGCGGCGCTCGCGCCGAACGCGACGCTCGAGGTCGTACCCTCGTGCGGACACCTGGCGCCGCTGGAGGCGCCCGAAGCGGTGGTCGCGGCGCTCAAAGGATTGGTGGGAGACAGCGCATGAAGGGACACCGCATGAGGAAGGTGGCGATCGTGACCGGTGCCTCGTCCGGCATTGGCGAGGCACTGGCGTTGGCGATGGCGGCGCAGGGCACGCACGTGGTGCTTGTGGCGCGCTCGGTGGATCGGCTGACGGCCCTCGCGGCGCGTATCGAGAGCGCGGGAGGCCGGGCGACCGTA